>NZ_CP092107.1:1200000-1884983 GCF_029016485.1 Vibrio sp. JC009 | reverse complement strand
ATAAAATATAGCTCACCCAGAATGCCAAAACCCGCACATGCAGCGGCAAAAGTAACAATAATAAGCAGTGTTTGGTGGGAGGATAACCCTACACGCTGAAAGATATGGTGGAGATGCAGCCTGTCAGCCTTCAGCGGTGATTGCTTCTTGCCGATTCGTCTCATCATTACCATTACCATATCCATAACCGGGACTGCCGTTATCCAGAGAGCGGTGACAGGACGGAGTGAAAGTTGATGTGTTAATGGAGATAAGTATTGAGAAGCCTCAACCAACAGCCAGATAACAGTAAAGCCAATCAAATAGCTACCTGAGTCACCCATGAAAATTTTTAAAGCCCGATTTGGTATCAAATCAAGATTAAAAAGAACGTACGGGGTCATTGCCACAACAAAAAATAAACAAAAATATGAAAGTTGCAGTTGACCTGCGTGATAGAAAAAATATCCAAGACTTAACAAGGTAACAGCCGACAACCCACCAAGCAAACCATCTAAGCCATCGGACATATTAAATGCGGTAATACATGCAATAACAGCCAGAACAGTGAACAGCTCTTTACCCAAAGCTAACTCGATACTGCCAAAACCAAACAAGTCCCCCAAGTGCGCAAGATTAGATTTATGGCTTACTGTTAACCAAACAGAAAGAGCGATAAGAACACCAAGACGAAACTTTGCACCAAGCTCTATTTTATCGTCGATAGCCCCCACGGTAACCAACACAGCGGTGCAAGCCAGGTAGTCCATAGCGCCAGGCAGAAGTGTAGGCTGCCACAAAAGCAGGAAAGAAATAGAAAAGAAAAGAGATATACCGCCAACCAGCGGTATATCTCCTTCATGAAGTTTTCTTGAAGTAGGTTTATCCACAAAATCAAATTTGATGGCAACCCTTCGCATACTCAGCATTGCTGAAGTAGAGATTACAAGCAGCAAAAAAATTGTTGTAAACATAGTTTATATGCGTTCCATTGCCTTCTTTTACCTAGTCATAACGTTGTCACCGAATCGGCTTACGCCCAAATTTCACGGATACATGCTTATATAGACGTTTATATATTATATTTTCGGCAGGAGTGTCATAAGTAACATCAATACCTTCAGGCCTTGTATTTCACCTGAGTATGCCCTTATATGCAACCCCTTCAGATCAATTTATCCGCTTATTTACTATGGTGTATCATAATCAACTCAACAAGAGGATCTACTCAACGATTTTTTACTTAGTAAAACTCTTCAACCTTCTGAATAAACCTATCAACCAGCCCTTTCGGTAGCGCGTTTATACCAGCAGCGGCCTCTCGCCCACCTCCTGTAGGGAAGCTTCCACAAATTTCCCCGGCCCCTTTCTTATTATTCAGAGGAGCACGAAGTGACACTGTATAGGTTTCATCTTTGTTCAGGGTAAACACAGCATGAACAGAGTCAGGTTTATTATTTGCAAGCCAGTTACCAAAAACCCCACTAATGCGACGTGATGCTGCACTATCAGGCAATTCATACACTCTGAGTTTGTCGCTTTCATATAGAGGTTTAACCGCCAGCGCCTTATCCATATCCTCTTTATATGCCCCCTGCAACTTATAATAAGGTGAATCTTTATCAGCAATGACATCAAATGCGGAAGAGTAGCTAAGCAATGCTTTAAAAAGCTCTGCAGGATGATAATGCAAGTCTTCGACCTTCTCACCATAACCGTTATAATTGATTAAAGTACCCAGCTCTTTTAACTGCTCTTTTTGCTCTGCATTATATCCTGCCTTTTCAGCCAGTTCATTTGCTCTTGCGATCAGATTATCACCATAGGCCGCAGTGATTGCCCAGTCATGGAACCTGCCATCTAATAGTTGATCGATAATTAATGCCGTACAGCAGTTTGCATCTAAATCGATATGAGCTTTAAGATTATCGTTTTCTGGGATATCACCAGACTGGTGATGGTCTGCATAAAAAACCTCCGCCCCGGTAGCTAACACTGCCTCCAGTGCAGGTAAGTTTTTAAGCATAGAAATATCTAGTACTGTAACTTTATCTTCCTTAGAAGCGTCTATTTTGCTGAGTAATTTAATATCCCGCTTTACACCGGTAACAAGCTGGGATTCTTTAGGCTCAGCCAGACGTAACTGAAGAAGTGCGATAATGCCGTCCGCATCACCGTTAAATAGATCGTAATTCAATGTAATTCCATTTTTTAATTTAAAAATATCAGGCAGCTAAAAACAGCAGAGACTGCCTGATATATAACAAATCCAGAAGAAACCCCTAACCTGAGATATATTGGTTATTTATCAGAAAGTCGACTACCTCGCGGGCACATTCTTCAATAGATTTATCTGCCGTTAGAATCCTTACTTCTGGATTCTGAGGAGCTTCATAGGCTGAATCAATCCCCGTAAAATTTTTTATTTCTCCTAAACGTGCCTTTTTGTACAGCCCTTTAGGGTCACGCTGCTCACAAATTTCCAGTGGAGTATCGATAAAAACTTCAATAAATTCATCGTTAGCCAGAAGGCTTCTGACCATTTCACGATCAGCCTGAAAAGGAGAAATAAATGCTGTAGAGACTAGTAAGCCCGCATCAACAAAAAGCTTTGATACTTCACCAATACGCCTGATATTCTCTACTCGGTCCGTATCAGAAAAACCCAAGTCTCCATTAAGCCCATGACGAACATTATCACCGTCAAGAACATAAGTTTTACACTTTAAATCATGCAGCATTTTATCTACAGCATTAGCCACCGTAGACTTACCTGAACCACTCAACCCGGTGAACCAAAGCACCGCAGACTTATGGCCATTTAATGTACTCCGATCTTTATGTGATACGCTAGCCAGATGCCAAACAACATCTGAAGATTTTTCTTTGTCTGTTTGTTTTTCAATGTATGGGGTCATTTTGATCCTTTTTAGGCTGTCGGCTGTCCAAAAATTAATAAATTAAACTAATAAGTCAATACAAACTACAAATACATATACGTGCAACAACTGTTAATATTACACCTCCGAAAGCTGACAGCCGAAAGCCGACAACCCTCTCTTACAACCCAAACACCCCAACAATCCCCCAAACCGCAACAACACCATAAACCAAACTAACCGGCAACCCGATCTTAATAAAGTCCGTGATTTTATAGCGGCCCGCATTATAAACCATAAGGTTGGTTTGATATCCATAAGGGCTCATAAAGCTGGCACTAGCCCCGAATGCTACAGCCATAATAAAGGCCATTGGGTTGGCATCCAGACTCAAGGCAAGATTATAAGAGATAGGAAACACTAATGCTGCTGCTGCATTATTGGTAACGAGTTCCGTTAAAATCCATGTAAGTATATAAACACTAACCAACGCAACCAAAGGGGTCAGATTTGTCAGATAATTATCCTGAACATCATGTAAAAGCTCCAGAACGCCTGAGTTAGTCAACGCCTGCGATAAAAGCAAAGCAGAGGAAATAATTAACCAAATATCACTTGGGAAACGGCGTATTATTTCTCTTCCACTCAGGCTTTGACTTAATACTAAAGTTCCTAGTAACAAAAACATCCCTTTAAATAAAGAGATGACTCCTGTTGCAGCACAAAACAAGGCAGCAAAAAAACCTCCAACAACCAATATTTCCTTGATACCACTCAGCATGGAATCAGGCTCAAGGTCAGTCAGCAGAATAAAGTTTTTTGTAATATTGTGTCTCGACTTAAAGTCATTACCTACCGCTAAGACAAGATAATCACCGGCTTCAAGAACCACCTCTCCCAACTTACCCGATACCTTTCTGCCATCCCTGCGAATAGCAACCACACCAGCATCAAACAAGGCACGAAAACCACTGGTCTTCAATGTGTTACCTAGCAACATACTATCGGGTCTGATCACCACCTCAGTAAGGTTATCAATCGGCAAACCATTTTGACCAGCGAATATGCTAAGACCATCAAACTGGCTAAGCTGCATTACCTTAGTAATATCCCCGGTGAAAACAAGACGATCACCTTCCTGAAGAACTTCGGTAGGTGCTACAGGAGTGATAAGTGCGGAAGAGCGAATAACCTCAACCAAAAAGAGGGACTCAAGGTGACGAAGCCCATTCTGCTCAATGCTTTTCCCTATAAGCTGAGATCCTGGCTCTACCTTGGCATCGATAAGGTATTCTTTAAAGCTGTCACTTTTCTGCTCCTGCTCAGGAAGAAAACGACTAAGCAACCACAGTGTCGCACCACAAGTAACAACAACGGCTGCACCAACAGCAGTAAAGTCAAAAAAACTTAGAGGCGGAAGATCGGCATCAATCACCAGACTGTTCACAATCAGGTTTGTTGATGTACCAACAAGGGTTAGTGTACCACCAAGAATGGCAGCATAAGAAAGGGGGATCAGCAGTTTGCCCGCTGGATGGTAAGTGTTGCTCCGAATAGGTGCAAGCATTGTAGAAACAACCGCAGTGTTATTCAAAAAAGCAGAAGTAACCGCAGTCAAACTAAACAGCCGAAACCAAGTACCTCCATAACTTTTCTGAATAACCTTGGTCGCTACAGACCGCAACAAACGAGTCTTTTCCAGTGCCAGAGAGCACACCATAATCAGAATCAGAGTCAGCAGCCCCTGATTAGAAGCACTGGAAATCAAATCCCCCGTCGAGACCACGCCAGAGGCATAAAGCAACACCATAGTGCAGCCAAAAACAAAAGCAGGCCGATTCTGAAAACGAATCAACCCAGCGATAGTTCCGACGAAGACTGCAAGAACGAAAATAGAATCGAGATTCATAGCTGTCAGCTTTGGGCTTTCAGCTATCAGATATCAAACTACCGACCATCAGTATTCCTTCCTACCGACAGCCGACAGCCAACAACCGACAGCCTGTTAAAGCTTTTTCGCTCCCCAATGCGGGAAGTGCTTACAAACCAGCGCATTCAGCTCCAGTTCAAACTCACTATACTCCTCGGGAGCTTTAGCGCTGATCAGACCGCTTTCTAACGACTGGCAAATCATACCAGCACCAACCGTTACATTCGTAAGGCGATCTATGATGATGAATGCACCCGTGTGGCGATTTTCTGTGTAAGCATCAAACTGAACTTCTTCAGTAAACTTAAACTGGCAGCTACCGATTTCGTTCAGTTCTAGCTTCTGAGCCTCTTCATGCTCCATGGTGTTTACATTAACTTTGTAGTTAATTGCCTGAGCTTCACCAAATACAGATTTAGTACCAAGCTTAATCTCATACTGGCGGTCAAGGTGCATTGGCTCTTCGGTCATCCATACAACATCAGCTTCTACCAACTCACTGGATTCTGGCTTCTCATGTGGACGAACCAGCATATCACCACGGCTGATATCAATCTCATCTTCCAGAGTAATGGTTACTGCCATATCAGCTGATGCCGACTCAAGGTTACCATCAAATGTAACAATCGATTCAACCTTGCTTTCTTTGCCAGACGGGAGCGCAACAACGGTATCTCCTACACGAACATCACCCGCAGCAATCGTGCCTGCAAACCCACGGAAATCCAGGTTCGGACGGTTAACATACTGAACAGGGAAGCGGAAAGACTGGAAACTATCGCGACGAATATTCACAGAGTTCAGAAGCTTCATTAAAGGAGAGCCAGGATACCAGGTCATATTCTCGCTTTCGTTTACTACGTTATCCCCTTTCAAAGCTGAGATAGGCACAAAACGAACATCATCAAAGGCAAGATCTTTCGCAAACTCACGATAGTCATCTTTAATCTTTTTATAGACTTCTTGATCGTAATCCACGATATCCATTTTGTTTACAGCAACAATAATGTGCTTAATACCAAGAAGAGAACAGATATAGCTGTGGCGACGAGTCTGAACCTGCACACCATGGCGCGCATCAATCAGAATAATAGCAAGGTCACAGGTAGATGCGCCCGTTGCCATATTACGCGTATACTGCTCATGTCCCGGAGTATCCGCAATAATAAACTTACGCTGCTCTGTCGAGAAATAACGGTAAGCAACATCAATAGTGATCCCCTGCTCCCGCTCAGACTGAAGGCCATCAACTAGCAATGCTAAGTCAAACTCTTCATCAGTTGTATTAAAACGTTTGGAGTCTTTCTCAATAGCTGACATCTGATCTTCAAAAATCATCTTACTATCGTATAGAAGGCGACCAATCAGAGTAGATTTACCATCATCCACGCTACCGCAAGTAAGGAAACGTAACATGTCTTTGTTTTCGTGAACTTTCAGATATTCTTGGATATCTGAGGCTATTAGGTTTGATGAGTGTGACACTTGAACTCCTTGGGGGGGCTTTCGGCTTTCAGCTATCGGCTGCCGGAAAACCACCCATCTAGTCAGGTTCGACTGATTTGATTAATCCCGTTAGCATTCGGGAGATTCTTTGTGTATCTGAGATCCACTTTTTAGCATCAGTCAAAGGTAAGTATTTTATTTCGATGCCGATATAAATTTGCGTTCTTACTTCCGCTACCGAAGAGCGCGCAATTTCTAAAAATCGGCGTTTTTCTTTATTGCTACTTCTTGTCATGCCTTCGGCGATATTGCTGGGAACAGATAGCCCTGCTCGTGTCAGCTGATCACGAAAACCAAAATCTCTAAGCTCCGATGTCGCTTTATACAAATCCGCTGATAACCGAGCAGACATCTTCCAAACATCCAATTTCTCAAAATTCATAAGCAAACCCTTATACCTTTCCACTAAAAAGTACTGAAGAGCTTACTAAAACAAAGCATGCCTAAAGTCTGATTTTCCGACAGCCGAAAGCCGACAGCGTTATTTCCAAATCCCTACGGAATTTAGAAATAACCCTCCATCTTCTTCTTCTCCATAGACCCCGCAGAATCATGGTCTATAACACGCCCCTGGCGCTCAGAAGTGGTAGATAGCAGCATTTCCTGAATAACTTCAGGCAGAGTCTGCGCTTCAGATTCAACAGCACCGGTTAGCGGGTAACAGCCAAGAGTTCTGAATCGTACCATTTTCATTTCTGGTACTTCACCTTCTTCTAATGGCATACGCTCGTCATCAACCATGATCAAAGCACCATCGCGTTCAACCACAGGGCGCTTTTCTGCAAGGTACAGAGGTACAATCTCTATATTCTCCAGGTAGATGTACTGCCAGATGTCCAGCTCTGTCCAGTTAGACAGAGGGAACACGCGAATACTCTCACCCTTTTCTACTTTTGAGTTATAAACATTCCACAGCTCAGGACGCTGGTTTTTTGGGTCCCAGCGATGGTTTTTGTCACGGAAAGAATATACGCGCTCTTTCGCACGAGACTTTTCTTCATCACGACGAGCACCACCGAAGGCAGCATCAAAACCGTACTTGTCCAAAGCTTGCTTTAAACCTTCCGTTTTCATGATATCAGTATGCTTAGCACTACCATGAACAAACGGGTTGATATCCATTTCCATACCACGAGGGTTTTTATGAACAAGTAAGTCAAAGCCGTACTCTTTAGCCAGACGATCACGAAACTCAATCATCTCTTTAAATTTCCAGTTAGTGTCCACATGCATCAAAGGGAAAGGAATTTTCCCAGGGTAAAAAGCCTTACGCGCCAAATGAAGCAGAACAGAAGAGTCCTTACCAATTGAATAAAGCATTACCGGATTATCAAACTCCGCCGCCACCTCACGCATAATCTGAATAGATTCAGCTTCCAACGCTTTTAAATGAGTTAATCTGTTTTTATCCATATTTCCTAATTAGCTGTCAGCTTTCGGCTTTCAGCTCTCAGTTTTTATATTTTTCCGACAACTGACAGCCGATAGCCGACAGCCAAATTTTCTTTTAAAGCTCCGCATAAACCTTCAACCCTTCTTCCAAATCCGGATAGAACGTCAGTTCCCCCTCATGAAGAATAATCGCGCTATTGCAAAACTCTCTAATTTCTTTCATATCATGGCTAACCATGATAACACTAGCATCCCTACTTTTCTGCATAAGCGCCTGCTTGGCTTTTTTCCTAAACTTCTGATCACCAACAGATGTCGCTTCATCAATCAGGTAAACATCAAAGTCGATAGAAATACAAGTACCAAAAGCTAGGCGCGAGCGCATACCGCTAGAATAGCTTTTTACAGGTAGGTCATACTTGATGCCCAGCTCGGCAAAATTTTTTACCTTCTCTTCGTATTCATCCAAATCAGCCACACCATTTACCCTACCAATAAAGCGGGTATTCTCACGGCCGGTCATTTGCGGATGAATGCCTGTTGCCAAGGCTACAGGCCAAGAGATAGCTTTGTCAGTTATTACTTTACCCTTATTTGGATATTCGCTACCGGCAATGATACGGAACAAAGTGGATTTACCTGCACCGTTTGAGCCTAACAAAGCGATGCTATGGCCTTCCGGGAACCTAAAGTTTACATCGCGGAAAATGTATTGGTTACCTAGTTCGGAGGGGTAATATTTGGTTAGGTTTTGGAGTTGGATCATAGGTGTGCTTCAATTACTTAGCTAATTAATCTGAACCAAAAAGATCTCGCGTATAAACTTTCTCAGCAACGTCTTCTAGTACACATGCCTTGCGGTTTGCCACTATTACATCCGCTACAGATTTAAATTCTTCTAAGTCACGAATCACTCTAGAGTTGTAAAAGCGTTCATCTTCTAAGACAGGTTCATATACAACCACCTCTATGCCTTTTGCTTTGAGACGCTTCATTATACCTTGAATAGAAGATGCACGAAAGTTATCAGACTCCGATTTCATTATCAGTCTATAAATACCCACGACTTTTGGCTGATGGCGAATAATAGATTCTGCTATAAAATCTTTACGAGTTCTATTTGCTTCAACAATAGCACCGATAATGTTGTTAGGTACTTCATTATAATTAGCTAAGAGCTGCTTCGTATCTTTTGGTAGACAGTACCCACCATACCCAAAGGAAGGATTGTTATAGTGATTCCCAATACGAGGGTCGAGCCCTATACCTTCTATTATTTGTCGTGCATTTAAATCATGAACCTCTGCATATGAGTCAAGTTCATTGAAATATGCAACACGCATTGCTAGATATGTGTTAGAAAAAAGCTTAACCGCCTCCGCTTCAGTGGAATCCGTATAAAGTACGGGAATATCCTCTTTGAGAGCGCATTCGACTAAAAGGCTTGCAAACTTTTCGGCTCTCTTACTGCGTTCACCGATGATTATTCTAGAAGGGTGCAAATTGTCATATAACGCTCGACCCTCTCTCAAAAACTCAGGAGAAAAGATTATGTTTTCACAATTGAACTGTTTTTTTACTTTTTCAGTATAACCAACCGGTACAGTTGATTTGATTACCATAACAGCATCAGTATTTACCTTTGTCACATCCTGAATCACTGATTCTACAGACGATGTATTAAAGTAATTCGTTTGTGGATCATAATCCGTTGGCGTGGCAATAATTACAAAGTCAGCGTTTTTATATGCTGACGCCTTATCTAAGGTAGCAGTGAAATGAAGGTCTTTGTTTTGAAGAAATGACTCAACGTCTTTGTCTACAATAGGAGACTTTTTTGCGTTAAGTAACTCAACTTTCTCTTCAATTATGTCTACAGCAACAACCTCATGTTTCTGAGCCAGTAACATCGCATTAGACAAACCAACATAACCTGTACCTGATACTGCAATTTTCATCGAGCTTCCTAATTTTATTTTAATTCAATAGTAGTTTTCTTTTATTTTAAACGTATTTGTTTATTCATCTTATTTCTTATAGACGCATGAAGCTTCTGAATAAGTGAGCCTTGAGGCCTCAATTCCAACGCTTTGTCAATAAAACTGAAAGCATCCTCATAATGGCCAGATCTAGACAACTCTCTCGCAATATCTCGATGAATATTGGCCATTTTACCTGGGGGATACTCATTTTTTTCCAAAACAATTTGAACCAAATCCGCATTAACAATACGTTTCCTGTTACTTAATAAATTTGCTGCTTGAGCAAAGCACTGATATGCCTTTTCAGTTCGGTTTAACTTTCGCCACAATCTAGCCTTAAGAAACAGTACAAATAGCTTAAATGAGTAATCTTGACTCTGATCTCTGACTAACTTTTCGACCAGCATCTTCTGCTCAAGCTGAGCACGTAATTCTTTGACTTCATGAATATTTATCGAGTCGAATACTTTGTGGAAAGTTAATGCGTCTTCACCATCAGCTTTTCTCGCTAAGTCCAGAACATAGTTAAAACGATTTCGAACAAAGTCCTGTGCTTTCGATATCTCGGCAGAAAGCGAATACTTTAGAATAAAGTCGTTGTATGATGAGTAATAAGACTCAAGAACCTTTTTATCTATTTCTATCTGAGTTAAGTTGGAGAACTTGGAATAATATCCAGGTCGGTTGTTCTTCACTTTAAGGGAACTTGGCCTCCCTCTACCAAGCAATGAAATATATTCCATTTCACTACGAAACATGCGGTGCATAACGAAGAAAGAAGCTATTTTTGCATCTGAGGGCTTGGCCGTAGCCCTATGTACATCATCATCATCGAATGAGAGTTTGCTCCCATCTGCCGCCCTGTAGTCCAGGCCATCGCCAATAATATTGTGACAACCGATTGACGTCCATGGAGCATCTGTCTTAAAAATTGTTTTTAAGTGATCGCTCTGCTTTACCAGGATAGAAGGTTTATAACAATTAGAATACTTGTCCTCATCACAGTGTAGTAACCAGTGAAAACTAAGCACCTGTGGGTTCTGAAATTGATCAATAGCTGCATGAATTGACGTAGTAAAATCTCTTGGTGTCCAGAACTCATCAATATCTAAAAACATTATATGACTAAAGCCATCTGCTTTCGCTTTACTCGCGGCTTGCTGATAGGCTCTAAACTGAAAATCTCCTCTAGATGTTTTAAACAATCTATCAGCATCAACGATCTTAACAGGCATCAGCCTTACTTTTTTTAATAGGTTCGCTGTATTATCAGATGTGTTGTTAACATAAATTTCGATTTCGTCAAAACCAAAGTACAGGTGATGAAATATCCACTCAGGGAGGTAAGCAGCCTCGTCACGAGCTATAGCAGCTAGTTTTATCTTATAATTGCGCATTAATATTTTTGTGTCACATGAAAGAAGACAGGATCATCGTATGAAAAATCCTCCTTCGAAATTGTTAACCACTGGCTATATGCTGGATCAACAAACTTGTCCAGTTTCCATGTCCTTTGCATATAATCAAGCTCGGACATGTATCTTGTATATTCTTCAGGTGAAAAATCGTCATTTCTAGTTAAAGATTCATGATGATAAAGTTCAATATAAGGAGACCATACATTTTGATAACCGGCTTTCTGAACTTTCAGACAGAAATCAATATCATTATAGGCAACAGATAATTTTTCTTCATTTAAACCACCAACCTCTTCATACACATCTCTACGGACTCCAAGGCAAGCCGCTGTAACTGCGCCATAATTTTGAACCAACTTGAGTCGATTCATATAGCCATTATCGTTACGTTGATAATGTTTATGACTGTAACCAGCACAACGACCTAACCCTAGTATAACACCAGCATGCTGAATAGTATCATTTGGATAATAAAGCTTAGCACCAACACAACCCACCTCATCTCTACAGAGGTGACGAACCATTTCTGTCAACCATTCGGGTGAAATAACTTCAATATCATTATTCATCAAAATCAGTATTTCGCCATTGGCATTTGCAACAGCAAAATTATTGATTGCAGAATAATTAAACGGACCATCAAAACGAAGAAGTTTTACTTTTCCTTTACTTTCAAGAGAATTAAAATATGCGGTCGACCTTTGATCATCTGACTGATTGTCCACTAAAATAATTTCAATCCTTTGATAAGATGTTAATTTATATATACTATCAATGCATTGCTTAACTATGTTATGTGCATTTTTTGTTGGAATAATTATTGAGACCAATGGCAATATATCAGGCAATGGCCAGTTTATTTTATAGCTATCCGTAGTTAGTCCCGTCATAGCTTTTGCTTTATATTTTTCTAAAAACTTGTTTAACTCTATCAAATCAGTTTCTAAAACGGGATTTTCATGATTTGTACAGCTATGGTAAAGTATATAGTCTACATGTCGAAATATCCCATCACTATTTCTTCTGAGATGCAAGACACGTTGGTAATGAGAATCAAAGCCTAACCAACCATGCAAACTCCCAAAGCACCTTAATCGGTATAAGGTCAGGCTCCCCATATAAAAAGTAGAATAAGAAAGTTCATCATTCCATTCTGGTTTAAATATAGGATTTACCCTTTGACCTGAAACGTTTATAGTGTCCTGATCACAATACAATAAATGAGTATTCTTCGTTATTTCTTCTGCGAATGCTAGTAAGGCATTTCTATGTAAAATATCACCAACGTAAATTTGACCTATAAAAGTTCCCTCAGGTAAATTAACAAGCGTAGAAGTAACTCGATTATCGTCTTCTAACAAATCAGCAAGTTCACCGATAACGTAAAGGTGCCAATTATAAAAATTCTGATTATATAACGAATCGATAGTTCTTTTTGCATGTTCAACATTTACGTCTTTACTCCTAACATCCAAAACAAGTACAATTTTTGTGTTACACTTAGAGTTTCTCAATTTAATTTTACGCAATATACCATCTTGCGTTCTTTGAATAAGTAAAAGTGTATCAACAGAAAATAAGACCGAAACAATACGACTATATAAGTAATTAATTACTTTATTTCTTTTAAAAAAACTTCGCAATATCATAAGAATTCAAGCCATGATGAGGATACTGACTACAGCATGTTTATCTATTATTTTCGGGTTACAGTAATTAAATCCAACATCACCTACAAAGCACTATTATTCTTCAATATAAATTGATAATATGCTTTTTTGGCAAGCTCTTCATTTCTATTATTAAAGCTTCTCAACCACAATTTTTCATTCATACTTCTTGCAATAGGAGGAGAACCTTTAACTGTAGTAAATCTTTCAACTCGTTTTGATACTAAGCAACCATAACCAACGACACTACATGCACCAATATATTCACATAAGAAAATTTTTGCGTCTTGACCTAACCATACATGGGGTTCTATCAACAAAGGACTTGATACGGTTTTTACATCACCACTATCTAACATTAAAAAGCCATGTCCACTATGTGTCCTTATCTTCACACCTTCAGCAAACATACAATCGTCTCCGATTATAATAGACTGAGAGCTAACTTTAATCTCACAATCATTCGAAGAACACCCCCTTCCTAACACTACATAACTACTTCCCTTGACTTCAAGACTGCCGGAAAATCTGCACCATTTAGTATTACCTCCAAGAAAAATACTAGCCCCTCCTTCCACGATCTTTATCTTAAACCTGTTATCATAATTGCCGGCAATAAAAACTTTTGACTTAATTTTCGGATCAACTGTAATAATGGTTGGTAGCCTTGCCTTTGTACCAACTTTTAAATAAATTTCCAAATCATCTGTAGAATGTTTCTTACTTAAATAAAAGCCGTCTAAGCTAGCTTCATGGATTGATAAAGAGTTATATGTAGATTTTTTTAATTTTGCTGGAATCTCTTTTTTAAAACTATATTCAACAATACTCACTTTTGCACTCGCATTTTTGTTCAATTTAGAATTTATTTACAGGCCAAGTCCCTCAAAAACCGTCCCAAGCTCTGTGAAAAAATAGGCACCTTCACCCATCTCCAACCACTTACGCTACCTGCAACCTATAATAACATTGACATAGATGGGTTGATTAACGCGTTCACGGAAAATTTCGACTTTCTGTTTAGAATTACTAACCCCCCAAGTAACTCTCACAACCCAGTTCTTTAAATGACATTACACATCTATCTACACATTATTGACGTGTAGATATTAGGTTAGTACGTTTATATATATAAAAATCAGCTAAAGTCCCCGTTTTATGGCTACCTGTATAAGGATACTTATTCTTGATATATGAAATTAGCTTCCAATTCGGAGCATTATCATCAACCCAGGTTGAGAAGTGTCTATGTCTAACATGTTCGGCCCACTCCCCGTCACCGCTATCGAAGTTACTGGAATATATAATCACATAGTTTTCCGAAGCATTAAACAATTTTCTCATATAGTCATCATATACACAATCCTCGACCAAATGATAAATAACATCTAACGATAATGCCAGTTCTGCTGTTTCATTCGTGTAATGTTCTACCAAATAAAAAGTTTTGTTAAGATCATCTTGGAATCGTTTTTTACACAATTCTATTGCGGTTTGACTAACGTCAAGTCCTACATACTTAGGATATTTGGCAAACGATAATTGATTTCCATCACCACAGCCAAACTCTAAAATAGTATTAATTCCTTTTTCTTCAACAAAGCTATTAATAACCTGAGCTTTGAATGATGCTAACTTGTTGTAGGAGCCGGCTCCTGAGGTTCGCCCGTTTGCATACCTTTGTTCCCAATAATTTATCGAGTTAGTAAAAACCGGATTATCTTTTTTTTCCATTTTTGACTCGTGACAATATGTATTTTTTTCCAAGGAAAACATTCGATTAACCGAGATGCAAACCAGAACCGAATTACTAGTTTATCTCTATGATTACTATTCAGGGCAAGATTACGAAGCCCCTTGCCCTGCTAGGACTTGAGAAAGATAGGCGTTACTTCTGTTCGCCTTCTTCTGCTTCCTCTTTATTCCCGCCTTGAAAGTTTTCTCTTCCGTCAGCAGGTTTAAAGCTATATGCCGAACTACTGCTAAGTTCTCACCGGGTAAGCGTTCACCAGTCCCTCATTGACAAATCAAGTGTGACCCACCGCACTTGATCTACTTTTTCTTCTTGAGTGATCTTTTTCAGCCTTCATGCTGTTGATATGAAAAAGAAGAAATCCAAATTCGCAGAAGCGGCACCTGTTGCCTCTGATATCAAAGAAGCTAACGCACTCATCGAAGAGTTGTGGGAGCAACTACGTCACTATGAAGATAAATTGAAAACCAGTTGCTCCAATTCTTCAAAGCCTCCTTCTTCCGATGGTCCCAAAGAGCGAGCTGAACGAAAAAAGCTCAAAGCTCTGGTGGCCGCAATCCGAGAGGAGCTAAACAAGGCCACCCAGGGTGTCAACGACAACTCTCGAAGCTAAAAGACACCGACGTTGTCATCGATTGTTTGCCTGACTCAACTTGTCCGTGCTGCGGTGAATCAGAGATCTCAGTTCACGATAAGCCGTTTTATCGACACCAGGTGCACGAGATACCAAAGCCAACTGTCGATATCACTGAGTACCGATTATTTTCGGGCCAGTGCCGCCATTGCAATGAGGTCGTTAGAGCAAAGAAACCCGAGAATGTATCCCAAGGTATCATGGGGCCCAACCTGCTCAGCTATATCGCTGTGTTAGCTGGGCAATATCATTTAGGTATCCGCAAGATCCGTTCGCTGTTAAAAGAGCAACTTGGAACAACATTCTCAGTTGGGGCCATCAGCGAAGCACAGACCAAAGTCGCTTCAATGCTGACTCCGTTACACCACGCAATCCAAGATAGTATCCAAAGAGCGCCACTGGTTCATGTTGATGAAACTTCTCACCCTCGCAATGGAGAAGAAAGTTTACGCTGGTGCTGGCTTGTTGCCAGTGAAGACCTTGTCTACGAAAAGATCTTGTTCTCTCGCTCAGCTCATTCAGCGAAAACTGTGTTAGGTGAGAACTATACCGGTCTGGTTGTCACCGACCAATGTCCAAGCTATAACTGGTTGAAGCCAGAAAAACACCAATTATGTTGGGCTCATGTAAAGCGAAATCTGCAGCAAATCGCCGATTATAGCGGTGCTGGTTATACTGCTTTTGTAGGAAAACGCCTGACGCATATCGCCAATATGGTTTTTAGAACACGTCACCGTTTTGAAAATGCGGAAATCCAGTACGAACAGTATATCCGGCGCATGAACCGGCTTCGAAAATCGTTTGACCACTGGCTTCAAAAAGGCAGCGGAATAGTAGTACAACGTTACAAAGGCCGATGTGAAAAACTACAATCTCATCGACAAAGCTTATGGCTGTTCTTGACCGATACCTCCATACCACTAACCAATAACGAAGCGGAGCGGCGGATACGAGGTTGCGTCATCCAACGAAAAATCAGCTATGGCACGACATCTGATGCAGGTGACAAGTTCAGAGGCCGTATGCATTCACTCGTTGAGACCTGCAATAAGCGAGGAATGTCTACCTTGTCGTCTCTAACCGAAATCGTGCAGGCCGTTACCCTTCGGCAACCTTACCCTAACGTATTTGGCCTGTGATCCCCCAGGTCAAGTACCTACTGGTGAACGCTTACCTCACCGGCATGCTCTCGCTGAATTCGACAGCTATCTTCATTCACTCCAACGTCCAGTCGCCAGTGCATTTGAACTTCTGATCTGCACCAGCCAGACTGGACACTTCATTAAGCGACATTTTGATTTTCAAAGTTAACTGGGCTCAGATACCCAAGAGCACTGTGCCTTCTTGTCCGATTATAATCAACCTCTATATATTCAAAGATCGTTTGGCGCATCTCACCTCTCGTCATGATCGGCTCATATTGGATCGCTTCAACTTTCATTGAATGGAAGAAGCTCTCGACACAAGCGTTATCCCAGCAATTTCCTTTTCTACTCATACTTTGTTTTAGATTATAAGCAGTTATGAGATCTCGATAGTCTTTTGAACAGTACTGGCTACCTCGATCACTATGAACAATAACCTGCTCAGGGAACCCTCGACGGAACAGAGCCATCGATAGTGCATCGCAGACTAAAGTTGCCGTCATTCTTGTATCCATAGACCAGCCGATCACCTGACGTGAGTACAGATCAATAATTACCGCCAAATATAACCAGCCTTCGCTAGTGGCAAGATAAGTAATATCACCAGCCCACTTTTGGTTCGGAGCCGTTGCGTTAAAATCTTGAGCCAACAGGTTCGGAGCAACAGGCATTTTGTGCTTGCTGTCCGTTGTACACTTAAACTTGCGTGCAGCTTTTGGGGTCAAATCCTGACGTTTCATACTGGCGGCAATGGTTTTGACGTTGTGACTATCACCGTTATCTGCCAGTTCTTTTTGGATACGTCTCGCGCCATCACGGTCTTTACTGCTGTCAAAAGCCTCTTTGACCGTATCAAGCACCTTACGGCTATCTTCGCGCTGAATGGCCTTGTGGCGATGCTCAACCCAGTAATAAAACCCACTTCGAGATACTCCGAACACCTTAGCCATACGGACGACACTGAAGTTCAGTAGGTGTTCGAGCATAAATTCATAGTAATCTACTTTTGATTCTTCGCGAAGTAGGTGGCGGCCTTTTTTACGATCTCTAGCTCCTCAACTTGCTCAGCAACGATATTACACACTAAAGCACATGCTCACTTTTGATGATCCTGAATGTATGTTTTTATTAAGTCCAAGTTATGTTTTATTTCCACCGAATTAGTAATTCTAATAAGATTTTCATAAATTTGATATCTAACCAAAGATAATGGTATTAGTCGTATGTTATTTGTTCTAGCTATACGTAAGATATATTCCCAGTCAACTAATCTATTTAGTTTTTGATCAAAATAGTATTTTTTGGAACTACGATAACTAAAACAATTTAGGTCAATATAATTGCTTATTTTCAACGACTCATAGGAAAATTTTCGCATCATTATGCCAGTTTTATAAAAATAGTTGACTGCATCAGATATCCAAATCTCCATACCTGTATAATATGAATCCACCCAGTTATATTTATCATAAAAATATGATAACGTTCTTAAGTATGAACTATCCCAAGTATTATCACTATCCAAAAATGCAATCACATCACCTGATGCTTGTTTAATACCTATATTTCTTGCTATAGACACACCTCTATTTGGTTGATAGTTGATATATTGAAACTTAGAGTCATCGCTGATAAAATTTTTCACAGCTTGCTTAGTATTATCATCGCTACCATCATCAACTATGATAACTTCATAATTAGAGTACGTTTGCTGCTTGACAGAGTTCAGAGCGTCAATAATATATTTTGAACGATTATAAGTCGGGATAATTATTGAAAACTTAATCAATTCATTATTATATGTAGTCAGTCGTTTTTGAAAACTCTTTTGCGTATGAATCAATTTATGACTAAAATTATAAAGACCATAAGGAGTGAGACTATTTTCTCTGGCCCAATATAAATAGTCCTTCAAGTCGAAATTTGTATTATAAGTGGAATTTTGGTTCTCAATTATCAGTGTTTTTTTACAAACAACTTTCCCTAAGCAATCGGTTAGCTTAAAAGATATTCTACGATTTATTAGCAGGCTAGGACAAATTGGTATCCTAAATCCACAAAGCTCTTTATCAGATATATTTATTAAGTCAGGACGGAAAGAATTACATGAATATAACCCCAAAAAAGTTCCATTAGCAAATAATTTAAATTTATGATCATTATTGTGTGATATATACCAGCCAGTTATGTGCCCTTCATGTATACAATCCAGCGCTCCTTGCGAAGATGAAAATAATAAAGGCAACCGAAAAAGCTTACGAGAGCTTTGCATTGATTTCAGCCACTTTAATAATAAGCGTAGATATTGTTTTTTCTAAATCAGAACCGGATATATCTGTGTTTACTATTTCATCATATATCTCATCTATCTGCTCTTGCACTTTATTCCTAAAAAGGCTTTCATTTGTTCTTTTATATAATAGTTCTAGTCTAAGGTAGTCATCAGGAGAAATTTCGATATCTGCATCAAAACTACTTCCTGACTTAAACATAATTGTCACTTTATTTTTTCCAACATTAAGAAACTTTGGACTTACTGTTATATTAAATCCAAGCTTGCAATTATTTAATTCAAGAATTGAATTAATATCCGCGCGTTCAATATACTCTAAAATATATTCAGGAATCTTTCCATCAATTAAAATTGATGAGATAACATCATTTGTTTCTTCATCACAGTCAAAAGCCCAACCAGAAATCACGTTTTTATTAATAGAATCAATACTAAAGTTTACATGAGTACGCTTATCATATTTCGCTTTGAATCGATAGTCTCGACAGGTAACAAATACAGTATTTCCTTTCATGCTATATGGTATCGAAAAACGAACCCGTTCTTGATCAGAATAATTTAACACCACATCGTGACTATACTCTTTAGCACCTGAATCTATTAAAAATTGGATGAATTTTTTATTCGTATATTTAACCGTACCAGATATATGATCTTTAGTCACAATATCAATGACTACATGATTTTTTGAACTTAAATTAAGTAACTTATTTCTAATTTTATTAATCATTTGAAATTCAACTTATATAACATCGCTATAGCGTTCGCAGTATTAATTGTTGTAACCACAGGATAACTATTTCTTTTAGCTGGAAATAATTCAGCTTGATTTTCAGAAAAGTAGTTTTTTAAAATAGATTCGTTATCTAGGCAATGATCATCTAAAATTTTACTTCTTGCATTCTCATCAAGCCTAGTATACTTAAAAGTAAACTTACCAATTTCTTTTAAGTTTAAACCAGTAAACATAGAGCGAAATTGTCGAAGCTCATTTAAACTCATCATAGATCCATTTAGCTGACGCTTCAATTCAACAATCTCTAAGGGCCATGATTCGTTAGCAATTCTGTTAGGAAAATTAAGTTGTTCTAGTATAGAGTTGTCAATATTTAGATTTTCTAAAAAGGTTTTAGTAAGATTCCCATTATTTATGAGCTCATCAAACGTAAGGACATTGATCGTAGGAAAATATTTTTGCCAGTGTTCTATTTGTTTCTTATACTCAAACCGTTCATGAAATTCTTTGTAAAATGTCATGATATTCTTAGAGTATCTGGTAACTTTTACCTGTTCGTTATATAGAGACTCCAAATAGTCATCTTGTTTTCTAAGAACTATGACAACTTCTATGTCATCAAAACAAGTTATTTGTGATAAATAATTAATGTATGCATCTTTTTTTTCCCAAAATTCACATTCACATTCACATTCACATTCAGGCCATAACCCCCGATAAAACGGTTCTGCACTAATTATAACTTTTTCAATATCATTTTCATTGGAGTATGAATAAACGTCCTTAAAAAAAGAGACAACTTTATCTCTATTTATCGTTTCGCTATCATCCATAATAGCTTTTGCTATATCTAAATGTGCATAATGATCTTTGATACCAAGAAACTTAGAGTACGTAGGATAAAGAATTTTATTTGATTCAAGGGCGTCTATATTATCATATAAGTCTTGTTGGATGGTTGTTGTTCCGGTTTTGTGCGTACCAATGTGTAAAATAAGTTTAGCCATTGTAGCCTCAGAGGGATTTTAAAAAGTTTTCATTAAACCAACTCGAGCCAAGTTTATTATTAAACTTAAAAACATCTGTTAGATTTAATCCATATTTGATCAGTATATAGTTTTTAATGTTGGACATAGCTCTATCATTCCCGCCATTTTTATTAAAAACCTTATATAGGGTTTGTTCATCTTCTTCACCAATATCTTCGAACTGATCCCGTAATTTTTGATTTATAAGCACAGTCTCTACTCCCATAATCGCGGTGTGAACTTTTAACCATAAATCATCAGCATGCCCACAAGCTTCCAATGCCTCATCCATGTTCAAAACATTAGGATGAAAATAGTCGGGTCTGTAAATAATGCCATCCTTCCCGGTACCTACCGTACGAATATCTGGAGATAAAAGCTCATCACTAGAGTGTTTCCATGATCTATATGGTTTGATTTCACCATTATCATTTATGTCTAATCTCCGGCCTCTATAGGCTACAACACACTCAAGGCTAATAATCTTGGCAACCAACTCATTCAACCAATTCTTCGGATAAATTGTGTCATCATCTACTGTGACAACATAATCACAAAATAATTTCCCTTTATTTATATCTTTTAGTATTGGTATGATTTTCCTATAAGGCCCGATGTTCTCTACATATTTTATCTTGAAATTTCGGTTATCAGCCTCTAATGACTTTAGACGTTGTGGTATTTGCTTAATTCCCTCATCCAACAAATAACTTTCTTCTGATATATGTAAGTGGACTTCAAATTCACTATCAATCTCTTGACAAATCAAGGACTCTATAACTTTATCCAATTTATCTATTCTAGAACTAATTGTAGTCAAAGATATTATCACTTTCATTATACTGCGCTCGGCCTTTTAATCATTAAATCTCTATAGTAATTTAACTTATCGCCATGAAAATATTCATAAACGGATGAAATAGTTGACATAGATGCACGCATGAAATAGAGTGGCTGTTCTTGTAAATCAATATATCTAGCTCCAAAAACTTGTGTCATTCGTTCTCGAAAATCTATATCGCCTCGACTACGGATATCCCTGAATCCACCAATCTGTAACGCATATTTAGTTGTACATAATAAAGTAGCTGGTCCATCTCCAAATATAGTCAATTCTTTCTTGTCATCTATTGATATACTCAAATCTTCATTGAATCTTATATGCTTTGCAAATGACATTATTGCCCCTTGGTTTAACGCTGACATTTGTTTATAAAGCCTTGTCGGATGAGATACGTCATCATCGTCCTGGATCGCAAAATATTCACCATTTGATAAAGCAATGGCCTTATTTCTCGAACGATATTGTCCTATATTTTTTTCATTCGATATCAACCGATAATTTATTCCTTTAAAATCTAACTTACTAAGTTCAATTTTAAGCTTGGATGTTATTTCATCTTTTGAGCAGTCATCAACAATAATTATTTCAATATTTTTATATATTTGACTTAAAATAGAGCGGATTGATAAGATAAATAACGAGACATTAGGGTTATAGGTTGTGATTATTACCGTTATAAGAGGGCCAGTTTTCACTACTTCCTGACAACTAGAAAATGACTCAAATTCTTCAAGAAGTTTCTCAAAATAAACTTCAAGATTATCTTCACATACCTCGCCCATAATTAAGTTTGGGTAGATTTCTTTTTTTGAATTAATTCTTCTTACCAAAGATCTAGAGTAATAATTTAAACCCAAAAGTGATGCTAAAGTTACTTTATTATAAGCATCAGGTTCACTATCAAGAACTTCTCTAATATGAGGCTCAGAAAGGTGATTACCACATAGCTTTAAAATTAGTATTTTTTTGTCTCTTGTAAGTTCATTTAGAGATATTTTATTTTCTTTAAATAATTCATTGGTTAATTTTAGTGTAAAACCTTTGTCAAATTCAAGCCTTCGAATATTCCAATAAAATTCTTTAACTTCTTTCTCTGGAAGAGATAGTATTTTAATAAAAGTATCGGTACATGAACTAATATTAAATTCTTTGCTTATTGGTAAACTTTGCAAGATGAAACTTACTTTCAAATAGTTTCCTTTATTCGAAATTCTGGCTAAATTTAATAATTTCGAAGCGTCATGCAAGTATCCTAATTTGGATGGAGATCGATATATGACTTCAAATAAATAATCTAATTCCGTCTCGCCTGTTATAGTATTTAATTTCCTCTCCCATAATTTTATATCTTCTTTATTTTTTGCAGCAGAAAATAAAAAACACAGAAGATAATTTGAAGGAATAAACTCTGAATAACCTAAAAGTGTATCGTAACTATCATCTATTAGTGTTACAAGTTTTGAAACAGTTCTTAACTTTGATGGGTGCTTTTCTAAATTAAATAGTACATCTCTTCCTTTATCCAGGAGTGAGTTTGCTAAATAGTACTCCTGACCTATAACTAGGGCTAAGTCATATATCGAATCAAGATAATTTACTGCTCTTACGTCTGATAACAGAACGTCCAAAACTTGGCATGAATATAGTTCTATATTATTAACAAGGTGAATGTTAGAATTATTAAGCTGTACGTAAATATTACGAAGATGTTTTTTATATGCTTTAAAACTTGATGTGTTTTTTATACTATCAAGTTCATCCAATACATTAGATAAGATTTTTTTGTATTTTGATAAACAACTATTTGGAAAATAATCTTCACTAGCTATATCTGTCAACTGCTCATAAGTTAAACATACGCTGCAAGATAAATCTTGACCTATAACATTTCTTTCAAATCGTTCTTTAGGCGAGAGCATTTATTCACCTTTATATATGGGTTTAATTAAACTAAAATTATTATTAATTATGGCTTTTTCTAAATCTTCTTGAACCAATGTTAATTCCAATTCATGTTTCTTTTTATCCACTTCATTGAATCGATTCACATTAGATGAACAATGACTATTTAGCTCATCAAGCATCGATGAGAGTTGTCTTCTCCAATGAGCCGCTTTTATACCACAAATCTCTTCTAAAAGTGTTTTGTCTGTTATGCTAAAGCTTGGACGTTTCGCAGGGGTTGTATACGCGGGTGTTGGAATTGGATAGACTGGGATTTCATCTTTCAACATACCTTTTTCGGTCGCTAATTCCTGTATTGCTACAGCGAAGTCGAACCATGATGCAACGCCGGTATCGGTCCAATGGAAAATACGGCTGTCAGTTGTCGACTGTCGGCTGTCGGATTGAAGTAGTGCCCAAATTACTTTTGCCAGGCCCTTTGCCCAAGTTGGGGTACCAACTTGATCGTAGACTATGCTTAGTTGCTCTTTTTCCTGCATTAGGCGTAGCATGGATTTTACGAAATTACTACCGTTGACCGAGTATAGCCAAGCCGTTCTGATGATGGTTGCTTCGCTGCCTAGTATTTCGCCTATTTTAATTTCGCCCGCTAGCTTTGATGCACCGTAAACAGAGATGGGGCTCGTTTGATCGTCTGGTTGGTAAGAAGTACTTTTGGTCCCATCAAACACAAAGTCTGTTGATACGTGTATTAATTTAGCTTTGTGTTTCTTACAAGCGATAGCTAAATACTCACATCCTTTTTCATTTACTGCGTAGGCTGTTTCTTTATCTGATTCAGCTTTGTCTACTGCCGTGTAATCCGCTGTATTAATTACAAAGTCTGGATTGAAGCTATACATTGCCTTATTAACTTGAGAGTCGTCCGAAATATCAAGCTCTTCTATGCCTAATGACTTGAGCTCTATTCCTTCCGGCATGGTTTGCCCCAATTCCCACGCCAACTGACCATCTCGGCCTGTTATTAGTACTTTTTTCATTGTTTAACTATCACTATCCGGTAAATAATCACTATCTATCTAAAACTGGTAATCTTATTAAAGTGAGAAACAATGCAAATCGGCCGAATGCATTGCTTCTTGTTATTGTATTGCTATTAAAATATTTTAATCGCTCGACAATGCTTTGTTGTTCAACAGTTGCCAAAGCAATCAGCGTATCCGTGGCTTGATCTTGTTTTTTATGTCCAGGCATTTCAACCCGCTCTTTAAATAACTTAGCCTGTTGGGCTGTTTTTCGAAAACTACCCTCAAAGGAATCCAAGTGATAAAAGAAATTAGTAACAAGCGTCAGCCCTTTTTGCCTGGCACCTATGGTATTATTGGCATGTTGACGGTACTGGATCAAAGGCTTATCAATAAATTCAATTTGTCCGAACTTGGATGCAAAAAGGCTAATCCACCAATCGTGCATATAACAATCAGAAGGGATTGGCTGCGCTATCTGACTTAGCTTTCTGTTAAACAGCATGGTGCAGCCTGATATTACATTCTGGTGAAGCAACCGATCAAAGCTATGGTGCCAACCTTTATCTATCTTTTTAAGTTGAAAATAGCTATCACATATAAGATTTAGGTTTTCATCAACAATTTGCTTATCAGAAAAGACGAGTATTGGTTTATCTGGGTTTCTTTTTTCTGCTTCAATCATTCGGCTGAATGAAAGTGAAATTTTATCCTTTAGCCAAATATCATCCTGATCACAGAGCATTATATAGTTTGCATCGCTCAGGCTGATCCCAAATGCGAAGTTTTCGCATGCGCCATGCGCTCCACTAATGTTTTTTTCCAGAACGATCTTGTTATCACTTGCAGCTAAAACCTTAACAATATCTGTAGTCCCGTCTTGTGAGCCATCATCCACGACTATCACACGCGATATTAGCTTATCGTAGTCAACATTATTCTGGATCGACTTGAGTTGTTGTTCGACGTATTTTTCACCGTTGTAGGTGGCTAGGATGATGTCTATCATGGGGCTGTCGGCTGTCGGCTGTCGGCTGTCGGAAAAGCCGAATCTTGCTACAGCTGCCTATTTAATTGCTCTAGTTGGGATTGTTTTGCCTGGAATGTTTTTTTGGTGAGGCTGTATTTTAGCACACTTTGTACGTGCCAGAAGAAGTGTTTGCTTAGGAACATTTTGCTTCTTCTCCTTCTGAAGTGTACGGCTTTTACATTTTCCAGATAGTGGAAATAGGTGCCCTGCTCCTTCAATCGGTAACAAAAGTCTACGTCTTCACAGTACATATAGTATTTTTCATCTAAACCATGACTGTTCAGAAAAAGCTCCGCCCGTACTGCCATAAATGCGCAGCTTGCCCAATAGTTACTGCTATGTTTAAGCTTTTTACGGCGGTTCACCATTGTTGTGCGTTCACTAAACAGATAGGTTCTTACGAACTGAGAAAATTTCGGATATGTACGAATGTTGTCATCGTGAACATATTCTTCCTTATCCAAGAACAAATTTGGCACTGCCAGCGAAGGCTTCCTGTTTCGTAGTTCTCTCCTAAGTTGATGTATATTTTGCTTGTCGATATATACATCTGGGTTAAACATAACGAAGTAGTCGTCATCTCGCATCCCTAACTGCTCTCTGCAGTAGATAAAATTGGCGTTATTATTTGCAGCGAAACCCTGCGGCTTTTTGTTAGCTATATAATGAGCACCAATATCCTTGCAGGTATCTTCTAACACGTGAACATGCACGTTATCTCTGCATACTACCTCTACATTCGTGTCTTCTGCTAACAAACGAACCGATTCGAGGTTAATGATGATGCTATGATGTCTGTGAGAGACTACTGAAATAAAAAGACGCATAAATCACCTAAACTTTGGTGCTTCGGTAAAGGATAATCCTACTTCATCCTTACCAGACAGGCATGGAGCCTGACCATCGCCTAAAGGCCAGTTTACACCTATATCCGCATCATCCCACTTTACTGAGATTTCTGCCTCTGGGTTATAGTAATCCGTACACTTGTATACGAACTCAGCCTCATCAGACATCACGTAAAATCCGTGAGCAAAACCTTCCGGCACCCACAATTGCCTTTTATTAACAGCTGATAGCTCTACTCCCACCCACTGACCAAATGTCGGAGAGCTTTTACGCATATCTACAGCAACATCAAAAACACACCCAGACACAACACGGACTAATTTCCCTTGAGTATTCTCGGTCTGATAATGCAAACCTCTCAATATTCCGTGGCTGGATTTACTGTGATTCTCCTGCACAAACTCTCTTTCACTGCACTGCTCTTTAAACAGAGAAGTTCGGAAAGTCTCCATAAAAAAGCCACGATCATCACCAAATACAGTAGGCTCAATAATCTTAACGTCTGGTATATCTGTTTCTATAAATTTCATAAAAATATCAAGTTGTAAGCTTTAAGCTGTAAGCGATAAGATACAGCTACTGCACGGAAAAGTCATGAACATCCAGGGCAAGATTACGAAGCCCCTTGCCCTGCAAGGACTAGAGAAAGATAGGCGTTACTTCTGTTCGCCTTCTTCTGCTTCCTTTTTATCCCCGCCTTGAAAGTTTTCTCTTCCGTCAGCAGGTTTAAAGCTATATGCCGAACTACTGCTAAGTTCTCACCAGCATGTTCTCGCTGAATTCGACAGCTATCTTCATTCATTCCAACGTCCAGTCGCCAATACATTTGAACTTCTATACTCCAATGCGCTCTGGACTTTTCCATCAGTTCTTTCGCCGTTAACTTAGCTGAGCTGATGTAATATCTGATCGTCATTTCTTCTGCTGGCTGGTCGCCTTCTTGCCTGATAGAAACAACAACACCTAAAGTGCTTAAATCTGCCCAGTCAAACTCTACATCACCAAGCTCTGATGGGTCATGGCTTACCAGTGCCATTCGAGTCTCTGTTCGGCCATGCCCTTTTTCTTGAGTACTATACTTATCGCCTTCGTAGCTATTCAGCATCGCAGAATTAAAGGCTTTTCCCATCGCTTCTTCTAGCTTTGGCTGATTGCCTTTTACAGCAAAAAGATAATCCGCTCCTTTATCTACTATCTGTTTAGCTATTTCCTTCTGACAGCCCATAGCATCAATAGTGACAAGGCACCCACGAATTTCTAATAGCTTCAATAGCTCTGGTATTGCTGTGATCTCGTTTGATTTTTCCGCTGTTTTTACCTGCCCCAGAACAACCTGATTTGCAGCACTAAAGGCGCTAACCATATGAATCGCACCACAACGTTTTTCTTTGTTGTAAGTACCTCGAATAGTCTTTCCGTCAATAGCAATAACATCACCATTAGCCGCTTCATGACAATCTCTCATCCAAGCAGAAAAACACTTTTGCAATTGCTTCGCTGAAATTAAATTCATTACTCTGGCTATCGTGTCATGAACCGGAACACCATGTTCAAAGTCGCCATATTGTCTAAGCCATTCAAGATTATCCTCTCCGAAGTCTTCAATATCTTTCCAACCTTCTGCACCTGCAATCACAGCAGCTACCGTCAGAAAAATAATATCTGATAGCTTATGCTCTATTTTCCAGGCTTGGCGTGGGTCTTGTATTATTGAAATGTGGTCCAAAAGGCTTAATCCGTTCATGACTTAGAATCTCAACTGTAAAAAACAGTATATGATCACAGCGAGTTTAGATCGTCAAATCGATCATTGTTTTGTTTGCAATTTTGAGTGGTTGGCGATAAGTTTAGTTAAATTATCTTCCCGATTGAGCCCCTATTCCATAAGGCTTTTTAATGATCTTGCCCTGATTCTATTTAAGCTCTCTTATTGTCGATAAAACTATTTTACCTATTGCAAATGTCATACTTAGCACCACAAGAAAGAGAGTTATATTGTAGAAGACATTCGGGTATTTTGACTCTTCTGGTAAAGTAGCTGATTCGACTGTTATCAAGTACTTCATCTGGCGGTATGCTTCGATTCGTGACTTTTCTAGTGAAACCTGAGATGCAGTATATGACTGTAGAGCAAGCTCCATTTTCACTTTTAAATCAGTATATTTTGCAAGGATTTCACTAACTGGAATTGATTCACCTCCATTTTCCTGAGATAGCTTGCTTCGTTCACTTTTTAGCTGTGACTTAAGTGCTGTCAGTTCTGCTTTTAATGCGATAACTTGTGGAGCATCAGAGCTCATAACAGATTGCGAGGCTTTTAGTTCTGCTTCTTTTGCTGATATCTGCCCTTCTAGCGTATAAGTTATTTGCTGCATTGCCAAACCTTCCGCTGTCGGATCCAAAAGATTATATTTTTGCTGGAACTTAAGCAGGCGGGTCTGAGCATCTGCCAATTTATCTTCCACGATTTGATGTTCACCCTTAACAAACTTAAGTTGAGCCTCTGCTAGCTGGTGACCAATAGAATTGATATACCATTCAGCACGCTTAACGATAGTCTCAGCTACCAGTTGAGCATATTCAGGAGTAAAGCCTTGAGTAAAAATACTAACCACACCTGATTTTTCATCTATTTGGACTTCAATATGTTCCTTATAAAATTCAAGCATCTTCTCACGGCTGTCACCTTCATGGATTCGACTGAAATAGTCTGCATCATACATGCTAAAGTGCGTACGGAGATTCAACCTATCATTTAGGTACTCCACCATATCAAATGAATAGACGTAAGCTTTCACCAATTCTGTATCAGAATTCCCAGTGGGTACTCCCCCCAGTCCAGAAAAGAGCGCCATAGATGCATCCAAAGTAGCCATACCGTCAGGCTGCTGAACTATTACTTTAGCCTGACTTTCAAAACGTTCTGTAGCTAGAAAGATTTGGTAGATGCTAAATATAACGGTTGGAATTAGAACGAAAAGAATAAAGGGCCTTTTTAAAACAGTAGTCGGATTTAATTCAGTTGTCGATTTTTGACTGTCATCTCCCTGTTTCTTTACTATGATTTTTTGATTGGCTTTTCTGTTCTCACTTTCAACCAAACCTGAAATCGATGATTTATGGCTTACGTCATCCACCTGATTTCTCAGATTTTCAACGCGAGTCAAAATTCTTTTTGCAAGCTCTGGATCTTCCGCTTTGAATTGCTCAGCTCTAGCAACAAGAAAGTCGACCCGATTGAACTCCCTCCTGCTAATGCCTTTTCTAAAATTATTAAATCGATCTTGTACTGCGTCTTTTCCCATTTTCTAAACCTAGTTATTAATACCTTTGCTCTTTCACTAAATACTCATGCGTACATTATTAACGACTAATAGCCTGCTTCCAACCAATGTGGTAACAAGAAAGAGCTAAACATAAACTCAGTAAGGTAAACAGATCCAAGTAAAAATAGCTTACTCCCACATTTCCATATGCTGGGTAAGCAGCATAACGCGTTAGCTCCACTGCGTGAAGCAAAGGGTTCCAATTTAAATAAGGCCAATATTCTCTTGGAAAATCTTGCAGACTAAAAAACAACCCTGAGATAAAAAACATCGGTCTCATAGCCAACGAACGTATTTTATCCAGCTCAGGGACATAACACTTCAATAGCGCAAATATTAGGCCAATACTAGTGCAGAATAGCCAAACACGAATAAAGATAAGAATGACTTCTAAAGGATCTGCAATATAAAATTCCACTTCTAAAAAGAAGCAAATCACAGCTATTGCGAATACTACGAATAGCTTAATAAGAAGTTCCAAGACTGTTATAGCGATTACAGAACTTAACGGTTGTACCTGTCTGAAAGCATATAATGGTTTATTTTTGGTAATTGCTCCACTGACTGAAGAAACTGTGCCTAAAAAAAACTGTATCAGTATCATCCCATAAACCATAAAATAAAATGTTGGAACACCGTGTGTCATTCCTCCATCCAGTTTCCCCCGGAAAAATGAAAGGAAAAAGATAAAGGCAACTGGCGAAACTACTGACCAAGCAATACCAAGCTTATCACTCGATTTACCCCTTACTTCTCGAAGGAAAATTGCAAAAATCACATCCCCCCAGATTTGGAGAGCGGCGCGTTTTTTTACTAAAGCCATACGAGAGCCGCTCGGGATATCAGGGGAGCTTTAAGCTTTAAGCTGCAAGCTGTAAGATTTGGCATGTTAGTCTATTGCTACGTTTGCTGCGACTGCGATTTGGTAGATGATCTGAGTGATATCTTTGATCGCTTGCATGGTTTTGGTGTCAACTTTTGGCAGAACCATTATTTGGTCGCCTTTTCGGACGCTTGCTGTGTCGTTGAATTCAACCAGCCCGTTTGCTCTGATCACTGCAATACGTGAGTCTTCTGCCCTTTCGGTAAATCCACCAGCCCAGGCTACATAGTCATCCACTGTTGCCTTGGGGCTAAATACTACTGCCTGTGGCATAAGTACTTCACCAGCGATCTGGATAAGGTCGGTTTTTGGTGGAATTACAATCTGATCGCCCTGCTCCAGGCGGATATTTGCAATATTGCCGTTTTCAGAAACGATTACCTTACCAAGTGGCTCAATTCTCCTAGCTCTCTCGGTAAACTGTAAGACCATTTGCGCTTCTTGCGCACGAATAGCTGCCTCACCATCTGAGGAAGCTGGCGCTGTAAATACACTCTTTTCTAAGCGGTTAAGCGACTCTTCTAGCATCTCTTTTTGACGCTGCGCCACACTTTCGCGAAGGATATAGATAGACTCGTAATCAGCTAAGCTTTCCTCAACAGGGATATAAGAAAGCATATCATGCAGCAGTGTTCCTTCTTTTACTGCGAAGTATGAAGGCCCTTCATAACTACCTGATATCTGAATATCGATGATCTTTGCGTGCAGGTCATCGTTAAAAATCACCTTATCGCCATCTTTCAGCTCAAAGTCTTTGAACTTTTCGTAGGAGATATAAACGGAAAACGGACCACTTTCTCTGTTTCCTACAATACCTACATGACTCGCTTTCGCTAAAGGTCTTGAATAACTTGTAAGCTGCTCACCAACTGAAGTCTGTTGCTTTAATTCAAAGCGGAATGGATTTCTGACTGCCCCAGAGACAGTAATAGCCGACTTCTGTGGGCTAACCAGAATAACATCGCCATCTTTAAAGTTAACCTTTGGCATATTACCCGTACGAATAAAGTCGTACAGATCAACGGTTTTCAGAACTTCATCGTTTCTAATTACCTGGATTTCTCTATAGCTACCGCGTTCAGAATCAATTCCCCCGGCACGCTTAAGAAAATAGAGAATGCTATCTGATGCCATACCAGCATATTGTCCCGGACGAATGACAGGTCCGGAAAGATAAATGCTAACGGGCGTAGTTGTAAGCAGGTTCACATACACACTAACATTATTGGTATAGATACGCTTAATCTTGGAAGTAACAAGGGCATTAACTTCACTAGCCGGAACATCTTTAACGGTAATAGGACCGATATTAGGGATAAAGATATTCCCCTGATTATCCACGGTTGCAACATCTGAATAATTTACTGCGCCCCAGAGCCAGATATTGATTTTATCACCGGGAGCGATCAGATAATTATCATTTAACCCGTCCGTTCTTTCTGACTCATAACCACCAGCAAATAAATTTGCCGCATACGGTGGCGGAAAGGCTTCTCCTGAAGACGGAAGTAATTGCCGTACATCCACCTCCCCTGGTAATAATGCGTTATTTCGGTTCTCTTTAGTATATGACCCTGCTTCTAACGATTGATTCGGAGCCATACCCATCTGCGCCGCCTGCTGCAATTGAGCCGGTGTAGCAGAACTGGAAAGTTGCTGTTCATTTAGAGAAATGGCACTGGCACTAAATGGTACATATGCACTAATAGCCGCCAGGGAAATAACCCGGCTAACAAAAGTCTTTAAGTTAAAATGCTGCATAATCCTAGATATCTATCTCTTGCGTTTCCTGCAGAATACTCTTGGTAAGGTACCAAGCTTTGATAGTCTTTCCTTTATTGTCTTTGTGGGTTTGTACACAAACAACCCTGTTATCTAGCTGAACTTCGCTCAGGGCAATTTTTAAAGGCCTGCATTCAAGACCTAATGCAGAAATATACTTGGGGCCGATTTGGATTTGATAGGAAGGATGAGACAGATAATTAGCAGAAGGATCGTCCAAAACATTCCAGTATTGAGAGGAAACAAGATTAGCGTCATCAAATTTGTTTGTCTGGGCGACAAGAGGCACATCAGCCTCAACCTGACGGGGAGCACCGGAGCATGCAGTGATTAGGGCGGCAATAAGGGTGACCGATAGATTTCTTAAAACCGATCTTTTCTCTAAACTAAGCTTCAAAACCAACTCTTATATCTTAAATAAACAGTTAACTGTTCGTACACAGATAGTAAATATACTGTGAAAGTTTTTATCCAGTTCACATGTCCAGGCACGCTACCGCCCGTAGGCAGCCGCTATCCCCATCCGCATAAAAAACTGACTAAAAACACAACTAACTGTTTTTATGTGAAATTTATAATTTATTACAAAATTTTACGGGATACAGTACCATGACACCACTCCTGCGACAAGGGGCATATAATTTCGCAACCTAGCTCCTGAACATCATATATTGCCATTTTTAGCTACTTTGCTTTGCTTGCATGCATAAGGGCGAAAAATAACAATTTTATAATTAGCTTCTTATTTCTTGGACAATTAAGCACTAAATTGAATATTTTTTATAATTGAGTCTTTATTTATTCATGTTTTTTTTGTTATATTTCGTCAGTCAACGTCTCTGTTGGCTTGTAAAACATCGATGTTTTTAAAAGGAAATAATATGAAAAAGAGTATTGCTACTCTAGTTCTGGCTTTATTTGCTGGTTCAGCACTAGCTGCAACTAGTGAGTCTGGTGCTGGTGCTAGTGCGGGCGGCGGTGCTGCTGGTGCTAGTGGCGCTGCTGCTGCAGGCGCTGGTATTACAGCGACTACTGCACTAACAGTTGTTGGTGTTGTTGCTGCTGGTGCGATTGTTGCTTCTAACAACAGTTCAAGCGCAGCTACTACTACTACTACTAACACTAACTAAGCTAGTAACAAGCAAATCTAAAAGCCATCAAACATTGATGGCTTTTTTTTACCAAAGAAAAAACATGAAAAATCTCAAAAGGACAAAAAATGTGTTCGCAGGTTTTGTTAGCCTGTGTCTCATTGCCTGCACTCAGAACTATCAAGACTTTAACGCAACCCTAAAAGAGGGGGTATTTGGCTTTGAAGATGCCAATATGTCTGCTGAAGATATAAATAAGCTCCCCTATGCAAGCACCAATGTACGAATAGACGATGGTGCTGAAGTTTTTATTGTCTTAGGGCTTGCCGAACCATCACTTAAAGCCCCGAACCACACTCAACTTAAGTGGGTTAGTTCTGACTTTGGAATGCTTGTGACTGAAAATGGTCGTCTGATTAAAACTCTTCGATTACCCATAGATAACTTAGTGGGTATAACGCCCTCTAAACATTTGGATCCGCTATCCATTCAGGGTGAAAAACCAAAAGCTCATTACTGGCAGGCAAAGTATGACTGGCAACCTGAATATCGTTATGGATATACAGCAGAAATACAGTGGCGTTATATGAATGATGAAACTATTGCGGCTACAACGTGGGAAAAAACCACTCAGTACTATCAGGAAACTGTGCACTTTCCCAGCCTAAATAGAACAATCACTAACCACTTCTGGCTGGATAAAAGCACCCATAGAGTAGTTAAATCCATTCAGAGCATAGGACCTGAAATGCCTGAAGTAGCAATGACCATTGTAAAACATTTTAATGGGTAATTTATGAGCCTTGTATTTAGAATTCTGTTCGTTCTGTCTTCTGCTTTTTCAGTTTTAGCTTCTGCATCAGAAGCTAAAATATCGCTTCCCAGTTATTCTGCGACTCTCGTATACAAAGAGCCTGTCAGACTTTCTCAGGTTTTAAGTGAAACCAATGCCTATATATATAAAAACAAACTCACGGCGCCATACTGGCTTGGAGCACAGTTAATCGAGCCGGCTAAAAACAGCCAAATTGAAGTAATGAAAAAAAAGGTTCTGGAAAAACTTAACTACCTCTCCAGATATCATACCGGATCAACTTTCAAAGCTGACCTTCTGAGTGATCTGCTTAATAAAGCAAAATTCGGTTATCGTCACTTTATTCCTCTGGACAATGACCTTATTAGGCTCAAATTATCATTAAACCCTGTACTTGAGGGCGTCTATTCGCTTATTTCCCCACCTCGTACCAACAATATATTTGTTGTGGGTACGACCACATCGCTAGCTGCGTTTAAATTAAAAGGCCACCAACCACTGAATACCTACATAGAGCAAGCTTCCCTGCCCCAGAACAGCAATGATAAAAGTATTTTCATCATACAACCAGACGGAGCTTTATCAGTAATCAGTGACAGTTACTGGAAAAACCAGACTGTATTCTTAGCTCCGGGGGCACTTCTTTACATAGGGTTTGAAGATCTCCCTGAGCGCATGTCCGGGCTTAACCGAGAGATAGCAGAATTATTACGTTATATGGAACCGCCAACACAAGGAAGCCAGCAGTAATGAAGTATAAGTCTTCCATATTATCTCAGGCTATTAACGCCACACTTTTCAGTACCATACCTTTATCACTATCGGTAAATGCTGATGTATTCAAAGAACCAACTCTCGAAGTATCACAGTCAGACTTTGGTGGTGTAGGCTTAATGCAGGCTCCATCAGGGAGAATGGCTCCTGAAGGAGAATTTAACTTTGGTGTCACCGTTAATAACGAATATCATCACGCTTCTGTTTCACTTCAGTTACTTTCCTGGTTTGAAACTACAATCCGCTACACCATGGTGCAGGATTTGCTTTATAGCAGTGATGCAGGGTTCAGTGGCGATACAGAATACACCGATAAGGGGATTGACTTTAAAATCCGACTTTGGGAAGAGAGCGACTGGCTTCCTGAAACCTCTGTCGGTGTCAGAGACTTTGGTGGCACAGGCCTGTTTGATGGTGAATACATCGCAGCAACTAAGCGCTATGGTAACCTTGACTTTACTTTAGGAATGGGCTGGGGCTATCTGGGCCAGAGAGGAGATATTTCAAGCCCTTTATGTGAGCTTAGTGAAGGTTTTTGCTCCAGAGACAGCAGTTTCAAAGGCAGTGGTGGCTCCGTTGATTTTGAACGCTGGTTTAGAGGCCCTGCTGCTATCTTTGGAGGGGTTGAATATCAAACACCATACGAGCCTCTTCGCATTAAAGTTGAGTACGAAGGTAACGACTATAGCAACGACTATCCTGTTGCAGAGGGTGCTGTCGACATGACCCAGCATACTCCATGGAACTTTGGCCTGGTGTACAGTCCGTCCTACTGGGCTGATATCAGGCTAAGTTACGAAAGAGGCGATACTGTAACCTTCGGCGTAACAGCTAAGACCAACTTTAATGAGTTATCTCAGCCATGGCGTGACACACCTAAGCCAGCCTATGCGCCGGGATCAAATGCAGAAAATCCTGATTGGGATAAAATTTCAGAACTGCTGGCCAGTAATGCTGGTTTCGAACAAACCCAGATATCTGTAGAGGGTGACACCATTACCGTCAGGGGTGAACCTACCAAATATCGAAAACTGGATTCTGCACACGAACGCGCTGCATTAATTCTTTCCCAAAACAGAACGAAAGATATTAAAACTTACACGTTTGTAGAAACGAACCATAGTATGGATCTTAGAAAAACCAGCTATGATGCTGATGCTTTCGACGATTATGCCAACAATGGTTATCTGGGTGCAAAGCTGGATGATGCCAAGTTAGACAGTGTATCTCAAACTTCTCAGTCAAAAGAAAGTCGGAGAAGTGAACTTCTTTCAGACTCTGTTGAAGCGCTTGATTACGGTATCGAGCCTACTCTGACTCAGAGTCTTGGCAGCGCCGAAACCTTCTATTTTTATGCTCTTGGTGTAACGGGCAGTGCTAGCTATAAACTCACAAATAACCTGGAATTAAGTGGTTCTCTTTATGTAAACCTCGCTGATAACTATGACAAATTCAATTATACCATCAATGATGCGGGGCAAATTGCCAGCTCTTCAACACCAAGGGTAAGGACACTATTCCGCTATTACGTACACGACAACCCGGTAAGGATGAATAACCTTCAGCTAACCTGGCTGGATCAGCTGTCCGATAGTATCTATTATCAGGGTTACGGTGGCTATCTGGAAAGTATGTTTGCCGGTGTCGGTGGTGAAGTGTTGTACCGCCCCAAAGATAGTAGCTGGGCCGTAAGTATCGATGCCAACTATGTTTCTCAGCGAGACCCTGATAATTGGCTGTCCGTTTATTCCGATGAATACTTTGAATATGGCAACTGTGCAAGTGGGGTATATACACCTCAATGTGCCGCGCATGTCCTGGTGAAAGGTAAAACTGGCTTCCTGAATCTTTACTATACACCAGAGTATGAACTACTGAAGGATACCCGTTTAAAGCTGAGTATGGGCCAGTTTTTGGGTCAGGACAAAGGTGTAAGAATGGACTTTTCCAAACAGTTTGACTCGGGTGTCATTACAGGAGCCTATGCCAGCTTTTCAAATCTAACAGCTGATGAATACGGAGAAGGCAGCTTTACCAAGGGCTTCTATATCTCCTTTCCTCTGGATATTCTTACTGTTAAACCAAGCAGAAGCAGAGCCGGATTTATCTGGCAGCCACTGACCAGAGATGGTGGGCAGATGCTATACAGAAAATACGAGCTATTTAACGAGACCGACGCTCGTTCCCCATGGTTTACAAGACCTGCCAAGTAACCAAAAAATAGAAAGGAGGCCATTCGGCCTCCCTCTCTGATAGCTGACAACTAACAGCTGAAAGCTTATAAAAACGCTTTGTACGGCAGTTCCGGCTCATCAGTGTAAATATCACGGAAACCACGGAAATGCTGGTAGTGCATACGGCCTTTATCTGTTGGGTAAGTGTACTTACCACCTACCTGCCAGAAGAATGGTGCGAACTTGTACTGAAGACGGTCTTTCTTCATGTTCCAAAGTACTTCGATTTCGCGAGGATCATTCTGGAAGTTCGCCCAGATATCGTGGTGGAAAGGCATTACCACTTCACAATCTAAAGACTCACCCGCACGCAGGATATCAGAAGCCGTCATCTTATCTGTTACACCACGTGGGTTTTCACCGTAAGAAAGCAGAGCTACGTCGATCTTATAATCATTACCGTGCTTCGCGTAGTAGTTCGAGTAGTGAGAGTCACCTGAGTGGTACAGAGAGCCACCGGTCGTCTCGATTAGGTAGTTAACCGCGCGGTCATCCATGCCATCAAGGATATCTTTGTCGTAAGAAGAGGTACCTTCAGGAAGAGTCACAAGCGCAGTACGGTCAAATGAATCCAGTACTTTAATCAGTGCATCACCCACCTGGATCTCATCACCAACTTTAGCAACAACGCAACGCTCTTCAGGCACGCCCCACTCCATCCATAGCTTCACACAAGCTTGTGGACCGATGAACTTAACGTGCTCACCACAGTTTTGCATAACCGCAGCCGCAACGTTAACGTCGATATGGTCAGCGTGGTCGTGAGAAGCAAGAACGGCATCGATTTCTTTAATTGCAAACGGGTCCATTGGGAAAATAGCAGTACGAAGGTTTGGCTGAAGTTCACGAACACCGCCCATACGCATCATCTGGTGCTGGTTTTTCATAAATGCGTTAGCCTGAGTTTTCTTACCGGTACCACACCAGAAGTCCATAGAAATGTTTGTGCCGCCTTCAGTTTTCAGCCAAACACCAGTACAACCTAACCACCACATTGAGAATGTATTAGGTTGAACTTCTGTTTTCTCAATTTCTTCGTTCAGCCATGTGCCCCACTCTGGGAAAGTGTTCAGGATCCATGACTCGCGTGTGATTTCGTTTACTTTGCTCATTTTCGTACCTATTTAATTATTAAACCAGAATAACGTCGATGCTCTGCTCTCTGAGCGCTTCCACTACCACAGCATCAGCATCTTTGCCTGTAATTACGATATCTATCTTGGCTGAAGGACAGAACAGCATTCCCGAACGCTGACCTACCTTTGAACTGTCTACCACCACAACCAACTTACCTACCTGCTCCAACATCTGTTGTTCCACGACCGCCGTGAGCATATCTGTTTTATAAAGGCCCTGTCCGGTGAGGCCTTTGCCACTGGTAAACATCCAGTGTCCAGCGTACGTTCCTGAAAGTTCAGGAGTCGGGTTTAGGAAGATATTTTTAGATTTGTTGTACTGACCACCAGTGATAATTACGCCCTCGTGGTCCTGTTCAATTAAGAAACTTGCTAACGGAAAATAGTTTGTGATGATTTTGATGTCTTCACCGCAAAGCTCCTGACCAAGAATAAAAGCCGTTGAGCCGCAGTTGATAACAACGCTGTCTCCTTTACCGCACAAATCGGCAGCTCGGGAAGCGATGGATGCTTTTTCACCATAATTTTCAGTGTTATCGACATTCAGCGGTGACCAGATCTTCTTATTACGGGCCACTATTCTTTCTGCACCATTTCTTATCTTCTTCAGTTTCCCCAGCTCATCCAACTTGGTCAGATCGCGACGGGCTGTCGCAGGAGAAACATTAAAGTTTTCAATAATCGTGCTCACCTTGATGGTTTGTTGCTCATCAAGCAGTGAAAGAATGCCATTATGTCGCTGAAGTTCGTTCATATCGCTACCAACTTATCATCACCATCTCGTCATCAAGTGACTTAAAATGATTCTTAATGATTTGCAATGATTCTATTATTCATAAGTAATCATGTCAAAGCCAGGTAATCAAAAACTTTGAACTCACGCAACAAAAACACATAACCGCCTGTTTTATATGACATTTATAAATAACATGATTATTTTTAGGGCTTTTTTTTGATCTTATTAACATTTCAACCACTCATTTGTGCGCCCCCTTGATCAGAATCACAAATAATCACACATGAGCATTGATTGATTATAAATGATTGGTATTGTGTGTTCGTGAGCAAAAACGAGCCTGAGTTAAACAACAACAGTTAACTCTGTCCTACACATTAGATAAATAAAGATAAGGGGTAGAAATATGGAGTTCCTATACGACGTATTCTATATTTTTTACAGCCAGGTAATGACGAAAGCACCGTTGCTACTTGGTTTGGTAACACTAATCGGTTACTGGCTGCTAAGACGAGATCCAACAACAATCATCAAAGGTACAATCAAAACCATCGTTGGTTTCATGCTTGTACAAGTAGGTGCAGGTACTCTGGTTAAGGGATTCAAACCTGTTATTGAAAAACTTTCCGAATTCCACGGCCTGACTGGTTCGGTCATTGATCCATACACAACAATGATGGCAACCATGGAAAACATGGGCGACATGTACTCTTGGGTAGGTTACGCCGTACTGATTGCGTTGGGTATTAACATTCTGTTGGTACTATTCCGCCGCGTTACAGGTATCCGTACTATCATGCTGACTGGTCACATCATGTTCCAGCAGGCGGGTCTTGTAGCGGTATTCTACTTTATACTTGGCGCGTCAATGTGGGAAACCATCCTTTACTCAGCTGTTCTGATGGCTCTGTACTGGGGTATCTCTTCTAACATCATGTTCAAGCCAACTCAGGAAGTAACTGGCGGCGCTGGCTTCTCTATCGGTCACCAGCAGCAGGTTGCTTCATGGATTGCAACGAAAGTTGCTCCAAAACTGGGTGACAAGAACGACAGCGTTGACCATATCGAACTGCCTAAATGGCTGCACATCTTCCACGACTCAATCGCTGCAACAGCAATCGTGATGACAGTGTTCTTCGGTATCATCCTGCTTTCTTTCGGCCTTGATAACCTTCAGTCAATGGCTGGCAAAACACACTGGACTATCTACATCCTTGAAACAGGCCTTAAGTTTGCGGTAGCTATTCAGGTAATCGTTGCCGGTGTACGTATGTTCGTTGCTGAACTTTCAGAGGCATTTAAAGGTATCTCTGAGCGTGTAATCCCTAACGCGGTTCTTGCGATTGACTGTGCGGCTATCTACGCATTCTCTCCAAACGCAATGGTATTCGGCTTCATGTGGGGTGCAATCGGTCAGTTCGTGGCAGTTGGTGCACTTCTTCTTGCTGATTCACCAATCATGATTATCCCTGGCTTTATCCCAATGTTCTTCTCGAACGCCACTATCGGTGTATTCGCGAACCACTTCGGCGGCTGGAAAGCGGTTATGAAGATCTGTTTCGTGATGGGTATTATCGAAGTGGTTGGTTCTGCATGGGCTATCCAGCTAATCGCTGACCAGGGCGTTTCATTCAACGGCTGGATGGGTATGGCTGACTGGGCGCTTATCTTCCCACCAATCTTCGCAGGTATCACAGCATCTAAAGCCTTCTTCTGGGTACTGGTTGCACTGGCAGGCGTTTACATGTTCTTCGCTTCTAAGCAGCTACGCGCTGAAGAAGATGCAGAAGCACAAGGCGGTGACCTTGAGTCTGAAGAGCCAGAAGTTGCAGCAGCAGTACAGCAGGTACTTGAAGCAACAGACGGTGTTCGCCCTGTAAGCATCCTTGCGGTATGCGGTAACGGTCAGGGTTCATCAATGATGATGAAGATGAAGATCGGTAAATATCTTGAGAAGAAAGGTATTCCGCACGTAATGGACTCATGCGCAGTATCTGACTATAAGTCAAAGCTGGCGAACACAGACATCATAGTGTCATCAAAGCACCTTTCAAGTGAGATGGAAGTAGGCGAAGGCAAGTACATCCTGGGTGTACAGAACATGCTTAACCCTAACTCTTTCGGTGACGAGCTGGTTGAGCTAATCGAACAGAACTTCGCCGCTCAGAAAGCATAACCCCCTACCTCACTACTTACTATAAGAAACACCCGGTTGCCAGCGAGCCCTGGCAACCGGCCTCACTGGAGACACCATCATGGGTTTTAAACAATCACTTATCGACAACAACTCAATCAAGCTAAACGTAGAAGCCACAGAATGGCGTGACGCTATCAAAGTCGGCACAGATATGCTGATTGCATCCGGCGCAGTAGAGCCAAGCTACCACGAAGCCATCATCAGCAGCATTGAAAAACTGGGCCCTTACATCTGCATCGCGCCTGATTTCGCTATGCCACACGCCCGCCCTGAAGACGGCGTAAACCGCACAGCTTTTGCACTGGTGACTCTGGCAAACCCAATTGAAATTGAAGGCGAAGTGGTAAAAGTCATGGTGACTCTGGCAGGCAGCTCTTCAGATGAACATATGGAAGGCCTGATGGAAGTGACTCAGGTACTGGACGACGAAGACAGCGAAACCGGTGTAGACGTTGAAAAGCTACTGGCTTGTAAAACAAACGAAGACGTTTTCGCCGTTATCGACGAAGCACTGGCAGAACCTGCATAAGAGGCATTGAGAAGATTATGTATCAGGCACTGAAACAACGCGTATTAGATGCAAACCTGCAGTTACCTAAACACGGTCTGGTGACATTCACCTGGGGTAATGTTTCTGAAATTGACCGTGAACTTGGTGTTATTGCAATCAAACCTTCCGGTGTTGAATACGACGAAATGAAAGTCGACGACATCGTGGTGATTGACTTAGAAGGCAACCGTATCGAGGGCGAAATGAACCCTTCAAGCGACACGCCGACACACTTAGAGCTTTATAAAGCATACCCGAACATTGGTGGCGTGGTTCATACCCACTCACGTAACGCAACAACCTGGGCTCAGGCAGGGCTGGATATCCCGGCACTTGGTACTACACACGCGGACTACTTCTACGGTGATGTTCCCTGTACCCGTAACCTGACACGAGATGAAATCGCCAGCGACTACGAAAAGAATACCGGCCTGGTGATTATCGAAGAATTCAACAACCGCGACATCGACCCTAAAGCAGTTCCGGGTGTGGTTGTAGCGGGACACGCGCCTTTCTCCTGGGGCAAAAACGGCAAAGACGCCGTGCACAACGCAGTGGTTCTGGAAGAAGTCGCAGTAATGGCACTTGGCACCAGAATGCTGAACAGCGGCGTCAAGTTGATGCAGGAACTCTCGGATAAGCACTACAACCGCAAACACGGTGCCAACGCTTATTACGGCCAACGCTAAAGGAGAAACATATGTACCAGGTTCTCGCTCTTGATTTAGATGGAACAGTACTAAACAGCGAACACGGCATTCACCCGGAAGTGAAAGCCGCCATTCGTGAAGCTAAGGAAGTGTGCCATGTGGTTTTGGTGACAGGGCGTCATCATACGGCAGCCAAACCCTATTACGAAGAGCTTGGATTAGATACCCCTGCAATCTGCTGTAACGGTACATATGTTTATGACTATCACAATCACAAGGTACTTTCTGAAAATTCAATCGCCAAAGAAAACGCCCGTAAATTCCTTGAGTTAGCCAATGAGCATCAGATGAAAGCGGTGCTTTATGTCACTCACAGCATGCTCTATTCACGTAGTCAGCCAATTGACTATATGCATGCTCTGGAAAAGTGGGCCTGCGGCTTTGAAGGCGAAAAGAAACCGGATATCCGCAAAATTGACTGCTTTGAAAAGGAGATCAACGACGCGGAGTACATCTGGAAATTTGTTATCGAAGGCGAACCTGAAAGCATTGCCCGGATTGAAGAACTGGACTTTGTAAAACAGAACTTCTCCGGCGAGCGCTCCTGGTCTAACCGGGTGGACTTTGCCAACAAAGGCAACGCTAAAGGAACACGCCTTGCCGAGTACCTTGACCAGAACGGTTTTAAGCCTGAGCAGGTAATGGCTGTGGGCGACAACCATAACGATATTTCAATGATTCAGCTGGCCGGTCTTGGCGTTGCTATGCAAAACGCCGACGACAAAGTTAAGCAGGCCGCTGACATCGTATGTGAAACAGACAACAACACAGGCGGACTTGCCCGCCTGATCCGAACAAATATTAGAGGACTGAACAATGACTAAACCAATGATCCAAATCGCACTGGACCAGACTGATCTTAAAACAGCGGTTGAAGTAGCGAAAAACGTAGAAGGCTTTGTAGATGTAATCGAAGTAGGCACTATTCTGGCTTTTGCTGAAGGTATGGAGTCAGTAAGAACACTGCGTAAAAACCACCCTGATCACGTACTTGTGTGTGATATGAAAACCACAGACGGCGGCGCAATCCTTTCCCGTCAGGCTTTTGAAGCCGGTGCTGACTGGATCACGGTTTCTGCAGCGGCACACATCGCCACTATCGAAGTTTGTAAGAAAGTGGCAGATGAGTTTAACGGTGAAATCCAGATCGAGATCTACGGTAACTGGACAATGGAAGATGCACAGGCGTGGGCTGACCTGGGTATCAAGCAGGCTATCTACCACCGCTCTCGTGATGCAGAGCTGGCAGGTATCGGCTGGACAGATGCGGACATCGAAAAGATGCGTGCACTGTCTGAAATAGGCCTTGAGCTGTCTATCACAGGCGGCATCGTTCCTGAAGATTTGTACCTGTTCGAAGGCATTAAAGCGAAAACCTTTATCGCAGGCCGCGCACTGGCTGGTGAAAAAGGCGCGCAGACAGCGGCAGCACTTCGCGAACAGATTGAGCGCTACTGGTAATCGGGTGAGTTTATGTTTAAGAACTTAGAACGTCATCGTATGGGGCTTTACGAGAAAGCCCTGCCCAACGAACTGTCGTGGGAAGAGAAGATCTCTAAAGCGAAGGCTCTGGGTTTTGATTTTCTTGAGATCTCCGTAGACGAATCAGACGAGCGCCGCGCTCGTCTGGACTGGAGCGACGAAGAAATCTACGCCCTGCGCCATCTGTGCGAAAGCCACGGACTGCCGCTGCAATCCATGTGCTTAAGCGCTCACCGCAAGTTCCCGTTTGGTTCCGCTGATCCGGCCATTCGCGATCAGGCAGTGATTCATATGGAAAAAGCGATTGCACTTGCTTACAAGCTTGGTGTGAGAAACATTCAGCTTGCCGGTTACGATGTATATTACGAGCCAGCAAACGAAGAGACGCACAAACGCTTTATTGAAGGTATGCGCTTTTGTGCAAAGCTTGCTGAACGTGCCGGTATGATGCTTTCTGTGGAGATCATGGATACCGACTACCTGAACTCACTGAGCAAGTTTGAAGTACTGAACCGTGAAGTGAATTCTCCGTTTTTCACTGCCTACCCTGACGTCGGTAATATCAACGGCTGGAACTACGACACCTGTACCGAGCTGGCACTGAGTGCGCCACATATCACTCAGATCCACCTGAAAGACACCTATAAGGTGAAAGAAGGATACAAAGGCCAGTTCCGCGATCTGGTTATCGGTGAAGGCGAAGTAGACTTTGATGCTATCTTCAAAACCATTAAGAAAACCGGCCTGGTTGTCCCTATGGTGATTGAGATGTGGGCTCAGGATGAAAACTGGGAACAAAATATCATCACAGCTCAGAACCGATTAAACAGAGCATGCCTGAATGCAGAGCTCCCTGCCCTGTTTCCGGCACTAACCTAACCCATACACAATGGTCATGTAAGTGACCGTTCGATGCTCCTGCCTTTCTAATTCGGGCACAAGCGCAACTTTCCGGTAAAGTTGCGCTTTTTTTATTTTTGTCCCGCATTCCATTCCAAACTAAGGAACAAGCTAAAAGTCCGATGATTGTGGAGTAAAACCTATTTTTCAGGGAAGAAAAATTGGAGCGCACATGGATGTACTTGCTGCGTTTTTACAGAATAATCTCCGGGCTTTTAGCGGCTGTTTCACCACTTTGCATACTTCCGTAATACCTATTCATTGACAAAAATGAGCATTTGTACCAAAATCCGCTAAAATAATGAGACATTAATCACTCTTTCAGGCGAACTTCATGACTCTTCTTCACTTACAGCTTTTCTGGGGCGAAAGCCAGCAAACCTTTTTAGGGCTTGATGGTCTGCCGGATCTGTATCCAAGACAGCAAAAAGAGTTTAAAGACTGGTGTAAAGGTCGTCGTAAGATCCTTAAACACGAAGTGCATAATCAGCCTTGGGTAAAAGTCAGCGAAAACGGCGAACCTGCTGAAGTAACCCTAAAGCCAAACGGCACCGCTGTAGAAACCAATATGTTCGGCTCAGAAAATGCGACCGGCAAATGGAACATTCAGGACGGCTACCTGTTTATCCTGCTTGAGAACGACGAGAAAATGAGTGAATACCGCATCATTGGTAGTGCAAACAGCAATATCCACTCAGCGGCTGAGTATGTAAATGGCAGACCACACGGCCTGATGAAGCTTATTCAGGTTAAACCGAAATAATTGGCAGCATCCTCTCACTTCAGTCCCGAACAACCGTCTTAGAGTTAATACTCAGACCATTTCAGCCAGATCCCCTTTGGCCAAATTTCCCTATCGCTTCTAATCTAAACAGACTCCTCAGTTAACACTTCTTTTCGGAGGCATCTATGTCAAGTACGACTCTTTCCAACTTACCTGTAACCACCGGCTGTACTCTCACCGAGTACGAAATCTTCGAGCAGTGCACTCCAGGATTAGTGATTGAACAAGACCACTGGTACGCCATTGTGCATATGGCTTCTCATGCGATTCAGGTACAACTGGTCGGTGACTTTACCGGCTGGGACAAAATCCCCATCGAACTCACCGCGATTGCCGATAAAAAGTTCTGGTACTGCAAATATCTTCTCTCTGATACCAGAATCCAGCCTAAAGACGGTGACAGATACCGCTTCCGGGTAAAATACAGTGAAAACGGTGACTGGTTCTACTATCAGGATCCGGCCGCCCGCAGGCTTGAACATACAGGACTGGACGGAAACTCTCAGGTTTCCCACTCCGGCTATCAGTGGAAAGATCAGGCGTGGCAACGCCCCGGAATGGAATACTACGCCATTTATCAGCTTCATCCGTTGCGCTTTAGCGCCCGTTACCCTGATTTAAATCCGCTGCAAACCGTTAAAGCTGAGATCCCGGATTACATCAGCAAAACCAATGCAACCGCGATTCAACTGCTGCCGGTCAATGCCTTTTCAGGAAACGTCAGTTGGGGCTACAACGGCACCTTCTTCTACGCCATTGAAGAATCCTACGGCACACCGGATGATCTGAAAGCGCTGGTAGACACCGCCCACCAGCACGGAATGGCAGTGATTCTGGATATCGTTCTAAACCATATTGGCAACAGCGACAATGTGCTGTGGCAAATCGACCATGAAGAGTACGTTTCCGGCGATACCGCATGGGGACCAATGCTCAACTTCGACAGCGATATCACCCGCCACTTCCTGATCAACAGCCTGCTTTATCTGGCCAAAGAGTACCATATCGATGGTTTCAGATTTGATATGACCCATATTCTTCATCAGGGAAACACATGGGCAAATCACGTGAGAAACCCAGGCAAAGCCAGTGGCTGGAACTTCATTAAAGAACTGCGCCACCGGGTAAAACAGCTGGACAGCAATATCGTATTAATTGCAGAAGAGCTACCTGATAACTGGTATGTCACCAAAGAAAACTGCAACAGCAACTGGGGAGGCGACTGGCACGCTCCATTTGACTCCCAGTGGTGTGACAGCTTCCATGATAACGCTAAATCCGTTCTGTCAGGAGGACATCTTGACCAGCTAAAACAGGTGTTCAGAAACTTTGGTGACAGTTGGCACGACGCGGTGAACTACACCGAGTCCCACGATGAAGTGGGCAATGAAGACAAACGCATCGCCAAAGTGGCCCGCAACGGAATGGGCTGGAATATGTCACAGGTAGCCGCACCAATGACCATTTTGTCACGGGGCATACCGATGATATTTATGGGCCAGGAAGGTGGCGAATGGACTCAGTTTGGCCAGAATGGTCACCCTGAAGACGGTGGTAGTTGGTGGGATCACAGACTAAGCCTGACCAGTTACGAAACAATGCCTTACCAACAGAAAATCCTAAACTGGTACCGCAGGATCTTCGAAATTCGCAGAAACAATATGGCGGCATTTTCCTGGAGTGATATCCGGATCTGCCACATTCACAACGACAACGGGATCGCCGCATTTACCCGCGATAACGGAAAGTACCTGATTGTTCTGAACTTCGGCCCGACCACATGGTGGAACTACAACGTCGGCGTTTCCGGACTTTACAAAGAGCTCGCCAATACCAGCTGGCCAGCCTTTAACATCTGGGACTTTATAGAAGCATCAAGGCAGGGTGACCGTCATTATCAGATCAATGGTGTTCATATACCGGCTTATGGTGCGGTTGTGCTTGAACGGTATTAACGGCAGATAGTTCATGTGATACGCACTTCAAAATAACTATGCAGAAATACGTTCCCACGGTCTCCGTGGGAACGAGGGGCTGGTGAGCAATTTGACGTTTTTATCGCATGAAGAAAGCGAAATGACAATATAGTTATTCAGCACTCTCTGTGACCATATCCTTGTATGACCTTGGCTCAAGCTCCTGGTCAGTAAGGCCGAATTTAAATGCTAGCTTTTCTAACTCTTTTCTGTATGCGGACAACCTTTCTTCTTCATCAGTCATAATCGCAAACTCAGCAAAATCGCCGATATTATCTAAGGAGTCGACCGTGATATGGTATTCATCAATAAAGTATATACTTCTGACTTTTCTGGCCTGCAATGAAACTTCGTAGCCCAAGGTTTCAAGCATACCTGACGCACTGTTGGCATCCATAATGTTTGTTGCTTCGCATCTGTCAGGCTCCGGCCCTTTTACTATCCAGAGCTTGATGCCTGACGGTTCCATTGTGCGTATGCAAAGGCTCTTATTCTGAGCACTCAACTTCCTGTCAGGTGTGTCGTAATACTTGTCGAACTCTGCGTTATCTTCGAGCATAACTTTATGGGGCATCTGGCGCAGGGTATGTAGAAAGTCCGATTTAGATTTCAATCTATATTTCAATTCTACTTCGTACTTGCCCTGAAAATGGTCACTGCTCATAGGTGCTCTCTCACAAATAATATAATTTATCACTCTCAGATCCCAAGATATGATTTGATAAGTGTTTGCTGCCAGTGAACTTCTGGCAAATAAAAATCCCTCAGATGTGTCGCTAGCCCAGTATCACTTCAATTCCCTGCGCCTTCAGATGCTTAATATCTTCTTCCGGTGCAGCATCATCGGTAAGCAACACTGATATTTCATCAGGAGTGCTGATGCTGGATGGGTAGATCTGACCGAACTTACTGGAATCAGTAAGAACGATATTCCGGCGCTTCTTCTTGATGATGGCATCAGCGATTTCGGCCCGCATCATGTCCCTGCTGGTAAATCCTGTGTCCTGATGGTATCCGTCGATGCCCAGAAATGCGGTGCTGAAATGGATGTTTTCAATACAGAGCTTAGTCAAAGGGCCGACCAGACTTTCTCCCTGGTGCTGGTAAACGCCACCAAGCAGAATGATATTCGCAGAAGAGTTACGGATAAGGTGTGCAATATAAGCTGAAGGGGTAATAATGGTTACATCACCACGATCTGCCAGAGTTCTTGCCAGCAGGGCATTGGCACTGCCACCTTCAATCAAAACGGTTTCATTTGGGGCGACCAGATCGGCCGCTTTGGAAGCCAGAGTTTGTTTTATATCGAACCGCACCTCTAGCCGTGTATCAATATCATCGCTCTGCAGCGCTATTGCTGCGCCGTGTACACGTTTCAGATAGCCCTGCTGCTCAAGGAAGTTAAGATCCTGTCTTATGGTAACACCCGACACTCCAATAGCTTCAACCAGGTCAGTTACCTGGACGCGTTTGCGTTCGTTTACCATTTGAAGGATTTCATTCTGTCTTGAGTTCACAATCCGGCTCCAATGAAAAAAAGGAGCTACTATTGTAACTCCTCTTTCTTTCATATGAAAACTATATGAAATATAAAACTAAACTTTAAAGCTCATGCTCGGTACGGGCAATAATGTCATCCTGCGCATCCGGCGACAAGGCAGTAAAGAATGCTGAGTATCCTGCCACGCGAACAACCAGATCACGGTACTTTTCAGGGCTCTCCTTCGCCGCCAGCAGGGTATCGCGTGAGACAATATTGTACTGAACATGCCAGCCCTTATGGTGGTTGAAGAAGGTACGGATAAGCATGGAAAGCTTGAGTTTATCACTTTCAGTTGCAACCGCAGATGGGCTGAGTTTCTGATTCAGCAGTACACCACCTAATATCTTGTCGACCTGAATTTTGCCTATCGAGTTATAAACAGCAGTAGGCCCAAGGCGGTCAGTACCGGAGGCAGGGCTTGCTCCTTCTGCCAGCGGAGCCTTTGCTTTCCGGCCATCCGGTGTTGTCATGGTGGACGCGCCAAACGGCACATTTGCTGAGATACTGGAAGTACCGGCAAAGTATCCGCCACCAACCGGACCGCGTCCGTAACGGGTATTTACAAAGTTCTTAAGCTCATCGATGTAGACCTGATAAGCCTGAGTCAGCAGCAGATCAACAGAGTCATCATCGTTACCGTATTTAGGGGCAAAATTGAGGATACGCTGGCGAAGCTGCTCCTGTTCGGAAGACTCGAAATTCTCTGCCAGTGCTTTTGCCATTTCCGGCTGAGATATTTGCTCTGTCTCAAATATCATATGCTTAACCGCAGCCAGGCAGTTACCAAGGTTTGCTATCCCTACCTGCAGACCGGAAATCCAGTCGTACTTCGCGCCGCCTTCTTTTACTGTCTTGCCACGCTCTAAGCAGTTATCGACCAGAGATGAACAGAAGATATCATGCACCTGCTCTTCAAGGACGGTATCCACAACGGTATCAATTTCAATAGACTTGCGGGTGTAGTAACGAATCTGATCTGCCCATGAATCCATGACTTCATCGAAATTTTTAAAGTTACCTTCGGCCAGAGATTTTTCATGAGGCAGGAAGGTTTCCCCGGATGTTGCATCTTCACCTTTATTCAATGCAGCCAGCAGTATTCTCGGGAAGTTGATAAAACTCATTCCGGTAACCCGGTAGCCCCATTTACCCGGAACTGAGGTTTCGATACAGCCTATCGCAGCGTAGTTGTAAGCGTCCTCTTTTTCTACACCAAGCTTAATAAACTCAGGAATAACAATTTCATCGTTATTAAAGGCTGGCATGCCAAAACCGCACTTGATAACGTCAACGCAGCCCATCAGAAAATCCTGATCTAAATTTTCATGATAACGCACGCTCAGGTTTGGCTGAGTAGAACGCAGCTGGCCGCATGATTCAAGAATTGCCCATGAAAGTGGATTAACCGCGTCTTCCGGTTCACCTTGTTCATTGAGTTTCTGACCACCGATACAAACATTCTGATAAAGCGGAGATCCGGCTGAAGCTTTCGAGTGTGCTCCGGAACGAATTTTGTTTACTTCCAACAGTTTCAGCCAGCAGCTTTGAAGCAGTTCCATGGCGAAGGATTTTGTCAGATTTCCTGCTTCGATATCACGCACATAAAAATCATTCAGAAACTGATCCATCCGGCCAAAAGAGAGAGAGTGACCGTTAGATTCAATCTGCAGAATTAGCTGAACAAAATAGACGAGCTGGAGCGCCTGCCAGAATGTCTCCGGCGCATGATGGGCGATATGACGGCAGTTATCTGCGATCGTTTTCAGCTCATCTCTTCGTGCTGTACGCTGTTCTTCATTTGCCATTTTATCGGCAAGATCGGCATAGCGTAGAATGTGTTCTTGTATTGCCTGCAGCACAATATCTACAGATTTATAAAATTGCTCTTTCTTCAGCCCGTCATAGGTGGAAATATCGTTACCCTCGCGGCACTCTTTTACTTCTGCGATCAGGCCATCCAGACCAATGGCAAGGATTTTGTCATTGTCGACTGCAAGATGAGCATCACCGGATGTCATATTGCCTTCAGCTTTGATAATGGTGGTCGCCAGAATTGCCTGCTGCTCTTCGGTGAATAATCCATAGCAGCGATCCTGAACGGTTTTTCCGCGCCAGTAAGGAATGATTTTGTGGATTGCTTGTTTATCTTCTTCCGTTACTCCAAAACCGGCTCCGGGGCGATCGGCCAGATCATCAATCTCAGCTTCAATCCAGCGGACAGTATATTCAGGGAAAATAGGAGCAGCTCTTACCTTACTCGCCTGGTTTCCCACCATAAGTTCATCGTGTTTAATCCAGATGGTACGGGTTTCCAGGTGCTCTTTTAAAGCCAGTGCCCGCCGGACAATCACAGGCTTATCCTCATTTGCCTGATAAGCTCGTGTATAGGCCTGGGCACGTTCTGTACAGACAGGTGGCGTCACTATATTTATCAGCGCGTTTTTATGTGCCTGAATACGCTCGGGCAAATAGTTTAATTCCATGATTAACCTCTGATTGTCACTTTAAGTTGGGTATTTTCACTTGCATATTGCCCGGCTCTTGCCAGCAGCTCAGGATTATTTAACGGCTGTTCAGAGCACTGATACGGCATATCAAGCAGATGGTATTTGTTGATACCTAATGTGTGGTACGGAAGCAGGTGCAATTCTTCGCAGCTTTCAAGTGAAGCTGCAAAGTTGATAATCTCTTTTAGTTCATGATCGGTGTCGTTGAAGCCGGGAACAACAGGAACCCGGATGATGATACGTTTGGCGATGAGAGCCAGTTTCCGGAAGTTCTCTCTGATCCGTTTCAGTGAGCCCTTAGTCCAGTCATAGAATTTTTCATCATCGGTGTGCTTTAAGTCGGTAAGCCAGCAGTCGATAAAAGGTGCCGTTTTTTCGATGTTTTTCCAGGGCACATGCATGCAGGACTCCACCGCAGTATTTACGTCCTCCTGATGAAGTCTTCCGGCAATTTCTGCAACGAGATCAGGCTGCATAAGTGGCTCGCCACCAGAGAAAGTCACACCACCATTACTTTGCTGATAAAAAGGCTTATCTTTCATCAGCGTATCAAGCAGGACGTCAGCTTCGGCTTGCAGACCGGATACGGTAAGCGCCTGAGTAGGACATACGTCTTGCAAAGCAATCAGTTCTTCTTCACCTATGGATTTGCGGTTGATGGTTATCGAATCTTTGTCTCTTTGAATGGCGTCGCAGGCTTGTACACAAAGGTCACAGCTATCCAGACACACTCTTTGATCAAAAAGCAGTGAACGTTTATCGCTATGGCTTTCCGGGTTCTGACACCATAAACAGGAAAGGCTGCATCCTTTCAGAAACAGAATAGAGCGGATGCCATCACCGTCATGTGTAGAGAATCTCTGGATATTGAAATACATATTTAAAGCTCTTTAGCCCCAAAAGAGCACTTTCATATGATGCCCTTTCACTTACATTTAACCTTCATTTAGTGAAATATAGACACTTTCATATGAAATTTCAACTGACAGTGTGCACATTTTCTTCCCCTAATCTAACCGGGCTTTATTGGCGAAAATTTTTCACTACATAGAATAAGGGCTTTTGTTTTCGTTGCAGGCTATGGATTGAGACAAAAGAAGTATGTCCAGCACCAAGCGTATCGGTCAGGTGGCGCATGGGACATTTTTTCTTATGAAAGATTTCTCTCAGAAATTAGTCGTGTCAGGACTTAAAGAATTAGATTAGATTTTGAATAGTTATGCAGAAACCTCGTTCCCATGGTTCTCCGTGGGAATGTATATGGACTCCCCCTGTAACACAAGTGGTTTAAGATAATAAGAGTTTATGCAAGTGCACGTATATTCGGTTTCATCATGGGGCGCTACCCCGAACCTTTATGGCTAAATCCACTAACAAGGCTTCTAATCGCAGTCCAGGCATTTATTGCCTCATTCCCACACAGAGTTTGCCTTGTGTGCTGTGCTAACACTTTATCTTAATTACTTGCTATTACGCTGGTTTGTCGTTTGCTCCAAATTCAGCTTTACCTTATTTCAGTTAAGCTAACTTAAGCTGGTAAGGCTGTTTTGATTTCAATATGGCACACGCCATCCTGACTATCTTATTCGCTAGAGCAATAACGACTTTATTCACATGGTTTCTCTCTAACAGAGAGCGTATCCACTGACTAAGTGGATCAGTTTTATCTTTGACATGACTAACTACAGCTCGGGCACCATGAACGACAAGAGCTCTGAGATAACGATCTCCTCGCTTAGTAATGCCAAGGTTGATATTTCTACCTCCACTTCCTGTATGAGCAGGCACTAATCCAATGCTTGCGCTTGCATCCCTACCACACTTATAAGCCGATGCATTTCCTAACCTGGCATACAAAGCACTGCCTGAAATCCATGAAATACCCGGTAACGAGGCTAAAAGCTTACAATCTTCATTTTGTTTTGCCTGATTGGTAAGAGCTTGAGTGGCATCATCAATTTGGGTATCAAGCGCGAGCAACTGTTCTTTAAGATTATTTAGAATAAACCGAGCAGCATGGGTTAATTCATTTTCAGCATTTTCCAACTCAAACGGTAGCTGTTTTCTGAGCGAATTGATTCCTATGGGAAATTTGATGCCATATTCCATCGCAAGCCCCCGGATACGGTTAGCAAGCTGTGTTCGTTGCTTAATATAACCTTCCCGCAGTCTTAGTAAGCAGGCAAGATCTTGCTGTTCAACAGTTTTAACCGGAACGAAATGAATATCTGTCCGCTGACTGGCTTCATAAATAGCCAAAGCATCATTGGGATCATTTTTATTTCCCGAGCGATACTTAGCGGCGATCTGAGCAGGCACGAGTAAGACTTGATGTCCTGCCTGCTGGAACTTTCGACCCCAATAATGAGCCGTTGCACAAGCTTCCATACAAATAACAGCTTTGGGGTGCTTAGCCACCATTGAAATTAACTTTGATTGAGATACTTTTTGATTAGATGAAAGCTTTCCGTGCTTATTAATTATCGCAACTTGAATAACAGTCTTAGCAAGGTCGATAGAAATAGTGATATTCTTGTTCATGGCATGGGCTCCTTTTTAGTTGACACTCTTACCTTAGCCGATATTTTCGACGAAGGTGAGGGAGTCCATGCCATTGCATATCAGACTCAAAGCTACCAGCCGGACTATAAACCTTCACAGAGCTTATTTTCTGTTCTTTCAGTGCATTACCTAGATGCACTCAGCCACGGTATGCATTCCCACGCGGGAGATGTATGGGAACGAGTGCCTGGTGAGAAATTTGACGTTTTGATTGCATAAAGGAAGCGTAAGGACAACAATTTGAAACTCAACCATTAACCATGCTTATGAACAATTAATATTATTAATTTCACTTATACCCATTTAGCCTCTACCGTTGCCTGTGTCATTTCAAAAAAAGAACACAGACACAACTACAGGACAATATATGACCGCAATTACTGACTTAGATATTCTCTTGAAATCCATGTCACCAGAACTTATTGAAGGCAATTACGTTTTTTGCACCGTTAATGGTGCGTTGTCAGATTACTTAGCATTAGAGCCAATTGCGACTTTTCGGGAAAAGGAAGGACTGACTCTGGTGCTGAAAGAAGAAAACGCCGCTGCTGCTAAACTGGATTTTAATGCACTCTTCAGTCTGATAACTTTATCGGTACATTCCAGCCTTGAAGCGGTAGGATTAACTGCTGCCTTTGCAACTAAACTTGGTTCGTACGGCATCAGCGCCAACGTAATTGCAGGCTATTATCACGATCATATTTTTGTTCAGAAAGATAAGGCTGATGCTGCAATGAATGCTCTTAAAGAGTTTTCAGAATAATCAATGGCTTCAAATTAAACTCGTTCTAAGGAAAAATTATGACTCCGGCCCCGATTAAAGATCCTATCTCATATGATGACTTCGCAAAACTTGATATTCGTGTTGGGACAATCACTCAAGTCGTAGAAGTAGCTAAATCAGATAAGCTAATGAAACTGATTGTGGATTTTGGTGATCACGAGCGCTCAATACTTGCAGGTATAAAACAAGAGCGTAAAAACCCTAAAGAAATAGAAGGGAAACAGGCTCTATTTGTTGTGAACTTACCAGAGCGAAAGATGGCTGGTGAACTCTCACAAGGAATGCTTTTTGATATCGGCTATGAAGACAAACTTACACCATGTCTGGCTATGCCAGAATGCGACGTTCCAAATGGAAGCCGTGCCGGATAAGCCCGGCTTTTGGATATCAGAGTAACCACAGGCAGGCTATGTGTTCTGCTCTAAGGTTTTAACTATCTGACTCATTAAGGATGCTCAGGATTGAGACAAAAGAAGCACTATAAGATATGATAAAGGAACGGATTGAAGGCAAAAAAGCAAAACGTCAGGCTTTAAGATAAATTGGATTCTTCATGGAAAATAATGAAATAAAGAAGATGTATGAACAATCATTACATGAGAAGACGCTAAAGCTTGGGTATTACCTATCAATTCTTTCCATTTTGATCTTCCCTTTATTTTACTTAAAAGATCTTCATATGACTAAATATAGTCAGGATACTTTAATATGGAGAGCGCTCCCCATAATATTTGGATTTGTTTTTCTGGCCTTGAGAAACTCAAAGTATAGAGACAACCTTAAAATAATAAAGTATAGCTACTTAACTCTTGTTTATAGTGTTCTTATAATGATGCTGGGTGTGTTTTATATAAATTATGGCGAGTTAGATGGTAAGTTTAATAGCTTTCTTATAGCAGGGTTAATTACTACAATGCTGGTAATTCATATCTTTTCGGCTCCTATTCGTAGATATATATCACTATTCACCCTATCTACAATTATTTTTCTACCATTTCTTTTCACAATTAAAGGCGGCGATTTATTCATAATTTCAAATTTACTTAATCCTATATTAATAATTACTTCCGTATGGGTAATTGCGGTCAATTCTGAAAAAAGAAGCTATATAGAGTTCGAGACAAAGGTTTTGTTGGAACACAATGAAAGGACTCTTATGAATGAGGTAGAGTACAGAAAAGATATTGAAAAACAGCTGATAGATGAAATAGTTCTGGATGATATGACGGGGGTTTATAACCGGAGAGCCGCCGATAGAATGATCCCTGAAGCACTAGAGAAGCATTCATCTTCAAATGAAAATTTCTCACTGGTATTTATAGACTTAGACAATCTTAAAAAAGTTAACGATCACTTGGGTCATGATGCGGGTGACTTGATGATAAAAAACTTTGCGCATATAGCAAGCTCTACATTAACCAAAGATGATCTGATATTTAGATTCGGCGGCGATGAATTTATCATCATATTCATTTATAAATCTGATGATGAAGTAAAAGAGAAGATGAAATTGATACGCGAAAAATGTCACGATATAGATATCGCGTTCAGCTACGGGTGCTCATCACTCGAAGATCATAATAGCTCAGATATTGAACTTATGATCAAAGAAGCTGATATGCAAATGTATAACTATAAAAAACAGAGAAAAGAAAAGTATAGTAACCCATGATTTTCATAATGGGCTCAATGATAAGTTAACTCTCAAAAAGCAGCTTTAGCTCTGTCAGCGAGTTCACCTCCCAATGGGCGTTAAAGCCATCCGGTGCCGAACTCTTGTCTCTGTTTAGCCAACAGGTCATTATGCCCGCATTCAGGCCACCTAAAACATCCGAGTGCGGGTTGTCACCCACCATCATCACTCGTTCTTTATCAGGATTTCCCATCATTGAAAGCGCATGATCGAAGATGCGGCGATCGGGTTTAGCAACACCGATTTCCTCAGAGATGAAGACATGCTCAAAACTGGAAGCCAGACCGGTTTTCTCCAGCCGGACAGATTGCAAGTCTGTAAAACCGTTGGTCACAATACCAAGCTTTACCTTGCCTGAAAGATAATCGATCAACTCTTTAGCTCCGGGCAGCAACAGGCAAATATCACCCATCACCTGCATAAAGTCGCTGTTTAGCTTTTCAGGAGTCACATTCAGCTCATCAGCCCACTCTTTAAAACGATGATGCTTCAGCTCAGCAGCAGTAATAACACCGTTTTGGTAATCAACCCATAGCGGCTTATTCACTTTCTGATACTTATCATACATTTTGTCAGTCAGCATTTTCCCATTCTGTTCGAGCATAAGTTGAATGCCCCTGCGGGAATCAAAATCAAACAGCGTTTCATCCGCATCAAAAAGTATCCAGTCAAAGTTCATCAAGTGTATCCTCACTCACTAATCAGAGAGTTGTAACCAGGTTGATGATTCTAACTGATTTCAGCTTTCAGAGTAGCTTTTTGGGGTCATAAAATGAAATTCCCGCTGCAAATGATTAACTAAATGCTCTGCACCATCTTCACAGGGTAAGGTCTCGGGATAAGGTAACTCGCTCAGTTTCCGGATAAGTTTTGCAAGCCTGCCATTGGCTAAGTCACTCAGATCTATCTCCATAAAAGGAACGCGTTCCTTTAAAAATGCGTTTAGATAGGGCGTTTCGGGCCAGTCAGGGCGGGTTAAGCTGAGCACCCGCACCTTCTTATGTTTTGCTAAAGCCGCAATCTCACAGTAACTGCCATAACCGGGTTTGGTGATAATGACATCACTGCTGGCAAGCAGCTGTAAAAATGAAAGTGATAAGCCGGCTATATGGCGTAAATCGCTACGCTGCTCAGAAACCTTTTGGTCCACCAGCCACTGCCATCCCGCCATTTCAGGCAACTGTGACAACGCCATCGGCATAGGAAATCCACCAAGCGCAAATAAAATGTTCTTCTGCGCGTCAAGCTTATTGGTTGCTAATAGGCTCAGCGGAGGCCGATCCGGTTGACTGGCAATGCTGGCAATATGAATTTCTCTATGGCTGATATCCGGCACACTGGGCATTGGCTTAAAGATATAGTCTACGTTTGAATAGACATGGTTCATCCTTTGATACATCTGCTGACTTTGTGGGTTTTGCTCATCCAGACAGTAAGCCTGGTAAATCTGAGCCCAGTTAAAAGGAGCCACTGACGCCGTTTTTATACCAAGTGATTTTGCCGCTGCCAGGGAAACAGGTGAAATATTGCTGATCAAGAGATCCGGTTTGATATCAGCAAGACAACGTTTTTCAGACTCCACGCAACTATCCCACTCCTTAAGCAGTTGCAGGTAGTTACTGCTGCTCGCTTCCACATTAACCCTGATTGGTGAGTGCATTAGCATACCGAAGTCATGGCCTTCCGGGATATGAGCAAACTCTCCGTGAATCCGGCTTTGCAGGTAGCTGGCAGGCAGTTTACTCAGCACCGTTATTCTACAGTCCGGAAATGACCTGATGACCTGGTTTATCACCGAGCAGGAGATAGCGCCATGGCCAAAGCCATGAGCAGTAATGGAAAAACAGATATGCATAGTGTTCGTCAGTTCAGGTTAAAATACGGTTATAACAGACTAAGTGTATAAGGGTAAAACTAAAAAACAAAAGCTTGTGTGAGTTTATAACCGTTTTTCTTTATCCTGCTCTTCCAGTAGCCGTTGAGCATCTTCGGCAGAACATGGTTTATAAAAATAGTATCCCTGAATTTCATTACAGCCTAGAAGTTTGAGCAACTCGTATTGCTCTTGTGTTTCAACGCCTTCAGCAATGACCTTCAGCTCCAGACTACGCGCAATTGAAGCAATGCCGTGAATTAGCGCCTTGTTTACATGGTTTTCAACGGCATCCAACACGAACGAACGATCAATCTTTATCGTGTCAATGGGATATAGGCTAATACACTTGAGAGATGAATGACCCGTACCAAAATCGTCCAGTGCAATGCTTACACCGTAGTACTTAAAGCCGCTTAAAACTCGGAAAGCAATATCTTCATTGTCAATCAACGCATGTTCGGTTATCTCCAGTTGCAAATCAGCTGGCTCAATTCTGTATTTTTCAAGTATTTTGATATAACTATTTAGAACAGATTCACTGCGCAGTTGTTGGGCCGATAAATTAACTGACAAACGTACATGTTCTAAACTTCGTGAGCGCCATACCGAATACTGACGGCACACGTTTTCAAATACCCACTCATCGATCAGGCCGATCAACCCAAGCTCTTCAGCCAGTGGAATAAAATGATTTGGATATACGACACCATGTTTGGGACTGCTAATTCGTACCAAAGCCTCAAAGCCAACCACGTGACCTGTATATGCTGATACCTGAGGCTGGTAATTCAGTAAAAAATCACCTGTGGCTAAGGCTTCGCGTAATACCACTTCATACTTATTTCTCAATATGTTTCTTTCTTCGAGCGCCTTATCATAATAGACATAACCGTTGCGGCCTTGCGATTTAGCCTGATACATAGCGCTGTCACTATGCTGAAGAAGTGACTTAGGATCATCCCCATCGGTGGGATACACGCTGATTCCCAGACTGAGTGTAATAAGGACTGGTTTATCATAAATCACGACTGGTTCTTTGATATTGCTGACTATACGCTCCGCGATATCTGTAATGTCCTTCTGGCTTTTGGTATCTGGCAAGATAACCACAAACTCATCACCACCTAATCGCGCTAACGTATCGCAATCACGAATTGATTGCTTTAAACGCTTAACCAGCTTAACCAGTAGTAAATCTCCGGCCACATGCCCCATGGAGTCATTAACATTTTTAAAATGGTCCAGATCGATGAACATCAGCGCAAACTTTTTACCTTGCTGAGCAGAGCGTAAAAGCGTTTCAGACAGTGTCTCCTGAAACAACACCCTGTTTGGTAAGCCAGTTACGGCATCTGTATAGGCAAGTTTTTTTATTTTCTCTTCCTGGAATTTTTGCTCTGTAACATCTTCACATACGCCACGATAGCCTTTAAAGGTACCATTCGTAACAATAGGCTTTGCAGAAATGAGCAAACAAACCACCTTTCCATTTTTATGCCTTAGCCAGCACTCAAAATCGGATAAATCCTCACAATCGAGCATAGCTTCAAGATATCCACTTCCCTCTTCACTCCCTGCGTTTAACTCATTTATCGGCTTACCCATTAATTCTTCCGGTGAAAAACCAATAATCGTATTCGATGATTCTGAGCAGTAGATAAACTGATGCGTACTATCTGTCTCCCAAAGCCAGTCAGAAGTACTATGTGCAATATCACTAAAGCGCTTTTCTGCATTTTTTAAGTCACGGATAAGGGTTTCGTTTTTCAGCGCAGAACTCACGATTGCTCTCAAGTTCTCATATGCAGTGCCTTTTCTGCTGCTTAGATTTACCGTCACAAATCCAAGCTGTTGCCGCCTGAAGGAAAGTGGAAATACCATCAGGCTATAACGTTCATGATAGTTACCAATATCACCTGGAATTAATTTATTTGCGTAAAAGTTCCGATTCACTGGTTCAAAAAATTTATTTTTTCGCACAGCAACCATATTAGTTGCCGTTTTCTGCACTAAATCTGCATCATCATAAAGAGAAATATATAGTTCAGAGAGTTGAAGAATATCAATGGTGTAACTCTTCACACTTGCTAAATCAAATGATGAATTCAGATTATTTACAACCGCCCTGAAATAATTAAGGTAATTCTCGGCCTCATAACGCTGAAATGTAATAGCTTTCTGGGAAATTTCATCCTTTAGTACCGCTATGGATGCAATCAGCTTGATTAATTTAGAAGATTCGGGCTCAAATTTAAAATATTGTAATGTACTTAATTGAATTTTAGAGGTAAATGATAACCATAGAACAACATCTTCACTTTTCGTCGCTTCCTCCAAAGAGCTTCGCAGCTGGAATAAAAAATCGTCACAGCTTTCACCAAAGATGCCATCTATATATAATTCCAGTAAATAGTCGACACGTTCCCTGGCAATACCTCCCTTATATTGCTCTACGATTGTCATAATATCCCGCTTCGTATCTTTAAAAATAAGGTCATGCGCCTTATTGGATAGTCCGCTATTAATATCATATTCCGTATCAAGTGTGACTGAACTTTGAACCTGTTTACAGCCGCAGGACTGTCTGAGTATCAGAGATGTTGGAATTTGAATTTTAGTCTGAGGTTGCTTGCCCTCAATCTGATCAATTAGCTCAATTGTTGCCGTACGTCCTAATTCAAATAATGGCTCTGCGATACTGGTTAGAGCAGGAGTGGCAAATACTGCTTCAAGAGTATTCATTGATCCAGAAACAGCAACGTCTTCAGGAACGCGAATTCCGTACTCCAAAAGCGCGTCAGTGACTCCCAAAGCTTGATTATCATTAATCGCGATAATTGCGTCGAATGATTTGCTATTTTTGTCCAAATAATCCTTCATGCTTATTTTTGCTGCATTCCGGTTTAAATCAGAATAAATAATCATTTCGTTATTAAAATCAAGCCCATATTTTACTATCAGCTGTTTATATAACTTTGTCCTACATTCAGAAGATGCGTGATTTTCAGGGCCTCTTATCAGTAAAATATTTCTATAGCCGTGGGTATAATAGAAGTGATCAAATAACTCTGCGAGACCAGTCTCATAATCAGTTACCACATTGGTATACCCCTCAATATAACTCCCGAGGTTAACAATTGGGATATCTGAAAAGCGCTTAATAAAAGCATGGCTTTTCTGTTCAGAAAGATATCGCAGGTGTGAACTGAAAGGACTGATTACACCGGAAATCAAATCCAGGTCTACCAGATCGAAAACGGCTTCTCTCGTCAATGAATACGGGTCCGGCGAGTCAATAACCCCACCACAATAAGCGATAATGTTGTAATCCCGTTGCTCTGCAACATAAGCAGCACCCCGTACTATAGCTTCCTGATATTCAGAAGCCATTGACCCGGCTAAGACGGCAATAGTAGGGCGGCCATTTTTTAATACATTTCTATCCTTCATGACTACACATATCAACAAGTCAAACCATTTATTCTATTGTATTACAAATAAGGCAAGACAAATGAGATATAATTCAAACTTCTTGAAAGCATACGCAATGACAAACTGATAGTTCTAACACCCCCTCTACCGAACCCATGTTACCGTCAGCACCTCCATAAAGCGCACCCTGACATCCGAATTTAAAAACAGAGTCTAGCGTGCTGTTAATGAGACTTTAGACATTAAATCACACTGATATTCGTTACAAACAAAAAGGTATTGTATGATTATTAAATCAAGGACGATTTAAATACTCGAATTTAGGTGAGCCATTTAGCCGCGCCATAAACTAAAAGAGCAAGTAGTACACTACTTGCTCTTTTCATCGTTAATAAGGTAATAAGGAAATTAAGATGCCGTCTCAGGCTTTTTCTCGGCCTCTACATCTTCAATGCTCTTATCCACCGCCTTCATAAGCAGCAGGCCTACGCCACCGACTATGACACCACACAGAATAAAGATAAATCGGCCTAGCATTGGGTTTGGCAGCAGGAACATCAGCATAATACCCGCACCTGCTACTGCAATCAGTTTACCCAGCATCTGACGCTGTTTGTTGTCCAGTCTCTTCTGAGCGGTTGATTCGGCAACAAGCGGTGTATCCAGATTGCTGAAGAACTTGTCCACATCCTTCTGACGGTGCTCTTCCAGCGGCTTATAGAACAGCGTTGACAGCAGGAAGAAACCACCGGTCAGCGAGATATGTCCAAGAAGACCAATCGCAACTTTAATATCAGACCATTCACGTTTCGTCAGCTCTTCAAGACCAAACCAGGCTTCAACCATATCAGCGTTGATGACAAAACCAACAACGTAGGAAACACCTGCACCGACAACCAGAGTACCCCAGCCAGCCCAGTCCGGAGTCTTCTTAATAAAGAAACCAAGGAAAGCAGGAATTGTCATTGGGAAACCGATTAGCGCACCAACATACATCATGGTGTCAAACAGGCTCAGGCCTTTTAGCGAGTTGATAAACATCGCTACCAGGATAATCAGAACACCGAATACGGTTGATGTGATCTTAGAAACAAATACCAGCTCTTTCTCAGAGGCTTCATGCTTACGAAGTACTGGTTCGTAAAAGTTCTTAACAAAGATACCAGAGTTACGGTTCAGACCTGAGTCCATAGAAGACATTGTTGCTGCAAACATAGCGGCAACCAACAGCCCCACCATACCTACCGGCATATATTCCTGAACAAAATACAGATAGGCAAAGTCCGCCGCTTTCTTACCTGAATCCGGGTAAGCTGCAAACAGATCCACACCCTGCCCTGCCACATACCAGGAAGGCATAAACCAGATCATCGGACCTAAGGTCATCAGACAGCATGCTAATAGTGCTGCTTTCTTAGCATTTTTGGAGTCTTTAGCCGCAAGGTAGCGGTAAGAGTTAAGCATGTTGTTGGTAATAGAGAACTGCTTAACAAAAATAAAGAAGGCCCAGATGCCAAAGATACTCAGATAGTTCAGGTTATTACCCGATATAAAAGATGCGCCTTCCTGAACCGGGAAATTAGAAATGATTTCACCGACACCACCGCCCTGAATAACGGCAAACACCGCACAGGTAATGGTTACAGCCATGATAATAACCATCTGCATAAAGTCAGATGCGATAACGGCCCACGAACCACCGGTTACTGACATGCCTAGAACCACTAAACCGGTAACGACAATGGTTGTGTTCATATCAAAGCCAAAGATGCCCGATGCGATGATCGCCAGAGCATTCAGCCAGACCCCGGCAGAAACAATGGAGTTTGGCATACTTGACCAGGTAAATACCTGTTCGTTTGTACTACCAAAACGCATGCGAATGGCTTCAATTACCGTTACAACACGAAGTTGGCGGAATTTAGGCGCGAAATACGCATAGTTCATAAAGTAACCAAATGCGTTAGCCAGGAAGATGACTGCAACCGCAAACCCATCGTTGTAAGCCTTACCTGCGGCTCCGGTGAAGGTCCATGCGGAAAACTGTGTCATAAAAGCAGTTGCCCCCACCATCCACCAAAGCATGCTACCGCCGCCACGGAAGTAGTCACTGGTTGTATTTGTAAATGTCCGGAACATCCATCCTATCGCAATAAGAAACAGAAAGTAGATGAGGACAATCAAAGTATTGAGTTCCATCGTATAACCTTTTCAGCAAAAACTAATTGTGTCTCTACTCAATATACAACAACACTGACCCTTTTGTACTACAATAAGCCATAAACGTGACGACGATCTATTATTACCATCAATACCACTACGCACATATACCAGAAACTTTTCTTTTACTGTTGCTTTTTTGTCGAAATGATCCATATATAAAAACAGCATAAACACATAACTATCAATGCTTTAATAATCGCAATACGACTTGAAGCACTCTAATTTTCTGAAAACCACCCCATCTCAAATTATTGAAGCCTTTGCAATCCATTTGTATTACTATAACCTTTATCTGATAGCAGAAGAGGTTGATAGTTTGTGAATCCCTATATAAAAAAGAACCTGTCCATTGCATGGCCTTTAGCTCTAAATGCACTTTTAATGCAGTCCATGTTAATGATAGACACTTTTTTAGTGTCTCCTCTGGGAGAAGAGTCCGTTGCAGCAATGGGCATGGCGACCGCCATTGTCGCTTTTGTGCTGGGTATACAGATGGCACTTGCGAATGGAACACAGATGATACTCAGCCGGGCCTTTGGCTCTGGCAGAAAAGAGGCATGTGGGAATGCCTTTTACGGGGGGCTTATTATCAGCACCGGGAGTGGTCTGCTTTTCAGTCTGCTGCTTATCGTGAGTGACCAGTGGCTGGTAAGCTCACTGACTGACAATGAAAGCCTGCAACAAAAAGTCCTGGCGTATCTGGACATTTCTGTATACCTCATCTTGTTTACCGCTGTAACTCAGACTATTACCGCTTTGTTTAACGGTTTTTCTAAAACAAAAATACCTTTTAAAGGCTATGTCATCGAGCTGCCGATAAACTGCTTTACCTCCTACCTGTATATTTACCAACTGGATATGGGAGTGAGTGGCGCTGCTCTCGGTAGCCTCACAGCAATCTTAATCCGCACTCTCTACCTTTGTCATTGTGCGGCAAACGACACAGATATCTCTCTTGAGAAGCCGGCAGATTTAAAAGTGCTGATCAGACATACCGGGCATCACTTCAAAGAGATCTTCCCCTTTGCCGCAAACATCACCATATTGGCAATTGGCATTACCATTTATCAGCTGCTGTTTTCTCAACTCAGCATCAATGAGTATGTTGCAATAACCCTGCTTTATCCCTGGATCAGAGTTGGCAGCCAGTTTATCGTCGCCTGGTCGCATGCAGCGGCCATTCTGATCAGCCAGGATATCGGCTCTGAACAGCTGGATGAATTAGAAACCAAAGTTAACACAAGTATAAAAGTGGCCGTCGGGCTCTCCTTTATCTCTAGCCTGCTGTTTTTGATACTGCACTTTACCTTCCCATATATCTACTCAGACCTGACTCAGGAAACATACGCAGCGGTAGCACTCATTGCTCCGTTGTATATATTTCTTCCGTTAGCCCGCGGATATAACACGGTCCATGGAAATATTCTCCGTGCTGCGGGGAAAACAAAGTCGGTATTTAAAATCAACTTTACCGGCCAATGGCTAATCTCACTGCCGCTTCTTGCGCTGATCATATTCTGGTTAGATGGCTCTGTATTCTGGGCTTTTGCCATACAGCCATTTGAAGAGCTGATCAAAGCGTTACCGTTCAGGTTCCTGGCCCGTAAGACAGTAAAAGAGTTTAACCATGAGCAGATAAGAGCCCTGAACTATCACTAAAAGCGGTACAGGTAAAGGTCACAACTACCATAAACCAAGGTTACATTATTCATACCATTATTGTATGATTATAATATTATAAATCGTATCCATAGGACAAACTCAGGGCCTTGCAGATACAACACAACAGGAAACAATAGGAAAACACAATATGCTGGAAGGAATAGCACCAGAGCACTGCAAGAAACGGGTTCATGTATCTGTGGCAAAAAAAATTGCGATACAGATAATTTCCGGAGAGTTCGAAGAGCACCAGAAACTACCCTGTGAATTTGATCTTTGCGAACAACACGGCATAAGCCGAACAGCACTTCGCGAGTCGATGAAACTGTTATCTGCCAAGGGATTACTCTGCTCTAAGCCCAAAATAGGCACCAGAGTACAAAGCCGTGAGATGTGGCACTTTATGGATGCCCAACTGCTTGAATGGATTCATGAAACTAACAAAATGAAACTCTTTCTCAATCAGTTTCTTGGTTTGAGAAAAGCCATTGAACCTGAAGCCAGCGCCCTTTCCTCACTGAACGCAACAGTCGAGGAGAGAATGGAGCTTGCCGTCATATTTCAAAGCATGGTTGCAGCCTCTGAGACCGATGATATGGAAGCCTGGATTGAGCAGGACATGAAGTTCCATTGTCAGATTTTCAAGTCAACCGGCAATCTGTTTTACGTTCCGTTTGCCAATATCTTACCTACTATTCTTCGTACCTTTATCGATAATTCCGCTCAGGGAGGCCGGTACTGCATTCAAGAGCATGCCGCCATTTATGATGCCGTTATGGCCGGAAACCCACAAAAAGCCCGCGTTGCGTCTAAGGCCCTTCTGGCTGATGAGAACCAGCGACTATCCGTGGTAACAGCTTAGGCTGTTACCCTTCCGTTATTACCTGGTTTATTGCATCTGGCAGTGGTCTGATAACACGCCCACCCACAAGGTGTTATTGTATTACATCAAAATACCACTCATAATCACACTTTTGGGCATAATCAGGCTAATTTACAAAAATCTGACCCGTAGATGATTGCTTTAATAAAGCGAGTAATATACTCTTACCACACATTAATCATACAATATGATATTCGGAGTTAAAAATGGCTAAACCTGTTATCGGTTTTATTGGTCTCGGCCTTATGGGCGGGAATATGGTTGAGAACCTTCAGAAAAAAGGTTATCAGTTAAATGTAATGGATCTGAACAAAGATGCCGTTGCGACTTGTGTTGCACGTGGCGCAACTGAAGCAGGTTCAGCGAAAGAATTGGCAGAAAACAGCGATATCGTAATGCTTTGTCTGACCACTTCAGCGGTTGTGGAAAAACTGGTGTACGGCGAGGAAGGCATTCTGGCTGGTATTAAAGAAGGCTCTGTTCTGGTTGACTTCGGTACATCCATTCCGGCTTCTACCCGCAAAATCGGCGAAGCACTTGCTGAGAAAGGCGCTGGCATGATCGACGCACCGCTGGGCCGTACTCCTGCACACGCTAAAGATGGCCTTCTTAACATCATGGCTGCCGGTGACGTGGAAACATTCAACAAAGTGAAGCCGGTTCTGGACGATCAGGGTGAAAATGTTTTCCACCTTGGCTCTCTGGGTGCAGGTCATACGACTAAACTGGTTAACAACTTTATGGGTATGACAACTGTATGTGCTATGTCTCAGGCATTCGCTGTGGCAGATCGCGCAGGCGTTAACCGTCAGCAGCTGTTTGACATTATGTCTGCAGGCCCGTCAAACTCACCTTTCATGCAGTTCTGTAAAAATTACGCTGTAGATGCAGTCAGCGACCTGGGCTTCTCAATTGCTAACGCTAACAAAGACCTGGGTTACTTCCTACAGATGGTTGAAGATCTGGGTACTGTCTCTAAGATTGCTGAAGGCTCTTCGGCGAACCTTCAGGCCGCTCTGGACGCAGGTATGGGTAACGGCAACGTTCCTGAAATCTTCGACTACTTCCTTGAACTGGAAAAGTAATCAAAATATTTAATCTGCGGTAATTTACAATTTACCGACTTGCTACAGTAGACGTTTTGTCCGTACCCTCCCTATGGGGTACGGACTTTTTTATGCCTTATAAAGCGATAAGCTATTTACTATGGCTGATCCGGTACAAACGCCCGAAACAGCTTTTATCATCACGGTAAATCCGGCATATCTGGGCAAGCAGTAATTCAGCGGTTGATACAGAATCAATTAACGCACTATGGGTATTGTATTCCGGCAGACCATAACGTTCACGAATAGCAGAGAGGCGCAAATCTGGACTGGTATTGTTATCTAAGTGGCGGCAAAGGTATTTCTCTATATTCAGAGTATCAAGCCAGAGAAAGGGTAACGGCTCCAGGTTGAAGCTCTGTTTTAAGTAATTATCAATAAAGTGCTGTTCAACAAAACGAGCGTGAGCAACTATAATTTTCCCTTTTGCCCGGTTAAAAAACTCCAGAAAAGCTTCATCCAGGCTACAGCCCTGTTGCAGCATCTCCGGGGTAATATGATTGATAACAGCGGTACGGGCGCGCACCTTGCGGCAGCCTTTTATCATCAGTTGCACGCTGCTGGATAAATCAATATTCATACCTTTCATTTCAACCCAGCCGATACTCAGTATCTGATCCGTTTTTGGGTCAAGACCGGTTGTTTCCAGATCCAGGCAGATAAAATCCTGCTGCTTGGTTTCATCATCCAAACCCGGATATTGCCATGCAATATTCTCCTGAACAAACAGTGGCAGTTTGCGACCCTGTAACGCTTCAACCCGCTTTCTTTCCAGTTTGCTTAGCGGGTGAAAAATGTTTTTCCATAACATATCAGTGATTCCTAAAGCGAACATTGGCCGCATCCTGCATCTCAGCAATAATGCGGAAGGCATCTTTTAGGTGTTTTCGCTCAAAACTACCGAAAGAGTCAGGGTCTATATGATTATTTGGCTCTTTCCCGTTTTTCAGCGCTTCCAACTGCTGGCTGATGCGGAACTGAGAGATGAACTGATACGCCCCGATAATATTTTTAAAAGCATTATCTGAAAGTACACCCTTTTCATTGGCAACACGGAACCTTTCTTCTGTGCCTGTTACCTCAGACTTAACCGCTAAACCGTATATCCGGGCAAGATCGATAATCAAATTCAGAGCATATTTCTTGATGTTCAGCGTTTTCATATTCTCACCACTCTTTTCCAGCACCAGGTTATTAAAGATACCCAGTGGCGGCGTTACTTTAGTGGCCTCACTCACAAGCATGCCGAGAAATTCATGATTCGAAGAGATTTTTTCATGCATACAGGTCTGAAGTTCATCTGCCAGCTCTGAATCCCCGTACACTGCACGAACTTCCAGAAAAACACTGATATTCAACATACGCTCGTATTCCGGACTGGCTACCCATTTTTTATAGTACTGCTTCCAGACCGCTACCGTCTGGCACCACTTCGGGGTTGCCGCCATATAGTTGCCAGGGCAAAGAGGATAGTTACAGGCATCCAGCCCTTTACATACGTATATAGCCAACTGGTTAAAGTAAGTTCTGTCCGCCGCAACCGCAGAATCATCCAGCACCAGAGCACTGTCCTGATCTGACAGCATATGTACCTCATTACGCGCATGAGAGCCTGCAACAATCCAGGCAAAACGGCAAGGAGGAGGCCCGAACCTGTCAATAGCCAGTTGAATAAGACGCTTAGTATAAGCATCCATTATCATGGACATGACTTTCCCAACGATATCCGTAGCGACCCTGCCTTCCACCAGGGCTTCAAAAATCGCCTGCCGCTCAGGATTTAAAGCTGCCAGCGCTTCAATACTGTCGGAGTATTTAATCTTCTCTATCAGAAAAATAGCCTGGACTCTGTGGTTCTGAACTAAATGGGTAGTTGTCAGCAGCCCGGTAATTTTGCCTTCATCAACCACAGGCAGATTACGGATATTGAACTGCATCATGATAGAGGCAGCATGCAGTACCAGATCATCGGGCTTAACGGTCAGTGGTGAGTGTGTCATCACCTCTGAAATCGGCTTATCAATGCCAACACCATGTGCGATAACCCGCTTAGTCATATCTCTGTCTGTGATAATACCGACGATTTCGCCTTTATCCGTCACAACCGCAGAAGATGAACGATGAACAACGCGCATCTGGATAGCCACATTCTGAATGCTCATTGATGCATCCACAACCGCCACCTTATCACAAGCAACCTCAGAAACCCGCTTTATAAACAGTCCCTTATCTTTATTTGACCAGACAACATCAAGGGCAGACCGGAGACGAACCTGCGCCTGAGAGGCAAAGTGCTCAGCGTATTCCGGGTGAGCCTTAAACAGATTCTGCAGTGCACTATGCGGGATAAGGTAAAGCAGCGTTCCTTCAATGGCGGTGACGCTGTATCCTTCTTCATCCGGGGCTTCACTGCTGAAAAACGTGAATCCAAAAAGGTCTTCACTGCCTAACCGGGAACGAAGCACGCCATTCTGTTTTCTTTGCTCCACCGAGCCAGTTCGGATGATATACAGATATTTCTCTTCCGGGTTGGCCATATCGACACCATCCCCCTTACCAAGATAGGTAATCTTTATATTTTTCGATAAATCCTTTAGCACTGCTTCAGGCAGTTTATCGAAGGGATCAATTTGGCCAAGAAACTGAACAATGTTCGGTAGCAGGGTTTCAGACATAGCTAGACTTCCTTTAGGACGGTCGTTTTGTATGATTAATAATATATACAAGCTAAAGCAGCAAGCCTACAGAGATAGGAAAAATGAAGCCATCCTTGTTATTGCGATCACACTTACCAGATTATTAATGTGCATTATCGCCGCCACAGTGGCATTATTGTATTACAAATAGCGAGGTGTACTTATGAGCAATATTTATAAAATAGAAACCTACTGTGGCTCTGCTGCAAAAGTGGTAGCAAATTTCATCGAAGGTATGAACGGTAAATCTCTGGTACAAGGAAGTGCGGTCGTAACTGACTTTAACTTTGAAACCGATGTGTCACTGACACTGCTTCCATTTATTACCTTAATCAATGATAGGGTTACTGACATGGACCGTGACCTGTGGAGCAAGCTGGCTTAGTTGTGCTGTCAGGCAGTAAAGCCTGAGCATATCCGGCAGATACACTCAGGTCTGCGATTTAAATCGGATAAGTCTGACTGACACCATCCAGATAGTGACAAATCGTCTGAGGCTCCACGCACTTCCATTGCGGGCAGTTGTCCAGTGGCTCTGATGCCAGTATCAGGTTTCCGTCAATTTCTTTAGTGAAAACCGTTGGTGGCTGCTTATCCGTGCTGTATCTCACCAGCCAGAGCTGCTCACCATCGGAGATACAGATTGAAGCTTTAAATGGCTCAACGCCGCCTTTATCGGCAACAGCGCTTTCCACTTCATCCAGTGTCTTTTTAATGGCGTTAATTGGATCATCCTGCAGACCATTTTTCATCATCAGCAAAAAGATCAACTCGCTGTCTGTGGTCCCGTGACGTTTCAGATAAAGCGATTCGGGCAGCAGACGTTCAAGCGCAAATTTAACCTTACAGAACTCACCAATCTGGCCGTTGTGCAGAAACATCCAGTTATCCAGAATAAAGGGGTGGCAGTTTGCACGGGAAACCTGAGCTCCGGTTGAAGAGCGGACGTGCGCCATAAAGCGGTGCGAGCGGATATGATGAGCAAGCGACCTTAAATTATCATCACCCCAGGCAGGAAGTACTTCATGGAAAAGCCCCGGTGTAGGCTGCTCTGTATACCAGCCAAGACCAAAACCATCGGCATTAACACGAGTTACGGCTTTACGCGCATCAATACTTTGATGAATAAGAGAGTGTTCAGGCTTATAAACCAATTCATCCAGATAAATCGGCTCTCCCTGATATGCTAACCAACGACACATATGGCTTGTTATTCCTTACCTGCGGCCAGGGTAAAAGAAGGCACCCTGAAAAATAAAACGACGATTAATATTGATGCAATCAATAAGTGTTAGCTTAACAGATCGCCACAGCTTTAATTTGCGCCCAGACAGGTTTGAATTAACTTTGCACTAATTATTTTAAGATTACCTTATTAGATAAAAAAGACGCCCTAAGCATGCCACTTAGAGCGCCAAATGCCTGTAATAACGCTATTTAGTTATAATCCCATTTCGCCTTTTATCTGGCCTACCCAGTTGGTCACCCGCTCTTCGGTCAGACTTGCCTGATTGTCTTTATCGATAACCAGGCCGACAAATGAATCCTCATCTACCGCTGTAGACTCATTAAACTCGTATCCGTCTGTTGGCCAGCTACCTACCAGCTCTGCACCGCTTTCAACGACACAGTCATAAAGCTCACCCAGCCCGTCAACAAACTCGTTGGGATAGTTCACCTGATCACCCAGTCCGAACAGGCCTACTTTTTTGCCTGACAGATCAATCTCTTCAAAGTTTGGTACAAACTCTTCCCAGCTCTCTGCCTGACACTCTGCCGACATACCCGGCAATAAGCCCTCACCATAGGTTGGCGTACCCATAATAAGATAGTCATACTCATCAAATGCCGAAGCATCAACGCGGTTAATGTTTAGTGGCTTAGCGGCAACGTCTTCACCCAGTTGCTTGAAAATCATCTTAGCAATCTTTCTGGTGCTTCCAGAATCCGTTCCGAAAAAAATACCTACTTTAGACATATTTCACTCCTTGAAACCTACTGAAATTTCTAATCTGAACTTAGAAAGTGGACATTAGTTATTCTGCAAAAAGCAATCCACTCTTAACTTATTGTTTTTACTTACCTATCTATATTTAAACACTGCAACGGACAAACATTTTGTCCTAAATACGACAATTTAATCGTCATCGTCGTCTTCATCGTCTGCTACCCAGACAATCGGGCGGTAAATTTCCACTCTGTCCCCTTCATTAAGCGTCGCTTCCAGCGAAGAGACTTTGCCAAACACCCCCACTTTCTGTTTATCGAGCTCAATGGAAGGAAACATATTAAGCATGCCGGAGGTATGGATGGCGGTCAGCAAAGTGGCGTTCTCCTCCACTTCAACCGGAATCCAGGCCTGCTCTTCCGACAAAGCGTATACAACACTGACATTCATATTGATTCCTCCCTTTACTTGACCATTATTGCTTGTGCGCTGTGACGCTGCTTAAGATTTAATTCCACCTTCTGCTTGATCCCCAGCAAGGCGCCAAGCACCAAAAAACCGCCCGGTGGCAAGATAACCAGAAGCAGACCCCGATAATCAGGAATCACCGTTAACTCCAGAAACGAGAAAGTTTCTCCCAGCAACAGGCTGGCATTGGAAAACAGCGTGCCGCTACCCAGTATTTCCCGGATCCCGCCCAGCACTACCAACACCCAGGTAAAACCCAGTCCCATTGCTGCACCGTCCACGAATGAGGGAGCCAGTGCTGACTTGCTGGCAAAGGATTCAACCCGCCCAAGAATGGCGCAGTTAGTTACAATAAGCGGAATAAAAAGCCCGAGAACCTTATGCAATGGATGCAGCCAGGCATTGAGGATGACATCCGTCAGCGTTACCAGTGTTGCGATAATGATGACGTTAACCGGAATACGAACCGCTTTACTGATAAAGCTTTTGCCCAGTGATACCAGCATATTTGAAGCTATCATTACTGCTGTTGTTGCCAGTCCAAGTCCCAGCCCGTTTGTTGCGCTGCTTGTAACCGCCATCAAAGGGCAGAGTGCCAGCGACTGATTGAGGACAATATTGTTATTCCACATGCCCTCTTTTACGATTCCTTTGTAGTTACTCATCGCCACTCTCCTTTGACTTTTCCAGTGCCAGCATGGCCTTGTGGACACCTCTTACAACGCTGCGGGGGGTAATGGTTGCTCCGCTGAACTGGTCAAAATCACCACCGTCTTTTTTTACGCCCCACACCGGCGTGTTTTGTAAAGAGCGGCCGGTAAAGCTAAGTACCCAGTCACTTTTAGCCAGCTCAATTTTGTCACCCAGCCCCGGCGTTTCGGTATGACTGAGGATCCTTACCCCTTCAATCCGGCCAAGTGTATCGACACCAGCAAGGAAGCGAATTTCACCACTGTAGCCCTCTTCACCTCCCCGGATAACATAGTGAGTAAGCTCACCTGCTTCATTCATAACCGGATAAATCTGGTACTTCAGTCCGCCGTACTCCACTTCTTTTTCGCTTTCAAACACCGCATTGGCAAAAGGCTTACCGTTGAGAACTTCTGAAAGAAGCGCATTCTGATCTTCAGCTATACGCTGCTCGATCACCGGACTGGTATAGTACTGAACCACTACAAGAAGCATGGCAGCGACACCTGAGCAGACTGCAAGAAGCGCGCTCTGATAAGGAATATTCTCTTTCCACTTTTCTATTGATGCTTGCATAACTACTTCTCCACCGCCGCTTTGCTGCCAAAGATGTCGGGTCTCAGATAGTGATCGATTAGAGGTGTGGCTGCATTCATGATCAAAACAGCAAATGCCACCCCTTCCGGGTAACTGCCAAAGCTGCGGATAAGCCAGATCAGCAGGCCACAGGATGCTCCGTAGATCATCTGGCCCCGTACACTGGTTGGTGAGGTCACCAGATCGGTTGCGATATAGAAAGCCCCAAGCATAGCGGCACCACTGAAGATATGGGTCGACAGCGGAAGAAACGTGTCAGGACTAACGACTGAGCTAATCAATGCCGGTAATGCGATACCTGAAAGAAATGAAGCAGGAATCGCCCAGTGGATGATCCCGCGATAAATCATGTATAAACCGCCAAGCAGAATAAGAAATGCTGAGGTTTCACCAAGGCTGCCTGACTGCGCACCAAGAAACAGAGATACCGCATCAGCGCCCTCCTTCAGGCCACTCAACGCGGTCGCTGAAGTTACACCATCAAACTGTAGCCATTCTTGGGGAACAAACACCTGATTATGACTAAAATCAATGGGAGCCGGAGCCGACCAGTTCGTCATTTCAACCGGGAAACAGATAAGCAGCATAACCCTGGCCAGCATTGCCGGATTAAACAGGTTTTGCCCCAGCCCGCCATAAATCTGTTTGCCGACCACAATAGCGAAAACACTGCCCAAAGCACAAAGCCACATGGGAACCGTTGGCGGAAGGCTCATTGCCAGAAGCAGACCCGTCAGCAAGGCTGAACCATCAAGACTTGCCTTTGCATTCCGGCCCATAATTTTCAGGCACAGATACTCGGTTAAGACAGCAACCAAAGCACACATAGCCAGAACATATAAGCTGTTTAAGCCAAACTGGTAAATCCCGTACAGAACCGCAGGCATCAGCGTCAGGATCACGGTATACATTATCCGCACGCTGGAGTTCTCACTATGAGAGAACGGGCCAGTCGCCGATTCATAATTAATCATTTACAGCCTCCTTCTGTTTACTGGCGGCACGAGCCGATGCTCTTGGAGCGCGCTTTTTACGCCCCGCCGCTTTAGCAGCCTTAGCTGCTTTTTTCGCTTCAGCTTCCTTCTGAAGTCTTAGTTTCCGTGCTTCTGTCAGCGCTTTAGCCTGAGCAGACTTCTTCTCTTTCATCTTGTTGGCCGTTATTGCCCCTTTCGCATGCTGGAAATACTGCACCAAAGGAATATTTGAAGGACAAACATAGCTACAGGCTCCGCATGAAAGGCAATGATTCACGCCCATGGTTTCCGTCATCTTAAAATCAGACAGCCTTGAATAAGCCGCCATCTGAAACGGCATCAGCCCCATAGGACATGCCCTTACACACTGACCACAGCGAATACACTCCTGATGAGGCCGCTCTTTTACTTCATCTACTGTCAGAGCCAGTATCCCGCCGACACATTTATCAACCGGTACCTGAGGAGAAGGGATCACCTGCCCCATCATAGGACCACCGAAGATCAAGCGTTCGGTATCCTCACTAAAACCACCACAGTGCAAAAGTATCTCGTGAACCGGACTGCCCACCGGCACCTCAACATTACAAGGATTCTCTATCCCTTTACCCGATACCGTGATCAGACGGCTGACAAGCGGACGGTTAAAACGAACCGCCTGATAAACCGCCTGTGCCGTTGCAATGTTGTTTACCAAGATACCAACGGCCGTAGACAACTGCCCGAGCGGAACCGTTACCCCTGTGACCGTTTTAATCAGATGCCTTTCAGACCCCATCGGATAAATACTCGGAACCAGCTTTACCTGAATATTGTCATCATCGGAGGCCAGTGACTTTAACTGTTCAAAGGCCTCAGCCTTATTGTCCTCAATACCGATAACGGCCTTTTCAGCACCAGAAGCTTTTAGCATCAGACGAACACCGGCGATAACCTCTGCGCCATATTCGCGCATGGTGACATCGTCACAGGTAAGATAGGGCTCACACTCACCACCATTAATAACCAGGGTGTGCACCTTTGCCTGACTGGCAAACCTGAGCTTAGCCGCAGTGGGAAAACCCGCGCCTCCAAGGCCCACGATCCCGGCAGCATTCACCTTCTCAATGATTTCTTTACCGGAAAGTGCGTAAAAGTTGCCTTTCGTCGCTGTCGTGGCCCAGCTTTTATCCTGATTGGCACGGATGATTATGCTTTCACTTTTCACCTTTGAAGGGTGCGCAGTAATGTGCTCGGTAATTCCGGTCACAATACCGTTCACCGGCGAGTGAATCGGAGCCACCATATCCGAGCGGCCCACCGCGATTTTCTGTCCGCGCTTAACATGCTCCCCTACTTCAACCAGAGGTTTAAGCAAAGCACCATTTCTCAGTTGTAGCGAGAGATAGACATTCCGGGGCCAGAATGCTTTTTCAATCGCTTTTTCATTGGAAAGCGACTTATAGGTCTTGGGATGAATTCCTCCGCTAAAGGGAGAATTAAACAAACTCTGCATAAATCCTCCTCAATGCACCAGTGTTGGTTTAGGTTCAGAGTCGGTCTTAGGCTTTGGCCAGTACCATGTGTTCACATCCGGCTCAACCTGAACGATAGAGAGACAATCCTGAGGGCAAACCTGAGAGCAGAGCTGACAGCCGGTACACACATCAGAAATCACGGTATGAATCTGCTTGGTCGCCCCCACAATGGCATCGAACGGACAAGCTTTGTAACAGCGGGTACAGCCGGAACACTGTGACTCATCTATCTGAGCCACCCAGGAAATATCCTCTTCACCCATTTCCAGCGAAACGCCCAGCATATCTGCAATAGCAGTTGTTAACGCAGCGCCTCCCGGAGGACAGGAATCCGGACTCAACTCACCGCGCACCATGGCTTCAGCGGCCTGACGGCACCCGGCTTCACCGCACTGGCCACACTGACCGCCAGGCATCAAAGCTTCTATCTTGTCCACCAGAGGGTTACTTTCCACCTGAAAGACTTTGGACGCGAATCCCAGAGCACCACCCAGTGAAGCGCCCAGAACAATAAAGAAAATAACAGAAATCAAAACAGCGCCTCCTTGCCTTAAACGATTCCGGAAAAGCCCATAAAGGCCATAGAGAGAAGACCAGCAGTAATGAACGCTATGGGTGAGCCTTTTAAAGCGTCAGGCACACGGTTCAGACTTAACTGACTTCTTAAACCAGCAAACAAAACAATCACTATGGTGAAACCAAGGGCTGAGCCAACACTGAACATAACGGTATTGATAAACGAAAGGCCATCCTGTACCGCTAGCAGAGCCACGCCAAGTACCGCACAGTTAGTTGTTATAAGAGGAAGGAAAACACCCAGCGACTGATAAAGTGACGGGTCATGTTTCTTCACATAAAGCTCTGTAAACTGAACCACCGCCGCAATAACCAGTATGAAGGCGATAATGCGCATAAACTGCAGATTAAGCGGCCCCAGAATAAAGAACTCCAGCAACCATGTAGTGACAGCGGCCAGGGTCAGCACAAAGGTCGTTGCTATTCCCATCCCCAGCGCGCTACCTATTTTCCCTGACACTCCCATAAAAGGACACAGGCCCAAAAACTTCGCTAATACCACGTTATTAACGAATGCCGCACTCAGTAATATGAGTATTCCCTCAGACATTCTTCTCTTCCCTGAAAAATCCAATTTACAGGGTCTGCTGCATAGTGTGTGCCATTGCACCTCTGCACCAAAAAAGTTCATTGCACCCCTTTATTTTCAGGGGGATTGGGAAAAACAGGCGCAAAATCAAAAAGGAGATCCTTGTCACAAAGCAGACAAAGGGCGTTTATTTTGTCATCAATTGTTCTAAATCAAACATGCGGTTTTTAAATCAACTCAACAAAAGCCGCATTTTTTTCATGGAATAGTTAATGCATAAGCAGTCTATCTAGGTAGTAAATACAAGGACGTCAGGATATGAAAGCATTGGATAGCTTAGTATCAATCCCCTCTCAGGACTGCTCTGATTATCAGTTTGCGGTATTTCACGCCATGTTTGATTCAGCACCAACAGCGATGGCGCTAATTGAAGCTGATGGCTATACCCTAATCAGAAATGAAAAGTTCAATAAGCTGGAAGAGCGGCTGAAAATATCTCCGGTTTCTCTCTTCACTGAGCATCTGATCGCAGACTGTGAGTTTCAGTCAATAGACCACTTTTTAGGTAAGAAAAAACACCGCTCGCTTAGCGTTCACATTGATAAGGCCGAGAATATTTCAGAGCAGTGGTTTGACTTTTCCCTCACAAAAATACCGGTAGCGGAGACCACAACACAATCCTGCCTCCCCTCTGCTGAAGAATACTTCACACTTATCAGCATTATCGACCGGACACGAGAGAAGCAGTATCAGGAAGAAAGACGATTAAATATCATCCGACAGATGGCTAATGACAACAAGTTTGTCCATTCAATGCAGGAAGTGATGATGGCTACTCTGCACCAGATGCAGGGGCCGCTCAACATGATTGATTCAGCCGTTACCATCCTGAAACAACGTAATCACTCCTGCCCCGGCTTAGTTGCCATGGATGAAGCAATGCAAGACGCGAACAGAGCTCTGGATGATATCCATCAGGCAATTCCAGAGCGGGCCAATGAAGCATCACAGCCGGTAAACGTCAATCAGATTGTGCGCGACGCCATCACTATCAGTACAGACCTGCTGCTTTCCCATTCTACGGAAATTGAGTTTCGCCCGGCGATGGAGCTGCAATCTGTTAATGGCAAACCCAACCGTCTGCTTCTGGCTGTCAAACAACTGCTGGATAACGCAGTGGATGCCATTGAACAGAGCAATAACAGCCAGAGGGCGATACTGCTCGCCACCACAGAAACAGAAGACGAAGTTATTATCACCATTGAAGATAGCGGCAACGGAATCGAAGATAACATCCGCCTGAAGATGTTTAAGCCTTTTTTCAGCACTAAATCTAAGATCAGCTCTGGTTGTCGCGGGATCGGTCTACCCATTGTTCAACAGGTAATAAATGAGCACTCTGCGACGATAGAAATTTCCGAAAGCTCCCGGTTAGAGGGCGCATCAATTCAATTAATCTTCCCTAAAATGGCTAAGTAAGGCGGTGATATATGACGATCGAATACTCAATCGCTGAACTGGAACGACGGCTGCTTGCAGCAATGTACAAAATCAGCAGCCAGTTAAACATCAGCCTGAATTACGCAGACTCCTCTAAGAAGGTGCTGGAAATTCTTCATGATGAATGCAACCTGCTTTGTGGTCTGCTTACCATAAAAGATCCTAACCGGGATAGTATGTTAGTAAAATCTCTGCACTCTCCTGACTACGACGATGCTTCCCATGAAAAGCAGATCAGCTACAAAGCCGGGGAAGGCATAATCGGTGATCTTATCAATCAACAATCCTCCATCGTTATCCGTAACCTGGGTGACGATATGCGTTTTTCCGATAAGCTGGCTATTTATGACTATGACAAACCCTTTATCTGTGTACCGTTAAAAGACGCCTCCACTCAGGTCATTGGTGCTTTAGCTGCACAACCTAAAAACAGCTCAGATTCCGAAATCACACTGCTTACCCGTTTTCTTGAAATGATTGCCAGTCTGATTGCCAAAAACGTTCAGTTAGCCAATCAGGTACAGAAGCAGCAAAAACAGCTGGTCAGCGAGCGCGATGGCTTAAGGCGAAAAGTTCGCAACAACTACAGCTTCGATAATCTGGTTGGACATACCAAAGAGATGAGACGTATCTTTGACCAGATAAGACTGGTTGCTCCCTGGGACTCCACAGTGCTTGTCCGGGGTGAGTCGGGAACAGGTAAAGAAGTGATTGCAAACGCTATCCACTACAACTCTCCAAGAGCAAACCATCCGTTTGTGAAACTGAACTGCGCCGCCCTGCCCGACAACCTTCTGGAGTCAGAGCTTTTCGGACATGAAAAAGGCGCTTTCACCGGAGCGGTTAAGCAGCGCAAAGGCCGCTTTGAAATGGCCCACAACGGCACCATTTTCCTTGATGAAATCGGCGAAACCAGCCCGGCATTTCAGGCCAAGCTATTGCGGGTTTTACAGGAGCAGGAGTTTGAACGCGTCGGCGGTACAGATACCATTTCTGTTGATGTAAGAATCATAGCCGCAACCAACCGGAATCTGGAGGCCGAAGTCGCATCTGAGAATTTTCGGGAAGACCTTTACTACCGTCTGAACGTGATGCCCATGTATCTGCCTCCGCTCAGAGACCGGGTTCAGGATATTCCTGATCTGGCCGACTTTATGCTGAATAAACTAAGCAAAAAGCAGCAGCGGAAAATCGCCATCTCTGAACATGCAATCCGTCACCTGATGGAATACACCTGGCCCGGTAACGTACGTGAACTGGAAAATACACTGGAAAGAGCCTCCATTCTCAGTGAATCCGGAACCATAACGCCAGAGCTGATCTCATTCCCTCAGTTTAGTGCACCACCAGTACAGCCCCGCACACCAGCAAACTACTCAATGCCAGCCCGGGAACCGGTCTGCAAAGAGCAGCAGATCGCTGATGAAAAACAGGCTGTCATCGATGCACTGGAGCAATCCGGTTGGGTAAAAGCCAAAGCAGCCCGCTTGCTTAACATGACCCCAAGGCAGATCGCATACCGGATTCAGACGATGAATATTGAGATGAAGCAGATTTAAATTGTAGAGACGAAATCGCCTGCTAATTAAGCAGGCGGTTTATATATAGGTACCTGACTAAGCATGAGAATCTGAGAATAAACCGCTTTACAGTACAGTCACCAATAAGAGTTGTGTTTGGATAATAGATTGTCAAAAGATGGTATGGGTATTAATGAGTTACTCCCTATGCAATGCATGGACTTTTGTAGTAGGAAGAAGTATTGTAATACAATATTCAAACTGCGATACCCAATGATCTTTATTTGAAAAGATATGCTCATATCTTTATGAAAGTTAGCATAAATTGTGCGTCGACCGATGAAGGTGTGGTTTAACATAATTGCAGCCCAAGCATTGTTGGCGTACCACGCTGGAAGGTGCTAATTTCCCACAAGGAAGCCTTTGATGATTAATAATGGCTCACGCAATACTCTTAAGATAGAAAATCAGTTGCTAAAAAGAAAGCTCTCCGACTATCAACGTTTGTTTGATACTTCGGATGTCGCATCTCTTATTATAGATACTCACGGACACCCTTTAGACTGTAACCAAGCTTACTTTAATCTTCTTGGTCTATCCGACCTTTCACAGATCACACCTTTTGACTTCAGTTTGATATCACCCGAAAAACAAACCGATGGCAGTCGGTCATCTGAAAAGGCCAAAGAGCTCCTTTGCCTTGCTAAGAAGTATGGTAAACATAGTTTTGAGTGGCTGTATAAGAGCTTAAGTGGGCGCGAATTTCAGTCATCAGTCACTATTCATTATGTTAGCTTTGATGAAAAGCCGAGTTATCGTATTAGTATTCATGACATCTCTGAACTCAAAAATTCAAAAGATGAAGTGGATTCGATCTTCAAAAACAGCCTTGTCGGACTATTCCTTGTCGGTAAAGAGAGGGAGGTTGTACGTTGTAACCAACGTGCTGCGGATATCCTAGGTTATGATTCACCCGAAGAAATGATAGGAATCAATACCAAGGATTTTCACCGGACAGAGCAGCATTTTTTAGACTTTTTCTATCCACTCAGGTGAACATTTCGATGCTGTCCTTATGGATATTCAATTACCAGAAATGGATGGGTACAAAGCCACAGAGCTAATACGTGAGAACTATTGTTCTAATACGCTTCCAATCATAGCGATGACTGCTCACGCAATGGATCTGCACAAAAAAAAGAGTTTTCAGGCTGGCATGAATGACCACGTCACCAAACCAATTGTCCCGGACGTCTTGTTTAATACATTATCAAAATGGATTGACCGGTAGCCAATTGCACTAACTCCTTACAGTTAAACAGTTTTTGGTTATTTGGCATGCCTGAAATCTTATACAGATCCGGGCCATAGTATTTAAAGGAACCGATAGCGGGTCGTGAAAACCCGCTTTGGTCATATTCCGTGTTTATTCTGGTTTGCTATTGTATTCGATGATAAATGCATATCGGCCAGGGCCTCTTCGGCCGTAGGTACCGGCATCATCAGAATAATCGCCCCACGTTGGTACAGGCTGGTTTAACTCGCCGAAACCAAGGATTCGCTGGCTTTTCTCTTTGCCGGAATCATTTGGCTGAGTGTTATTGCGAGGATCTTTATCGATTACACCATCATCCAGGTTTTGAGCCCAGTTGGTATAGCTCCACTCTTCTCCGCTAAGCCAGTGCCAGTCTGCATCCGGAATGGTAGCATCTTCGGGTTGATAGCCACCCAACATAGGGCCAATCATGATCTCATAGTGGTTAGCCCGGCCCGAGCCTTCGACATATTTAGGGAACTGGAAAAAATATTTAGGATCGTCGATTAGGTTAAATAGAAAATTATTTTCAGCCTCAGATGTAATGGAGGCTAGATAACCACCGGCCTCTTCGGCTAACTTGGCTGCCTGAAACCAGTTCAAGTTTCCGTTAGGAAGGTAAACAACGTGGTAGTAATGTTTATCGCCATTAGTATTAGTAAAGGTTTGGAGTGGTTCTTTTTCATAAAGAACGTCACTTGGCAGTGTTTCCCAAGTAAAGAAGTCATAGTAGTCGGCAACCTTGAAGTCCACCGAGTTTATCGTAACAGTCTGAGTTGCTTTTTGCTGGCTTATTGTACCCTCAGAAGATGCTTGTACGCCTCCTGCTGAAAACAGAGCGACTAGCCCTACAGCGGTTAAACAGTTTCTTGCATTAATCATGATCCACCCGTCTCTCTACTTAGTAAATTCGGATTCAATTCTAAGACGGGAAGGAGTGTCACTAGTTTAGTTTTGGTTTAGATACCAACAATTTACATTTCTTTACAGAAATACCTCAGCTCAAATTAGCCCTGGAGCAATTAAGTTATCTCGGTTTGGAGGCCAAGCGCTTCAGTGGTTACTGCATACTTTCCAAAAAACGGGATGCCAGACACCATCCCGTTTTCTACTTAGTCCAATATTTGCTTATTTCGGCATCGCCTCGAACTCCATTATGAATGCGTAGGTACGGCCCGGCAGACGGTCATAACCGTAGGTGCCAACGGCATCCATATAGTCCCCCCAAGTCGGAACCGGCAGGTTCATCTCACCAAAACCCATAATACGCTGACCGCTACCTGAGTCGTTTGGCTGGTCATTCGGACGCGGATCCTTATCCACTACACCATCATCCAGATTAACTGCCCAGTTGCTGTAGTCCCATTTCTCGCCGCTTAGCCAACTCCAGCCACCAGCAGGCTCTTCAGAACCTTCCGGCTGGTAACCGCCCAGGAATGGACCTATGGTAATTTCGTAGTGATTGCGCTGGCTCTTACCCTCTACGTAGGCCGGAAACTTCCAGAAGTACTTCATATCGTTCACCATTTCAAAGATAAAGCTGTTCTCTTCTTCAGAGGTGATGGATGCTAAATAACCACCGGCGTTATCGGCCAGATACGCTGCCTGAAACCAGTTCAGGTTACCGTCGGGCATATATACTACCTGATAATAATGAGTGCTGCCGTCTGGAGAGGTAAAAGTTTTGATTGCCTGCTTCTCAAGGGATAGATCTTTTGGCAAGTCATTCCAGCCAAAGAAGGCGTATTTGGTATCAAATTTAAATTCTGCGCCGTTGATGGTCACCTTGTCCATCATCTTTAGGTTTGGGTCCATGTTAGGCTTAGGGTTCATACCCGGCTTTTTCATGCTTTCTCTGGTTGGGGCTTCCGACAGAACAATCACACCATCACCGTTCTTATCAAACATTTTGAAGTCATGATCCGGACCTTTGAATTCGTCTCTGGTGACCTTGCCATCACCATTAGCATCTTCGACATCCATAAAGGCCTGAGTGATATTCTCAGCATTCATCCAGGGGGCTGCGGCTAATGCAACACCCATCTGGGACATAAGGATTGGTAGTGCAATCGCGGTAGAAAGTACTAGTTTTTTGTCCATATCGATTCTCATCTCTGTAAGGATTCACGTTTCACATGAAGTAGTGACGGGCATATCGGCTCCGTTCGTATTCAAGTTGATGAAAAGATTATCAGCATTATCGGCAGGGTTGGTTTAGAACTGGTTTAGGCCCTCCCCCACATCTGGATCTACCTCAAAGCGAGATAACTTGGTTTTTAACCGATTCGACGCCAGTCTTTAATCTAAGGGAAACGCAAATAATATGGATGGTGTTATGGGAGGCTTTTTCTTGTGTCAGTTAGCCTCTGAGGGTTCCGGTGTTTCGTATAGCACCTTGATACGGCTGTAATCTCCTCAATTTTGCCATACTTTTCCAGCTTTTCTAAAGCCTCGGTTAGTGGTTTAACTAGCTCAGCGTGCTAAACCTGACCAGCCAGGGAGTTACTCATCTCCAACCCCCTGGCTAATAATTTTATTTAGAATCAGGAAGACCAAATTCCGCCTCAACACGCTCTTGAATGGCTTCTATTTCACCACTTGCACGCATCTCTTGTAGCACCCTTTCTAATTGTGGAACTAACTCTGCGTTCTTAATATTTAGGTAGTGGTACAAATGTGCGGTGTAAACAGCAGGTTCAAGCATAACAATATCTTCTAGCTGGTGTTTCTTGGCAACTGACTTGTACCCGTTAACGCTGGACAAAACCACTTGAACCCGATCCGCATCTAATTGCAGGAACATATTCTCAGAGTCTTTTGTCGAATAAGCCCCAATCTTATGCTTTATCACTGCCGACTCAACAAACTCAACATTTCGCTTATGTCCCAGAGTGTAACTTTCAGGAATGCTTTCCCAACCATCAACAGAAAACTCGTTGCCCTGTTTGACGAACAAGAACATAAACCGAGATGAAAGAGGCACATTTACTCGTATCAGGTTGGTATACACAGATTCTATTTCATGAGTACCAAACAACTCACCATCGGTTTTACCCGAATTAGAATATAAAAGTGTCCTGCCTACCGGATAATGTTCAAAGTTCACATTAATATCGAGCTTGCTGTACGCTACAAGCAGCACCTGCTCAATTTCTAATGCCAACGTTTTTCCTTTTATTGTCGTAGGTATTGAAGAGATTGTGATATCTCTTGCCGCCTGAAGGCCAAAACTACTCAATATTAATAAGATGAAAAGTGCCTGCTTCATACAAGGAGCCTATATAAGCTATATACTAGAAGTAGTATAGCACTGTGAGCCGGTGAAAAACTTTGGCCAACGGATAGAATTGCAGCTCAGATATTAGCTGTTGGCAATAGTTACAACCAATTGAATCAGAGTGGTTTAATCTGCGTATAGAATCTGAGAATTCTGATTCAGACTAGTACTCCGACACATAAGTTCTGACATATTGAGCCTACGCTATTTCTTTCGTAGTTTGGCGTAGGCTTTGGTGAACTTTTCTCGTGCTGCTTCTATGTCAAACTGCCAGTTGATAGAAGCTTTTTCCTGATTCCTTCGCGTTTCCCACGCATCCAGTTCATTGCGTAATTTCTCCCATGTCGGGATCCTTTGATTCAGACATTGTCTGTTCATGACCCCTATTTCAATTTCCACTTTATTCAGCCAACTGGCATGCTTAGGGGTATAGTGAAATTCCAATTGGCTCAGAAGCCTCCGGGCCTCTGCTGGTTCAAATGCCTTATAGAGTGAAGCCTCTGTATGCGTGCCAAAGTTGTCCATCACGACATGAATTTTCTTAGCTTCAGGGTAGTGGATATCCACCAACTCCTTCATACATTGTGCAAAGTCCTCAGCCTTTTTATTTTCTGTTTCTTTGACTTTTCTCCACCCTCGGTGACAGTCATAAAACATGAACAGATTAGCCACCGCCACTCGCTTGTATTCATAGTCTTCTCTCGGAGGTTGCCCTGACTTAGCCTGAGTTGATGGCTTAATATCTGCCACCAATTGTTTCATCGCCTCATCAAAGTTGATTAGTGGTTCATCGGGAATAGCTGGACGACTGTACAAGTCAAGCACATGCTCCATGCGGGCAATATATTCGGCATTCATATCACCAACGCACCACATCTTTTTCTGCCAGGGTTTCAAATCGTTGCTCTTGAGCTGCCTTCGAATCGTCTCAACTGATATCGATTCTCCTTCCACCAAGGCCATAAATTCATCGGCGATTAGGTTTAATGTCCACCGGCCACAACCTTCTGGTGGCTCACTACAGGCAATGGCCGTCAACAATGCATCACTGACAGCATCGAGCTTGCGCGGGCAACCTGTTCTTCTTCCTTCATTCAAAGCTTCAGGCAAACCCTCTTCGACAAATCGTTTCTTGGTCCGGTAAATGGTTGATGTACTGATATGAAGCAGTTCGACAATGTCTTTGTCTTGCTTGCCGTCATCGGCAAGTAATAACAGTTGGGCTCTTTTGAGTTTTCTGGCGCTTTCCTTACCTTTTGACGTGAGTTTTATTAACGTATCTCGTTCTTCATTACTCAGCTCTACAACGTATTTGACATTCATGGCACAATCTCGGTATTGATAACCACCATACTTGATCACAAAAGGCTTGCTGTGTCGATCCCTGACCCTGAAAATTACTCATTTACGGAAAAAGAACGAAAATATCTGACTTATATTCTCGAGTACACACGATTGAGAGGGATCCCGCCAGCCTTCGCTGATATCCAGGCTTACTTCAAAGTCACAGCTCCTACAGTGAATCAAATGATAAAAAATCTGGAAAAGAAAAAGTGGATAATTAAGTCCCCCGGTGTTGCCCGAAGTCTTTTTGTTAATGTTCCGGCTGAACTATTATTATCGCTACCGGAGCCGCCGGATATTCCGTACACGGAGAAACAAGGTCAATATCTGGCTTTTATTCATCAATACACCAAGATTCGTGGCTTTCCTCCGGCTTATGCCGAAATGGAGCACTACTTTAAAGTAACCGCTCCCACTGTTAATCAGATGATTAAAAACCTGGAGAAAAAAGGGCTTATTGAAAAACAGCCGCGTAAACCGCGAAGTATTCGGGTGACTTTGCCTGACTCCCAGATACCGGTTATTTAATTATGCAGCTTTAGTGCACCAAAGAGGTGAGACACCACCTTGGTGTACTAAATTCAATCGATCATAACTTCTGTGTTTAGGTACTAGTGATCAGTAAAGAGTTTTCACTAAGAATATCTATTCGTTTGCTCTGCTGCCCTTCAATAACATAACGTTCTTTAATTTCCTGAGTCTGAATTGTAGAAAGAACAGAGTCCTTCATAACAGGTAATTCCTGAATTTCAGTCTGATGAATGAACAAATAATTGTCTATCAGTTGCCAGGTTCCGGATTCTGATATTCTGATTATCGAATCAGGTCTTCCTATCTCGCGCTCTTGATGCAGGTAAAGATCCAGAGCGGAACTTTTTACATAAGTACCGTTGGATAAGTAGCGGGCTGTTGAATGGATATGTATCTGCCCAATTGGCAGGTACGTATTATCAGGTTCTGTGTTCATATTTGATGGAAACATTATTACAGCGCTATGCTTCCACTCTTTGGACGTAAGCACTGCTTCCAGTCTGTTCCAAGACAGGAAATACAGAAAAAGGCTAACAGCAACTGATATAAAGAGTATGCACAGTGTGATGTTTCTTCTCACAGCATATCCCCTTTACCCACATAGTTGTCTTCCTTACTGCATAGGCTGTAGCGGTCTCCTTTATCAGCTAGAAGGTGCATAGTGAAGTTATAATGCGATAACTCTTGGCTATAAACGTAATTAAGTATCAGTTTGTTCTCCATGCCTGCCACTGCAATAATTTCATCAGGAAGACGCCCATCGATTTGATGTTCAAAATACCATGAAACACACTGCTTTAATGGCTTAACCCAGTGCTCCCCAATGATATTTCCTTCAAGGGACTTTACAGAAATTCCATTAACAGTATCAATGGCAACATAGTTCGGCTTTGCTGGTGACATCAACCCAAAAGTAGCAAAAGGAAAAAGTAATGCTAACAGCATATACATCCCCGGACGCCAGTTTTTCAGTTTTTCGGTGAATGGCTTTACTTGAAACCTTGAGTCACTTACTTCTGAAGTGGCTTTGATACCTACTGGCAATATCTCCTCGGCAATTGCGCTATCAGGTATGAGTTTATCTACGGGGGATATAAATTTATATCCAATTTTAGGGACGGTTGTAATAAACCGGGGGGATTGAGGTGAATCCCCCAAAGTTTTTCTTAGATTAGAAACCGCCTGAGTCAGACTTGAGCTGTCAACCCGAAATCCCAGGTCTTCCCATACGAATTTCTGAATATGAGCTCTGGTAACAACCTGCCCGTGGTTCTGTAAAAGCAGTAATAACAACCGACTTTCGTTGTTCCCGATCAGGAACTCGTTTTCATCCAGACAATCAACCAGACTATTCTTTTCCGGATAAAACACATAATTTTCAGCAAGCTTATACTTCATTTGACTAAGCCTCATAAGGAAATCTCCTATACAAAACTAGCAAGAAGGAGGTTAATACGGGGTTAAACGTGAGTAATGTCCTGATTGAAGTTTATGCGTTGGTATGTAAAGGAGAGTCAAGTTGTGTAAAGCCAGGTAAATTGACCAGTAAGGAGCACCTGAGAAGTGCTCCTTACTACGTCTGATAAGGTCTATTTGGTATTAAACTTCGCAACTAAGCTCTGAAGGTTAAATGCCAGTTCTGTTAATTGACCACTCGATTGTGCAATTTGATTTGAGCCACTAACGGATTCGTTCGCAACCTGGTTAATTCGCTGAAGATTGCGGTTAACTTCTTCCGCAACAGACTGCTGTTCGCTTGAAGCGCTGGCAATCAACAGTGTCTTCTCATTAATATCCGCAACAGATGACGCAACTTCTTCAAGGTTAACACCTACGGTTTCTACATCAGAGACAGTTACAGCAACGCGATCAAGTCCCTTTTGCATGGCTTCTGTTGCCCTGCCCGCACCAGCTTGCAAGCTAGTGATAATTTCCTGAATTTCAGCAGTAGAAGTCTGAGTTCTGCTTGCAAGGCTCCTGACTTCGTCAGCTACAACGGCAAACCCTCTTCCTTGTTCACCGGCACGGGCAGCTTCAATTGCAGCGTTTAATGCAAGAAGGTTCGTCTGGTCGGCAATATCACCAATCACATTCAGCACGGAATCGATATTATCCGTTTCATGATTCAGTTCTTTAATTACCTCTGAGATGGAATTGACTTCTTCAGACAGGATACGAACGTTATCGATAACACTGATAACGACTTCATTTACTTTTTCCACCTGAGTATTAGCCGTGTCCACTGACTGAGAAGTCTGTTCTGCGCTCTGAGCTACCTCTCCAACAGTTGAGGACATCTGATTCATTGCCGTGGCTACCTGTTCAATATCGGTAAGCTGCTGTGAAGCATTGCTATTCGCCTGATTACTGATTACCGACATATCTTCCGCTGCTTTTGCAACATCATTCGCAGAATACTTCACATTAGCAATGGTGTCGTTCAGTGTAACGGACATTGCCGAAAGCCCCTCTGATAACCCGTAGCGAGAGTACTTATTTGAGCTTTCAGAGTAATTAAGTGTTCCGTCGGCAATTTGATTCATTGAACTGAGAACATGAGCCGGTTCACCACCAATCTGAATCATAATTTTGCGATAGATAATACGGAATGAGACAAGGATAGTAGCAATAGCAATTGCAAAACAAATCAGAAGAATATTTTCGTATTGAGTCACTTCCGCTTTGTTTGTTTCTACTTTATTAGATGTTCTTTCATCAAGCAGGCGCAAGAACTCGTTAACCGGAGCCATAATGTTGGCTTTATCTTTATGATATTGGCTATCGTGCATAATGCGTCTGGCCATTTCCAAATCCGGCTCAGCGCGTTTTGTGTAGTTTCCGTTACCGTTATCGTAAAGCCCTTTTACGGCATTCATTGCAATGGTCTCGGTCGTGACTAAACCATCTGAATTATTTTGCGCTTGAGTCAGACGGTCAAACTCCTGCTGAGTAAAGCCCGCCTTTTGCATCAGAGACTGAAGAGATTCTCTGTTACCATCCGGGCTCGGCTTTTCGCCATAGTTCAGCACTAAATCCCAGTAAATCCGTTCCATATGCTGAGGGCGAGCTTTATCGCCATTGCGGATAGCCAGAATATCCCAGTACATTTTCTCGTACTTGTCATCTCCTGTCATAACATAGGTTCGCGCTAAGCGAGTTAAGTCATCAGAACTCTGGCGTAACTCATCTGCAAGCAGATAAGAGTGATATCGCTCTACCTGGCTCTGATAAAGCTCATCGTGCTTTTGTGTTGTGATATACAACATGCCCACCAGCAACATTAGCGCCGCCAGGGACAGCATGATGCCTGTTATTAATAGTTTTTTTATACTCATTACAACCTCAAAAAGAGTAACTGACCGATTAAAACAATATTGGCTACAGAACTATTATGTATTGGTATAAGTTTTCACAATCACTTGCCTCAAGCGCATAGTTCACTTCTGCCGATAATTCAATAGCAACCCAGATGCATAGATGGCAAATGTGACATTGGTTCCGACACAATAAAAGGGCGAGCAATAAATAGTGTGATCGTTGTCGTCATTGCGTTTCATTAATTGAAAAAATTTGTCGGAAGGGGCCACTAAAATGGTGGTGGTTATCAGGTGAGAACTCTGTACCGCCCCTTATATGATACCAATCCAAGCAATTAGGGGGACGATTGCCGCTAAACAAAAATGCTGAGCGTCCATCAACGAACTGCTCAGCAAATTCAGAAAGCAAATTTTATTACGCAGTCACCATCTGCGGCTCTGGCTCCTGCGCGAGGGATTCATTCAGCAAACCGGCGTAAACACCATTGTGGGTAACCAGTTCATGATGGTTTCCCCGTTCAACAACCTCTCCTTTCTCCAGCACCAGAATCATATCTGAGTGGCGCACCGTGCTCAGGCGGTGAGCAATGGCAATAACGGTTTTTTCCTTAAACAGGCGCTGCATTGCCTTCTGGATCAAATCTTCGGTAATGGAGTCGACAGAACTGGTGGCCTCATCCAGCATCATTACCTGTCCGCCCTGGGCTACCGCACGGGCAAAAGAGATAAGCTGAGTCTGACCCACTGAAAGGTTCGAGCCGTTTTTATCCAAGTGGAAATCATAACTCTCCGGTAATTGTTCGATAAAACTATCGGCATAGACATATTGGGCGGCCTGCTCAACATGCTCACGTGAAATAGTCTCTTTGCCCAAAGCGATATTAAACTGAACGCTCTCTTCAAACAGGAAAACATCCTGCATCATCAGTGAAAACAGATGCATGGAGTCTTCAATCGACACCTCTGAAAGCTCGATTCCATTTAATAAAATGCTGCCTTCGTAATCCTGATAGGTTTTAGAGATCAAGCGAAGAATCGTTGATTTGCCAGAACCGGTTGAGCCAACCAGTGCGATCTGATGACCTTTTTCCAGTATAAATGACACGTTATTCAGCACATAAGGTGAATCCTCATTGTAACGGAAGCTGACATTTTTAAACTCAAGACTGACAAACTCATTGAGCGCATCTTTCACTTTATGCGCCGGATGTAAATCCCGCCCCTCTTCTTCCGTCGGTTCGATAAAGAGCTCTTCAATATGATCAAAGGCCGCAAGGGAGGTCTGAATAGAAGCGATCTGCGAAGTGAAGTCCCGGATTGGCACAAAGACTTTTTCCAGCGTGTTGATAAAGGCGATCAATACACCAAGCGTCAGAGTATCCTGAATCACCTGACCGGAGCCGTACCAGATCATCAGCGCCATGGTGATGGAGGTGACACCGGAGATAAAGGCAAACAGCACCGCATCATATTTGTTGGCTTTCATCTGGGCTTTCAGAAACTCTTCGGTATAACCTTTGTATTTGGTTTCTACCTCTTCTTCGGCGCGGTATAACTGAACCGTTTTCACGCCAAGCAGAGCTTCCTGCAAAAAACCGATACCACGGGCCAGAGCCGAGCGTGCAGCCAGATGTTTTTCACGCAGACGGTTACGGATATTCATAGTGAGATACATCACCGGCGGCATAACAACCAGAACAACCAGAGTCAGCTTCCAGTCGATAAACAGCATCATCACCAGCAGAGCTACGGTATTGATGGAGTCTTTTACCAGGCCAACCATCGACTGGACAAAAGAGTCACCAATGGTTTCCAGATCACTGGTTAAGCGGGAAAGCGTGACTCCGGTTGGCGTATTATCAAAATAACCACGCGGCAGCTTAAGAACACGGTCAAAAAGTACCGAGCGCATATCGGTAACCGTGTACTGCCCGGTTTTACGCAGGTTATATGAATAAGTGGTATCGACAACATAGTTGGCTATCAGCACAAGCAGCAGATAAACAACATGTAACCAAAGTCCTTCCATATTTCCCTGTGCCAGATGAACGTCAATCACCTGAATAATCAGCCACGGGAAAAGCAGGCTGGTGATTACCGAAAACGGCAGCATAGCAATGCCAAGCAGCCCGGAACGCTTATACTTTTTAGCAAAACGGGCAAAGAGCTTTATATACTGAATATCAACTGTCTTTAACATGCTCTGGCCTCCGTTTCGTTCTGCTGCAGCTGCCAGGTTTCGTAGTAATAAGGGCAGGTTTTCAGCAGATCAGAGTGATTACCTTTAGCGATAATCTTGCCTTCATTCAGCACAATAATTTCATCCATATATTCAAGAGCATTAACACGGTGAGAAACCACCAGAACCGACTGTTTTTTCAGTCGGTCAAACAGCCCTTCCAGAATCTTACGTTCGGTTTCGTAATCAACAGCGGAAAGTACGTTATCCATAATGATGAGATCACCCGGCTTAAGCAGTGAGCGGGCAATACTCAGCCGCTGCTTCTGACCTCCGGAGAGCATAATGCCCTTCTCACCAACAAGAGTCTGATCCCCCTTTTCAAAGCGGGAAACATCACCGGCAAGCTGACTCAATGCTAATACCTCATCAACCTGCTCTTTTGCGATACCGGCATTTGCGCTGCCAAATCGGATATTGTCCTCAACTGTGGCCGAAAACAGGTAAGGGTCCTGCGTCACTGTTTTTACATAACGGCGTAAATCGTTGCGAGCAAAGGTCGTCACGTCTTTGCCATCAAGAAATACTGTTTCAGAAGGGATATCAAGATGGTGATTCAGGCAGTTCACCAGTGTAGTTTTACCTGAGCCTATACTGCCCAGCACACCCACTTTTTTACCCGGCGGGATATCAAAGCTGATATCGTCCAGAATTAACCGCTCATCACCCGGATAACGGAAGCTCAAGTTTCGGACCGACAGCGTTTTACCTTTAAGGCTTTCTACATCAGTTTGAGAAAGCGGAATAATATCCCGCTGCGGGATCTCAGCATTTAATATCGTCTGAACACTTTCAATACTTGCCATACCACGCTGATATAAAGTAGCAATTCGTCCCAGTTGCATAAGCGGCATGGCCAGCAGCACTGAATAGGTCAGAAAGGCCGTGATTTCACCCAGTGTCAGTTGCTGGCTCATCAGCATGTAACCACCAAGCCCGAGGATCAGGATTTTCATCAGGTTATTGGCATAATCCAGAACCGGCATGATAAAGACCTGAATACGGGTGATCTTCATCCGGCAGCGAAGCAACTGCTGGTTAAGCTTTTCAGCTTCCGCTTTTACCCAGGGCGACATCTGCTGATTTTTGATCAGATCGATACCCGACAGAAAATTCATCAGCTGAGCCGAAAGATTTTGCAGCCTTTGCATATGTTCTATGTTCAGGCTTTTCATCCGGGTAAAACCCATACGGAAAATCACAAATGCCACGGCAATGGGGATAACAGAGTAAAGCGTCAGCTCAGGTGAAATACGCCACATCCATAAAGGGGTTAACGAGAGTGCCAGTAAGGCATTAAAGAACTGCAAAAACCCTGCCCCGAACAGCAAGCGCACACCAATCAGGTCATTGTTTATAATGGAGATAAGCCTGCCCGAAGCAAACTTCTCATGAAAACTGTTTGGCAGACGGTTCAGCTTCTGCAGAAGATCGTTTTTTAATGCTGCTTCCGTAATACGGCCGGGATTAAGCGCATAAATTCGCGACAAAATACGGATACCGATCATTGCCACCGCCATCAGTACAACGATTTCGACATAGGTTGTCAGCTGCTCATGACCCGCTACCGACGCATCGTCAATCAGATCTATCGCCAGTTGAATATAGCGGGGAATTTCTACCTGAAGCCAGTTAACAAGGAATATGAAAATAATCGCAAGAATATACGACTTGCGGTTCATATTCAGAAAATGGGCGACAAACTCTTTTTTAGTCATTTGATTCTTTTTTCCGTGGATGTTCTATACCGTACTGCTCAATACAAGCCCTCACAATGCATTGCCGGGGCTCTCCGAGCTTTTCTAATTCATCAAGAAGCCATTCGGGTAAACGTACCGGACGGGTTTTTACCCCGGGTTTCCGGCCACAACCCGGTCTGGAGCCGCCTCTTCCACAGCCGCGGTGTTTTTTATCAGGAAAATCTTTCAAACTCATATCCGAACCAGTGAATTTTTGAATAGTGTACACTTTTCAAATCTGAATGGCATTCGGAATTTTCTGCCTGCAAACAGATCTGTTTTTGATAACAACACGACAAAGCCTGATTACAGATATTGTCTTCTTTACGACAATTGTAACTTCAAACCAGACAAAACCAGCCCTAACTCAAATATTTTCAATACCTTAGATAGGGTACAAGTATTGCAGAAGACTACCAAAGCCCTTATGGATGAGGTAATCAATGGACAAGAGTTCTAATCACTCAACAAAAAGTCATTCTGACATAAACAAAGTCAGCCACTTTTTTCGCAAGGAAGTAAGAGACAAGATCGCTTCACATCCATGCTATTCAAAAAATGCTCACAAATACGCGAGAATGCACCTTCCGGTAGCACCTGCGTGCAATATTCAGTGCAACTACTGCAACAGAAAATATGACTGCAGTAATGAGTCCCGCCCCGGCGTGGTCTCTAACCTTACCGACCCGTATGGAGCACTAAAGCAATTCAGGGCCGTTTCCAAGCGCTCCCCCAACCTATCTGTTGTGGGAATCGCCGGACCGGGAGATGCACTGGCAAACCCAAAAGCGACCTTTACTGCACTCAAACTTATTCGGGAAGAGAGCCCGGAAGCTCAGTTATGTATTTCTACTAATGGCCTGGCTCTGGCAGAGCATATTGATAGTCTGGTAGAAGTAGGCGTTAATCACCTGACCATCACTATCAACTGTATTGATCCTGAGATCGGCAAAGAAATATATCCGTGGATTTATTATGACAACAGACGAATTCGCGGTGTAGAAGCAGCAAGTATACTGATAGAACGTCAGCTTGCCGGGCTTGAAGCAGCATCTCAGGCGGGAATGTTAATTAAGGTCAATACCGTGCTGATTCCAGGAATAAACGACCACCATATTCAGGCGGTCTCAGAAAAGGTACGTGGTCTCGGCGCTATGCTGCATAACATCATGCCGCTGATATCTGACCCGGCTCACGGCACCTATTTCGGGCTGACGCATCAAAGGGGACCAACAGACGAAGAGCTGCAACAGGCCCGGTCACGCTCCGGCGATCATATGCCTCAAATGACTCACTGTCAGCAGTGCCGGGCAGATGCGGTTGGTACTCTCGGGCAGAGCTGCTCTTCAGGTGAAGATAACTCTTCGGCGAACAAAGCGTATAAAGTTGCCGTTGCGGGGACAAAAAAACAGGATGATACCTTTATTCAGACCCATTTTGGCCACGCAGAGCAGTTTGATATTTATGAGTATTCTGAAGCGGAGCAGGCCTTTGTTCACTCGGAAACCCGGATTGTGTCCCAATACTGCACCGGAGCCGATGAGTGTATCTCTGAAGAAGAGCATAAACAGCAGCTTATTGATGCCATTTCCGATGTAAATGAGCTCTTCTGCTCCAGAATCGGTATTTCACCCTGGCAGCAACTTGAGAACGCAGGCGTTAAACCAAATGTTGATTTTGCCTATGAAAGCCTGGATACCGCCTTGCAGAAAACAGTATCAAATCTAAAAGCCAAGTCTCAAACTTATCAGATGTTAAAAGGAGCATGATGTATGAAGTATGCCATTACTGACAAGTGCACAGGCTGCCATGCCTGTCAGACGGTTTGTCCGAACAATGCTGTGTATAAAAATCCGGAAGCGGAGAAGTTCTTTCTTATTCATGAAAAACGCTGTAACGGCTGTGAAGGCATCTATGACGAACCGCAATGTGCCAGCATCTGCCCGATTGAAGAGGCCATCGTTTTTGAAACCGGCCTTCCTGTGAATCCGAAAGGCAGCCTGACGGGTATTCCTGCTCAAAGCCCTGGCTCTTATACACAAGTTTAAGGAGCCAAAGAATGCTCCTCCCCTTAGCCTCGAAAGGCCGGATTTTCGAAGAAGTAACATCGAAGGGGAGGCAGGGAGGGGTTGTTTCTCATGAGTTTAAGTTTTGGTGGTTTAATCATGCATGGCATAATCAACCCCCTCTAACTCCCCCTTCTATTAATTTTATCAACCACTTAGGCTATTTCACTCAAGGGGGAGAACCATTCTCTGAACACTTCAACATTTGCTCACAAGAGCCAGCCAGATACCTAAGTATTGGCTCAACAGATAGCAACAGCCTTAATTTGCGCCCAAATCGACTTCCCCGCTTTTAATCCCATATGATAAACCGAACGTTCCGTCACCAGAGACAAAAGATGAGAGCCATTGCTGAGTCTTAAGGTTAACATCAGCTCCCCCAGCCTGTTGGTTGAAGTGATATTCACGATACTGGCGCTGACAACATTAAGAACCGAAGTACCGGCTGGCTTATCCAGACAAACACTGACATCGTTAGCCAGAATCCGGCAACGTAATTGTTTGCCAAAGTGCTCCTGCTTTTCGGGGATATAGAAGCTCAGGTCCCCACCTGCATCCAGACGGGTAATATGATCCGAGTAGACCTCCTGAACCTGAGTATCAAAGATACTTCCGGCTCCTTCGCCAAACATATTCTGGTAGTTTGGATCGGACATAATGCTTGTCGCACTGTCAGATGCCAAAATGCTTCCCTGATGGAAAAGCACAATATGATCAGCAAGCCTGGCCAGCTCTTCAACAGAATGCGTGACATAAACGATTGGCATGGACAGCTCATGTTGCAATCTTTCCAGATAAGGGAGGATTTCAGACTTCAGTCCGTTATCCAGGGCGGAAAGCGGCTCATCCATCAGCAGCATTTTGGGTGATGTCAGCAAAGCGCGGGCAATAGCCACCCGCTGTTTTTCACCTCCGGATAACCGCTCGGGAGCTCGGTCAAGCAGATGACTGATCCCCAGTAACCGGCTCACCGGGTCTAATCCGATTTTTCTATCCGACTCCGGAATACGCTTCAGGCCAAACTCCAGGTTGCCCCGGACAGAAAGGTGAGGAAACAGACCGGCCTCCTGAAACACATAGCCGATTTCACGTTTATGGGTGGGAACAAATATATCGTCAATGGTGTTTTGCCAGATTTCCCCATCAACAGAGAAATAACCCTGTTTGAGCTTCTCCAGTCCCGCCATTGCACGCAAACAGGTGGTTTTACCTGATCCTGAATGACCAAATAAAACAGTAACTCCCTTACCAGGTAAAGTAAGATCGAGCTTAAGGGCAAAGTTTTCGTAGTCAATATTGAACCGGGCACGGATGGCTTCTGACTTTTCCATTAATTACCTCAAACAAGACGTGACTTGTAGTGACTGTTAAGCCAGTACATAGCAACAAGTGCAATAAAAGAAAACAGAACCATACCACCAGCTAATATGTGCGCTTTGCCGTACTCAAGCGCTTCGGCATAGTTATATATCTCCACTGAAACCACTCTGGTTTTTCCGGGAATATTGCCACCTATCATCAGCACAACACCAAACTCCCCCAATGTGTGACAAAAGCCCATTACCGCCGCCGAAAACACGCCCGGCCATGCCAGTGGAAGAGTGACTGAAAAGAAGGTATCTCTCGGGGAGGCTCTTAAAGTAGCTGCAATTTCCATCGGCCTTTTGCCTATAGCTTCAAAGGCATTTTGCAGGGGCTGAATAACAAATGGAATCGAGTGAACAATACAGGCTATCGCAATACCTGCGAAAGAAAATGGCAGTTGATCCATCCCGAGCTGATTAACCAGTCTGCCTACGGGACCATTAGGTCCCATTAAGAGCAGAAGATAAAAGCCCAATACCGTTGGAGGCAGAACCATAGGCAATGTGAGCAAAGCCACGACAACGCCCTTAAACCTGAATTCACTGTTTGCCAGCCACCAGGAAACCGGAATGCCGATAATCAGCAACCAGGTTGTCACCACCAGCGCCAGCTTTAGCGTAGTGGTAACAACACCAAAATCCACTTCAAGCATAAACGCATCCGCCCACTCACAGATAGCCGAACTGAGTGATCAGCTTTTTCGCTCTGTCGCTTTTCAGGTAAGCGATAAAGGCTCTGGCGGTTGGTTTATCGAAACTTGATGTCATCAGTACCGCATCCTGCTTAATTGGCTCATACAGCTCATCAGGAATCAACCAGTACGAACCATCGATAAATTTGCCATCTCTGTATATCTGAGACATGGCAAGAAAGCCCACCTCAGCATTACCGGTCGAAACAAACTGAAATACCGCGTTCAGACCTTTTGCCGATACCAGTTTAGGTTCAGCGGCCTGATATACGCCGGTATTTTTCATTACCTGAACCGCTGCCCAGCCGTAAGGGGCCAGTTTGGGATTGGGTAAAGCGATATGTTTGATCTTCGGCTGTTGCAGCACAGTTGCAGCCTGCTTAACTCTTGCACTGTCCGGAGACCATAAAACAAGACGGCCTTTAGCATAGGTAAAAGCTTCCTTAGCAATGCCTGCATCAACCAGTTTCCCCGGACGTTTTTTGTCAGCGGCAAGAAATACATCAAATGGCGCACCATTTACGATCTGCGCATAGAGCTGCCCCGTTGAGCCGGTGCTTATGCTGACCGACTCTCCCGACTCTTTTTCGAAATCTTTCGCCAGAACCTGTAAAGGTTTGTAGAAGTTATTTGCCACAGCAACGGACACGTCACCGGCATAAGCAAAGTCAGAGAAAGCAGCAAGAATGATTATTAGCAATTTAAATGGTTTCATTTTGACTCCCTGTCAGTTGTGCCATCCATTGACGCTGAATATAAGTCTTAGCCCTGCTTGAGTGCTTCTCTTTAAGAAATGGCCACGCCTCTTCAAAAGTAGCCACATAAGGTGTTTTTTCCTCATGAAACTTAACCAGATGAAACCCGACTTCTGTTTCCACTACCTGACTCACTTCTTCTTTAGTCAGCTTATAGAGCGCAGTGGTAATTTGAGGATAAAGCTTCCCTTCTTCACACCACCCCAGGCTCCCCTCTTCCAGTGCACTCGGGCATTCGGAGTACTTCATTGCCAGCTCAGAAAACGGTTTAGTCTTTAACTCTTCCCTAACTTCATTTATCCGGCTTAATGCATTTTCCCGGGTATTTTCATTAAACTCGTCATTGATAGTGATAAGTATCTGACTTACCTTCCAGGTTCTTGCCCGGGAAAACTCCAGCAAGTTTTTATTGTAGTAGTCCAGAGCCTGCTGCCGGTCTAAGTCCGGTATCTCTCTGGCTATATAATCCAGAATCTTTTCGCAATAAAGCTCATCTTTTAGGGCGCTTTTGTAGCCTTCAAGGGTGATTCCCTGTTTTTTCAGAGTGAAGTAAAGCTCTTCTTCAGACTCAAACTGTCCTACGCACTCCTGATAAGTTTTCATTACCTGATCGCCCGAAATACGAACTGCCTGAGCCTCTTTGGAGCTCATAATGCTGCTTTGCATTCTGTATAGTTTTTCTACTTCTTCTTCGATTTGTGCCCGTTGCACTCCTGACAAATATTCAGGATTCAGCTTGTATTTTTCTGTTGAAAGTTTTACCAGTAAATAGCGTCTTTTCTGCTCATCCATAAGCTTCCTCCTTCTCTGTGTAGGTCGGTTCCTGCAGCATTCTTGCATCAAGCCGAACCAGCTCTCCTGCGACTGAAATTTCATACTCAAGACGGCCGGTTTCCAGGTCACGGTACACTCGCTGAACTTCAACCAGCTCACCTTTTACAGCAACAATTTCTCCATGCATCTTTAAAGAAACCCTGAGTTCAGCCATATCAAGCGAGCGGAACAGGCAAGGGACCCATTCCAGTGAAGCATCAATAACCTCTGTATCCCTGATACCAACTACACGGTTACTCTCCGGGAAAAAAACCTGATAAATAACCTGATCCTGCAAAAAGTAACCTGAACTTCTTACATTCCCCACTTCACCCTGCGTTACCAGAAGATCGCCCTTTTCCATTCCGGCAAAACTGCCGTCACTGCGAATATTTCTGACAACCCGCACATCGCTGCCGCTGATAAATCTTGCACCTAAACAGTCCATTCGCATTTCTCCCTAATCATCACACTCGGTACAGCCCTGACAGCCGGATGCCGAAAATGCAAGTTCGTTTCCGTTCTCCAGTTGCCGGTACGCCACCTTCAGAGCTTTACGGTAGTCTGCATGCTGCAAGGGCTCAGAAAAAGTATTAAGCACATGGTGAAACATTCGCATCAGCTGAATACGCTTTGTCCTGATAAGCTGAGGGTCATAATCAAGCTGAAAATAGCCAAGAAAGTCTTCAGCGCTGCTTAGGGAGTCAATTTCCATTTCAAAATCCGTTTCCATCGTCGCTCCTTAGGCCGCACATCCCTGAGCGAGAGAATAGAGATCCTCCGCTGTAGGCATGCATTTGTGAGTTTCTGACCAGACGCGAAGTCTGTTTCTGAGTGTTTCGCACTGAGCAGTGGTCAGTTCAATACCCAGCTCGTGGTAAACGGAATTAATCGCCCGGTTACCCGAGTGTTTACCGAGTACAAATCTGTGCTCACGTCCCACAAGAGAAGGAGCAAAACCCTGATAATTATTGATGTCCTTAAGCAGACCATCCACATGAACCCCGGATTCATGAGTAAAAACCGTATCACCCACAATCGCTTTCTGTGGCCATCTTTCACGGCCGGCGGCGACAAGCACGTTCTGGCACAGTTTGGGCAGGGCTTTTAAATCAATTCCGGAACGACCTTTATCCAGAACGGATAATGCCACCGCAACCTCTTCCAGAGCTGCATTTCCAGCCCTTTCGCCCAGACCGTTAACCGTGGTATTAACTGAAACTGCGCCCGCATCAATGGCTGCCAGCGTATTGGCTGTCGCCAGACCAAGGTCGTTATGGGCGTGCATCTCAATCTGCAGATCGGTATTTCGGCGTAAACCGGAAATAACATCCCGGGTACTGACCGGGTCTAAAATGCCGAGAGTATCGGCGAATCTTATCCGGCTGGCTCCGGCGTTTTGGGCAAGCTCCGCGAGACGGTACATCAGATTGGGATCTGCGCGCGACGCATCTTCCATCCCCACACAAACTTCCACGCCGATATCCAGTGCCTGCTTAATATGATATTCACAATGGCTGAATAACTGAGATTCAGAGCGAAAACCCAGCTTACTTTTAACCTGCTGCGAAGAGACCGGGGTGGAGATGTCCACCCAGTCCAGACCTAAGTCTTCAGCACTCAGGATGTCCAGCTCACTCATCCGGCACCAGGCCATGGTTTTACTCTTTCTCAGAGCCCCGGTTATCGCATGGATGGTCTCCTGTTCTTCAGGGCCCATGGCTGGAATGCCTATTTCCAGCTCAGGCACGCCAGCTCCTTCCAGAGCCAGTGCAATACTCACCTTTTCTTCAAGGCTGAAAGCCACACCGGGGCTCTGCTCTCCGTCGCGAAGTGTTGTGTCATTAAAGATCACATCTGAAAATTGAATCCTTTCAACCGCCATATGCCTCTCCCTGTATTTCGTTTTGCTAATCAGGCGTACGCCGGAGTAAAACTGGACTCTGCCGCGCAGTTATTTTCATTGTCCCAGTAAGGAGACATACCGCGCAGCCTTTGTACGATTGCCGGAAGATGCTCCAGAACATGATCTATATCTGAGTCTTTAGTAAAGCGGGACAGTGAAAAACGTAGTGTTCCGTGTGCTGCCGTAAAAGGAATGTCCATTGCTTTCATTACATGCGATGGCTCAAGAGAACCCGAGGTACAGGCAGAGCCGGATGACGCCGCTATGCCGATATGGTTCATCATCAGAAGCAGCGCTTCACCTTCCACGTACTCAATGGCGATATTGGTGGTATTAGGTACTCGTTCACGCTTGTTTCCGGTTACAAAGGTATTAGGAATGCGCGCCAGAATTCCCTGCTCCAGCCTGTCACGCATGACCGCGATGCGACTCATATCATTTTCCATTGCCAGTTCTGCAAGCTCTGCCGCTTTACCCAGTGCGATAATGGATGCCGCATTTTCCGTTCCTGCTCGACGGCCACGCTCCTGATGACCACCCCGCAAAAGCGGACGGTATCTTGTACCGCGTTTAAGATAAAGCGCGCCCACTCCCTTAGGAGCGTGAAATTTATGTCCTGAAAGAGAAAGCATATCAATATCCGTTAAGCTGACATCAATTGGGTATTTACCCATTATCTGCACAGCATCCACATGAACTTGTATGCCAAAGGGTTTTGCCAGTGTTGCCAACTGAGCAACCGGGAATAAAGTGCCGGTTTCGTTGTTCGCCCACATAATGGAAACAACAGCAACATTTTCACTCAGCGCTGACTTATAAGCATCAATATCAAGGCGGCCTTTGTTATCAACACCAATCCAGTGAACTTTGTAACCCTTTCGTTCCATGTTCTGGCATAACTCCAGCGTCGCCGGGTGCTCAATCACCGAAGTGATAATCTCTTTTCTCTCCGGCATTGCTTCCAGAGCAGACGTAATGGCGGTTGATGTGGCTTCGGTCGCTGAAGAAGTGAAAATAATTTCAGAGCTGTGTTGCGCACCAACCAAAGTCTGAACCTGCTCTCTGGCCACTTCCATCGCCTTGCCCACCTTAGCACCGAGCTCATGAATGGAAGATGGATTACCGTAGTAATCGGTCAGATAAGGCAGCATCACTTCCAGAACTGCCGGATCAATACATGTGGTCGCGTTGTTGTCCAGATAGACAACCTCCGGAGTTGAGTTATGCGTCATAAGTCGCCTCCTTTTTGCTCAGGCTTGGTTGTACCGGGAACACTGTGATGCTTTCACCTAGCGCGGCTGAAATCTTGGTCTCTACACTGGCAATGGTGAGTCCGGACAGGCCACAGCCACTGCAGGCACCGGTCAGGCTGATGAAAACCATATCGTCTTCAATATCCACCAATGAAATGTCACCGCCGTCCTGCAATATTGCGGGTCTTACTTCTGCTATAACGGATTCGATAATTTCAGTTCGTCTTTCAAGCGCTTTTTGCTCGGCTTCCTGCAGATCCGGTTTTGCAATGTGCTTACTCTCTGCAACGGCAGCCAGTGGCTGAGGATTCTGCGCAGCCTCTTCCAGGCACTCTTCTAATACCCATTCGATTTTTTCATGGCAAGATGCACAGGCACCACCGGCTTTGGTGTAGTTAATCACCTCTTCAAGTGTCGTTAACTGGTTTGCAGCGACCACTCTTTTGATCATCAGATCATCAATGGCAAAACACTTACAGATAAGTTCACCCTCTTCGTGATCATCTTCAATCTCTTCACCGCGGTAATCAGCCACAGCAGCGTGCAGGGCTTCCATCCCCATCACAGAGCAGTGCATTTTTTCCGGAGGCAGCCCGTCCAGATACTCTGCTATTTCCTTGTTAGTGACTTTAAGAGCTTCGTCGATGGTTTTACCAATAATCATCTCTGTCAGAGCAGAAGAAGATGCAATTGCACTGCCACAACCGAATGTCTGAAAACCTGCGTCTTCAATGACTTCTGACTCCGTGTTGATTTTCAGGCTTAAGCTCAGCGCATCACCACAACTTAAAGAACCAACATCTCCCTTCGCATTTGCATCACTTAATGTTTTCGCGTTTCTTGGCTGAAAGAAATGTTCCTTCACCTTTTCGGAATAGTCCCACATACGCTCTCCTTGCTTGCCTGATTTTTGTCTGAAAAAAGCTATCCACTGCTCTTCTCTTTGAATATCTCCTATGTTGCAAGCATCACACCAATGTAATAATCCGATGTAACATTATGATTTTTATGAAAATTGAAAATTTGACTTCAGATTTGATTTTGTGATCTACTACAAATTTTTGGATTTTGTCGGAAAGCGAATAATGTTTGTCGCAAAGCCGACATTGTCACTGTCGGAATAAAAAATACCGCCTGAATATTTAATATCAGGCGGCATATTTAGTTGGCGTGCGGGTAAAACATAACTAGATGCTAATCAACAATAGATCCACTGTTGCTTTGCTAACCAGTTTGTGGGCGGAAGACCACCACTGGCTCCAGAAGCCATGGTGATGTCCGCTGATTAATACGTCCGCACCTATTTTTTCTACGTTTTCCAGCAACTTATCTTCAACATCGCCGTCAACAACCAGTTTACTCTCAACTGGGTAGCCAACAAGCTCTGTCAGCTCAGTTAGTTTAGCCATCATTTCATCATGTTCACGACTGATTATCCGGTTTTCAGCCTGATCATAATCACGCATTTCACCATCCGGATGGATGATGTCAACGGTAATAAATGACAGTTTGGCGTCCATGTTTTTAGCCAAAGATACGGCTCTGGCTATTAATTTATCACTGGGCTCCGATAAGTCGATAGCAACTAATACGTGCTTGTAGCTCATAATATCCTCCTTAACATTCCGGTACCGATATAGCCCTAAAATCAGATGAATAATATGCGCTCCCACTATGAGTATAGTTGCAAATATCCATTATTGATTTCAAATCTTTACCTGTTTAACCAAATAAAGTCCGCCTAACACCATATACTCCTGTTCACCCTCAAGGCTTCCGGGTAGTAATGAATCAAAGCAGGCGATTTTTGTTAAAGGAACCTGTACTGCAAACACTTTTGAACCAAACCGCAAAGCGGATTCTTCATCTGATGTAAAGGAGCTGAGGTTATTAAACAACTTAACCGGTTGCTCATTGATAATATGCCCCGGCATCTCAGTACATCCCCGGTAAAGCGTTAAATGCAGTGCCCCGGGATGCCGCAGTCTGAGTTCCTGCTGACAAAAGCAATACAGCAGATCCAGCTGATCATAGAGCTCGTTAGTGTTGTATGTAGCTCGCGTGCACTTCTCACGGAAACGGAGGTATTCGGGACTATCAGGGCCTGACAGTGATTCAGCATGAAAGCGGGTTAAAAGGCCAAAACGGGATTCCACCCAGCTTCGCCATGCCGCACCCTGTTCATTGTCTGAGTCAAATAGCCAGCCAAGCAGCAGGCGACGGTAGTTAACTTTAGGACGCGGCGGAGGATCGTCACTGTTTCTGTAATCGCCACTTTGTCTGGATAAACAGAAACGAGCCGTCATAAACTCCTTAAAGCACCTCGCCCGGCTTATAGGGTTATCAATATCTTTTAGTTCATGCAAGAAAGCCGGATGCCAATTATTAACACTGTCAATTTCTAGTGGAATAGGCTGACACTGATAAGCAAGGCTTGCCAGCACCTGAGAAGGAACATTGCAGTGATTAAGAGGAAGTGTTATCTCCTGAAGCAATCTGGATTCATCCGCACTTAAAGAATAAAACTGCTTATCCATATTCAGCCCTGAGAAAGAATATAAAGCCTGTTTGCCAGAGCAACTATCTCTTTGTGTTTATGCAGCGCACCCAGCCAGTCAGAGCGGATACCGCTGTGTCCGTAATAGGCGCCAGCCAACTGGCCTGCTATCGCTGCGGTTGTATCTGCATCATTTCCCAGATTTGCAGCAGCCAGTACACAGGTTTCAAAAGAATCCGTGTTTACAAAACACCAGAGAGCAGACTCAAGGCTTTCCACAACATAGCCACTGCCGGTCAACTCGTCATAGGACTTATTCAGGAAAGAGCCATATCTGATGCTGCTTATTTCCTCAGTCTGTGGCGAGTAGCCTGCGTGGCTGAAGGCTTGCTTATCTCCTCCCTTTATCAGGGAGACAAGCAGCACTGAAAGGTAACGGCATGCATCAATGCATAATTCGGCACCATGAGTAGTCCGGGAGCTTTCACCCCCATAGTGAATAGCCTCAGATACTTGCTGCTGGTAAAAAATAGGAACCGGAGCCAGTCGCATTATGGAGCCGTTTCCGGAACTCATTCTGGCTTTAGAACCGGAAAAAGGCTCTCCGGTTTTCTGAAAACGCCTTAATGCAGAAGAAACGGTAATTCCCACATCAAAGCAGGTACCAATACTGCTCATATAGCCATTATCCAGCCAGTCGCAGTAGCGTTCCATCTGATCTCTGGCATCAAAACTGCCAAGCTCGGCCAGACTGTGACCAAGGCACAGGGCCATTGAGGTATCGTCTGTCCAGTAACCTTTTTTCAGACAAAAATGTCCGCCTCCCACCATATCGGTAAGAGGCTTAAAGGTGCCTTTCGGGCGAAACTCCAGTGTGGTACCGATAGCATCACCTACCGCTAACCCCACCAGAGCGCCCAGAGATCTGTCCAGATCAGACATTACAGAGCCGGTAAACTAGACTAAGGCATCGTAGCCGGTTCAAAGCTGTGGCAGTTTTTCGGACAGACTTTGGCGCAGGCACCGCAACCCACGCAGTCAGCCTCATTTTCCACCGCCATCACCATCATTACTTCATCATCATCGTAGTCGTCGTACAGATCATCATCGTCATCATCAACGGCCTGGCGTTCAACCAGGTTAAACACGTCCCTTGAACAGACTTTGTAGCAGCGGCCACAACCGATACAGTTTTCCTGTTCCAGCTCACTGATAAACTTCGGCTCCCAGGGCGTACCGCCTCTTGTATAACCAATAATATTACTCATTACTTCTTTCCTTGATATTTACCAATCTTCATCCATCAGACCACTCAGACGCTGCTGAGTGGTATCTTTATCCTTTGACTTTTTCTCTGCCGATTTCAGCGCTCTTCCCAACCAGCCCATTGGCTTTCCGCGCATCTCGCACTGAATTTCCGCCAGAAGCATATGGATATCCGTGCCCTGGCTTACCTTGACCGGATTAATATCCTCTCCAAGTAACTGACGTATCGCTGATGCCCCGCAGGCGTTGCAGAAAATAGCTGAGCACTGGCACTCTTTCAGATCGCTAATCCGGCCTGGCAGCTTGTCGTGTGTCTGCTCAGTAATAGCCGGGTACTCTATCGCTTCCAGCAAAGACCATTTTTCCAGGCCGACACCATAAATAAGCACGCCTTTTGCGGTACCAAAATGCTGGTCAACGTGATGCCTGTCCTGTGTTGCAAAAGCCACTTTCAGCTGAAACTGCTCCTCATCCGGAGCCGGCTCAATATGCAGCTTGCGCTCGCTTCTGATCATAGGCTTTCCTTCTGAGTCACATCTGACGCTTCAAAGCGGTAGGCGCTCACATGAGGCAATACTTCGTCCTCATGGTTTTGCAAAATCGTATTCGCCAGAGCAAACAAACGCTCTCTGCTACCTTCATAGCCAAACTGACACACATCCATATTGCCGAACTGGTCATGGCAAGGGTAACCGGCGCGCACTACCGGGATTTCCGGTTCGCAAATATGAGCAGCATGGGTATTGCTGATCACGGCAGATAAATGCTCTCCTGCCGGAGTCAGCATAGAAAGGTCTCCGACAAAGATTTCGTCTGCTTCTATATTAGTGAGTTCAGGCGTATCCAAGGTTGTAACAACACGGGCAACCCGCGTTCCGGTACTTTTAAGCAGGTTTGCATAGCCAACTGCCAGATCAGGCTCCAGCCCCAAAGATACCACTGCATTAGTCAGGAAAAAGTGTGTATCTACCATTGCGTCCTGAAGACGTTTTCTGGCCCGGGTAATCCAGCCCGGAACCGGAGCACCGCTCAATTCTGCCAGCGTCATTATCAGTTGATCGCAGCTTTCAATGCCCATTCCCATATGGCTGCAGATGTACGGAATGCCAAAGCGCTTTTTCAGCCACTTAGCTGTTGGAAGCATTGACTCACCAATAGCAATGGTCATGGCACTTTCCGACATCATCTCCACTTCATAGACTGAGGTTCCCCCCATGCTGACCGGCGAGTAATCCTCATCACCCATATGACCATCCAGAGACAGAGAGATATCCGGCGTGATGACGCTGTCCAGATCAAAGGCATCCAGATAGCGTTTTAATGTTTCTATATCCGCCGCTGTCATACCGACAGAGCAAAGCACATTGACCTGCTTTCTCTGACGCTTTTTCTCTGCCGGAGGAAGAACCAGTTGGCGTACTACCCTGTCAGTGGCATGAGCAAAGCCCGACTGCATGGAACCGGTAAAATCCGGTGTGTTCATACTGACAATACGGGTGGCGTTGTACTGCGGCTTTTCCTTTCTGAAATCGAGAATGATCCGAGAAAGGTCGGTTCCCTGCAGCTCTGTTAAGCCCGTGGTACTTACCGCGATAAGATCCGGTGAATAACGCTCACATAAGAGCTCAATAGCCTGAAACAGACTTTCATCGCCACCCATTACTGCTGAGATATGGTCAATGGCCGTATTCTGAATTGGAATCGCCTCACGAAAGTGAGAAATAAGGTAAATCTTGGTAAATGCAGCACACCCCTGAGCGCCGTGGTTTAATGGCACTGCATTTCGAAAGCCAAGGCTGGCCACAGTAGCGCCGGTAGCGGCACTGGTTTTCAGCGGCTGAGTAGAAAGCGGTGAGTTGTTCTTGGTAACCTTCGTCATATTCTACTCCTTATGCTTTCAGAAAAGACGTCACTGTTACGTCGTCTTTTTCTGTTGTGTTCACGGCTTTTTCCCATGGTGCGCTGCTACGCGCTGCAGTCCAGACCGGGCTTTCAATCGTTCTGTAAAGCTCTTTTGCCAGCGTTATCATGCCGTCATACCCGGCATAGGGCAGCTCTCTTTCCTGGTTAATGTGCAGGAAAGGAACCGGAGCCTTTAGCGCGGTGTACATATTCCGGCCACCAGCCACCATCACATCGGCGTCGTGCTCGTAATAGGTGTCCAGAAGCAGCCTTGCTCCGCCCTCATCCAGCATGATGGCGCTTTCTCCCATAATTTCGGTAATGCGGTTTTTATCTGCCTGCGTAGATTTACGGGTTCCGGTTGCGACGGTTTCTATACCTAACTCTGCCAGTGCTGTGATCACCGACCAGGATTTAACCCCGCCCGTATACAGCAGGGCCTTTTTGCCACTGAGTTTTTCTGCATAGGGTTTTAATGCGTCTCTCACCCGTTTCTCTTCACGAGCGATCACCTGCTCGGTATGCTCAGTCAGCTTGTCATCGTTGAGCAGCGCAGCAAATTGCCTTAGCGCGCTTGAAGTGTCGTCAATGCCGTAGAAACTGCCTTCAAACCAGGGAATTCCCCAGTTTTCTTCCAGCTTTCTTGCCACATTGATCTGGGCCCTTGAGCAGACCACCATGGACGCTTCAGCGCGGTGCATGGTCTGAATCTGGTGGAACTGGGTATCACCGGACATACAACAAAGCACTCTTAATCCAAGTTCTTCAAACAGTGGAGACACGTTCCAAAATTCACCGGCTATGTTGTATTCGCCGATAAGCACAATATCCCTGACCTTTCTGGTCGGGTCATGTTTCATAACCGGTTTAGGCGGCGGCTCTGCCGTGCCCACAACCTTGTTCACCATCACTTCACCGGCAATCCGGTTACCTAAGTTTTTATTGCCATAGAATCCGGCCGCATCCACATGAACGACAGGTACGCCGTACCGCTCCTGAGCCAGCTCACAAATAGCATCAACATCGTTGCCTTCAAGGGCAGGAACACAGGTCATATAAACAAACACCGCCGGCGGCTGATGCTCTTCAATAAGCTGTTTAATAGCATGAAGCAGACGCTTTTCCGCGCGCCCCATAATCACGTCCTGCTCATTAAGGTCGGTTGTAAAACCAAGGCGGAACAGGTTCTTCCCTGTTGCTCTTGTGCCCCGGTTATTCCAGCTGTTACCCGCACAGCCTATCGGGCCGTGCACAATATGTCCCACATCGGCAATGGGCAGCAGGCTTATCTGCGCACCATCAAAAGTACAGCCCCCGGCTGTTGCTCCCGGAGTCGCTCTTGCACAGCCCGATTTGTCACCCTTGTTATGCTCACAAGCAGGCTCATCCTGAAGTAGCCTGATCTCTGATTGTTTCATTGCGCCTCCTGCGACTTAATCTCTTGTTTGTTATATTGCAATAACAGAGCCAAAGCCTAACTTGCTGGTTTTATTTGATTTTTATATTGAAAGGTATTTTGTCGGGTCACAATTGTCGCAAAGCCGACAATAAAACGGACAAAGAAAAACGCTTCACTCTTCGTGAAGCGCAATAACAAGGCCGGTACACTGCTGGACATCAAAAGTTAAATGACTGCAACTGCCTCTTGGGGCAGAGACGAGATGCAGGTCAAATGAACTATGTTCGGAATACGGTTCCCTCACTCCTAGCTCATCTTCAAAGCAAAGCGTAAATCTCAGATGAGGATAAGCACTTCGCATCTTTGTCATTACCTCTTCGTCAATCACTTCAAGTGGCTCAAGCACCTGACTGATATGTCTGATTTCAGAATCACCGGTAACGGGTTTCGTCGCTGTATCCATAAATATTCACCCCTTAACTTATTCGATCAATAGTTTTTGCAGCCACGGCGGTGGGTTGGTGGCAATGACCTGACTTAACTCTGTAAGCACTTTTGCAGCCTCCATGGCTTCTTTCTTTTTCACCGGATGGATATACGCTCGGGTCACTTTTGCTGCGGCCGGTCCACCAATAGAAAGACTAAATACAATGTGGCAGTCCCTGATTAGCTTAAGCATATTGTCGGTTCTGGATTCGCCTTTCAGGCTGGAGTCTACTTCCCGGACGTCCACTAACTGATGGTTTTTACCATTTACTTCATAAATCAGTACGCGCAAACAGGAGCCATAGTGCCCGTTAAGCATCTCTCCCTGGTTAGAAGCAACAGCGACACGCGCTTTAGGGCCACTGAGAGGCAGAGCATCAATAACCTGAGGTGCTTCCACTGAAGTCAGCTCCTGATTGGTTAATATTGCCAGAGCCTGTGTCACCTCTTTTTTCGACAGGCTATCGTCCAGAGATGACACCAGAATACGAAATGATTTTGGAGAGATTCCCATAAGCTTCTGCTCAGACAAGGGTTCTCCAAGATGTTGAATAAGAAGGCCCAGAAAGGATTTGATATCCACATTGGGTAATGAGCGTGAGGCCATTGATACTCTTAAAGCTGCCTCATCTGAAATTCTTGCATCCATGCATCACCTCCAATATTAAGCCGCTACCAGGCGTTTTGCTCTAACCGTAATCGGCAACTTGGGTTTGGGAACCGGATCAATAAAATAAACGGCACCTCCGGACAAGTGCACTTCACCGCCCCATTTGTCGTCTTCGTCAAACTGAAAGTGGGTAATTAACTCTTCCAGATCTTTCTTGGGCAGGTACAAAGAGAGCTTGCCCTCTTCGGTATACTGAATCATTACGTTAGCCATATGGTTTCCTTATAAATTCGTATCTAGAAAAAAGGGAGACAGCATCGCTTGCGGCCTCCCTTTACCATTAACGCACCAGGTCGAAACCAAAGTCCGTTTTACCCAGAGCGCTAGACTCACGATCTCGTTTAGCCAGTACTTCATTGACCAAGGTAGTCAAAATGTACATTGCACCTTCATAACCAAGAGTCGTACTGCGATGCAGATGGTGACGGTCGGTAATAGGGAAGCCAATACGAATTAGCGGAACCTCAAACTCTTCACCTTTTGCTTTGGTATCGCGTTCGATAAATTTACCGTAGGAGTTACCAATCATCAGGTCAGGCTTGTCCGTCAGAACAAGAGAGCGGAAGTGCCACAGGTCTTTACCTGCATGAACCTCGGCATTCTCACCATATGGACTTTCAGCAAGCAGAGCTTCCATCTTCTTACGCCAGCGCTTGTTACCGTTATTACACAGTACATGCTTGATTTCACAACCCAGCTCCATCAGGAACTTACACATACCCAGCAGATAATCAGGGTCACCGTAAAGTGAAATGCTCACGCCGTGCAGCCAGGAGTGTGAGTCCGTCATCATATCCACTAAGCGGCCACGCTCTTTGGTGATAGATTCAGGGATCTCTTTACCTGAGATTTCTGCAACCTTCATTACCAGGTCATCTGTCCACTCAAGGCCCATCGGGATATTTAGCGCAGGAACGTCATGCTTCCATGTGTTAGTAACAAACTTCTTAGTCTTAACCAGATGTTCTGGCTGAAGAAGCAGCGTTGTTTTCGCATTTGGCGCATCTTTAACTTCATCGATTGGTGTGCCGCCTGCATACATGCGGTACTCACCATCAGCCGGAGTATCTAATACTTCCGAAGGATCACACAGGAATGAATAGTCAACGTCCATCTCATCCAGCATACGACGAATCACACGGTAGTTACCAAGGTAAGTTTCGAAACCCGGAACAATGTTGATCTTGCCGTTACTGCCGACTTCTTTTCCTTCCATCTCCTTACGGGTGAAATAGCCCATGAAGCCTTCAAACATGTTATCCCAGCCAGTCAGATGGCTACCTACGAAACTTGGTGTGTTCGCATAAGGTGTAGGAACATCTTCAGGGATATACCCACCTGCTTTTGCGTTGCCGGTGAAGGCGTTAAGGTCATCACCGATAACTTCTGCCATACAAGTGGTTGAGATTGCGATAACTTCAGGCTTATACAGTGCGTAGGAGTTCTGCAGGCCATAGAACATGTTGTCCTGACCACCGAATACCGCTGCATCTTCCGTCATTGAGTCTGATACACAGGCAACAGGCTCTTTAAAGTGACGGTTAAAGTACGATCTGAAGTAAGCAACACATCCCTGAGAGCCGTGTACATAAGGCAGTGTCTTTTCAAAGCCGATTGAGCATAGTACTGCTCCTAATGGCTGACACGCTTTTGCCGGGTCAATCGTAATGTGCTTACGCGCAAAGTTAAGTTCTTTGTATTCTTCTGTTGTTGTCCACTCAAAGGTCTCTTTTACCTTTGCAGCATCAACAGCGTCCTCATGGGTATTTCGCTTGTTGGCAAACATTTCCGTGTATTCCGGCTGTTTGAACAAGTCGTAACCAGTTTTGATATCTTCAATTTTCTGGCTCATATTTTTACTCCTACCGCGCCACTAATCCGTGAACTACGGTTCGGTTAACTACTGATGGAAATCCTTTCCACCCTGATTAGCTAGGCTGTTTTAGCCAGCACTTCTTCCGATGATTCATCTTTAAGCCAAGGCGCTTTCAGACTACTCCAGCAAGGGTTGTTGATGGTCAGATCCATATCGCGGGCAAAGATCGCAAAGCCATCAACACCGTGGTAAGGGCCTGAGTAATCCCAGCTGTGCATCTGACGGAACGGATAGCCCATCTTCTGGAACACATACTTCTCTTTGATACCAGAGCCAACCAGATCCGGATTCAGTTTCTTAACAAACTCTTCCAGTTCATAGCCTGTCACGTCATCAAACAGCAGTGTTGCGTCTTTCACTTCCGGCGTTGTCTTCACGTAGTCGTCGTTATGCGCAAATTCATAACCTGCACCAACGATTTCCATACCAAGGTCTTCATAAGCACCTATGATGTGACGAGGGCGCAGACCACCGACATAAAGCATCACGCTCTTGCCTTCCAGACGTGGACGGTACTTATCGATCACTGCCTGCCACTCTTCGCGGTAACGTTTGATAACTTCTTCAGTCTGAGCCTGAATTTTCTCATCAAAGTAAGCGGCAATCTTGCGCATGGACTCTTCAATCTTAGTCGGACCAAACAGGTTGTATTCAACCCAAGGCACGCCATGCTTCTCTTCCATATGACGAACGATGTAGTTCATGGAACGGTAACAGTGCACCAGGTTCAGTTTCACCTTAGGTGTATTTTCCATTTCTGGAAGCGTACCGTCACCAGACCACTGAGCAACAACGTTCAGCCCCATATCTTCTAAAATGATACGAGATGTCCAGGCATCACCACCGATGTTGTAGTCACCGATAATAGCGACATCATAAGGACCGGCTTCAAATTCACGCTCGTCTGACTTAGACAGTACGTGGTCACGAAGCGTATCGTTCGCGATATGGTGACCCAGTGACTGAGATACACCACGGAAACCTTCACAGCGAACCGGCACAATGGTCTTACCAATTTCTTCGCCTTTTATTTTAGCCACCGCTTCAATATCATCACCAATCAGGCCAACCGGACATTCTGACTGTACGGTAATACCTTTAGATAGCGGGAACAGGGTTTCCAGCTCGTCGATTGCCGCTGAAAGTTTTTTGTCACCACCAAATACGATGTCACGTTCCTGGAAATCCGTCGTTACGTTCAACGTACCGAATGTATCGACACCTGTTGTACCTGTGTAGTAGTTACGACGACCGGCACGTGAGTACTGTCCGCAACCGATAGGACCATGAGAGATATGAATCATATCTTTCACCGGTCCCCAAACCACACCTTTAGAACCTGCATACGCACAACCACGGATGGTCATGACACCCGGAAGCGATTTCCGGTTTGAGGTAATGCAGCTACCTTCGTTACTCTGATCACTAACACCCAGGTGTTTTGCACGGTCTTCACGTGCAACCTCCGGATAGACCTCCAGCACCTCATCAATCAGCGCCTGAGTTTCTTGTTTATTCATCGACATCTCTGCCTCCAAACTGGTTTAAAGCTTATATGAAATATTTCAACCAAATGAATTGGTTACGCTACTTCAGCCGCTGACTTACCAATGATTGATTCATCTTCAACTTCCATGATGCCGAATTCCATCAGAAGATCTTCAAGCTCATCCATGGTCGCAGGAGTCGGAATAACGAACAGTTCGTTTTCGATAACTTTCTTAGCCAGGGTGCGGTATTCATCAGCCTGGTTACAAGTTGGATCGTACTCAATAACTGTCATACGACGAATTTCAGCACGCTGTACGATGTTGTCACGAGGAACAAAGTGAATCATCTGAGTACCCAGCTTCGCAGCAAGAGCGATGATAAGTTCGTCTTCACGGTCAGTGTTACGAGAGTTACAGATTAGACCAGCAAGGCGCACACTACCTGATGTTGCGTACTTACAAATACCTTTAGAGATGTTGTTAGCCGCGTACATAGCCATCATCTCACCAGATACAACGATGTAGATTTCCTGAGCTTTGTTTTCACGGATAGGCATTGCGAAACCACCACATACCACGTCACCCAGTACGTCGTAGAATACAAAGTCCAGATCTTCTTCGTATGCACCTTCTTCTTCAAGGAAGTTGATAGCTGTGATTACACCACGACCTGCACAACCCACACCTGGCTCAGGACCACCTGATTCAACACATTTTACGTCGCCGTAACCAGTCAGTAGTACATCTTCCAGTTCGATATCTTCTACCGTACCGGCTTCTGCAGCCATTTCCATAATGGTGTTTTGCATTTTAGTGTGCAGAATAAGACGCGTTGAGTCCGCCTTAGGGTCACAACCGATAATCATTACTTTCTGACCAGCTTCAGCAAGAGCCGCTACCAGGTTCTGAGTAGTCGTAGATTTACCGATACCACCTTTACCATAAATTGCACATTGACGAATTGCCATAATGGGTCCCTCCATAGGATGTTTGAAAAAACAATTCATATTCCTATGTGCGAAAAGTGCGCCAAATCACACAAACAAACCTATCGCACTGTTTTTTAAGAACTTAGATAAGAACAAACTATAGTGAGCAGGGTAAACAAAACCCTATTGTTTGTAAGGTTCAAAACAATTTGTCTGCCTGAGTGACACTGTTTTGGTTGGTTAAATGTCGTAGGTGCTTTATGACAAAAGCATTGATCCGGAATACAAACTGATGAATAATCCACCTGTTTTTAAAAAGGAGACCATTATGGGCAAGAGAAAACGCCATCTGGTTCCTGTTGAACAGACAACTCCTGCAAATCAGGATGTTGAAACAGGCCGAGGCACTATCAAAGACAATGCACTGAAAGCATTAGTAACCAGCAAACTCTATACAGCAAAAGTAGAAAAAGCGAAGAAAGGCAAAGGAAGCTTTAGCAGAAAAGCAAAGCACAGAGGCAAAGAGCCCTATTCAAAAGCAGCATAATAAGCTGGGTTTGAATAGGGCTCTTTTTTTGAGTCAGGGAAATCAGGCTATCCTATTTCTTCCGTGGGATTTCGCCTTATACAAAGCAATATCAGCCTGCCTTAACATAAGCAGTTCCGGCTGGCCGGCGTACTCTGCAACACCTCCGCTTATCGTTACTGTGAAGTTGTCCCGCTTCCAGTCTATTTTTTCAACACCAGAGCGAATAGATTCTGCTATATCAAGCGCCTCAGCACGCCCGGTGTCTGGCAATATCAGCAAAAATTCCTCGCCACCGTAGCGGCCTAAAACATCGCCATCCCGAATCGCTTCTGAAACAGTATGGCTGATAACCCTCAAAACATGATCGCCGTACTGATGCCCGAAGCTGTCATTAATAACTTTAAAATAATCAATATCAAGCATCAGAATGGTTAGCGCCGTTTTGTTTTCTTTGGCTAACTTATATTCCTCGGATAACTTTTCAGAAATATATCTTCGGTTGTAAATGCTGGTAACCGAGTCTCTGATAGACATCTCATTTAACATAGAGTTAGTGACTTCCAACTCCTGATTCGCTGTCTCAAGCTCATCGATAAGTAGCTTCATCTTGTAATTGCTGGCATTTATCTCAAGCGTTTTCTCTTTTACTTTATTATCTAATGTGGTGTTAATCTCCTGCATATATCTGTTTTTAAACGCCAGCCTTTGATACATAAGCAAAGAAATCAAAGAAATAATGATAACCACTGATCCCACCGAAAGAGATAACCAGGACGGCAGAGCACGGATCTGGTCCGTAAAATCCAAAGGCTTATTGATAATTACCGCATCCGGGGAAAGATTTTTATTGTCTATACCGAATTTTTCCATCAGGTTAAAGTCCAGCGTTTCCTTGTTAAATACAGAAGTGATAATCGGTAAATCCTGTATTAACTCTCCGGATAGCACTCTTAAGGCATAATCAGCCGCCAGCCTTCCCTGCTCAAAACCCGATGTGATAACACCGCCAACAATCCCCTTGCCCAGGTAAAAGTCCCAGGAGCCATATACCGGAACACTGGAGGCCTTATTCACCAACTCAATGCCATCGATATACGAAACAAATTCATTGTTTCTGTCTCTGTTAATGGTAAGCAGATAGACAAGGTACTCAGGTCCAAGGCCCGCTAACTTCTTTTGCAGTGAGTCCCAGGTAAAGTCTGTAAGGAATTCAATTTCAGCACGGTTAGCAAACTGATCCTGAACCTTTTCTATGCTTTTCCGGATAGCCAGACCTGTGATGGTTTTATCTAAAACCACCATTATTTTCTTTGCTTGCGGGTGAACCTTCAGCATAAGGTCCATGGTCGCTTTGGCATCAGCCTCCTCTACAACACCGGTGACATTTTTTATTCCCGATATCAGGCCAGGAGAGAAATTATTAATCCCACAAAATACCACCGGAGTATCAGGAAATAATTCTTCACCGTGATCATTTAACAATTTCAGAGCGTTATTATCTGCAGCAATAATAAGTTCGAAGGGAATATGATGGCTTTTAGCCAGAAACAGTTCAGCCAGCTTGCTGGTGTAGTGATTACCGGCATTGCGCTTGGTATCAAGGTAGTCGTAGTAAATCTCCACATCGTTTTTTCTGTCACCCAGTACAGATTTAATACCGGCGCTAATGTTATCAGTCCACTCAAGGCCCTGATGATAAGAGTGAAGCACCAGTACTTTTTGCGTCCTGGCCCAAACAGAAGAAGAGAGAAACCCGATTATAATCAGGAAGATAGTTAGCAGTATCTTTTTATTATATGTTTCAGTCGTAAACATCTTACATCCTTTTTGAAACAAAATTATCCATAATCCCTTTATGGATAAGTTTTATTCTACAAAAAGCCTGTAAGCAGGTGAATTTTTAACTTAAGTTTTGAGACTTTAGCAAACAATAAGCCCGTATTGCTTTGCAATTACATCTTTATGAAAAATGTAATCAGGACATTCATCAAGCTTTTGACATTCTTTAATATTTTTAAGTCGATTCTTAATACTGAATCACAAAGTAAAAGCCTTTCAACGGGTGAGTTGTGATTTCGCGCAAACGTTTGGGATATGCGCCTGATTTTGTCTGTTTTTTGTTCTAACATGCAAACAATTGTTTGTTAAGCGGACTTTTGTTTATGACAGAAAGAGAGCAACAAATCCTCAGCATACTGCGCAAAGAGCCGATGATCGCTCAGCAGGCACTGGCCGATATACTTGGCCTGAGCCGAAGCGCCGTCGCCGGGCATATCATGAAGCTGACAAAAAAAGGCTTTATACAGGGGAAGGGCTATATCATCGCCCCGGACAAGTACCTTGTGGTCATTGGCGGCGCGAATATGGACTTATGCGGCCGCTCCGATTCGTCCCTAATCAGCGGGGACTCCAATCCGGGTAAGCTCACCTGCAGCGCTGGCGGTGTTGGCCGCAATATTGCCGACAACCTTAGCCGCCTTGGATCTTCGGTCCAGTTTATTGGAGCGCTGGGAGATGATGCCTGGGGTGACCAGCTAAAGGCAGCGTGCAGAGAAGCCGGTGTCAATGTGGATCACTGCCATACTGTTCCGGGAGCAACATCCAGCACTTACCTCTCCATCCATGGGCCGGATGGTGAAATGCAGCTCGCTCTGAACGATATGGGGCTGATAAAAAAGCTCAATGCAGAACAACTTTCCCGAAGAGAAGGCGTGATAGCCCGGGCCACAGCGATTGTGCTGGATGCGAACCTAAGCCAGGATGCCCTTGAATATATCTTCAACAATCATGGCGAACAGCCTATCCTGGTTGATCCCGTATCTTCGGTTAAGGCGCCCAAGCTTAAGCCATTCCTAAACAGTATCCATACCCTGAAGCCAAACCTGATGGAAGCTGAACTTCTGTCTGGTATAACGTTTCAGAGCAACGATGATCTGCCCCGAATCGGCGAGAAGCTGCATGGAGCAGGTATAAAACGGCTGTTGATCAGCCTTGGCAGCAAAGGAGCTTACTCAAGCTCAGAAGATGGCGCTGCCTTTATCCCGCCATCAGCAACACAGGTTAACAATGTTACCGGAGCGGGTGACGCCCTGCTTGCGGGACTTGCCCACGGACATGTCCAAAACTGGCCGTGGAATCGCAGCGTCGAATTTGCACTGGGGGCGGCACGTCTGGCGTTAATTGCCTCCGACACCATCAATTCAACTATGTCTGAAAACGCAGTAAAACGTTTATTAGAGGAAAGCATCACATGTTAGAGAACTATCTGGATATCCAACCTGAAGTCGCACAAGCACTGGCAGAAAACAAACCCGTTGTGGCACTTGAGTCAACCATCATCTCTCACGGCATGCCTTTCCCGCGCAATGTTGAAACAGCATTGCTGGTAGAGAAGACAATTCGTGAACAGGGCGCGGTTCCGGCTACCATCGCCATCATCAAAGGCCGCCTGAAAGTGGGTCTGTCTGAGGAAGAGATCACTTATCTGGGTAAAGCCGGCACTGAAGTCACTAAAGTAAGCCGCCGCGATATTCCGTTTATCGTTGCAGGCAAAAAAGACGGGGCAACCACAGTAGCGGCTACCATGATTCTGGCTGCGATGGCGGGCATTAAAGTCTTCGCCACAGGCGGTATTGGCGGCGTACACCGTGGTGCTCAGGAGACCATGGATATCTCAGCAGACCTTCAGGAACTGGCAAACACCAATGTGGCCGTAGTCTGCGCCGGTGCCAAGTCCATTCTTGACCTTGCCCTTACCCGTGAGTATCTGGAAACTCAGGGCGTACCGGTGATCGGCTACCAGACAGACAGTCTGCCGGCATTCTACACCCGAGAAAGCGAACATAGCATCGACTATCGACTGGACTCCGCTGACGCCATTGCTCTGGCATTAAAAGCAAAATGGGGAATGGATTTGAAAGGCGGCGCTGTTATTGCCAACCCGATTCCTGAAGAGTACGCAATGCCACCAGAAGCAATAAACAGCGCTATAGAAACGGCACTAAGAGAAGCGGACGAACAAGGAATTTTCGGTAAGGAATCGACCCCCTTCCTATTAGCACGTGTATGCGAACTCACCGGCGGTGACAGCCTGGACTCGAACATCCAGCTTGTTCTGAACAATGCCCGATTAGGTGCCCAAATCGCTATCGAGTACAGCAAGCTTTAAACCCGGGAGCAACATATCGCTGGCTGTAATTGACAGCCAGCGCATTAAGACTAAGAACTCATCAATTTGTATGAATTACGTTCAAACGGTTGAGTTTATTCGAATTTGTGAGCACTCCGGGGTTCCATTTTCAAAAACCTGTGGCATTATAAATCCCAACAACGAGATGCGTGCATCGTATAATGGCTATTACCTCAGCCTTCCAAGCTGATGATGCGGGTTCGATTCCCGCTGCACGCTCCAAGTTTTCTTCCTAGTTTTAAAACTCCCAACCCTTTGAAAATTAAACGCTTTATTGCGTGTTTTTGTGTGTCTGAAGATTACCTACAACTTCAAGATCATCGTTACCCAATCCGATTGAGACCAAATTGAGACCATGTTGAGACCAAACTGATTTTTTACGTCCAATTTCATCATGATCACAATTTGTTATGACTTCATCAGCTCAATATTAGAAAAATTAATCCGATGTTTCGTCTTTTTGCACTTCAAGCAGATCACCAACACTGCAATCAAGGTAAAGGCAGATTTTTTCCAGCGTATCGAAATCAATCCGATTGTTCGTTTCATGAAATAGTCGATTTACTGTACTTCTGTTGACTCCAGTATCTCTTACTACATCTGCAATTTTCAGCTTTTTAGCTCCAAGTAAAGTTGATAGATGACACTTAATCATTTCTTATAAGACCCTAAATGTTTCGCTAAAGACACAAAATGGTGTTGACAAGCTTCTTTGAACGGCATATTGTATCTCTAGAGCTACAAACTGTAGCGTATAAGACAGGAAATGATTATGGCATATACATACCTCACTACTGAAGAACTATCTTCGGTAATTAAGTACGACAAGCGTGTTATTCGTGAGCAACTTAAAGATTCTGTTCTGTTCGAAGGGATTCACTACATTCGTCCGTTTGGTGGTCGCAAGATTCTATTTATCTGGGAACGTGTTGAAGAAGAAATGCTTAATGGCGTCTCAACCGATTCCATTTTATTAGGGCACTAAGGAGCAATATCATGGGTAGTATTAATTCACGTGGAGGTCGCCTCTTTCTCGACTTCAGATATAAAGGGCACCGCTGCCGAGAGTACACCAAACTTTCAGATACAAAGGCAAACCGTAATCGCGTTAATCGCCTGCTGAAGGTTATTGAAGCGGAAATTATGGTAGGAAGCTTTGACTACGCAAAATACTTTCCGGAAAGCAAACTTGTAGCTAAATTTGCACAAGTTGATGAGCGTAAACGTCAGGCAAAAGCATATTTCGAAGCGACAGATTCTCCAAAACTTCATGAATTTGCTGAAATCTGGCTATCTGAAAAGAAAATCGAATGGCGTAAAGGCCATTACCAAGATGTGGAAGGCATCCTAAACAAGTACATCATTCCGATGTTTGGTAATAAGAAGATCAGCGCCATCACTAAACAACAAATCTTAAGCTTTCGATCTACACTCGCCAAAGTCCCAGGTCGAAAAGGTAAAGAGTTAAGCCCTTCACGCATCAATCATATCATGACACCACTAAGAGTGATGTTGAATGAAGCCGCTGATCGATACGATTTTACTTCTCCATGGAAGAATATCAAGGCATTAAAAGTAGGTCGCACAGAAGTTGACCCGTTTAACTTACAAGAAGTTGAACAGGTTATTGCCCATGCACCGGAAAAGTACAAGCCGTACTACATAACTCGTTTCTTCACCGGTCTTAGAACCGGTGAGATCGACGGACTAATGTGGAAAGACGTTAATCTGGACAACAAAACAATTACGGTTAACCAAAGCCTTGTTCGCGGTGAGCTTTCCGACGTAAAAACAGAAGGCTCTTACCGGGTGGTTATGCTGACAGACAGAGTCGCTGAAGCGCTCAGGGAACATAAAAAGACAGCTTACCTTAAAGATAAGTACGTCTTTACCAACGATAAGCGGCTTCCGTTGAACTATCAGACTGTGTCTAAGTCCATTTGGTACCCTACCCTACGCAGAGCTAAATTGAGGCCTCGCAACCCGTACCAGACACGACATACTTATGCGACATTACTGCTTGCGTCCGGAGAGGCTCCCGAATGGATTGCTAATCAGATGGGACATACTACAACGACTATGTTGTTCCGGGTTTACTCTCGTTATGTGCCTAACCTGACCAGACGTGACGGTAGTGCGTTCGAACGCTTTTTGGAAACAGGAGGTGAAGCATGAAATATTCACCTCTAGCGATTCACTGCACCAGCCTCTGTTTTGATGTAATCCAACAGGCATCATTTAAGACAATGGACCACGATGATATTGATGGTTTTCGTGAAGATATCTATATGCTGATACGTGAAAGAACATCTCTTTTCCCGAAGAAGCACAAGCGTGAACATCAGTTTTTGTGTTACGTAACTGATGGCGTAATTCGCGTACTGCACCAGTGCTTAAACAACCCTGAAGCACGAGATTCTGTATGGATTTTGGCTGCGCTTGAATCACGAATCGATATTTCGATTAAAACCATCCTTCACTAAAGGTGAACCATCCAAGCTGTGCGCACAGTTCAAGTCCGAATCGTGCGCACACTCTTTCTTGTTATCTTAAATTGATGTGCGCCCATGAAGAAAATAGTCGTTGTACTGAACAGCAATACTAACCGCCAATCAGCGAAAAAAAACATACGGTTTGAGCATGAGTTATTGGCTGATATTCATGAAGTTAAGCCTGATGACATAAGCTTTTCTCAGTGGGTAAAAAATGCATGTAGGGAAAAGATAGCAAACACACACCAAATATCTGAAATGTGCGCACTGACCAGAAGCACAGCAGTTCCTGATGTGAGTACAGTAGCCGATGTTTCTGTACTCACAGAGGTCCAAGAGATAGAAGATTCTGCAGTAATTCTGGCAAAGCAATGGCATTCACAAGGCATGTTCCACCAGCAGATTGCTGATAGGTTAAATCAGATGGAAAAGTTTACTCCGGATGGAAAGCCATGGACGCGTTTGTTAGTTCGGCAGATAGTTAACCAAAGATAACTAGCCTGCAACAATCAGGTCTTTCTAACTCGCTTTCGCCGGAAAGCGAGTTAGAAAAATTTACGGCTGATAAATATTGCCTTGTACTTATCGGTCTTAAATAAGTGAGTAAGCGATATGGATGGAGCTAAAGAGCATCATCCGTAAGAATTTGGCGACAATTACGAACAGTTAATACCCGAATCTCATGGCTTATGCTGTAAATGATCCTGTAATGACCGAATATAACTTCCCGATAGTTTGTATTCGGCATTTCAGGAACCATACGCCCCATCTCTGGCATCGAAGCAAGTAATTCAGCTTTATCAAAGACTTCATCCACCCACTTCCTGGCTGCTGATGGATTGTCCAATGAGATAAATTCGGCTGCATCGCCTAATTTTTGTAATGCCAAAGGGGACCAAACTACCTTCATTCTTTAATACGTCCTAATACTTGAGCTCGTGCATCTTCATTAGAAACACTCAGGCCAGATGCTAATTGAGCTTCAGCGGTACGCATTTCTTCCAATAGCTCGATTTTCTCTTGCATGGCTTCATATTCAGCGACATCAAGTACCACTGCAACACCTTTACCACGTTGAGTGATTACCAATGGACGTCGAGTTTCGTTTATTTGCTTTATAAATGAGGTTACGCCAGCGCGAAATTCTGACAACGGTTGTATGTCTTTATCGAAATGTATACGGCTCATATCAGACTCTTAATTGTACAAAACTATGTACACACAATAGTTCATTTATTGTTTTCAGGCAAGGTATCACTGTTGGTTAGCTGCCGCTAGAAAACAGTGATTTTTTGATTTGATAAATCAGATCTCGCTCGATAGGTAGATTGTGTTCATGGTAGCTGGCTCGCTTTTGTCCCTAATGGAGTCAGAACACCCGGAACTGTCCTGTTCGGGGTGTCGAGAGGAGGTCACGATCAAACCGGAGTCGAAACCGAAAGATCTCGCGATTTTGCAGAATGATTCCGGGCTATCAAAGGACCTTTTCTGGAGAAGTAGAGAATCTCAGAGGACGGTGTCTAGGTTATCCTCTACGGGGCGATAATTTTTCTAATAACACCTCTCCGGGAAGGGGAGCACGATAACTCCCATTTCTTTTCATCCCACATCAGGAAAGACTCAGATTACCATTTGCATACGTATGCATTAAAACAAGATTTCATTGAGGAAGTATTGCCTCTTTAAAAATAGCGATTAGAGGCTTAAGATCGAGATATACTCCGGCAACATTTGCATTTATCCAGTCTTGCTGAGTTAGTTGCGGCCACCTTACTTCATACCCCAAAACGAAGAGTAATTCCTCAAAAAAGAATCGTAATGTTCGGCCATTGCCCTCTCTGAACGGGTGAAGTAAATTGAGTTCACAAAATAGGCTTGCTAAGTTTTCTATTAGTTCTGTTGTAGAAGCGACACTGCTTAATGTTGGGATGATCTTAAACAGTTTCTCTGCTTCTGGTTCAATTCTGGAAAAGGTACAAAAGCGAGTATTACCCTTTGAGATATCGATTTCTCGTACTTTTCCTGCCCACGAATAGAGATCCTGAAATAGATATAAATGTAAGTGTTTTAAGTGAGAAAAGTCTAGCTGGTTAAGCTCGTTGATGTCGCTTTGGTAGGTACGGTATCTTTCTGTGGTAAAAGCGACTTCTGCCTCTTCTAATTCTTCAGCGTCACGTATATTTAGAATATTGATTAAAACGTCAGTATCCTGATAGCAGTACTTATCGTTATTCGCACCGTACTTATCGCGCATATTTACGTTTCAATTCAGAAATAGAACGAGCTTTGTTTTTGTCTTTTTGCGTTATACCTTCATAACTAAGGCTTGTTTTGTAGTTTTCAAGGTTTGGAATGAACTTGCCTTTCCGTGGGGATGGATTTGAGACTGATGGCATATAAGTAGTTCCTTAAGGGGGCTCACGAAGTTAATTGTACATTAGAAGGGACAAACTGTCATGGTATGGGAAAACTTAAGGCTTTCGTTGTGTCGACAGAGTTGAGATGCATATTTACAACATAGTAATGCAAATACCACATGAAATAACAGAGCTATAGCATGCTCAGTTCTGTCCAGAAACTTCCATCGACGACATCAAGCAAAGTGATGCTATTTTGCTGCTTAAAAGTTGCTGACGGATATAAATCGTCCCTATACCGTAACTCGATAATGTCCCGGAACGAGGTACCGGCCCATTTAACTTGACAGGCCCATTTAACTTGAGTAATGCCACACACATCATTTTTCAACAAACTTTGATATGCCTTCATAATTATTTTCTATTTCTAACTCTCAAAGGCGGCGTTTTTCAAGGTAGCCTATAGCATTGATTGTTGAACTGATCGCTAAATCCGCTTGCTCCTTATCAACCTTGACTGGAGTGCCGTGCACAATTTTATTTCGAACAGATGTGACATTGCTGACTATGTTTTCAAATTCACCTGTAGAGGAAAATTCTATGCCCAGAAACTCACTAATTCCTGTTCGACAAAACTCGTTGATACCAATATGACAGCCACAGTCAGGTTTTTTTGTATGCTTATCCATGAACTGTTTTCTCTTAGTTTTACTGGGAAACTCGATTAGGTCGTTGTATATATAGTACTCGAAGGCAACAGCACACTGAACGATAGCTAATGCAAATTGTTCACGGCTGATAAAATCTTTGGCTGATAAAAGCAAGAGATCAACAGTATCTGGGCTTTCCTCTCGTAACATTTCCCTCAATAAGCAATCTTTGGTTGTTGATATAAAGTGCCCCTTACCTCCACTAAAATACGTTTTTTCTGGAAACATTTTAAGTGTCGGGATTCTCTTCGAACCGCGGTCTGCTCTTATAATTTTATGAGATAAAATTTCTTCTTTTGTTGGAATAGATACCCAAAAGTCGTTTGTAACTTGGGCATACTTCGCAGCAAATTTATTAAGCAACTCCAAGGAATACGCTAGTACTTTGCCGTCGATTTCATTCTCAAACGTTTTATCTTCGAACTCATCAGATGTTATACCTAAATCAATGAGTGTGCATTTTGGCAAAGCAACCAAAACTATGCTTCTCGAAAGCTGGCCATACCTATCAACATCAACTTTAGCCCCTTCAGCCACTGCTAATGGAAAATAATGTGGTACTTGCTTATAAGAGCGTAGAAAGTATATATGTCCGGGCCCCCTTGAGCCAATAACCTTGTATTCACACTTATTCCCAAAATTTCCAGTTCCAAAGCTATTCTTCACATCAAAAGGAACAAATAACGAAAACTCCGCACCTATCCAGTTTAGCTCTTTAAAGGTCATAGCCATTTCCATATTTCGTTTCATCCTGTGGTATTCAATATAGAATTCAGCTTAGGTGGTGTAAGAGCAAAAGGGCAGGATGATATCGAAAGGAAATGCTAGAGTGTCAATTCTAAGACATGCATGGATAGAATAGTTCTAAAGCCAGACGTATTTACTACATCAATTCAGACAAATGAGGAATGGCACTTTAGCCTACGAGTTTATCCACAAATAAGCGTCACCAAATTCTTCCCAGCGAAAATAAGCATCGATGGACAATATTTGCTCTAAAGTGCCTTCAGTTAAGCTTCACAGCATATTCAGCGCCTATTTTTCGATCAATACTTTATATCACAAACATCGGCCACTGAATTATCACTAAATCCTCTTTTGTATTGTCACACAACAGCTCATAGATACTTACCGTATCTTCGTAGGATGAGGGCACTCAAAAATTTTGCCAAAGTAAGCTCCTTCTGGGTGTCTATCTGTTTGTGAGACTATTAAATAATAGAAGAATAGTCCCGAAAAGCAGAACCATTTTAGGCATATACTCCAACGAGCTTTTGTCCCGAAGTGAGCCTGAATCAGGGAGTTCGACAATCAGGGAGTTCGACAACACCCGGAACAGCCCATGCCCGGAATCGTATGTGTGATCACCAAGCCGGAAACGTAGAGGTAGTAAATCCGTAGTTGCTCTCCGAAATCCCCTGATGGAATATGGAACAGAGTTTCTCATGCAATATTGCTAGTTAGTTCATTTTGGTTGTTGATATGCCTTTATACCCGTTAAAAAACTTTAGTACACCAAAGAGGTGAGACACCACCTTGGTGTACTAAATTCAATCGATCATAACTTCTGTGTTTAGGTACTAGAGTTTGGGCACCATACAGAAAGATCTAGCGGTTTAAAAACTCGCTGATTTTTTGATAGGTCAGTTGACACTCTTCTTTAACAAGATCTTCCATGTTAACGAAGGTGTGGATCATGTCGTTGAAGTGATAGTGCTCGACGCTTGCGCCAGCGGCCTGGGCCATTTCACAGTACGCGATACCTTCGTCTCTTAACGGACAGAACTCTGCGGTAAACAAGAGAGTTTCAGGTAACTGTGCTGTCATTGGTTGGTACAGTGGTGAAGCTTGCTTACGATCTTCTCCATTTTGGAAGTAGTTGTCGAAGTACCATGCAATCTTTCCTTTTTGCAGTAAATAGCCAGTCGCATTCTCTTCCATCGAAGCACTGTCCATTGTGTAATCGAGGCTTGGGTAAATCATCACCTGCTTTTCAATTGAGACCACATCGTCGAACTGTGCTCTTGCGCTAACGGTTGCTACTAGTGCTCCGCCACCAGAATCACCTGCAATCGAAAGCTTAGGCAGATAATTGACTTTCCTTTCATCAAGTACAGTCCAAATATGTTGAACCACTGAGTAAGCATCATTAATACCTGCAGGGTACGGACACTCTGGAGCGAGACGATATTCCGCAGCCACTACAATATGATTGGTGGCTAATGCAAGCTTACGACAAATCGGGTCATAAACCGTTACGCTGCCAGCCATATGGCCACCACCATGATAATAAACCAATACTGGTAGTGCTTTGGTTGGCTCAGGATTATAGATACGCACAGGTACTGCATATTCACCTCCGATAACCACATCATCTTGAATAGATGCCACCTCAGGGATATCTGTAACCAAACCTTTAGTTAGATTTGCCAAACCCTCGCGAGCGTTGGTCGCATTTGCTTTAAAGCCATTTTCTACTAGCTGGGTAACCTGATCTGCTCCAGCCAGACTGGACACTTCATTAAGCGACATTTTGATTTTCAAAGTTAACTGGGCTCAGATACCCAAGAGCACTGTGCCTTCTTGTCCGATTATAATCAACCTCTATATACTCAAAGATCGTTTGGCGCATCTCGCCTCTCGTCATGATAGGCTCATATTGGATCGCTTCAACTTTCATTGAATGGAAGAAGCTCTCAACACAAGCGTTATCCCAGCAATTTCCTTTTCTACTCATACTTTGTTTTAGATTATAAGCAGTTATGAGATCTCGATAGTCTTTTGAACAGTACTGGCTACCTCGATCACTATGAACAATAACCTGCTCAGGAAATCCTCGACGGAACAGAGCCATCGATAGTGCATCGCAGACCAGAGTTGCCGTCATTCTTGTATCCATAGACCAGCCGATCACCTGACGAGAGTAAAGATCAATAATGACCGCCAAATATAACCAGCCTTCGCTAGTGGCAAGATAGGTAATATCGCCAGCCCACTTTTGGTTCGGAGCCGTTGCGTTAAAATCTTGAGCCAACAGGTTCGGAGCAACAGGCATTTTATGCTTGCTGTCCGTTGTACACTTAAACTTGCGTGCAGCTTTTGGGGTCAAATCCTGACGTTTCATACTGGCGGCAATGGTTTTGACGTTGCGACTATCACCGTTCTCTGCCAGTTCTTTTTGGATACGTCTCGCGCCATCACGGCCTTTACTGCTGTCAAAAGCCTCTTTGACCTTGGTATCGAGCACCTTACGGCTATCTTCGCGCTGAATGGCCTTGTGGCGATGCTCAACCCAGTAATAAAACCCACTTCGAGATACTCCGAACACCTTAGCCATACGGACGACACTGAAATACAGTAGGTGTTCGAGCATAAATTCATAGCAATCTACTTTTGATTCTTCGCGAAGTAGGTGGCGGCCTTTTTTACGATCTCTAGCTCCTCAGCTTGCTCTGCCAATTGCCTCTTAAGCTTTGCGACCTCAGTAGCCAGATCCTTTTCCCGTTGCGTTGTAGTGGTATCTTTTTTGGCTGCTTTACGCCAACCATAGATCTGTGATTCATGTAGCCCGAGTTGTCTTGCTGCCGCAGCAACTCCTACTTTCTCTGCCAACTTCAGAGCTTCAGCTTTAAATTCAGGAGAATGGAAAATACGTTTCTTTTTGTTTGTCATGGTTCACCTCGTTAGTGATTGTACTCACTTAACTCAGTGTCCAAAACTGTTGGTGCGGATCAACCAGGACATTAAAGTCTGCTAACCAAGCTTCTAACTTAGAACTAATTTGACGCATATGGCCTCCTTAAGCACTTTTTGCTGTAGCATTGATGAGTTCAGGTTTCTTACCTGTTTCAGGCAAAAAGAAGCTTGCAAGGAAAAATGTTGATGAACAAATCACCGCAAACGTCGCTGCATACGCAATGTTGCCTGTCGTATCCGCGAGCACACCAGCCAAGTACATGAGCACTGTTTCTATCATATAAGAAATGGACCAAAACATACCGAAGATAACGGTAATACGACCTGGCGTCATGTTTGGTAGTTCTTGAGGAAGGGTTACTAATGACGTCATTGGCACAAACATAAAGAAACCCGCCATGAATGCTGCCGCGTAAGCAATAGTTGCATTCCCTGTAGTAATCATCAATGCAGCAAACGCTGTCATTGCTAAACCACAGTAGCGGATAACAGGTACGCGCAAAGAATAGCGCTTCGCTACAATAATACCTACGACGGTTCCTACCATTCCTGCTCCTATCATAATTGAAGAAAGATATTTCGCTTCAGCAGCAAATGTAGGTACTAACGGGAATAGTACAAAAACAGAAATGTAGCAGAAAAGCAGACCAGAATAAGCAATTGGTAACCACCAATTTACCGACTCTTTCATGCCATCTTTTAAAGTGTATTCTGCTTGCTCTTTGTTATCTGAGGAGCTTGATAGCGAGAAGTCATCACTAATCAGCCACCAAACAACTAAGATAGCTAAGCTGATTGCAGAAATAGCCAAAATTACATTTTGCCAGCTTCCGAGACTAGAAAGCAGAGAACCGGTGAATAATAGTGCCAACAGGTTACCCATGTTAAATGCGGCAGCATTGATACCATTAATTAATGGACGTTCTTCAGCTGAGAAATAATTAATAACTATCGGGTTGAAGTAAACGATCGCAAATGCTCCACCAAACCCCATTACTAATCGTGAAAAAACGTAAAGTGGATAATTTGAAGCGAATGCACCAATCGCACCAGCTACAATTAACACCGAGGCGATTAAAAAAGCCTTCTTCGGTCCCATTTTTATTAATAGCCAAGCTGCAGCCAAATTACCAATAATCTTGGCTATGGTAATTGCGTTAGTCATCCAGGTAGCGGCTGCCATGCCATCAATGTTGTAGTAGGACATGATGTCTTTTGTCATCATTGAACCCGCTACCCAAGACATGGCAAACAATGCATAGGTGAGGAATATCGTAATCTCGATAAGATGTTTCTTGTTCATAATGTGTACCTTATAGGGTGATATTAGTTTTATTTTCTATGAATCATAATACTCTAATAACAGCGCCTTATTATCCTTAATTTGCAATAATGAATTGTGTGAACTTGAGCCAGAAAAATAAATTAACCTTATTATTCAATAAAATACCACCACACATATTGGTGGGGGATTTTTATTCTGGAAGGAATATACTGCTTAAGGCTGTAATAGTGCCAGTTCATTCATATCAATTGAGGCATCGTAATCAACTTCAGAAAAGTCAAACCCATTGAGTCGCATGAAGTCTAATTTATAGCCACTGTAGTCACCAATCTGACGAAAGTTCTCAGCAGTCATTTGACTCATTAGTTTTTTTACCTGTTGCTGTGTTTCTGCTTCGAGTTCTCGGTCATCAATTCGAATTAGGCGAGCTTCATCTACTGGTACTTGATTTACGTACAAGCACTGGGAGAATAAACGCTGCATTTGTTCTATACAGCCTTCATGTGTTCCTTTTTCCTTCATTACCTTAAACAAAGAAAGAATGTAAGGAGAGAATGCAGGGATAAATACACTTGCTTTAGTCACCAGGGCTTTACATACAGAAACATATGCCTCTCCCCCAAGTTCACTAAGCGTTTTATTTAGTTCATCCGCGGTGCAGTGTAAATGTGCCTTCGCCTTGCCAAGGGTACCCTTGTGATAAATTGGGTACGTAATTTCTGGGCCAACATACGAATAGGCAATCGTCTTGCAACCATGGGCAAGAACATCAGAATTGCTCAACATGTCTATCCAGCTTTGCCAGTCTTCACCACCCATCACTTTTACTGTCGCATCCATCTCTTCTGGTGTGGCTGTACCTACTTCCATAGACTCTAGGCAGTCTTTCTCTATGTTGATGGTTGCCCCAACAATTGGCTCTCCTGAAGTTTTAATTGCTGAACGCCATAGCTCCCCTGTGTTTGGGTTTGGTCTGACGCCAGTTGCCAGACTGTAGACTACCAAGTCAACTTTCCCTCCAAACTCATGCTTTATGTAGTCAATAACTTTTTCTCGCATATCTGCCGAGAAAGCATCACCGACAAAGTTTTTAGCAATGAGTCCTTCTTTTTCTGCTTCTTGACGGAAATAGATATTATTGTACCAACCAGCGGTTCCAATGCCTTTTTCGCTTGGTCCGCGTTCGAAAGACACGCCAATAGTATCCGACTCGGCGCCACCGAAGGCTAAACTAATACGAGAGGCTAACCCAAAACCAGAAGACGCACCAAGCACTAGCACCTTCTTCGGCCCTTGAGATATTTGCGATGCTTTTTTTACATACTCTATTTGGTTAAGTACTGATTGTTGACAGCCCATAGGATGTGCAGAACGGGCAACCACACCTTGGATGATAGGTTTAATAATCATGGTAGATCCTTAAATATTTTATTGCTTTGGTGGCATAACCGTTGCCATGCCCTCAATAACGATTTTGCTATTTTGATTAATGCTGCGTGTTGCGAGTTTAACGATATTTTTGTCGCGAATAATTTCAGCAACAACCACTTCGGCGCGAATGGTGTCACCAATGTAAACTGGTGCCGTAAACTTCAGCTCTTGACCTAAATAAATAGTCCCCGGCCCAGGAAGTTGCATACCGAGAACAGCGGAAGTTAAGCCGGAAACCATAATCCCGTGTGCTACACGATTGCCGAAAATACTCTTCTTTCCCGCAATTTGGCTAACATGAACCGGGTTAATATCACCGCTGATGCCACAAAACATCTGAATATCTGATTCGCTAATAGTCTTTTCAAAGTACGCACTTTGTCCCAGCTCAAGCTGGTCAATGGAATAACTCATAATGGTGTTTCTCTTAGAAAGAGTTTTGCGATAAAAACATCGATTTTTATCGCAAGACTATCTCCCTTTTAGTGAGAGGGAGACTCGGTTTAAGCGGCTACATTCTCGGGGTTGACTTGGCTTTGCTCACTTTTTTGTATTGACGTGAGCATCAATCCCATTGGTTGGTGACAAAAAATTCGTTTGTCCATTAACTTAAGTTCAGAGCTAATGACAGGCTTAAATTCCATTTGATTTAGAATATCTTTTTCAAGGTCAACGCCTGGCGCAATTTCAATAAGCTCAAGCGTTTTTTTACCTAGTTTGAATACTGCACGTTCAGTGATATAAAGCACTGGCTTTTTATTGCGTCTAGCAATATCTGCTGCGAAAGTAATTTGCTGAACCTGGTTGATAAGCTTTTGAATATGTCCATCTTTAACAATTTTTAGTTCGCCATTACCAGTTTTAATTTCCAGTTTCCCAGCAGTGAAAGTACCGCAGAAAAACACTTGCTTGGCATTTTGGGTGATGTTGATAAAGCCACCACAGCCTGCGATTTTGCTACCAAATTTGGAGACGTTTAAGTTGCCGGACTGGTCACATTCCGCTAAGCCCAAAAAGGCTTGATCAATGCCACCACCATCATAGAAATCAAACATCTGATCTTGAGTTATTACCGCTTCAGGAAATGCCGATGCACCGAAGCTTAAGCCGCCTGCAGGTGTCCCTCCGATCGCCCCTGGTTCGACAGTAGCGATCATTTGATCAGTAATTCCTTCTTCATCGGTAACTTCAGCAATTACCTCAGGAGCACCTATTCCATAGTTGAGAATAGCACCTCGTTTAAGCTCCATTGCAGCGCGGCGGGCGATGATTTTTTTTGCATCCAGAGGACGAACTGATGCTGAAGTTTCAGTTAATTCACCACGACCGCAATAAGCCGGGTTCATAGTTTCAGCAAAGGTTTGCATGTGCTCTTCTGGTTCTGCAATAACAACAGCGTCAACAAAAATGCCAGGAATACGTACTTGTTGTGGGTCAAGGGTTCCAGTCTTCACCATCTGCTTTACTTGCACGATCACTGTGCCGCCAAGGTTTGACACTAATTGCGCTGCTGCAAGGTTTTCAAGAAACAAGCACTCGTCTTCCATCGTAATATTGCCGTTTTCGTCTGCTGTAGTACCACGTAGTAGTGCAACATTAGGGTTGAGACGCTTAAAAAATAAAAACTCCTCACCATTGATATTCATAACGGAGACCCTTTCATCAGTAGTCACTTCATTAATTTTGCCACCACCAAATCGAGGATCAACAAATGTGCCCAAGCCAACATGCGATAGAGTACCAGGCTTACCGGCTGCTGAATCTCGTAGCAATTGAGCGATGACGCCTTGCGGGAAGTTGTAACCTTGGATCTTATTTTCATTAGCTAACTTTTGTAGCCTTGGAATTAGTCCCCAATGACCACCACAAGCCAAACTGACCATTCCTGGGTAAGATAGGTGATTGACCGCCTTATCGAGACCGTTGCCTTGACCTGCGGTAAAATACAGCTCCAGATTTTTCGGATGACCTGTATTCAAGTAACGCTCACCAATAACTTTTTCTATTGCTTCAGGGACAACTGCACCGATAAAACCGCCAAGAATAACCCTGTCACCATCATTAATTAAGTTTGAAGCTTGTAGCGTTGTTAACACTTTTATTTTCATTATCAGTTTTCCTTGTGGAAAGTATTAATGCTTAGAACACATGCTGTGTAGCTGATAGAAAAAGTGTATTGGCTTATGATTAATGAAAAAATAGACAATAAAAGGAAAGATAATTGCGTATAAGGGATAATCTATATATGAAGCTGAAAAAATAAGAAGAGCAACGTGAACCACTCTTCTTTTTGCTGTTTATTCTGCCTCAGAAATTTCTCGAACACGTTTAATTAGATAGTCCTTAAAGTTGACACAACGAGCCGGCATCTGTTTCCTTGGGCGATAATAGAGGCTAAATTCAAATTCGCTATTGGTGTATTCACTCAGAATAGGTACCAATGAACCATCTTTGAGTTCACCTTCGATCAAGTGCACCGGCAGGTAGCCTACTCCACCACCATTGAGAGCTACCGTTTTGATAAATTGACTATTTTCCACTTCTACTGTTTGAGCGATATTGACCGTAGTTATCTCACCGTCCCGTTCAAAGACCCATTTGCTTCCTCCGACAAGGGTAGATGCGTACAAACAATTATGGCTACGTAAATCTTCAGGCTGATCCGGCTTGCCATATCTTTCGATGTATTGTGGCGAACAACAAGCCATGAGCGGGTATTTTAAGAGCGACCGCTTGACCAAAAGGCTATCTTTCTCTTGAAAACCCAGGTAATTCGCACTGGCTCGTATCGCGAAGTCGATCTCATCAATATGGTCCATATCGAGAGCTGTTTCTAAGATACGGAAAGTAACATTAGGGTATTGTTGTAAATACTCACCTACTATAGCACCAAGAAAATCGCGAGCAAAAAGTGGGGTTGAAGCTATGCGGATTATACCGCGGTCATCGTTACCCAGATTCTGTATCTCTGTGAAGATTTCATCAATCTCACCGTTAATGCGGTTAAAACGCTCGTATAAACGTACACCGGCCTGAGTCGGCACTACTTTTCGCGTTGAACGTTTGAGCAAACTAACCCCTAAACTTTCTTCAAGCTCAATGATCCAGCGACTACCCGCCGAAGCAGAAATGCCATACTGTTTAGCCGCCAGGCTAAATGAACCGGAACGTACCACATGAAGAAAATAAACGATTTTATCGAGCATAGTGCAGACCCTAACTATTGCATTTACAGGACAATAACCTTATAGCTTACTAATGAATAAGAAGAAATAGTTTTAGTCTAGTTTAGCAATATAAGTCATAGATTCTTATTTATTACCGTTAGACAACATGACGAATCAAAGTCCGTCGATATATTCAATACTTTATTATCCCTTATTTGCAATAGTGTTTTGATTTGGAATCAGTAAACAAAAGCACAATCACTTCATAAAATAATTCCATCTATTGCGAGAACACTATGCAAAGACATAGCCTCGCATCCTTTCTAAATAAGGTGAAACTATGCTTACTAATAAAATCTGTATCGTAACTGGAGGCGCCCAAGGTATTGGTCGCTGTATCGTCGAAACATTTGCTAAACAAAATGCAGCTATGGTCTATGCATGTGACCTGAACACAGAAGTAGCTAAAGAGCTTGAAACACAGTACTCGAATGTCCGGGTGACACAGTTAAATGTCTGTGATCGAACTGCGATTCGCAGTCTAATTGAAGAGATACAAACACGGCATAACAAAGTGGATGTACTGGTAAATAATGCGGGCATCACCCGTGACAATCTACTTGACCGAATGAGCGAAGATGACTGGGATCTAGTGATCAATGTAAATTTAAAAGGGGTGTTTAATATGACACAAGCGGTTGCACCTCTGATGATCGAAAATGGTGTCGGCTCAATCATTACGATGTCCTCAGTGGTTGGTACCGATGGCAATGTTGGGCAAAGTAACTATGGCGCCACGAAAGGTGGTGTAATTTCAATGACAAAAGGATGGGCAAAAGAGTTTTCACGTAAAGGGGCGCAAGTGCGTGCTAATTGCGTAGCCCCTGGCTTTATCGAGACTCCGATGACCGTCGACTTACCTGAAAAAGTCCTCAACTACATGAAATCAAAAACACCATTAGGTCGTATGGGTAAGCCAGAAGACATTACTAATGGTGTTGTATTCTTAGCCAGTGACAATTCCAGCTTTATCACAGGACAGACACTTAAAATCGACGGCGGATTAGTCATTTAAGAGGGAGGCAGTAAGATGAGAAAAACCTATATCGTTGCAGCTAAGCGTACTGCGCTCGGCAGTTTTGGTGGCAGCCTCGCTTCTATACCCGCGGCTGAACTGGGAGGGTATGTGATTAATGCAGCTTTAGCGCAGGCCAACATTGATCCCGCTTTACTTGATGAAGTGATTGTCGGTAACGTACTGAGTGCAGGGCAAGGCATGGGACCAGGCCGCCAAGCAGCCAAACTTGCCGGGGTACCTGATTCCGTTCCCGCTTTTACGCTTAACATGATTTGTGGTAGTGGTATGAAAACGGTCATGGAAGCAGCAAGTAAAATCAAAGCGGGTGATGCTGATCTTATTGTTGCCGCTGGCATGGAAAACATGTCGAGTGCACCTTATGTTTTGGATGCAAAAAACCGATTTGGCTGCAAAATGGGCCACCAACAACTGGTGGATACCATGATTAATGACGGGTTAACCGATGCGTTTAACCAGTACCACATGGGGATGACTGCTGAAAACGTTGCGGAAAAATATCAAATTGATCGCCAAACTCAAGATACGTTTGCATTGCGCAGTCAGCAGCGCGCGGTTGCTGCGATCAATCAAGGTAAGTTCACCGATGAAATTGTTCCAATTGAAGTACTGCAACGCCGTCAGAAAGTGAGCTTTGCTCAAGATGAATATCCTAGGCATGATGCATCATTAGAGACTTTAGCCAAACTTAAGCCAGCCTTTAAAAAAGAAGGCAGCGTAACTGCCGGTAATGCCTCTGGCATCAATGATGGTGGTGTGGCATTTATTTTGGCATCAGCTGACGCAGTGGCAACTCATCAGCTTGAACCACTCGCTGAAATTGTCAGTTATGGTCAGGGTGGCCTTGACCCTGCATATATGGGATTAGGTCCTGTTCCGGCGATAAAACAAGCACTTGACCGCGCTCAGATGACACTAGCTGATATGCAGCTACTAGAATTAAATGAGGCATTTGCCGCGCAAGCGCTTGGTGTGATGCATGTATTGAGTGACAAGTACCAACTACCTATGACGTGGTTTGACGATAAAACCAATGTTAATGGCGGTGCAATTGCGCTAGGTCATCCGCTTGGCGCATCTGGAGGGCGCATTCTGACCACCTTGATCTATGAGATGTCAAAACGCCAACTTGAATATGGTTTAGCTTCACTATGTATTGGCGGGGGAATGGGTACAGCGATTGTGATTCGAAATCTATTACAGTAGTTGTGACTCTAGCATTTTAGCACAAGAAGTGGCTTATCTCTGATGGCCACTTTTTCCAAGACGCTAAGGTAGCACCTCTCTCCTAACGATAATGTCCATCCGAGCACGGACGGTACCATTGACACAATCAGTGCCATTCTGCTTTTTGCAATATCAAAACGGCTCATGGCTGCTACTAGCTATGTGGTGAACGAAATCTCCCATTTCCGTTCATTTATTAACATCTAGATCTGCTTCGTAAGCACGCATACTTATTCGTGCTCTAAACTCAAACAGTCAAGAAATTTATCTACAAGTAAGTTTTTTTCGTCAGCTAGAAAAATCGCTCCCACAACGCTTTTTGTCTTAAGATCATCAACTGGAATAAACACTACATCATTACTCTGGTAGCTCGATATTGACTCCCCAACTAACGTGCAGCCTAAACCAGCAGAGACTAAAGCTATTGCGGTGTTTATTTCTACGGCCTCATAAGCTATTTGAGGTTCAAGATCATTTTCCCGGAACAACGACAGTAACTGCCCACTAAATACGCTCAGTGGATCTTTGGGGTAAGCAATAAAATCCTCATGACACAATTCACTTAGGTTCAGTGATGCTCTACTCGCTAAGGGATGGTTTACCGGAACCGCCGCAACAAACGAATCCTGCATTATCTCTTTGTAGGTGAATCCTTCTGGCACCACAGGACTTCCAATAAATCTGGATATGCCTACATGAAACTTGCCACTTCTAATGCTATCTGGCTGATAGTCGGAAAGCTCTTCAACAAGATCGAGCTGAACTTCAGGGTATTCTTTCCTGAATGCTCTTATTGCCGATGGCATGAAGGAAAATAGCGCAGAACGGACGAAGCCAAGGCCTAGCCAACCATGTTGACCAGATACGATTTTTTTTGCTTCTCGCTCTAATTGATTTGTGTTGGCAAGAATATCTGTTGCGCGTGGATAGAAGAACTTGCCTAACTCAGTAAGCTCCATCGGACGCGTAGTACGATCGAATAGTTGTCCACCAAGTTCGCTTTCCAATTGAGAAATCTGCATGCTGATTGCCGTCGGTGCGACGTATAAATTTTTTGCCGCTTGTGCCGCGCTCCCTACTCTAACAATCTCACAAAAGTATCTTATCTGTTTTAGATTCATTATTTCTTATCTTAAGTTCAAAAAACGATGTTTGTGTTCATTTAAATATAACTTAATAATTACTCCAGTTATATAGATAGGAGAAAAATGATGAGTGGAAACGATATTTCGTTATGTCATGACACCCTACAGAGTAGCTTCAATGAGAAGATGGAGTGCTTAAAGCAATTAGGTACTGCGACTATCTACGAAGCTCAGGGGGCAACAGGCGCACTAGATAGCAATATCAAGCCATTGCATGGAGATATGCGCTTTGCTGGACCAGCATATACCGTTGATATGAGGCCAGCCGATAACTTGATGGTACACTACGCAATGCTACGGGCGCATCAAGGTGACATTCTTGTGCTTGATGCCAAAGGTTTCGTAGAAGCCGGGCCATGGGGCGATGTATTGACCTCTCAGGCGATGCATATGGGACTAAGTGGACTTTTAATCAATGGCGCAGTGCGAGATTCATCTGCAATTATTGATATGGGGTTCCCTGTCTTCTCAAAGGGCTTAAGCATTAAAAGCACTGGGAAGAGCCAAATAGGGAAGGTTGAAGTTCCAGTATATATTTCTGGTGTAGAAATAAACTCTGGAGACATTGTTGTTGGAGACCGCGACGGGGTGGTTGTAGTCAAAAGGCACCGATTAGACGAAGTCATTGAATTGAGTCTAAAGCGTGAAGAAAAAGAAACGGAATTTGTAAAACAAATAAAAAGTGGCGCAACCACAGCTAACCTACTGAATTTAGAAGATAAGCTATTTTCTATTCAGACAGGTAACTAGTTAATACAACACTTAAATCCAGATAACAAAAGAGTTTATTATGAACATCACTTTAGATTTAGTACAAACAATTGGCCTTGCAGCCGTCATCCTGTTTGTCGGGCAGAAGACAAAAGAACGAGTTAATTTCCTCCAAAAGTACTTTATTCCAACACCTGTGATTGGTGGTCTGCTTTACGCACTTCTAACGCTTATAGGTCACCAAACAAATACATTTTCGATTCAACTTGATCATGGCCTAACAAAATTTTTAATGGTTCTTTTCTTCACATGCACTGGTTTCTTGGCGAGTGTAAAGGTTATTAAAAGCAGTGGTAAGCAAGGTGCAATTCTAGCGGTGCTATCTGTTGTGCTCTTAATTTTGCAAGACACAGTGGGCGCTGGTCTGGCTCAAGCATTAGGTCTGCACCCTTTAATGGGAGTAGCAATAGGCTCAGTTTCAATGTCCGGTGGGCTGGGCTCTGCGGCTGCATTTGGTCCTTCTTTTGAAGAGCTGGGAGTGGACTCGGCTACTATTATCGGTATTGCGGCGGCAACATTTGGTCTTATCATGGGTAGCCTTGTTGGTGGTCCGGTAGCAAAAAAACTTGTCGAAAGACACGGCTTAACTGGTGGTACTAATGAGGCCGCAACGAGTGGTATTCAGGTAGACAGTAAGAAAACAAACGTTACCCCTATGACAAGTGTTATTGTTGTATTAGCTACGATGGCGTTCGGTGCGTATTTGGTTGCAGGTCTTAATAAAACTGGCATTACATTCCCATACTACGTTGGTGGCGTTTTCGCGGCAGCAATCGTACGTAATGTTGCTGATGCAAAAGGCTACGAAATTGCAATGCCTCACATTAACCTTATTGGTAACTCTGCACTTAACCTGTTCTTGGCTCTTTCTTTAATGGGCCTGAAGATATGGAAACTGTTCGACTTGGCTGTTCCAATGATGATCATCTTGCTTGGTCAACTTGTTCTCATGGCGAGCTTTGCGTACTTCGTTATCTTTAAAATGATGGGCAAAGACTACGAAGCAGCAGTAATGTCAGCAGGTCATTGCGGTGTTGGTCTAGGTCAAACACCAAATGCAATCGCAAACATGTCGGTAGTGATCGAAAAATACGGTCCGGCACCTAATGCATGGGTAATGCTGCCAGTGATAACAGTTATAGTGATCAACTTAGTTAACCCGCTACTTATTACTTTCTGCATGAACTTCCTTTCATAAAGCATCTACTTCAATATCCGCTTTCTTTCGAGAAGGCGGATTTTTCATACTTAAACCAGAAGTTACCCGTTAGTCTGCAATTAATACATCTATACCTCTTTGCGTCAAACCTTCAAGGGCATGTTGCGATAGATTATTATCGGTGATGATTACATCAAATCTCTCTAGATCGATAGCATGGAAAGGGGCGACTTTTCCATATTTGCTTGAATCAGAGATTAGGCAGCATGCTTTTGACACATCACATATAGCTTTCTTGACTACTACTTTGTCTTCAACAGGCGTTGATATACCACGTTGGTTCCACGACGACGTAGAGACAAAAGCCAAATCAATATTAAACTCATGGATAGCTTGTGCCGCTCTATTTCCAACACTAGATTTATTTGCACGATCGACTTTTCCGCCAGTATGGTAAATCGAGCATTGTGAATTTGAGATTAGATAATTAGCAATCACAAAATCATTTGTGATTACTGTAAGATCGTTAAGGTTCACTATGCGCTTCGCAATTTCCAGAATAGTTGTACCGGCATCAAGGTAGATAACCTTGCTGTCTTTTATTTGTTTGAGAGCGAGTAAGCTCAAGCTTTCCTTTTCACTGGGATTTTGAAGTGCTTTACTGTCATGTGATTCTTCATTTTGTAATGATTCTGACAATTGAACCCCACCGGTAACAGACAGGACCCTTCCTTCTGCCTCTAGCTTGCTGATATCTCGACGAATGGTCATGTGTGAAACTTGTAGGCGTTTTGTCAGTTCGCTGATACTGATTACTTCTTGCTCTCGTAGTAGAGCAAGAATAGAACGGTGCCTTTCAACAGGAATCATGGTGATTTCTCCGACAACTTAAAGTGGCTCAAGCTTAGCAAATTCATAGTCACATGTGAATTTGTGTTAAATGCGAGCTCATCATTGTCTACGTTATCATCACAATAGTTATCAAACGAATCAAGGTTAACATTATTTCACACCCAGCCGATCAATATGTGATCTAGATCCGGGATATTCCGCCTAGAGTATAATATTATAACATTTATTAACAACATTTCGCTCCAGAGTGTAGCAGAATGGAAGATAGAAGAAGAGCCTGAATCCGTAATTCAAGCTTTCGAAAACCAAAAAAAAGCAGGTAAACGTTACACCGTAGTCGATACTTTCAATGCTAGTCATTTAGATACATTAGGTAAAGCAGCCGAATCCCCTGAAGTTGGTAACAGGTGGCTCTGGTATGGCGGTTGGTATTGCTAAGAGATAGACAATTAACATATTCCGAATTTGAGGATTCACATATGAAACAACTGGGGTTTAAGCAGGCTCTGTTAGTCACTGTAACTGTGATCATAGCGCTAAGTGTCGGCTCTTCTAACTATTTTTCGTATCAGAGTGAGAAAGAAGCCCTGACAAACAACATTTATCAGGGCACACAAGATCACATTCGCATTGAAGGAAGTCAGGTAGAAATTTACCTAAAAGCAAAAGCACAAGCCGTGGCAAAAGTGGCAGACGATTACCGTCAATACAATTATCAGGACGGGCATGCAGAACGGATGCGGGTCGGTTCATTAGGTGCTGATGTGGTCAATCTAATGATAGGTTTTGAAAACGGTGATGCTTACGCTTCGTTTGATTATCCCGGCTAGGATAACCATAAAAACCCACCAAGTTACGATCCACGGAAGCGATCTTGGTATCAGGAAGGTAAACGTTCAAACAACCTAATCTATACTGCACCGTACAACGACGCGACGACCGGAGAGTTAATGGTGAGTATTGGTAGAGGTTTCGGTGATGGCGTAGTGCTGGCAGATATCCCTCTGGACGTATTAAGTGATACGGTTGCTGACATCAATATGCCCGGTGCAATTGCTATGATGATGACGGATGACATGACTGTTTTGGCAAGTACTTCCAAAGTCGTTGAAGTAGGAACTAAGCTTAGCGACTATGCGTCTCTTACAGAGGTGGCAAAGAGCACTCGTGGCACAGTCAGTACCATCGTTGACTATGAGCTTAACGGCGTTGACAAGGTCATGTTTACTCAAGCCGTACGTTATGGAGACAAAAAATGGTATTTGCTTGTTGGCCTAGATAAAAGTGTTGTATTTGCAGCACTAACTGAAGCACAACGGCAGGCCTTCATTTTAACGGCTATTTATCTGTTAGTCAGTGTGTTAGTTACACTGTTTATCCTCAATATTCTATACAGACCAATTCTTGCTCTGAAAGAGACAATTACTAGCCTTTCTGATGGCGACGGTGACCTTACCCAAAGACTGGAAGTCAAAAATAACGATGACTTGGGACAAATTGCGGCTGGTGTGAACCAATTTATAGAGCATATACAAAGTCTGATGTTAAATATTGAAGCTGCATCTACTGAACTTAAGGATAATGTGCAGCAGTTAGAGCACAAGTCTGATGAAAATAAACATATGCTGACTCAGCATGTGCAGGAAACCGAACAAATAGTTACCGCTATTGAGGAAATGAGCTCAACAGCAGATACAGTAGCTCAAAATGCAGGTGAGACAGCACAATCAACAAAAGAAGCTTCCGATATTGGTGGACAATCTCTTGCCGCTGTTGGTGACGCGCAGTCGAAAGTGAATGAGTTAGTTTCTGAAGTAAAAAATACATCATCGAACTTAGAAAGCATGAGTCAAGAGACGAAGGGAATAAGTGAAATTCTGACGGTGATAGGTGAAATAGCCGAACAAACCAACTTGCTTGCACTTAATGCAGCTATTGAAGCGGCAAGGGCTGGTGATCAGGGGCGAGGGTTCGCGGTGGTAGCAGATGAGGTAAGAGCACTGGCAAGCCGGACACAGGTCAGTACAGAAGAAATTGAGCAGGCACTAACTCGTTTGCTATCAGTAAACAAGGACGTGGTTCAGTCCATGGAGAGAACCAAAAGCACTTGTGATGAAACCTTCAAGAATACCGAGAAGGTAGGAAATAGCCTGAATGAGTTAACCGTTCATGTTTCTGGTATTAACGACCTCAGTATTCAGATAGCCACAGCAGCAGAAGAGCAAAGCAGTGTGACTCAGGAAATCAGCCGGAATATGAGTGCGTTGAGCGATATAGTTAGCGAACTTAATTGCAACGGTGAGCAAACCCTGGCTCAGACCAACAATATTTCTGAAATTAACGAGCAGTTAGTGTCAATGGTAGGTATGTTTAAACTGAGGTGATCAGCTTTCTCAAGATATATGCGGACCCATTATTTAAATAAGATCGCATTTTCTTAGTTACGCTTCCCCTAATATAGGCTTTACAAGATCAAAAGAGAGTTTTGCAAATAACTAATATGACTATAGGTTACGAGTAAAATAATATGAGAAAACTAGGTTTCAAAACCCAACTATTGTTGACGTTGTCTGTAGTCACTCTTTTGTGTGTCGGTTCGGCTAGTTATTTATCCTACAAGCACGAGAAGGACGTGCTTTTTGACACTATTTATGAAGCGACTAAAGAACATATTCACTTAGAGGGAAATAAGGTAGAGCAATTTCTAGCCGATAAAGCAATGGCGGTATCAAGAATTGCTGATGACTACAAACTAAACCAGTACCAAGATAATCATGCCGAGCGGATGAGGCTTGGGGCATTAGCCGCTAATGTTTCAAACTTAATGATTGGTTTTCAAAATGGAGATGCTTACGCATCTTATGACTACCCGGGGTGGGTTGGACACAAAAATCCCTCAAGCTATGACCCTCGCGATAAGCCTTGGTATAGAAAGGGGATGCAGACTCCTGATAATGTTTTTTTTACGTCACTTTACCATGATGCAACCACTCATGAGTTAATGATAAGTATTGGTAAAAATATTGGGAATGGGGTTGTTATAGCGGATATTCCGTTAACGGTTCTAAATAAAATCGTTTCTAAAGTAAATATTGAAGGATTCTCAGCGGTAATTGTGGAGCAAGATAACGTTGTATTGGCAAGCTCTTCAAGTATTGTGGAGGTTGGAAAGAACATTTCGAGCTATGATGCTTTGTTAACAGTAGCAGGTTATGAGTCGATTATCGACGCTCTAAAAGACTCCAAAACTAAAGGGGCAACCGTATTTGAATACAATCTGCAAGGTATTGACAAGATAATGTTCTCCGAAAAAATAAAGTATGATGGAGGACATTGGCACTTATTAATTGGACTGGACAAAGAAATAGTATTTAGCCGACTATCAGCCTCTAAGAAAGACGCTATTATTTTTATGATTACCAGCCTTTTCTTTAGTGTCATTATTATTGTATCTGTGTTTAATATTTTATATCGACCTATTCTAGAACTGAAAAACACCATTATTGGATTAGCTGAAGGAACGGGACATGTCACACAAAGGGTAAATGTAACGTCATCAGACGATCTGGGCCAGATTGCTCGGGGTGTCAATATGTTCATTGATAAAATTCAAGACTTACTTCAGCAGAAACAAAGTGGAGAAGGAACAGTAAAAAGCACCTCAGAAGATGCTAACGGCTCCTTAATGCTGTGGAAAGACGCCTTTGCAAAGTACCATAATACAGTAGAAGAAGAAGACAAACTAAAAGAAGAATTAAAACTTGACAGCTTAACCAAGCTACCAACCCGCTCATATTTCGAAGTTCTTCTCGCTAACTCCATAAAATCAGTTTACCAAGATAAAAAAGATTTACTCTTATTTACTGTTCATATAGGAAATTATGAAATAACAACCGAAAACAGTGTTTATGAGATCGTACAAAGCGCTATTTTAGAGCTGTCAGAGTTGATAGGAAGCTTATTATCAGAGCACTTTATATTATCCAGAACGAGTCCTTCGGAGTTTTCGGTTATTTATCTCGATGCTGATATCAGTTATATAGAAAGCATTGTACAGCCAATTTCTGCAAACCTGCGAAATGTGAAAATGGGAGAACTACTGTTTCATTGTAAGGTCGGTGCAACCTACCTAAAGCATACTGAACGAAAACCATCGGTAAGTGGCATGCTCCACCAAGTAAGCAGTGCACTTTATTCTGTAGACCGAGGCTCTGATGAAAACTATGCCATTTATCAAAAGAAACAAGATGAAGCGAAGTTACAGCGGAAGGAACTCATCTCTGAATTTAGGCTTGCATTAAAACGGGAAGAGCTAGAGTTGTATCTGCAACCTCAAGTTGAGTTGTCTTCAGGTAATATTTGCGGTGCAGAAGCCTTATTAAGATGGAATCACCCCCAAAAGGGATTCTTAACGCCAGATAAGTTTATACATGTTCTGGATGATGAACTTTTAGGTATTCAACTCGGAGAGTGGGTAATCTCTTCAGCACTAAAGATGTTAGCGACTCGTACTGATAACTTATCTATCAGTGTCAACATTACGCCTCTTCACCTCCAGAAGGATGATTTCTATGTGCGGTTGGAAGAGATACTGTCTTCATTTTCTTCGACTGTTTCAGGGCGACTCAAGATAGAACTTACCGAAACTTCAAGTATATCCGACCACGCTCGTGTGGAAACATCCATGCGAAAATGTCATCAATTAGATGTAAGGTTTTCACTGGATGACTTTGGGACTGGCTACTCAACGTTAAACCAGTTGAGGTCACTACCCGCGTCAGAGCTTAAAATTGACAGAAGCTTCATCCAAAATTTTGATAAAAATAAAGATGATGAAAAAATGGTAAACACTATGATAATGCTTGCCAGAAGCTTCGATATCAACATCGTCGCGGAGGGTGTGGAGAGTATTGAACAAGAGAGCTTATTAAAGGCATTAGGCTGTTCAGTTGCGCAAGGGTACTATTATTCGAAACCCATTCCTTATAGTGAGTTTAATAAATGGTTGGAGTGTCGGGATTAAAAATATCAGTACTAGTATTGGTTAAGTTATTGGGGAACTTAATGAACGATAAAGAACTTAAAAACATGTATGAAAAATCATTACATGAGAAGACACTAAAGCTTGGACATTATCTAGCAATTATTGTGGTTTTGGTTCTTCCTTTATTTTATCTCAAAGATACTTATATGACTAAATATAGTCAAAACACTCTGATATGGAGGTCAATTCCAATATTATTTGGAATTACCTTTCTAATATTGAGCAAATCAAAAAATAAAGAAAATAAGCGAGTTATAAAATATAGCTATCTAGCTTTTGTTTATAGTATCCTTATAATGATGCTTGGCTTGTTTTACATGAACTATGGTGAGTTGGAAGGTAGGTTTAACAGTTTTCTTATAGCAGGCTTAATCACTACAATGTTGGTTACTCATGTCTTCTCAGCTCCTATTCGCAGGTACATCTCGCTATTCACCGTCTCTACAATTATTTTCCTCCCTTTCCTTTTTATAATGAAAGGTGGTAATTTGTTCATAATTTCAAATTTATTAAACCCTCTACTGATAATAACAATCGTATGGATTATTTCGATTAACGCAGAAAAAAACAGTTATAATGAATTCGAAGCAAAGGTACTATTGGAACATAATGAAAGAGCTCTTATAAATGAGGTGAAATATAGAAAAAATATCACCTCAGAACTGGCTATCACCAACCAGCAACTGGAGCTAAGCAACCTGCAGCTTGAAAAAGCCAGGCAGAAAGCGGAAGAGGCGGTCAGAACCAAGAGCGCGTTCCTTGCCAATATGAGCCATGAGATCCGAACGCCTATGAATGCCATCATAGGCTTGTCCGGTCTGACGCTGAAAACGGGATTAGATACCGTACAACATGATTACCTGCAAAAAATCGAAGGTGCGGCGAATTCTCTGCTGGGTATTATTGATGACGTTCTGGACTTCTCCAAGATAGAAGCCGATAAGCTGAAACTGGAACAGGTAGCGTTTTCGCTAGATGATGTGATGAAGAAGCTGTACGACCTGTTTTCTCTTAAAACGGAAAGCAAGGGGCTGATTTTTGAGATTGAGGTAGAGCCTGGGATTGGCCGATCTTTTGTCGGGGATCCGCTACGATTGGGTCAGATCCTGACTAACCTGGTTGCTAATGCGGTTAAGTTTACCGAAACAGGGCGGATTCTGGTCAGAGTTGTAGAGGATAAGACAATGGCGCTACCCGGTAAAGATCGGGTTGAGCTACGGTTTGAGGTTATTGACAGCGGAATAGGCATTCCCACCGATCGTAAGGAGAAGCTATTTCAGGCATTTGACCAGGTGGACAGTTCAACCACCCGTAAATATGGTGGTACGGGCCTCGGGCTCAGTATCAGCAAAAAATTGGTTCAGATGATGGGTGGCACCATATGGGTCACCAGCGAACCGGGCAAAGGCAGCTGCTTTTGTTTTACTGCCGGTTTTACCAGACTTGCAGAGAAACAACCGGCAGAAGGCGATCAGACTGATGCCAAGCACAGCCTTGAATCCATAGAATCCGCGCTAAGGGGAACTAAAGTGCTGCTGGTCGAAGACAATGAAGTGAACCAGATGGTCGCAAAGGCTCTGCTTAAAAGCCAGGGCGTTGAGGTAACCCTTGCCGCCAATGGTAAAATTGCTCTGGACCTGCTTCAGGAGGATAGCCAGTTTGATGCGGTTCTGATGGATATACAGATGCCTGAAATGGATGGCTACACAACCACAAAGCAGATCAGAATGAACGACCGGCATAAAAACCTGCCGATTATTGCGATGACAGCTCATGCAATGGAACAGGAGAAACAGAAATGCCTGGAGGTGGGAATGAATGATCATATCGGTAAACCAATATTACCTGATACCCTGTTTGCTACGTTGGTCAACTGGATTTCGCTGAACAAAGCGCTGGATAAGCGATAAAAAGACGTTCAGGAATTCAGCCACGAATACCAAAGCAACACCCGCTAGCATCATCGGCAATGTTGCTGATTTGCCCTTTAACTATTTAAGAAAAACTCTCTTATGAATTTTCACAACAGCCTTACGTATGCTTTCAGGTTTGTTGTCATATGCGCACAAAGGACGATGAGCCTCGCCGGGATAAAATACGATAAAGTCTCCTTCACTCAGAGTAACAAAGCTCTCCTTCTCTATACAAGGAAGAAAGCATAAGTCTTTCTCAAACTCTACATTCAGGTACTCCTTGGCTGTGTGGCTGGACACACCAAAAACTTCATTTCCTTTAAGGACAAGCTGAATATCAATGTAGTCATGGTGAATTTCTGATCTACGTTCCGCTACCGGTTGCGTGACTTCAGAGGCAAGTATAACAAACACATCTTCACCATCTACAGGGTATTTCCCATCTTCCTCACCGGACTGGCTCAGTTTCTGTGCGAGCTCAACGTATTTCTGGATTCGCTTATCGACAAAGCTGAATCTGTTTAGATGAGATATGTTTCCGATTAGCATGTAGCCTCCTGCAGGTAATATGATTTCGTTTTGTATATGCGAGGGTTTGTGGTCGAAATAACAAGTGATTCTAACTCAGTAATACCATTGGAGACAGAGATCCCCTTCAGCACATTGCCGTCTGTAATTCCTGTGGCAGAAAACACAACATCATCCCCATGCACCAATTTATCAAGCTGCAGCTTTTCGTTGCAGGAAATGCCCATTTCACTACATCGATTCATTTCAGAGATGCTTATCTCACAAGGTGTGACTGAATTTCCCTTTACTTTGTACCTTGGCAAAAGCTTCGCTTGCATATTTCCATTCAATGCCTTGGCTATCGCTGCGGATATCACTCCTTCAGGTGCTCCTCCGATGCCATACATAATGTCTATTTCGTTGTCTGGCATACATACCTGAGCAGATACGATGACATCTCCATCAGGAAAAGCAACGACTTTAACTCCCAACTTCTGCAATTGAGAAATAAGCGCTTCATGGCGCGGTTTCAACAAGATAGCAACTGAGACATCTTTAACCGGTTTATTCAGTTTATTGGCGACCGCACAGATGTTGTCGTATAACGGCTTATCAATATCGATGACATCTCTCGCATCCCGATTAACAACAAGCTTTTCCATGTACATATCAGGGGCTTTAAGAAGCACGCCTTTCTTTGCCACTGCAATCACTGACAGCGCATTAGCCTGACCAAGAGCGGTCATTCTTGTTCCCTCGATAGGATCGACGGCTATGTCGACCTTATCGCCACCCAGCCCAACCTTTTCACCGATATACAACATTGGTGCATTGTCGATTTCCCCTTCACCAATCACCACTTCTCCCGAGATATCCAGGTTGTTCAGCGCTTGGCGCATCGCTGATACGGCAGCCTGATCTGCCATATTCTTATCTCCACGGCCAATCCATGAATAACTGGCTATCGCCGCAGCTTCTGTCACTTTTTCAAGATTAATGTTCAAACCTGTAGACATGCTTCCCCCTTGACTGTACTCGGCTATACCAGCAGCCATAAGAAAATTATAGAAATGGGACAGATAGTTCTATCTAAAGCACCAGATATGGCAGAGTCCTTTCAGCCATATCTGATTAAACCCTAAAGTGAAAAAGGAACAGCTGATTTTTCACATAGCGCTCTTAGTTCCTGCTCAAGAACATCATTGTCTTCGCTGGTAAGATCCAGCTGAGGAAGGCGCATATGTCCGCCGGTCAATCCTCGCATCGTAAGGGCTGATTTGAAAATAGCCATGTTGGCTCCCGATTTAAGAGCATCACTAAACTCTGTGGAGATTTTCTGCCAGTAGGCGGCTTTCGCTGTATCGCCTTCTTTGAAGGCCTTATAGGTATTAACAAACGGTTCAGGGAAGACGCAGGCACAACCAGAAACTGTACCGTCACAGCCGGATTGAAGCAGACCATTGAACAACTTGTCATAGCCATGAAGTACAGAGAAGTCCTCGGCAACAGACATATAGCTTAGGGTGGTATTCAGATCTGCGAAGCTGTACTTAATACCAATAACATTCGGGCACTGCTGCTGAACCTTTTTAACTACATCTACAGATAAATTGTTGGCTGCGCACTGGGGTATGTTGTACAGGTAAACCGGGAAATCCTTCGGCACACTGTTAGCAACAGTCACAAAGTAATTTTCCATCTCTCGTTCATTGCAGCCAAAGAACTGGGGAGTGACAACACCAATACCGTCTGCACCAATTTCCTTTGCATGAACTGCCAATTCAACAGTTTCACTTAAGGTCATAGCACCAACATGAATAAATACTGACAGGCGAGAATCTGCTGTTTTTACGACAGTTTCAGCAACCAGTTTTCTTTCCAGAGCAGACAGGCGCAACATTTCGCCTGTCGTGCCACAAGGGTAAAGACAACTTACCTCTTTCTGTACCAACATTTCCGTAAGCTCTGTAAGAGCCGGCACATCCACCTGATCGTTGTTATCAAAAGGGGTCACCATTGCGACCGTAACACCAAATAGCTTTTTCATTTTTATTCCTTACTTAAAGCGCATCTACTACAACTTTTATCGCCAACATTCCTGGATCATCTAAGCCAATAGACTTCTCCGGAAACATTCTTGCCCTGCCTAACAGATTTGGCCGGTCACGAAACTCATCCAATGTCATGGACACAGACTGTTGAGCAATCGCCTTCAAGTCAGCCTGTTCGTCAACGCCCTCGAATGCCATCGACAGGTTGTGAAGAATGTCCAATACCGACTTCTGGCCAAGCTCACCTTTACCCCGTAGCATCATTGCCTGATAGGCTTCTGTAAGCAGTGGATGAATATCTGACGGAGATACCGCTTCAAGCTTTTTCTCTTTGCAGTACTTCGCGGCTGCCATAAATCCTGTTGCCTGAAGCGTACCGTAAGATGAGGCACAGGCACTTTGTAATGACTTGGAGGCCTGAAAGAAGTTTTTGGCAATGCTGTCATCCCAATTCACTGCGTCTTCAGAGATCTGTTTCCATCCTTTTTGCATCGTAAGGCCAAGATCACCATCTCCGAGCTTTCCGTCTGCATCACATAAAAATTGCTGAGCGTCATCACACGCATTACTGATTTTCTCAGCAGCAACTCTTAACTCTTTCGTTGAAAATCTGCTCATAATTTACACCTTAAGAAATGCACACTCGGCCGGTGCAGCGAGAAGCTCTTTTAGCTCTGTATCCAACTGGCAGACAGTCAGGCTGGCTCCTGCCATTTCCATGGAAGTGGCATAACGCCCAACCAATGGACGGTAAATGGATACTCCCATTTCTTTGAATAGCTGATCTACTTTAGAGTAGATGATGTAAAGCTCTTCAAGAGGCGTAGCGCCAAGTGAGTTCACTAATATAGAAACTGTATCGCCTTTCTTTAACTCATATTCAGCAATTAGAGCGTTGAACATCTCTTCTGCGATTTGATCCGCAGGCTTTAATTTGTCACGCCAGATACCAGGCTCACCGTGAATTCCCATCCCCATTTCCATCTCATCTTCGGCAAGATGGAAAGTCGGCTCACCAACGGCAGGAAGAATACATGGGCTCAACGCGCAGCCAATACTTCTCGTCGCATCCATTGCTTTGTTGGCAACTCGTGTTACCTCTTCCAAAGAAGCGCCGGTCTCAGCCATTGCCCCGGCAAGCTTAAATCCGTAGATCATTCCTGCCACACCACGCCTTTTGGCTGCTTCCTCCGGCTTAGCTGACGCTACATCATCAGCAGCAAGCACGGTTGTACAAGCAATATCGTCCTCAAAGTCGACGGTTTCGATAGCCATATCGAAGTTCATGACATCGCCGCCGTAGTTTCCATAAAGAAGTAAAACGCCCATACCGCTGTCAGCTTCACGAATGGTATCCGCCATCAAATCTGCAGAAGGTGAAGCAAATACATCACCAACAGCAGCCGCATCCAGCAGACCTTCACCAACGTACCCGGTAAAGACAGGCAGGTGCCCTGAGCCTCCACCAGTGACAATACCAACTTTCTTTTTGGCTCCAATGTTAGCTCTTGTAATTAATCTGGCTTTAGGCTGTGAATATAATTCCGGATGCGCGGCGCACAAGCCAGCGAGAGTCTGATCCACATAGGTATCAGCACTATTCATTATCTTTTTCATAAAAGTACCTTGATTAAATGTAACTTTCTTTATTTTTACTTTGAGAACTAATGCTACCTTTAACCTGCATTATCACTATAAATAAAAATATAAGTGCTAATACAAGTGATATAGGCCTTTCCACAAATGCAATTAAGTTTCCTTCAGACTTCAATAGGGATGATAATAAATTCTTCTCCAGCATTGGCCCTAATATCATACCAAGAATTATTGGTGATATTGGGTAATTTCTTCTCTGTAAGAAGAAGCCAACCACACCCATGATTAACATAACAACCACGGATGAAAGAGAATTATTTATCGCATAGGAACCAACAATACTAAATAAAATAACCACCGGATAAACCACTGCATTATCAATGGAAACAACTTTCTTGAGCACGTTAACCACAAGAAACGCCAATGGAATAAGTATCAGGTTTGCGATAAGGAATATAATAAATACTGCGTATAACTTATCTGGGTTAAATAAAAACAGTGTCGGTCCTGGCTGCATATCCTTCATATAAAGGACACCAATGATGATTGCTGCGGCTGAGTCTCCGGGAATACCAAACACCAATGAAGGGATCCAACTACCAGCAAGGCTGGCGTTGTTGCTTGCAGAGGCGTCTACTATCGCCTCTTCAGAGCCGTTACCATACTTTTCTGGCGTTTTAGACAGTTTTTTGGACACAGCATAAGACATCCAGGCCGCAATATCAGCCCCGGCACCAGGCAGCGCACCTATCAGAGTGCCTATCATGCCGCTACGAACGACGCCCCCTTTCTTGCGGTATAAAACCCCTCCCAGCCCTTTAAAGATGTTCATCCCCGGCTCAACGTCAGTCGCTACCGGTTCCAGTTTGTTATTGTTGCGATCAACGTAATACTCAATAGCACCAGAGATGGCGAACAGGCCAATCATTGCCGGAATGAAACTCACTCCCTGCAACAGAGAAACCTGACCGAAAGTAAATCTCGCCTGACCGGTAAACTCATCATAACCAATCGTAGAAAGAGCAATACCAAAGAACAGCGCCAGTATGCTCTTACTGGTATTTGTACCTGAAACGATCGTCGCGCAACTTAAACCAATAAGGGATAACCACATATATTCAAATGAGCTAAATTTCAGGGCAAATTTGGCTAACAATGGCGCGGTAAACGCCAATATAACCGTACCAATAACCCCGCCAATTACAGAACTGGTTAATTCAATACCTAGCACCTTGTTTGCCTGCCCCTGTTTAACAAGGGTATTCGCATCACTGACATAGGCCGCCGAAGCTGGCGTTCCAGGGATGTTAAGTAAAGCACCGGGTATGTCACCGGCAAAGATTGAAGAGGCACTCACCGAAATCATCACTGCTAAAGCGGGTATCGGATCCAGAAAAAAGGTGAAGGGCACCATCAGCGCTATCGCCATAGTGGCAGTCAGGCCGGGTATTGCCCCCACAAAGAGCCCAAAGAGACCCGCTACAATGACTACTAAAATCGTGCTTATATCTATATAAGCCAGTGCACTTAGAAAAGTTTCCATAAAATATCCTGATGCCTAGCTAAATAACTGAGGAAGTGGCACTAAAAGTACGTTTGCAAATAGGTAATATATGCAAACAACAACCGCCAATGAGATAACAACCGACTTTTTAATTCCACATTTTGCATAAGTAGCCATCAATGGCCCAACAACAATAAAGCTTGTAAAAATGAAGCCAAGATATTCTGAAGCAAGCACATAAAAGAGAATTAAAACTGAGATAATAGATACGTATTTAAAGTCAGCCGAGAAATTTTCTTCTTTATCTTCACCACAATAAAAGTCCGTGATGGCAAACAAGACAATACCAATCCCAGATAACGTTGGCATAAAAGCCGCTCCAAAAGTGCCTATATCACCCAACGAATAAGAACTGTAGCCAATCAAAAAGAGGCCAAAAAAGAGAAATATTATTGATATAGATTTTCTTTTTAGCATAGTTTTATCAGGTGCTGCTTAACGCAGCACCTTCCTTGATTTACTTAGCCAACAGAGAAGCAAACTTCTTATCTTCCGCTGCCATAAACTTATAGGCATCGTTCGCGTATAAATCACTTACTTCAAAACCTTGCTTACGGGCGAATTTGTCTAGCTCACCAGATGCGTAAACCTTCTTCATCGCTGTAACCAATTTATCCTGGATCGCTTTGTCTAATCCCTTAGGTGCCACCAGCATGTTCCATGCCTGCAGCTCCCAGTTATAAGGGGTTGCTTCTTTAAAAACAGGTACTTCAGGATATAAACCTGATTTCTCCGGCGCCATTACAGCCAGATGCTTGACCATACCTGCCTTAACCATACCTTTTGCTTCGCCCGGAGAAGAAGTCACCACATCTACACCACCGGAAACCAGTTCCTGTAGCGCAGCGCTTGAACCTTGAGAAGGGATAAACTTAATGGCATCTTTCGGCATATCAGCAGAAAGCTGCATACCAATGGAGTTAAAGTGCCAGATAGAGTTCAGGCCACTACCAGACGCTTTTAATTTACCAGGGTTCTTCTTGGCAAATTCCATTAACTCTGCAGCGGTATTAAAAGGAGAGTCTTTAGAAACCTGTAAACCACCATAGATGACAGCTAGTCTGCTGATCGGCGTGTAATCTTCATAGCTGAGGTCCGTCATCCCCTGATGACGCATCATTGTAATTTCTACTGTTGCAATACCAAGAGTATAGCCATCAGCTTTAGCTCGTTTAGTGGCATCATGGCCCACAACACCACTACCACCTGTTTTGTTTACAACGTTAACGTTTACACCAAGTTCCGATTGAAGCCCTTTTGCCACAAGTCTGGCAACGGTGTCTGTATTGCCACCCGCTCCCCAAGGAACAATAATTGTGATTGGTTTTTCCGGCCAACCTGATGCCATAGCGGAACTTGCAAATAAAGCACTAAATACCATTACTGAGGTTATCGACTTTTTCATATTTCACACCTTGTTTCACTACAGAAGTAATTCTGTTTGATATTATTTGTTTTACTAAATTTCAGCCTTGCCAATACATTGGAAATATTTGGCATTCTCGTCACACCCTTTTGCTCAATAAATGCTGAGACAAAAGCATTTGCAAACAACACAGCTTCATTTATTGGTTTGCCCTTAGCAATTTCAGAAGCAAAAGCTCCATTAAAGGCATCGCATGACCCCATGGTGTCTACGGTTATAGATGGTAGAGCAGCTATATGATGACTTATTTTTCCATCAAAATAGACAACACCCAGACCATCTAAATTTATAATTACTTTCTTTCGTTCTTCACCAGCAACAATTTTTGCTGCTTCTTTTGCGCTTTGTATATCGTTAACTTTAATACCTGCCCACTCTCCAGACTGGTACATATTCAATGTAATGTAATCGACAAACCTATATAGCCTTTTTAATTCTTCGCTATATGGTGCAACATTTAATATGACGTCTTTACCTATTTCGTGGGCAAACTTAACCGCTCTCTCAATCGCATCAATATTAACTTCACCCTGAACCAAAAATACGTCTGATTCTGATATATAGGGTAACGACGTATCTATTTCCTGTTCAATAAACGTACTATTGGCACCAAAATAGCTTGCTGTAATATTGTTTTTAGTTTCTTCTGCTAAGTAAGTTACTGAACTACCGGTTGGCTCAGTATCTGACTGAAATATAGTAAACGAGTCTATTCCGCTCTCTTTCAGGTGTTTATAAGCATATTTGTTAAACGGATCATTCCCAACCTTAGTAATAAGGTGTACCCGGGAGCCTGAACAACTCGCAGATAGCGCCTGATTGGTTCCCTTACCTCCGGGACTTAATGCATTTGAATTCGAATAAATTAACTCTCCTACTTTAGGAAAGTGGTCAACATTTGCGATAATGTCGATGATAAAAGACCCCAGAATACATACCTTGCCTTCGTAAACTCTTATGCTGTTGTCCTTTGCTTCCTCATTTTTTATAAGCAGATCTCTTAGCAAGCAGGATATATCAAAATCCTCACTGAACTTGCTCATTTTCTTTATTTCCTGTTTACCCAGAACAGCACCACCATGGACTCGGTTAATTAACCCCTGAGATTCCAAAACTTTTAAATCATTACGTATTGTTTCCAGCGTAACATTAAATTGTTTAGCCAGTTGTGATACCTTAACTTTCTTCTGTTCACGAACAAGTTGGTATATTTCTTGTTGTCTGACTTCTGAAAACATAAATGACTCCCGCTCTTTAATTATGAGAATAAAGCCATCTTGATTACATTTCTGAGAGAATACTCAAATGTAAATCTCAAAAACAAAAACAAAACCAAATTGAGGTAACCTGGATCACATAATCTAAGAGCAACAGACTCTTAGGGAGCTTGTCCAACATAAAAACACACGCTAAATCAAGGTGCTACAGTTGCTTCACCGTTTAATTTGACAATGTCGGTATGGTTTAGAGAGTAGGTCATGCGTTTGACGATTACTGGTAGGAGCCCGCATCAGCTGCTGGCTGAAGCGGACGCGCTCTGAGGGGGAAGAGTAACCTTATAGTTAGCTTTCTGTCAGTTCTTAAAATTTCACCTTATAAGTTTTAGCCTGACACTGGGCCAGAGTACCGAATGAACCGGCTTCAACCGCTTCAACACCCGGACGTGGCGTTTCGTCCATCAGTACCTCAGTCCACTCAGTAACTGGCTTAGAAAATGCTACGTTGCCTTGAATCTCAGTAGTTTCAGACGGGTTGTAGATTCGGATAATTAGTGCATCGTCGTCTTCAGCCTTCTTCAGTACGCTCAGTACTGCACCCTTCATATCTTCCTTCAACAGGCTGTAGGTCAGAGGCAACTGCTTCTCACCAATGTTTAATTTTAGTGCATCGTATGGGATCTTATTATAAACCGACATAGGGGTTACATACTCACGAGCCTGGGACATCACATCTGCTGAGATATGGTCGCCAGCAAAGCCACAGATAGAGAAGTTACACATTAGTTTGCCACGCGTCTGAGAGTCGGGTGCAGGAATATTGATACCTGAAGGACGACCCGGACGAAGCAGTAGGTTCTCTTTACCAAGTACACCAACACCTCGTAGTAGAGTCAGAGCGAATGTATCGCGCTTCTCGTTACCCTGAGATGAAATCACTTCAAACTCACGCAGACCGTTACTGAATAGCGCAACACCACCTGCCTGATTTTCTAACGCAGCGAAGTTCATTAACTGGTATACAGGTACCGGAGCTTCTTTCCACTTCTCTTCTTCCCATACAGCCATTGCTGGGTCTTGAGTAGGACGAGTGATAACACCGAACTGGTTGTCTGCAACCACAGTCTCAGATACCCACGGAGTCGGGATAAGAACACGTACACGGTGGTCATCTGCCTGGTTATTCAGTTCCATGCTCACGTCGATGCGACGAGAACCTTCACGCAGGATTACCTGAACTTTCACGTCTACAAAACCATCCTGATTTGTGCGCTCTTCACGAGCCGCTATGTCAGTTGGTACGTTCATGCGGAATGCGATGTTTGCTACAGACTGGAATGCCTGCTGTTCAACGCTTGTTTCTACATCAAATTCGTCAGAGTAGATTAGCCACTCTTTACGTGATGGAGAGTAGTCGTACTCATCACCGTCATCTGAACCATCTTCCAGGCGAAGAACCTGGTCGTACTCGTGCTTAGTTTCTTTATCCAGAACGGTTAGCGTACCGTTAGCATTGACCGTAATAGAGTAGAACTCGTTCTCCATAACGCTGCCTTCGTTAGCAACAGCCTTCTGAGCACCCGCTTTGTCACCTTGAATGTGCAGAGTTGTGTAGCCCATTGCAGGAACCTTGATCTTCAGTTGAATATCGTATTCAAAAAATGGGTCGTAGTTTCCATAAGCAACGATTTGGCGGTCAATCTTACCTGGGTCGATTGCACGAGAGTCTTCAATAAAGTACTCAACATCGTTACCCGCTTCGTCAAAGATTTTGAACTCGTTGGCACGGATAGTGATCATAGTGTTCACGATTTCTTCACGTGCATAAGGCATCAGGTTGAAGAATGCCAGCTTGTCACAGTCTTCACGCTCTGGCATGTGGTCAACAATCTTACGCTTATAGAAGTTGATAAGGTTAGTAGCCATATCATCTGCAAGGATGTAACGAGCAAGGATTTCAGCGTGTACCTTATCCGAGCAGCAGCAGCCAATTGAGTCGTGAGCATGGTTCTTCATGCTCTCTTTCCACATTTTCTCAATCAGACCGTGGTGGTATTCAAAACCAAGGTCGTAAGCGATAGAGGCAAGCGGCTCAAGGATGTTAACAATCTTGTTCTCAACTTCGGCGTGGATAATCTTGATATCCATACGAGTTGAAGAGATGGTACGGTGAACACGCATGTATTTACCGTCGTTGAATTCGCCCTTAATAGTGTCAAGCTGATCACGCACCGCTTCGATACGCTCAAACACTTCTTCGTAGCGGCTCATTACGAACTCACGCTCTGGGTAGATTTCACGCAGGCTGTCCACCACTTCGAAGATATCTTTCTGAATCGGCATCTGATCGTGGCCGTTAGGCAGAAGAATGTCTTTGGTTACAGAAGCTGACTCAAGTACAGGGAAGTATTTGTCCAGACGACCACGCAGACCTTCTTCGTCTTGTGGCAGGTACTTACCAATCGCATAACCCAGCGGAAGAACCTGTGCAGTTACTTCACTGCCGTCATTTGATTGCCATAGGAATTCAGTTTTGTTTGTGCCGTGGCGCTCAGAACAACCACGCCAGAACAAAGTACGTTTGAAGCCAAAACCGTTGTAAATCATTGGTAGCTGTGAGCTCATTGAGAATGAGTCTGGCAGGTAACCGATTTTCATTGGTTCGCCAAGCTGTAGCGCATCACGCAGGCCGTACATCATGTTACGTACGATAGACTCACCCGAAACCTGCATAGTATCTGTCTGAGAGTACCAAGGGCCAACAATCAGTTTACCTGCTTCGACAAGGCCTTTAACGCGCTTATGATTTTCAGGTTTAATTGCAAAGTAGTCTTCAAGAACTGCAGTCTGACCGTCAAGAACGTAGTATTTGTACTCCGAATCATTCTCTAGACGGGTCATGATCTCTTCCATGTTGTTTACAAGAAGGATTCGAGACTCTTCAGTGGTAAAATACCACTCACGGTCCCAGTGCATGTGTGGTGTGATATGTACGCGAGATGTAGTCATTTTCCTTACCCTATAATATCTTTAATAAAATGATAAATACTTCAATAAAAAATAAATATATTTAATACATAATTAAACAATAAGAGCCCTACCCTGCTAAATTAACAGGGCATATAAATTGGTCTAATTTCACTTTATTTAAAACAGCTAGCTATTTAGTGTGGTTTGTTTTTACAAATATGGTTTAACCCAGTCTATTCCTGATAAGGTTGTATCTTTAGGATTATATTCACAACCTATCCAACCGGAATAACCAACATTATCCAGAACATTAAATATATAAGGATAATGTATTTCTCCTTCATTTGGTTCAAATCGGTCTGGGACGGAAGCTATCTGTACATGTCCGATATGGTCGGAAAGATCATGAATTAAATTCGTTATATCTCCATCCATTATCTGTGCGTGAAACACATCAAACTGCAATTTTACGTTTGGTTTACCAATCTTTTTTATTAACTCAACAGCGTCTCTTTGATGAGAAATAAAATAACCTGGAGCAACTCTTTCGTTCAACGGTTCAATGAGTAACGTTACTCCTTTTTCCGCAAACTTGTCAGCCGCATATCGAATGTTCTTAATGAAAGTTACTTCATGTAATTCATAACTGTACTTATTATCCATCACACCAGACATGGCATGTACTTTTTTACAGTTCAATGCTTCTGCATAACGCAGAGCAACATCAACACTGTTTTGAAATTCCTTTTCACGTCCTGGAAGAGCAGCAAGGCCACGTTCGCCCGCTTCCCAATCGCCCGGAGGCATATTGAAAAGAGCCTGCTCCAGCTTGAAGGTGTGAAGCTTTTCAGCAAGTAAAGCAGGCTCAAAGTCATAAGGGAACAGGAATTCTACGGCTTGAAAACCTACCTTTTGGGCAGCTTCAAATCGTTCCATGAAAGGTAATTCGGTAAATAACATCGTTAGGTTTGCAGCAAATTTAGCCATTATTTTAGTCTCCTACTTAACTCGTTTACATTTTTATCTGAAAGGTATTGGATCTCCTGCTCCTTTAACATCAGACTAAGTTTTGCTGTCTCTTCCAGCTCTTCGATATTGTCCATTGCGTCTTCCAAGCTCGCACCAGTTACAACTGGCCCATGATTTGCCAATAAAAATGCCCGATAGTCAGTTGCTCTCTTCGCCAACTCAACTGCAATCTGCGGGTCCCCTGGATTAAAATACGGAATAAGGGGCATCTTGCCTACACGCATCACGTAGTATGGGGTGAATGGCTTTATCACATTGTCAGGATCTATCCCCTTAAGACAGGAAAGTGCCGTCAGATATGTACTGTGAAGATGAACGACCGCATTACAGGATGAGTTATTGCGATACAACTCTAGATGGAACGTCACTTCCTTAGATGGTTTGTCACCTGAAAGGTGGTTCCCTTCTATATCAACCACTGAAAGTGTATCGACATCCAAACGCCCCATTGAAGAGCCGGTTGGTGTCGCTAGAATATTTCCGCTAGGAAGTTTCAAAGAGAGGTTTCCCGCTCCTCCGGTTGCATAGCCGCGCTCAAACAACGAACGAGCTAAACTAACCATTTTTTGCCGTAAGACTCGATCACTCATGATAGAACTCCTGAGCCTTGGAGAAAAAGTCCACCTCACCAAAGTTACCTGATTTCAATGCAAGTGAAAGAGAACTATCAATGGCCTTAACCCAAGGTACTCCAGGAGCTATCTGAGGGCCAATGTGGAAACCTTTCACTGCAAGACTCTGAGTCACTACACCAGAGGTTTCGCCGCCGGCAACAATAAAGTTGCTTATACCTTTTTCGTATAACTGGTGTGTAAGCTGACTAAAGAAACCTTCTACCGCTTTACTTGAAGCATCTACACCATATGTTTTCTGAATCTGCTTGAGCACTTCTGGCTCAGCGGTAGCATAAACTAACGGCGCAAATTCACCGTCAAGGTTGTTCATCACCCACTCTGTGATATTGCTTACATAGTCATCTTTTTCGATACAAGACTTAACATCGAGAGCAATGTTCGGCGCTTTAGTTGAGTATGCTGCAACCTGTTCGTTGGTTCGGACGGAGCAAGAACCGGAAAGCAATACTGTATTCGCTTTCGTTGGACGACCTGCTTCAAGAGCTTCTGTCTGATCGCTTAACTGACTCATCCAATTCTTAGCAATACCAGCCGCCAGACCAGAGCCACCTGTTACCAACTTCAGAGATTCGGCGGCTTTACCTAATGTGTCTAAATGACTAGCATTGAAAGCATCGACTACGGCGTAACGTTTACCTGCATTTTTCTGGTTTTCGAAAGCCTGAATTACGGATTCAGGCCCTTCTTCTATAGCCTGATAGTTAACTAAACCGGTACTGCCTTCAGATTGAGCGTCCATCAACCGCATCAAACTAGAATCAAGCATTGGCGTTACTGGGTGATTACGCATACCAGAATCACTAAGTAGTTCTCCCAGTACAAACAGGTGACCATTAAATACCGTTCTGCCATTTACGGGCAACGCTGGACAAACAATGGTGAACTTTTCATCCAAAGCATTCAGCAATGCGTCAGTAACAGGTCCAATATTGCCTTCGGCCGTACTGTCAAAGGTTGAGCAATATTTAAAATAGTACTGCTGACAACCATGGCTTTTAAGCCAGTTCAATGCTGATAATGAACTTCCTACGGCCTCATCAACCGGGCATGAACGTGACTTTAAACTTATTACCACTGCGTCGGCATCTACTTCAATATTACCTTCTGGTACACCGTTTAACTGAATGGTTCGCATACCGTTAGCAACTAAGAAGCCTGCTATATCGGTTGCTCCGGTAAAATCGTCTGCAATAACCCCTAATAGCATGATTACTTCTCCTTAGCAGGCAGTTCGATGCCTTCGAAGATTTTAATTACGGCACTGTCATCCTCCTGGCCGTACCCGGCATTACTTGCGCTAACAAACATGTTTAGAGCAGTGCTGGCTAAAGGAAGAGGGAACTTAAGTTCCTTTGCGGTATCAGAAACGAGATTTAGATCCTTTACAAAGATGTCAACCATGGATTTGGGTGAGTAGTCGCCGTCTATTACATGCTGCATTCTGTTTTCGAACATCCAGGAGTTTCCTGCAGCATTTACTACTACGTTGTACATTAGATCCAATGGGATATTGGCTTTCGCCGCTAAAGCCATGGCTTCTGCGGCAACTGCAATATGCACTCCTGCAAGAAGTTGATGTACGATTTTCACCGTAGATCCCTGACCAATTTCTGTTCCAATGTTGTAAACCTTAGCCGCTACCGCGTTAAGTACGGGTTTAACTAGCTGAAAAGCCAACTTACTACCTGATGCCATTACGGTCATTTCACCAGCCTCAGCTTTTGCAGCGCCACCAGAGACTGGTGCATCCAGCATGATCAACTGCTTTTCTTGAAGCTTGGTTTCAAATGCCTTCGCGTCTTCAGAAGCAATCGTCGCAGAAATCATCACGGCCGTGCCCGGTTTGAGAGTGTCGGCCAGCCCGGATTCAAAGAGTACAGCGTTTACCTGCTTGGCATTGACGACCAGCAGAACTAACGCATCGAGCTCTTTGGAAAAGTCTGCACAGTTGCTAGAAACGGCTTTTGCGCCTGCAACTGATAGTTCCGTTAAAGCCTGGTCATTAAGATCTACCCCATACACATCAAGCCCAGCCCTTATACATGACTTAGCGGCCCCCATTCCCATAGAACCAAGACCAATTACCGCGACACTTTGTACTTTCCTATCTTCCATCCCGTTACCCTCCGGAGTGAACCGTTGTTAATATTTGTTATACCCTGTTAGATTATTATAAGGCATACCACATTTCTTCGACAAAAGTCACATACCGCGCAACCGAATGTGAATATATGTTACACCCTCACTCATTTAACCGCTTTTCTGATTATAACGCATACAATAACGAACTCATTTAACAGAAATTCACAATCTAGAATGATTTTGTTAAGCTTGGGCCACTTTATTTTGTTGGAGAATTTGTTATGATCCCAGTTGAAAGGCGCCGGATCAGTTCACCAGGCCACCATCATTGTTGTCGGTTTCGCTATACACGTATTACTTTGATATTTCTTGCTTTGAGTTCATCAAGAACACGTTGCTCAACATCTTCGCAGACTAAGACTGAGTGAATTGCATCAAGGTTAGCTATCTTGCTACCTACAGCGTGATTGATGGCGTTCTTTTGAAGGATAACTGTAATTCTGGTACTTACAGAGACCATCTGCCTTTCACACATACCAGAGAAAACATCTGACTGAAAAGCCCCCTGTTCGGTTATCCCATCAGCGCAGACAAACATATGGTCTGCACAATAAAAATTGTTCACAGATTCAGAAGGGTGACAGAGCATTGCATTATTTTTTTGATACTGTCCACCGGGAACAATTATCTCATCATGGCCTTTAGCAATCAGGTATTGAACTAATGGAAAATAGTTTGTCATGATTACGTAAGCTTGGTTACATAGCTTTTCTGCTAGAAGCCTGGCACTATCATGATTGCTGATAGCGATAGTTTGACCAGTCTTTATGAGCGTGGAAGCCTTTTGAGCCAGCCTTTTGTCCCGGTCGCTAACTAAAGTAAACCTACCTACTGTACCCTGAGCAATGTCTAATTTAGTCTTTAGCAGAGCTTCGGCACCATTACGAACTTATGTGGACTCCCCCGTGTCAACAATACCTTTGCATCTATTTAGAATTAATGCGTGCTTATGTTCGAGCTCTGTTTGGGTAGCTAACCCTGGCTCACTGATATTTACGCGAACGGCTTTGTCATCTCTCGTTCGCGAGCTATAAGCTCAGACCGTAACACTGACTAAAACCGCTGATTTTCATCTAAACTCAGCAATTGTATTGGTGATTCTTAAAAGCTAAGCAGTTAAAGGCTCAGCCCGGTATTCGGTTCCATTGGCAATTAATGCAAAGGCGGTTCTAATCGTCTTATTTGCTAACGCAACCGCAGCACAACGCTTTCCTCGACGTTCGATTAACGCTTTTAGCCAAGCTTCTTTTTTCGTTCGGGGCTCTCGTCTGGATACCTGGCTACACACAGACATAGCCCCACTAACTAACGTAGCCCTCATGCTATGGTTTTTAACAAACTTCCCAACGCTGCCGAGTTTTACCTTACCGCCAGTAGTATGTTGAATCGGGGTAAGCCCAACACAAGCAGAAGCATCCCTGCCAGTGCGGAATGTCCCCATCTCACCGCACACTAATAACATGTACATATTGACGGCATTCATCGGTCCAACACCCTCTATTGCCATAAAGGTTCGACACTCTTCGTTCTGGGCAGCCAGTTGCTCAAGTGTCTTTTCATGCTGAATGATGACTTCTACCTGTTGCTGGTAAGTTTGCCAAGCGGCATCTAATGACGCTCTAAATTCATCGCAAAACCCGTTCTCAGCATCTTCGAGCGTTGATTCAATCACTGTTCGAATAGAGCCTTTTTTCGCGATACGGATACCAAATTCACGCAATAGTGCCCTAAGCTGATTCTCCATTGCGACCTTGTGCTTAGTGGCCAAATCTTTCATACGAACTATCGATTGCAACTCTTGTTGCTTAAACGTTTTTCCTGAAATGAACCTCACTTCAGGTAACTGGCTGGCTTGCACAACGGCAAGCGCATCATTTTTATCCGTTTTTTGATTTTGGCGAACCTGAGCAACTAATTTAGCGCTGATTTGCTTTGCATGGTGGCCCAAAGAATGAGCAGTTTGCTGCCAATAGTTGGCACTACTACATGCCTCAAATATGACAGTTACTGGTTTTGACTTAGCAAGCCAGGCGTTAAAGGCTTGCGGTGTCATCTCTTTATTGGAGAGCACCTTGTTACTCCTGACCACACAGACCTGGATAACATCATTTGCTAAATCAACACCAACAATTGTATTCTTCATACTATGGACTCCAACTAAGAACTATGTGTGACAACTAAGATCTTAACCTTTTCTCTTGGGGAGGGGGAGTCCAATTATCTCGCTTGACTTGTTTGCTCTCAGTTAGCTTTGACAAATCTCTTCGTGCTGTAGCCGGAGAGACATTAAACTTTTCAACAATTTCTTGTATTGAAATTCGGTCCTGGGTACTAACAATCTCAAGTATCGATCTGTGCCTATGTAATTCAATCATAATAACTTGGGCCCGTATCAGGAGTTGTCTCCTGGTAGACTATGTGAAAATATGTTAACTATTGTTATGCTAATGCATATGTTCTGGCAGAACCTTCACTAAGATCAAATTATGATAACTTTTGTGATCAATTGTTAGGATGAATTGTTTTAGACTCATTTTTCATGACATATCTTGCATAAATAGCAAACAATTAACATATATTCACATCGCAAGCTGCTTTTGGTAGAGTGTCAGTAATCGAAACATTGGAGAAATCGCATGATTCCGGCTGAAAGGCACCGTTCAATATTAGAGTTACTTAAGGGACAAGAGTTCATCAGCATCAATGAGTTGAAAGCACGCCTACAAGTTTCTCACATGACAATTAGACGAGACATCGGCAAACTTGAAGATGAGGGCTGTGTACTATCCGTAACAGGCGGAGTTCAATTAGCAGAGTCTTTAAAAAATGAGCAGTCTCATGATGACAAAGATCTTCAGAACAAAAGTGAGAAAGAAAGTATCAGCCAACAAGCCTCGCTGCTGATAAAAGATCATAAGGTCATCTACCTGGATGCCGGCACAACAACTTTAGAAATCGCGAAAAAAATCGGCGACAATAAAGATCTAACCATTCTCACCAATGACTTTATTATTGCTAACTATTTGATTTTAAACTCAACGTGCAGCGTTTATTACACAGGAGGAAGAGTCGATCGTGCGAATAAATCGAGTATAGGTTTAAAAGCCGCGCAAACAATCAGGGAGTTTAATATCGGTCTGGCATTTATCTCTACCTCATTCTGGAATCAACACGGTATTTCAACTCTTGTTGAGGATAAAGTGGTTGTGAAGAAGGCAATATGTGATGTTTCGAGCACTTGTTGCCTAGTATCTGACTCAAACAAATATGGCAGAGTTGCGTCCTCTCACGCGGTGGATATGGAACGATTCAACACCATCACCGACAACGACCTTTCTCAACATGCCCTTGAGGCTCTAAACCAAAAAGGGATCTATGTACTATTTGCAAAGTAAAAACTCTCAGGGCAAAACAGCTTGTTGTTTAGATATGCAGAACGAGTATTGATAGTGGGGTTGTTATTGCGGTGATAAACGCAAACTAATTAGATCTACACATTGACATGATTGCCAGAGGCCATGTACGGCGGTTTTCTCGACTAATATAAAAAATTTAGGGCAAAATTTGACAGGATTTGTCGACAACAAATAGAGTTAAATTACGGGTAAGCCCAACCAGTTACCTATTTTTCTCCTGCTCAGCGAGCATTTCGAGTTTGCTGATTTTTGAAAGTGAATATGAACCATCGTGGTTATCTGTCCATTTTATGGTATCTCCCTCTTCCAATAAACCATCTGGGGTGTACACACACAACGAAAACATCGCAGCCTTAGATGTGCGCACAACAGGTGATCCTGATGTACGTACTCCAACGTCGGGAATAGATGAACCTGCCGAAATCTTAGCAAAGCAATGGCACTCGCTGGGGATGTTCCACCAGCAAATTGCTGACAGATTAAATCAGATGGAAAAGTTTACTCCGGATGGTAAACCATGGACGCGCTTGTTAGTTCGGCAGGTAATTAGCCAAAGATAATTTAACTGCGCAAACAAACAGTTCTTTCATCGCCATTCAATTGTAGTGACAATTTTTGTTCAGAACTCAATCCGAGCCTGACAGCCTTTTCCCTCCCTATCTGTAAGACTAAACTGCCAGCCATACCGCTGACAGAAATCTTTTACCAACAGTAACCCCAACCCGTGCCCCTCTTCAAATGGCTGCTCTGAAAGACCCGAACCTTCATCCAGTACAGATATTGACCGTTTCCCCATTCTCAACTCAATACGGCCTCTTTCCGTGGCTGACAACGCGTTTCGCACCAGGTTACCAATTATCATAGAAATAACCTCAGTCGCAGCCTTCACCTCAGGCTCACCTGTTATGCTTAGCTCAAATTCAATCTCTTTATTTGTTATATAACATATATGATCATCAAAAACGGACTGCAGCTCTTGCTGAGTAATCTTCCTTACAGGAACATCTCCACCACACCTTTCATAGCGAACCAGTGCTAATAAGGCATCCACCATAACCGACATCTGATCGCTTGCCCGCTGAATCCTGCTAAGTTGTTTATTCTGAAAATCACTGTTATCCCCTCTTTGAAGCAGCTCATTTGCCCCGGTTACAATCGCAAGCGGTGTACGCAGTTCATGACTGGCATAGCGTGCAAATATCTGCTCCCGCTTTATCAGCTCATTGATTTCCTCTCGATACAAGTTCATCTGCCCGGTGAGTTGAGTAAACTCGATAGCCGCTTCATGGTTAATGGTAAACACAGCGTCGGGATCGCCCTTGTTGGCATCCAGCTGATCCGAGAGTCTGTTTACCGGAGAGATAAGCCTTTTGGAAAGGCGCGTAAGGATCAGAATAAAAATGGCTAGCAAAACCGCAAATATGCCTCCAAGAACAGTTAGAATGAAGGCGTGCTCATAGGAAGTAAGTTCAATCTCATCTATCTTACTGACAAGTATCAGCGGCTTGATTGCACCATCAATTTCGAACTCGTTGACCAAAAGCATACGGGCTGACTTGCTGTCTGTTTCTACCCTGCCAAGGAAGATAAGGTCGCCGTGAAGCAGCCCCTCAAATCCACCGGGGACCAGAGATTCCTTCCGGTGAATCCCGCGTAACAGATCAAAAAAACTTTCCAACCAGGACAACTCCCCATGGATATGATCAAGATACGCCTGCGGAACCAGAGTAAAATCATCATAGGCATCGGTTAAAACATCCAGTTGCAATTTACCGGTTTCACCGCTTTGATACCTTTCAATGGCAGTTTGAGAGTCGAGCACAATATGCTTATGCCCTTCCTCATCCTGAGCCCATTTCAGAGCATTTAAAAAGACGAGATAAATAACCAGACAGTTGATCACTGAAACCAGGGTAAAAAACAGCGCAAGCTTCCCCGTCAGGCTTTTGGTGGAATTGGCAAACTGACGAATCATGAAACATCCTCAAGACGAAAACCTACCTTGGGAATCGTTATCAGCATTGGCCGGGAAAAAGGCTTATCTAGCAGCCCCCTGAGCTGATAGATATGAGATCTTAATACGTCCCGCCCCGGATCGCCCTCCGGCCATATCTCGTCAACGATCTCTTCTCTGCTCACCACTTCAGGTGCTTTCTGGCACAGCATCTTTAAAATGGTATAAGCGGTGGGGTTGAGCTTAAGCCGTTGCCCTTCCCTGTATGCTTCACGCATTTCAGGCACAATGGTTAGCGGGCCAAACTTAAGTTCAGAGGAAACCACAGTTCCGCGGTATCTGCGGATAAGTGCCCGGCTTCTGGCTTCGAGAATATCCAGTTTAAAAGGTTTGGTAAGGTAATCATCCGCCCCCTGTTTAAAACCTTTAAGCATGTCCAGGGTATTATCCAGTGCGGTCAGCATAAGTACGGGTGTGTCCTTTCCTCCCTCACGCAACTCGTTACACAGGGTCAGGCCGTTCATGCGCGGCAGCATCAGATCCAGAATAATGATGTCAAAGCTCCCCTCCTGCGCCAGCTTTAATCCCTGCTCACCATTGCTGGCATAGTCGATCTCCATTCCCAGGCTTTCATAAAAATCACATAAAATACCGGCTATTTCCTGGTTATCTTCAACGAGTAATACCTTATACATAGAGTTCTTTGTTTCCTGAGCCTGCCAACAAACACCTGATTATACCTCAGTTACAGATAAGCGTGTTGAATCTTTAAAATAATTCTCATTCAGCATCCTCACGGTTTTTTCACGACTCTGATGTTATATCTAATAAACCAAAATACGAATTCCTATCATTACGATATATCTTAAGGATTACCATGAAACTAAACAGTCTTAGAGCCGGGGATGTGGCAACTGTCTCTTCCTTTTCCGCGCTCTCCGGTCAAATAAAAAAGAAACTTATGGTGATGGGTGTATTACCCGAAACAGAAGTTAAGCTAGTACGTAAAGCTCCGATGGGCGATCCCCTTCAGGTAGAGGTCCGGGGAGAGTCACTGGCACTGAGCAGCAATATCGCCTCAGAGATTGACGTGGAGATGAAATAATGTCTAAGCAGTATCAGATTCTTACCCTTGGTAACCCAAACAGCGGCAAAACCACCCTGTTCAACTCTCTGACAGGAGCCAGGCAACAAGTAGGCAACTGGGCCGGTGTCACCATAGAAAAGAAAACCGGCCAGTTTTCACATGAAGGACAAGGCTTCTGTCTAACCGACCTTCCCGGTATATATTCACTGGACAGCGGCGATGACAGCAACAGTTTAGACGAGTCCATTGCGGCAAAAGCAGCCATGTCTCTTCCGGCCGATATCATTATTAACATCGTAGACGCCAGCAGCCTTGAACGTAGCCTTTATATGACGCTTCAGTTACGAGAGCTTGGCCGACCTATGGTCGTGGTGCTCAATAAGATGGACGTACTAAAACGCGAACAACAGACTCTGAATGTAGCCGCATTAGAAAAACGACTGGAGTGCCCGGTAATTGCATTGTCAGCAACTAATGCCCTTGAAGTAAATAACTTTAAGCAGCGCCTGAGCCAGCTTCTGCAACAAGCCGTTACCCCGTCACCACTAAAACTGGACTATGATTCAAAGTTGGAGAAAACCGTTAACACCCTTGAGTCTATCTGGAAGGAAGAGCCGTTATCGGGACGCGCACTTGCACTGAGAGCTCTGGAGCAGGATGCTCTGATTCTGAATGAGCTTTCACAAACCAGCCGCAGTCAGGTTAATCATGCTGCAGCAGCTGTAGATCTGGATATCGATCTTCTTATCGCCGACACCAGATACACCCATATCCACAACATTCTAAAAAAGGTACGTAAGACCGAAGGCAAGCTGAGCAGAAGCTTTACCGAAAAAGCGGATCAACTGATACTTAACAAATGGCTAAGCATGCCGCTTCTTGTTCTTGCCATGTATCTGATGTTTATGTTTTCCATAAACATCGGCGGTGCATTTATCGACTTCTTTGATATTGCTGTTGGTGCAATCCTTGTGGACGGGGGGCATTACCTTCTTGATGACCGGCTTCCGGTCTGGATGACGACATTGCTGGCAGACGGTATCGGTGGTGGAATTCAGACAGTCGCAACCTTTATTCCAGTGGTCGCCGCGCTTTACCTGTTCCTTTCTGTACTGGAAAGCTCTGGTTATTTAGCCCGCGCGGCCTTTATTCTGGATAAGGCCATGCAGAAGATAGGTATTCCCGGTAAAGCATTTGTGCCGCTGGTGCTCGGCTTTGGCTGTAACGTACCTTCAATTATGGCGACCCGTACTCTGGATCAGGAACGTGAGCGTAAGCTGGCGGCTTCTATGGCTCCATTTATGTCCTGTGGTGCCCGCCTTCCGGTCTACGTTCTTTTTGCCGCGGCCTTCTTCCCGGAAAGTGGTCAGAATATCGTATTTGCCCTGTACCTGCTTGGCATCTTTGCTGCCATTGCTACAGGTTTGCTGCTTCGCAACACGCTCTATCCGGGAACAAGCGAAGCCCTGATCATGGAAATGCCAGACTACGAAATTCCGACGGTTAAAAACGTAATAATCAAAACCTGGCACAAGCTTAAGCGCTTTGTCCTTGGCGCGGGTCGTACCATTGTCATCGTGGTTACCATACTGAGCTTCTTTAACTCTCTTGGCACCGACGGCACATTCGGTAATGAAGACAGTGAAAACTCTATGCTTTCGCGAGCGGCGCAGATCGTTACTCCTGTCTTTGAGCCTATCGGCGTAGAGAAAGATAACTGGCCGGCAACGGTTGGCATTATTACCGGTATCTTCGCTAAAGAAGCTGTGGTAGGCACACTGAACAGCCTGTATTCAACTGCGGCAGGAGAAGAAGAGCCTGGCTATGATCTTGGTGCCAGCCTGACAAATGCGGCACTGACTATCCCGGATAATCTTCTGGGCCTGAGCTACAGTGACCCTTTAGGTATTAGCGTCGGTGACCTGTCAGACACTGAGGCCGTGGCAGAAGATCAGGAGGTAGATTCTAGTATCTTTGGCAACCTTAAGTCTAACTTTGTATCAGCTCATGCCGCCTTCGCATACCTTATCTTTATCCTGCTCTATACCCCGTGTGTTGCTGCTATGGGTGCGTATGTAAAAGAGTTCGGCCGTCAGTACGCTGGCTTTATCGCAGGTTATACCATGCTGCTGGCTTATACGGGAGCGGCCTTCTATCACAATCTGATGCACTTTAGCCTTCACCCGGCTACAAGCGTAGCCTGGATACTTGTGGTAATGGGAATTTGGATCGCTACCTACATGCTATTAAAAAGGCAAGGCAGAGAACTTCCACAAGTTCAAATGGTGACACAATGATCGTCAGCCAGTTAAAAGCTTACATTGAACAACATAGCGGTGCTTCAAGAACTGATCTGGCAAAACGTTTTGCCCTGAGCGAAGACGGCGTGGATGCTATGTTGGAAATATGGATTAAAAAAGGAGAGATTTCGAGGATTACCGATACCAGCAGAAAGAGAGTGCTGCCTCAGGTGAGGTACCGGAGCATAGGTAAAAACAATATTGCTGTAAATATCATTCTCTGACTTTCACACTTTTCCCTAGGGTGATGACCCGGCTGGCTTAGGAAACTACGCCGGCTTTTTTTTGATTAATCGCTGATTATTGGCCATTGATCTACCTGTAGGAAAGTTAAAGCGAATGTCTGTTCTTTAGTATTACTGAAAAAATTAACTATTACCTTTCTCTTTACATCTCTTTACGCTTTCTATACGTTCCTTTACAGGCCATATTTTATTCTATACTCAACCGCTGTGAAGAACAGCTTATATAAGTAAAGTTGATTAAGAATTAATTTATGAAAACCTCAAAAAAAATTGTACTAGCCGCTGCTGCTCTTCTTATTATTTTTAGTACTGCCAGTGCTTACACATTTGGAAGTAAGCACAGAGGTGAAAAATGTGGTGGTATGGACCGGGATGTGCTGCATCATATGAACCTGACGAATGAGCTGCAAACCAAGCTAGAAGAGCTTAAGACGGAATTGCTAGGAGAACATGAATAACAGCGCTCATTTTCTAGTTTGCTCTCTATGGTGTGAAAGTAAATGTTTGCATATGTTAACGCCGGTGAAGAACCGCGACTATTTGCCGCAGTTTTTTGAGGACAGATCGCGACCTTCACTGGCGCTGTAGATTTAGAACGTCAGATCATCGTTAAAGCTATCCGTTTCCTGTGATGTTGCTTCCCGGTACATTTCCTCTATATCCTGACCATAGATTTGCCAGATAACTTCTCTCAGCTCGCCAAGGAACTGGTAAACGGTGTCCGCTTCTTCCGCAGACCAGTATATGGTCACCGCTATTCTTCTCATCAGTTTTTCCCCCGCCTGGTTGGTTTACGTTTTTCTGCCTGCTCTTTGGCTTCTTTGATCCGGTAGGACTCGCCTTCGATAGTGAGGATCTCGCTGTGATGTACGAGCCGATCGACAAGTGAGACAACACAAGCTGAGTTGGGGAAGACTTCGTTCCATTCACTGAAGACCCGGTTGGTCGTGATCACCGTTGAGCGTTGCTCGTAACGGCGGTTGACGATCTCGAACAGTAAGTCAGCATGACGATTTGAGTAAGAGAGATAACCGATTTCATCTATCACCAACAGGTCGGGTTGAGCATAGTGTTTAAGTCTGCGCCGCAAAGCGTTATCGCCATCCTGTGCTGCCAGGTCGCTGAGCATATTAGCCGCTGTGATAAACAGGGCTGTATGCCCTTCAATCACCGCCTGATGGGCCAGATTCTGCGCGATAGTGGATTTGCCAACCCCGTTACTGCCTATTAGGATCACGTTACTGGCTTCAGCGAAGAAGGTCAGTTGCATGAGTTCATGGATAGTCTGTTGATCAATGTGCTGTGGCCAGTCCCAGTCGAACTCTGCCAGTGGTTTGAAGTGTCCCAGTTTGGCGCTTCGCAACCGACGCTCTAATGAGCGCTGCTGACGTTCAGTAAGCTCCCAGTTGAACCAGACGCTCAGCCATTGCTGTTGCTCTTCTGTCAACTCAGCCCAATGCGCTTGCAGGCCATAGAGTCTGAGCATGTTAGCCTGTACTTTCAGGATTTCTTTATCACTGCTCATCGTCTGACTCCCGGGTATTGAGTTGATCGTAATCGGCGAGGCTGGCTAACTTGATCTGATATCCCTGCGCCTGCAGGGGCAAGTTCATGGGAACAGGCGGTGGTAACTGATGCTGCTCCCGGCGTTGTTCGAGAATTTGCTGAACCCCACCCGGGTACGGTACCTGTTTAGTCAGCGCCATATTGACCGCCAGATTAAATGCCTCACAGCCATAGTCATCCAGCAAGGCGATAAGTGCCTTAACCGTCCCTCTCAGGGTATGTCCCCGGCTAACGGCCTGCTCCAGTAAGGTATCGATATTGGAGCAGGCCTGGCGCAGACGATGCTGCCCTCGATGTTGCCTGGCCTTCGCCTTGTGTGCCACCAGAGCGTCAATGTGAGCGCTATCTTCAATTTGCTCGCCCTGGCTAAAACTGCGCCGGTGTTCGGCAACACAGCATTCACCATCGGAGATCCGTACCCGGGTCAGACTGGCATAAAGGGTTAACGGCTTTTGCACCAACGTATGCGGGATCGAGTAGTCATTGCGGTCGAAGCGCAGGTAAGGTGTTTTGCCAGAGCGTAATGCCTTTCGCTCATCCGTGTTAAACGGCGTATCTGGTAAGGGAAGCAGCAGTGGCCGCTCTTCGTTGAAGGCTTCCAGCACGGTCATGTCCCGGTTTTCCGGACATGTACGTTCCATGCTTTGGTGCTGACACCAGTGCGCCGCCTGAGCGTTTAGGTCTTCCAGATCACGCCACTGGCGACCGGCGAAGAAGTTATCCCGGATATAGCGGATCGCCCGCTCTACCCGACCTTTTTCATTTCCTCTGGCGACTGCGACGGGGCGAGGTTCGAAGTGATAATGTGCAGCCAGAGCCAGTAAGGTAGGGTGATATCGAATGGCATTACCCTGGCGCTCTAATACCGCTGAGCGTAAATTGTCATACAAAAGAACTCTGGGAAGGCCGCCCCAGGTGTTGAAGGCTGCGACATGCCCACGCAGGAAGCTCTCCATTTGCTGGTTTAAGTAAAAGCGCAGGAAGATTGCACGCGAGAAGCTCAGCACCATCACGAACGCCATCAGGGGACGTTTGGCTTTGCCCACCTCAATGTAACCGAAATGCCCCCAGTCAACCTGACCCTGCTCAGCTGGCAGGGTCCTTAATCGCAGGTAGGCTTCGGGGGCCGGTTTAGGGCGAAGCTGAGCAATATGATGACGGAACTGGCTGGGTTTACCGGGGTAACCACGCTGACGAACCATCTCATACAACCGTGCAGCGGTGAGCTTAGGGAAGTCGTTGAGAGTTTTAAGGATAAAGGGTAAATAGGGGTCAATCAGCAGTGGACGACTGGTGCGCCGGGCTTTAGGTATCCCTGCTTGCGACAACACCCGGTCAACCACACTGTGATGCACGTTCAGTTCACTGGCAATGGTGCCGACACGCCATTTCTCGACGTGATAATAACGCAATATTTTTGCTTCAAGGGCTTGGTCTATCGTCATGAGTGGCCTCCTGTGAGGTGATAAACCCTGACAGCAGCGGACTCATGTCTGCTGCGCGAGCGGTGAAACCGTCCCGTAGTCAGAAAATGGGAGCGTAAATACGGCTGACAGGCACATCCACAGAAGTGGCAGCAGAGCATCGCCGTTGACGGTCCCTTGTACTGACTTATTGACGGAGAAACCGGCTTTGCACGCAGTACAACATGGCTATGAGCAGGGGCGGAACCCTGATGCGTTACTTTTTCTTTTTGGCGGGCACGATAGCGCTTTTGACGCAGGGCGTTATTGTGCTTTCCCTGACGACTTTGCTGGTATTTCATCGCCGCTCTTTTGAGGGAGTCTGCACGGGCTTTTTCAGCACACCCGTCAGAACAATAGCGGTTACCGCGATCACACCGGGTACAGATGATCACTTGCTTATGGCAGCGTTGGCAATTGAACAGTCGGCTGGAATCAGGCATCGGCAAAAAAAGGCCGATGAGGGCTGGATTTATTCCTCTTCTACAGCAACACTTAAGAGGGTCGCGCACCATGCGCGGGCTGGTAAGGCATGACGTCGGTGATCGCCAAATCAAATATGGCGTCATGCCGTTCTCACGGCACTTCTTGTTATAGCTCTACTCTGAAAATCTTGCCTGTTTTAGCCTGAAAATTTACCTGAACAGAGATCATTCTTTGTGGAGGTATTTAGGCTCTGGGAAATTTAGACTTTAAAGATCTGCGGCAAATAGTGGCGGTTTTAGACCGTTATTTACAGCATATTTACGCAATTCATTGCGTTAGTAAAAATTATAGATATTTTTTCTCTATTTCCACCCAGCGCTGGATACCTATTTTTTCCGTTATAGCATCAACGAATTGTTTCGGAAGTTGTGTTTCCCACTCCGTATTTAAGATAGGGAGATATCTACTAAGTGAATCTCCTTTAAAACCTAGCTCGTTATCAAGATCTGCCCAAAAAGCCACACCCTTTGTATAAAATAAACCATAGTATTGATAGTTATGTTTTTTGACCACTTCATCATTCGCAATATACAACCCCGTCTTTCTATTCGGAAAATTAGGAGCTATAGACTGCCAGTACTCAACGGGGTCTAAATATCTGTATGACGTTTCCATGAGCGACTTTTTGGCGTAGTACTCTGCAAGACCTTCACTGGCCCATATTGGAGCAGGAATAGAAGAAAGAAAATGAATGGATTCATGGGCTGAAATTTTCAGTAAATGCTTAATGGCATCAATCGTAAGTTTTCCGTTTTCAACCGGAACATTTGATGCGGGTTCGATTCCCGCTGCACGCTCCAAGTTTTATTCCTTTTTTTATACCTCCTAACTCTTTGAAAATAAAACGCCTTACTGCGTGTTTTTGTGCGTCTGCCACTTTCAAAACACCCATTTGTTGACAGTCTCAGCCCCTGTGCCTTAAAGAACTGAGGGTTTGAAAACGAAGCCAGTTTCTTAAACCTGGCAATCAAAGCATTCGGCAATAACTCTGCCGGAATGTAAATTCTGTTGGCCAAAGTTATTTCTATGGATTCAGGACATCCAATAATGAGTGAACGGGTGTCTGGTAGGTTTCTTTCCCAGGGTAATATTGTGGCTTCATCTTTTTCAGAAGCATCGTCATAGCTGTAGTTCTTAATCAGCTTTTCCAATACATCAACCGCCAGTCTTTTTGTTGAGGCCAGTATCTGCCATTGATCCTGATAGGGAGTAAACGTTGAATCAACAAATACCGAGTTCCCTCCCGATCTGGCATGCTTTTGAAGTGGCAGAGCAATTAAGTTACCTATCCCAGCAACAGGCAGATAATCCTGATTTGGAAACAAGCGGTCATAAGAGTCAAAGGATAATGCGCCATGAATTTGCATTGCTTGATCAAGTAGCATAAACCCTAACTTTCGGGCGCTAACTGCTTCAACTTTGCCTTTAAAGAATATCCATACGTGGGCACCATTTCCTGAGCGAGAGCGTTCAAGCAAAAAATCTATACTGTGACGTGTACAGGCTTCAGCATAAGCAAGCGATGCCTCTTTCCAGTCTGCCTTATCGAAATCAACGGAAAGGAGACTACATCGACTCTCGCTATCCATCGGATATAAACCAACAACGGATTTCCCGGATAAATGGTCATAGATAGCTTTGCCATCAAAAGGCTTAAAAGATTGATTAGAACATTCCAGACATTTAACTTTCGGCTTATTACAAAGCCCCTGTTGCCACTCATTATGACATGCAATCGAATATCCGGAGCGTCCTTGCTTGTTTTGCCAGCGAACGGCATAGCAGCTTGAATTCCCATTGAAGTAGCTTTGGAACAGCTGAATTTTTTGTTCCGGAGACAGGCTGGCATTTCCTACAGGTAATTCCGTATCTCTGGCAGTAATCAACTTCAGCCTTTTCGCTTCAAGCTGACTTAACTCTGCCTTTAACATTGAGATTTTATGCTCTATAGCGCTTAACTCATCCATAAGATATGGTTTCTCAGCGAATCACAGTTAGAGCCATTCCTCTGTAACTTGATTAAGTTTAGAAAACAGCTCCTGATGCTTATCTGGGTTTTGACTTTTCAGTTTGTTTAAATTGATTAACTTCCAGCGAATGGCAGGTAGTTCTTCAATCGAAGGAACATCAAATAGTGACCAGTCAGGCTCACCTTGTTTAAAGCTGAGCAAAAAATCACGGTCTCTTTCTGTAAACTGAACTTTAAGGGCATTCAACATCTCGCTACGGGTTTCTTCCAGATCCTGAAGCTCTACCGTCCTGAACGTCATCCCCTCAAACTCTTCATGAAACTTCGTTTCTAGCGGTTGCCAGTTTGGTGCCATCACTTCGTTAATAGGTCGTGGATGACCAAGGGCATATGTTAGAAATCCGACAAATATTTCCCTTGAAATTCCTTCTGCCTCAAGCAGCATATTTACATCAAAAAGGTCCCTTGGGTGCTGCCGGTCCATCGCTGCACATATTTTCCCACCATACAAATCAGGCAAACTGACCACCGGGATTTCTGCATACCCAAACTCATCTTCTACTGATTCAGCAACTTCTAAAACTTCAGGCTCATGTAACGTCCCTCTGGCTACGGGTGAAACCTCAATTTTTACCGTTGCGGTACTGTTTGAGACAACAATTCGCAACTCATCCGGTTTATTAGCCTGAAATTTTGCTTTCACATCTGGCTGAGAGTTGATGTTATCAGTAATGCGCTGCAGTGCTGCTTTGGCATTTTCAAGTGCTTCTTCCCTTGGCTCTAGTGGCAGGTATGCCAAGTCAATATCTACCGATAGCCGCGGAAAATCCCGGATAAATAAGTTAATTGCAGTACCGCCTTTGAGGGCGAATACTTGCTCTTTTGCAACTACAGGCAACATTCTGATAAGAAGCTTTACCTGCTGATAATAAATGGAGTTCTTGTTCATTGTTACCTTATGCTCAGAGACTCTGGAACAGTGATTTTGTATTTCTCGTCGTATCTTCCGTTAGGAACAACTTGCCGTTTACCTGAGCCTAGCTCAATTTGGGTTTCGTCCAATCGTTTTACCCATTGATGATCATGGTGATGACCTAGATACAAAAAAACACGGTTTGTTTGGACCGCTTTACTGCGATTAAGCAATGACTGAACTTTGCGTGGACTTAAGTTCACTAGCCCTTGAAATAACTCTGCGGCGTGTTCAAAACTGATATGTTTACCTATAGCATCAACGACTTCGTATGCAGCAAGCTCAGGTGAACTTGCTGTTAGCTCTTTGCCATCAACAACCAAGACGGTAAAGTCTTTTTCCGTCACTTCAGAAAGGCGGCTGTTTCTACAGTAAAGCCACTCTTGGTTGGGAAACTCTCGAAACCACTTAGGTAATGATGCTTTCTCTTTTGTTCCGACCCAGACTTTCTCTGAGCTCAAAACCAGATAATGGCTGAGCCCCTGATAAGTCAGACTAGTCAGTCCAGAAAGGTGAATATCGAAATGTAGCTGCTCGGACAACGCTTGCAAGGCATCGGCCCAGTCTGGCTGACGGTTTGTCTTCATGTCAGGACGGTAATATACACCATTCATCAAGCGGTACAGCCAACCACTTTGTGCGTATCTTTGGGTTAATGAATGGCTTATTCCGTTTTCAACTAACCACGGCTGCAATACCAACGAACCCGGAGCGGTGTGATTGACAAGCCAGTTTATCTTTGACTGATTATTCATACTTAGAGTCCAAAAATTTATAAAATCACAAACTAGTAGTTTATATATTCTTCGATTTTAACACTCAAAGTTATAAATGTCATGATTTAGCAAACCATTACAAATACCTCGCTTAAGTCACTCAGTTCATTATTTTGGATATTTTCATACTACAGGTAATTAAATTAGCACATATATAAACCAAAAACACTCAATCAAAACTCTCTATACAGCGAAATCCACGAATCATTCTGAAAGTAAACAAACCGAGTCAGCTCACTTTCCGCGAAACGAATCTCGGTATCCTAAACTGTGATTGATACCGTTGCTGCTGAAACCTGAAAAATTTATACTCTCCTCCCTCAAAAAATATGGCATTTTTCACCCGCAAGTATGTTGCATTTTTGCAACATCGAAACTCAGAAAAATTCCGGTTTTGGATAAGTTATTGTAATTTTTAACTACCTGCAAACAGGGAGCCAAAACGAGTGGATGGTATGCAAGCTGAAGAAAATTTCGGGGGCCAAAAGGAGACCATTTGCGGTGAAAAATGGCGAAAAAAGGCAATGCGAAACATGCCAACACTCAACCTAACTCACTGATATATAACAATATATTTCACTCTCCCCTTTAAGCCTTCCAAGCTGATGATGCGGGTTCGATTCCCGCTGCACGCTCCAAGTTTTCTTCCTTGTTTTAAAACTCCCAACCATTTGAAAATTAAACGCTTTATTGCGTGTTCTTGTGTATCTAAAGAATACCTATAACTTTTAGTTTATCGTTGTCCAAGCCAATTGAGACCAAAACAGTCTTTTTCATCCAATCTCGTATTAATAATCTATGCAACTAAAGCAATTCATACATTTCTGGCACACCTTTCGCCTGCTCTAGCAGGAACTCACATTCAGCTTTTATTAGCGAAACACATAACTTAATGTGTGCACGTTCGTCATCATTGACCCCCTGCTCTATACTGTGACTTTCCGCAGCGCCTAAGGCCTTCTTTATTGCATTAACGGTATCAACGATTAAATTAGCCATTCTTGTACCGGAGTACCCCAGAAGTTCTCCATACTCTGCCAAGTCATAAGCACTGATAGGGCGTTGAAAATTACCTTTTGGGGGAGCCATAAAGTCCTCATGTTGCCAATCACCAACTGACATAGCAAAGTACTGAGGAATACTTGCCGCTCGCCCTTGTTTCGCTGTTAATTGGCCAGTTCGCGCATTACGTTTTGTGCCTTCTTGCGCTATCGCCTCGATATTTACTAAATCATAGAAAGGCGCAAGTTCGATGCCTCCTCTCTTAACAAAGAAACTGATATTCTTGCCGTGGGCATCGTAGTTCAGTGTCGCCAAGTTAAAGATCATCCACTGAGTTAGCTTTAGGTTGGTTAATACGGTGTCGGCTGTCTCTACTTTAAGTAAACGCGGGAAGGAAACACCATCACGCATGTAAACGCCATCACCGGTATCACCATTTTGCCGCTCATACTTATATCCTGGTGGCAGGTCCGTGGCCTGGCACCCATCAATAACATGCCTGCGCTGAACGACACCTCGCTCTTTCACGAAGTTACGGTCAAACCGTTCAATGATTAAGGTTCTGGTTTTACCTACACGAGCCAGCTCTACGTTGGCTACATCCAAGCCCATAAATTTTGCCAGAGTCATGCAGAAGAACTCGTTTACAGCGATACACGGGGCTTTACCGCTTTCGAACTTCAAGATGTAGTTTGAGCTGAGTTTGCCTTCCCCAAATCCCCACTCATCATTTATCTTCAATAGGTTGAGCTTACTTTGCACACCAGCTACTGACAGGCGGACTTTCCCATCCCAATAGACTAGTGGGGCCAGGCTGTGCTCTAAGCGATCCACCAGCTCTTCTTCGGTTACAAGTCGGAAACTGGTTTCTTCCGGTTCTGTATCCGGAATACGAAAAGACAATGCACCTGATGTCTCCGAGCCAAGCTTTCGAATGAGGGCGAAGGTATTGTTTCTGGAAATTGTCGTGTTCTGCACCATCTCATCAAACGCTTCACCTTCGGGTAGAAGGTTTCTGAGGTAGTTCTCGATACTGCGTGATTCAGCTTTACCATTGAATGGGATATGTGGCGAGATTGGGAAGCCAGTTTCAATCCAGGTAGGAGCATAATTGAATGAAAAATCTGTCTCTGAGCCAACTGGCAGCATAAGAGTACCAACCTTGGTGCTTGTACCTATGAATACATCTAATCGCTGTAGTTTACTCATACCAACCGTCCTCAGTCTTAATGCTTTGAGAGTCTGGCATAGTCATACTACTGGGCTGGTTCAACTTCTCGCTCAAATTTATCAGACGCAGCGAAAGCCCTAACATGTCCATTAAAAGTATGACATTTGAAAAAGTTACGTTGGAGTCACCCTTTTCTATCTTCATAACAGTTCTGCGTGATAGATCGGCTTTCAGCGCAAGGTCATCAATGCGCCAACCTCTTTCGGTGCGCTTAGATCTAATCGCGTTACCAAGCACTTCCATGCTGAACTCTGAATTCAAATTCGGCATGGGTTGAGCTTTTACCATTTTGCCCTTTTTCATAAATACCTTTTTATGCACTTTTAACGAAAACCAACCATTTGACAGGCATAAGTCAATAATAATACACTTTTGGGAATGGTACACAAAAAGATGCCTATAAGTACATAAAAAGGAACTTTTAGATAAAAGGACAGCCTAAATTTAATATATGTGAATTATAACTCACTTTAATGCACCCGCAATAACCTTCAACTCATCCCTAAAAATGGATGGCGAACGAACTCCATTTGTTACCATCTAGAGAAGTCATGTTGGCGAAAACTCACTTCGGGAGTTGAATCCGAAAGTTTCTCACCACAATATGGGCAATAAACTATTGAGATTACCGTTTGCTCAATTATATCGCCCTCGCATTCAAGGTAATGATTATTCTCAAGATCCTCCATTGTTGCGCAACGACTTAAAGAAAGTTGCCACTCTTCACCCTCTTCTTGGTATATCTGGATAGAAGAAGATAAATCTGCCAATTTTACTTTGCACTTATGAATTTTTATCGCGTCATCATCAGAACACATTTGCCCTTCCTCTTCGGTATTAACTGCATTTTTAACCAACCTATAAGAACTTCCGGCTGTTATTTCTAAGGCGTAAGTAAAACTCCTCCATCGCCTCTATATAGGAATCGTCCCGCTGCCAGAATGAGGGGTAATCACCACCTTTTTTAATGATTAGCGCCGGGATAAGTGCATCATTGCTGGAGTGAGGATCTTCCCGCAACGGCTCCTGGCCGTGCCAAAAGCTGTTTGTGTCAGCAGGTTCAGTTATCTCTAGTGGTTGTGGCCGGGTAAAGTAGCTGCTTTGGGGTGGGGGTGTTGCTTGTGCGGCAAGCAGCGACTGAAGAAGAACCTTGCCCAAAGGTGAACGCCCAAGCTGCTTCTGCAGATCCTTACGGGGTAGACCGCGTAATTCAAACAGCAGAAACGGGTCACTATCAAGTTGCTCACTCAGACGGTAGCAGACACCAGCGATATGTTTGCATGGCACCGCATAATCCGGACAGGAACAAGAAACACTGAAGTCGTTGTAACTGACCGGGAGCAGATGCAGTTTTACTGCTCTGAATATCTCTTCAATATCATCCGGCATTTCATTTGTCATCAGCTTACAAACCGAAGCGGCGTTGTTGCCGATAGAGGCGATAACCTTCTCCCACTCTTTGGCTGATATGGGTGCCAGTGCCACACTGGTGTTATAGATAGGTGCTTCATAAACACCGAAATAAGGGTTGGCGTTACCCAGTATCCTGGCCGTCACCTTGCTGTTGCGGACCTGCCACTGCTTGATGCGCTTATCAGTTCGATATGCACGGCCACGGGACAGGCGGCCACTGTCGGTAAAGCCTTCCAGAGCATCGATAAATTTTTTGCCCCACCAGGTTCTGCTTGTTGTACTCACCGCTCTACTCCATGATTGACTGTCTGTTCAGAGCAATCAGCTCTTTAAAGGTTTCGTTGTCCAGCTTGGCCAGCCAGCTCTCATCGTTACCGACGATGCTGTCTGCAACCCGTTTCTTGTCTTCAATCATTTGATCAATCCGTTCTTCCAGCGTACCTGCAGTTATGAACTTATGCACAAAAACACTCTTGTCCTGACCGATACGGAAGGCGCGGTCGGTTGCCTGGTCTTCAACTGCCGGGTTCCACCAACGGTCAAAGTGGAATACATGATTAGCCCGGGTTAGCGTAATACCGACACCTCCAGCCTTAAGCGACAGAACAAATACCGCCGGCTCCGTGGCCGGATCCTGAAACTCCCGGATCATCGCTTCGCGCTTGCTGCGTGCTACGCCACCATGCAGATAAAAACAGCGGATACGCTTTTTCTGCTCAAGATAGCGTACCAGTTGTTCTCCTATCTCGGTAAACTGAGTAAAGATAAGCGCACTTTCGCCTTCTGCCTGTACCTCATCCAGCATATCGCAGATACGCTCCAGCTTATTCGAACGCTCGGCTGAGAATTCACTACCATCCTGCAAAAACTGCATCGGGTGGTTACAGATCTGCTTGAGCTGCATCAGCGTCGACAGCATCAGGCCCTGACGTTCAATGCCTTCCTTCTCTTCCAGTTGTCTGGCCGTCTCTTTAACCACCACCTCATAAAACGCCGCCTGCTCTTTACTCAGATTACAGTACTGTTTGTTTTCCAGCTTGTCGGGCAGATCCTTAATAATATTCTTGTCCGTTTTCATCCGGCGCAGGATAAACGGCCCGACCAGCTTTTTAAGCAAGGCAGAGCGGCCGGAATTGTGTTCCTGCTGAATAGGGGATTCGTAGGCTTTGCGAAACTGAGCCTGGGTACCCAGATACCCGGGGTTTAGGAAGTTGAATATCGACCACAGATCCATCAGCCGGTTTTCCACTGGGGTACCGGTTAACGCCAGCCGGGAATTCGCCTTCAGCTTAAAGATAGCTTTAGTCTGTGCTGACTTTGGATTCTTGATGTTCTGCGCCTCATCCAGCACGACGCGCTGCCAGTTAACCTGTCCCAGCAGTTTAATGTCCTTACGCGCCAGGCTGTATGAAGTGATCAGCATATCCTTATCGCGACAGAGTGCCTGAAAATCTGCGGCATTTTTTACTCTGTCGCCACCATGGTGAATAGCAGTACTCAGTTGCGGAGCAAACTTTTGTACCTCTTTTTGCCAGTTACCTATCACCGAAGTCGGGGCGATCAGCAGAGTCGCCCCCTGATCAGGCGGCTTGCTTTCAGCAGAATCGTTACCATTAGCAGATTCGGTATCCAACACAAGATTGGCGATCACCTGGATGGTTTTCCCCAGGCCCATATCATCAGCCAGACAACCGTTGAGCCCTAACTGTTCAAGGTAACGCAGCCAGGATACACCTCGCTTCTGATAATCGCGCAACTCGGCATTTAAACCCGCCGGGTTATCCAACTGCTCCAGCTCCGATTCATCGCTGAGTTTTTCCATCATGGCAGCCAGACCAGATTGCGGGTCGAGTTCATAAATATCTTCCTGCTCAACCAGCATCTTTAACAAATCAGGGGCAGCTAAGCTGGCGGAATTAGTCCCGTTTTGATGCCAGAACTCCAGCATATGGCGCATCTTATCCGGCTCCAGTTCCATCCACTGACCTCTGAACTGTATCAGTGGTGTTTGCGCGGATACCAGTTGCGCCCATTCCTGCTCGGTAACAGGTTGGTCGCCAATTGCCAGTTCATAGCTGTAATCAATCAGGTTATCCAGAGCCAGTTGCCCACTGCTGACGGCGGCTGAAGATGTGGATTTTTGTTTACCTGGTGATCGCAGACGGATCCTGGCTTTTTGACGCCCTTTCGGTGTCCACCAGGATGGGATCATCACTTTAAATCCTGCATCTTCAAGTATCCACGCAGTCTCTTTCAGAAATGCAAAAGCCTCATCCATTGTCAGTTGCAGCGACTGAGGCTGGCTTGTTCTCATACCCTGCCATAATTTGGGGTAGATACGGGCAGCGGCACCCAGCCTGAGCAGTAGCTGGTGCTCAAAATCTTCCGGCAACATACCGGCCAGTTTTTGCTTTTCCTTCGCAGAAAGATTCCAGTAGGTAGACAACTCCTGTCGGAATGCAGGAGATTGCCCCGAAACCGCAATAAACTGAATCGACCAGTTGTCGGCCTGCACTGAGTCTGCTTCATGCAGACGAAAACAGATCTGCAGCCGGTTATCTTGTGTCAGTTCATTGATGTTCTGCTGCCAGGCGTACCAGGCACTATATCCGGCCTGCAGTTCTTTGCCAGAGCCAAGCAGAAGTTCCGGGGTAAAAAAGTCTTCCAGAAAAGTATTGCTGAATTTTTTACACACGCTTTGCGGGGTCTTGATACTCGCCAGATCCAGTACCTGATTTATGGTTACTTCGGAGAAATGGCGCAACAAACTTTGTGGCTCAAAGCCTTGCGAGCAAACTGGCGGCATCTGTTTTACCATCTGTGCAAGCAAGTCCTCGTGGTCGGAAGAGACTATCTGCCAGTTACGGTAGATCTCTCCATGCGCTTCTCCGGTGGCAGAAAACTCACGCTGCAGGAGACCGGGGATATACTGCTCTTTACGGATCACTTGCTGAACGGAACGGCTGAACCGGTACCAAAAAAGAAAATCGCTACCCGGACGGATCTCTGCATCCAGGCTCTGAATAAGGAAATAAATCTGATTAATGGCCTGCAGGGGCAGTTCCACTGAAAAGCATTCCACTGACCAGGGTTTGAGACAGATTTTATCAGGAGTCTCATCCAGACTGCTGCTCAGTTCCGGTGACGCCAGTGGTACGCTGCTTGCGTTATCTTCGTTTACTGACGGAAGCTGTATCCTTTGCTGGATATAGCTTTTCTCCAAAAGAGGATGCGTGCTCTTTACCAGCTTTAGTTCAGACCGCAGGAACTCGCGCAGCGCCTTGCCTCGCAGGTGACGTGGGTGGATATCTGTACCAGACTGCCGGTTTTTGTTTTCAGTCTCAACCCAGATACAAAATTGCCCGGTCTGAATAAATTCCTGCTCGTGTGCGGGAAACCAGGAGCCGTGTATGATCTTCATTGTTATACTTATTCCACCCAAATAGAGCCGCATACCTTATATCGGCCCGTCAAACCTTTAGATAAGGTCACATAGATTTAATGAATAGTCGATTATTCCGCTTTGTTCGACTTTTTGACTCGCTCCATTAACATGCACAACCACTGTCCGAATACTCTTTTCCGAAGGAAAATCCACCTTAATAATTTTCTTGTCCATATCCCTAAGCAAGCTTGTATCTAGAGGTTTGGACTGAAACTTAAATTCAACAATGTAAAAATATCGTTTTGTCTCTATCAGCCAATCAATCTGAACACCCTTACTTTGATATGGAGCGGCATTTAAGACATCTCCAGCGCTTAAGCCCAAAGCTTCATATAGTAGCTCTACGTTTTCACGCATAACATACTCAAACTGAAGCCCCAACAAAGAGTCCAAATTCGACGGAAGCGGAGCGGAGCCATGAGTTATGGCCTTGTTATGGGGAAATATCGCCTTGTAGTAAAACCGTAAATATGGGTCGGTAATTACATAGACGGGATCGTGATACACAAGTCCCCCCTCGTTAAAATTCCACTTATACATTGGGGTAATAAACGAACTATGTTGCATCATAAGAAGGTCACTATAGAGATGCCCATTAGGTCTCTCAAGCTTTAACTTCCTGGCAATCTCTAAAGCTGTCAGGTTCCCTTTTGAAAGCGCGTCCAAAATTTGTTTTATTCGAGTCCCCTTTGCCCGAAACAGATCTTTCATCAAAGTGTCATACTCTCGGAATAACTCTCCGCTTGATGAAAAAGCCAGTAACTTAAGGTTATCTTCCAGTGACTCATGATAGTTAAATGATTGCAAATAACTGGGTATGCCGCCAGAAACGAGCATGTAGCGGATCTGCTCAGCTTTACTCATTCGCTTTTTTACATCCTTGGGAATGATATCTAAAGCATCCTGCAACGGCAGTGGCGTTAAAGTTGCGTCAAGGTTTATGCGACCATACCATCCTGTCGATTCTGAGAGATTTTCTAGAATCCATCCAGCAAGTGAGCCTGTAAGAATAAGAGTAAAGCCCTTAATATGCTTTAGTTTACTCTCCCATACTGTAAACAGAACCGTGGTGATATCATCATGAGTTTTCCCGAGCCAGTTTATCTCATCAATCATCAGTACGCAGTTACCATCAGAGACAAGATCACCGAGCATAGAGAGAGCGGCATCCCAGTCAGCAAATGCTGGTTTTTGTATATTGAACTGCTCACTCAACTGTTGAGCAAAATTACTAAGCTCTGTAGCTGTGCGGTTCACCTTGGCAGGCGGTTGACCAATTATCTTGAAACACTTAACGCCAAGCTTAGACATAAAGAATTCAATCAGTGTACTCTTACCGACACGACGTCTACCTTTATAAACGATAAGCTTAGCTCTTTCCCCTTCTTTGGCGTAAGTTTTATTTAGTATTTTCAGTTCATTGCGCCTTCCTGCAAACACCTTATCACCTCTTCGTAAATCATTTGACCCTAAATGCGCCTACACAAAAACGGCGTAGCCTATACCTAAAGTATACATTACGCCCAAAATGTGTCTACACAAAAAGGGCGCAACTCGGTGCAAAGACAAGCATTACGCCCAAAATGTGCATACACATAAACGGCGCAACTGCAACTGGGGTACAAATGCCTTACACAAAATACTTAGTTTATCTATTTGGAATCCCATACATTTAAAACCAATTCGATTAAACTAAAGCAATACCACCAGCACTACACCGGTTTTTATTATGAGTCACCCCAAACTACCCGAACAAATCACACCATTTCAGCTTACTGTATTGGTACTGTCGATTTTTGTTCTTATATCTCTGACCATAGAAGTCATATTTTCCCTTCCCGAAGAGATGGTCAAAATACTGATCTATGCAGATACAGGTATATGTGTTGTATTTTTTATCGACTTCGTCCAGCAATGGCGTGCGGCTCCCTCGAAACTTCAGTATATGAAGCTTGGCTGGATTGATCTCATCTCCTGTATTCCCTTGATGGAAATAAATCAATATGGACGTTTAATCCGGGTATTCCGGTTATTACGGGCGATCAAATCCATCGCCATGGTATCGCGCACCATCAATGAAAACAAAGCGGTATCAACACTCCATTTTATGGTCGTAATCGGATCCATGACACTCACCTTCAGTTCCATGTACATACTCTACCTTGAGCGGGGTGTTGCCGGAGCCAACATACAAACTGCTGCTGATGCCTTCTGGTGGACATTTGTAACCATAACAACCGTGGGCTACGGCGATTTTTTCCCGGTAACTTTTGAAGGAAGAGTGGTTGCCATCATTCTGATGACCACAGGCGTTGGCATGTTTGGCAGTTGCACTGCGATTCTTGCATCCTGGATCATGGACTCCACGAAGGAGCGGAAAATGGAAGCCGAAATCCTGAATGATGTTAACGAATTAAAATCTGAAATTAGTGAGTTAAAGCAATTGTTAAAACAGGTGAAAAAACAAGAAGACTGACTGATTGAGACTGCTGCTTTATAATACCGAAATCAGATACACTGATCTCGTATTCTCCTACTTATTGCCAGTACACTCGAAGAAAGTAAGAAGATTCACGCCCGGCTGACCTGGAATCCCTATTATGCCGAACTGGAAGAAAGCATCCGCCATATTACTCAGTCCGGAATGTTTGCCGGCGAGTAAAATAATCAAATGATGAGTCCGGTGGCAAAATGACACATCATTGCTTCTGGTGCAATTTAAGGCCATAATAGAAATGTGACATTTTGACACACCAGGAGATTTAATTATGGCAGCTACATTGCCTCGCATCACCGCCAGGGTTGATGTCGATACACAAGATTTACTTACTAAAGCTGCTGCGATTGCAGGTATGTCTAGTATTAATTCATTTGTTCTAAGTGCTGCAATTGAGAAAGCAAAAGAGGTTATCGAACGTGAACAAGCTCTAAGGCTTAGTCAAAAGGATGCATTGTTGCTTATGGAAGCGCTTGACCGACCTGCAAAACCAAACGCAAAATTGAAAGCTGCAGCTAAACGTTATGAGCACAAAACTCAATGATGAATTCGGTACTTCTGGACAAATCGAAACACAACAGAAATAGATTCAATTGTGGCATTGAAGCCCTCAATAACTATCTAAAAGTAATGGCTAATCAGCAAGCCAAGAAAGACAACACCAGAACTTTTGTTCTGGAAGACGAAAATGATAATTCGTATATCATCGGCTTTTATACATTGACGATGACACCAATTAACTTGGAGGCTTTGCCCGATAAGTTACAGAAAAAGCACCAATCATCAACTTCCGGAGGTCTCATTGCTCGCTTGGCTATTGATGAGCGCTACAAAGGAAAAGGATTTGGCGAATGGTTGCTTATTGATGCTCTACGAAAATTATTGACCGCTAGTGACAGCGTGGCATTCCCTGTTGTAATTGTTGATGCCAAAGATGGAGCAAAACAGTTCTACGAGCGCTATGGATTTCAGGCATTTCAAAGTGCAGAAAACAAATTGTTCATCACGATTTCTGATGTCAGAGAGAGCTTGGAGTATCAGTAAATTATAATTACTTTTTCCAAGACTGAAGGTCAATTAACTGATTTGATATTTATTAACTGCAGCCTCATATTCTGACTTCATCGTATTATATTCAGACTCCTTCATCGTAAAATCACCTGGTGGAGAGCTGACTAAGCCTATCGCTTTTATCATTTTATCCGCACTACTTCTTAAGCTGGCTGTGCTTATTTTTTGTCCGGCATCATTTTCAAATTCAGAATACTGCTCCCTTGGGTATCTTGAGGTATCAGGCGTTTCAGAACAGATACTTCTCATGCATAGAGAGAATGCGGGCTCATATCATCTATGCGCATAGTGCATGTATAAAATGAAAAAAGGTCATTAGCCATTATGGGGTAGGCGTGCGTATTATAACCCCATGGCCATCATGGTTACTTAACGTAACTTGCAAACATTTTTTAACAAGATAAAGGAACTTGGCACCATACTCCGCCAGGTTTCTTGCTTTTTGCATGAAATGGAAACACTTATGATGAGTCAGAACAACTACCCTGAAAGCCTATTCCGCCCCAATAATCCTAATGTGACGCCCTTTGAAAAAGGGGGAGCTTCCAGCGGAAAGTCCAGCATTCAATCATTATCAGCGAGTCTGATGGAATACCTGAGTAAGGTAGTCAGTTTCGACTCTCTTATCATTCTTGGCTGTCAGAGCGGGAGCCTTCCAGTCTGTCTTTTCAGTACACAGGAAACACAGCACAACCCGTCGATGCAGAGCCTTGTTGCCAGCTCCTACGTTTATGATCCGTTTTATTCTGCGTTTTCCGAGCGAAAATTAGAGGGAATATATAGTGTTGAGGATGTCATCACCAACCGGGCGGAGCTTAATGATTACCGTCAGCGCTTTCAGATTAATATGGGACGCAGAGACGAACTGGCGATAAATATACCGCTGGATAAAAGTCGTCAGGCTATCATTTTCATCCGGCGAAACGGAGTGAGTAAACTTTTCTCACTGGAAGAAAAACGCCATTTGTACCGTCACTTCACTCATACCAAAAAGCTATGCCATGACTTGTGGCCACGGGTATGGACCGCGTCCGCCGGAGCAGACAACAACCTTGAACAAGTAATGCATCAGGCTTTAGTTAACTTTGGAGCCGATATCCTCACCGGCAGAGAGCAGGAAATCACCGCTTTAATCATACAAGGCTCCGACAATAAGGCTATCGCCAATGTGCTGGAAATATCGGTTGCAACCGTAAAAGTTCACAGAAAAAGCATTTACAACAAATTTGCTGTGTCTTCACTTGGTGAGCTGTTTCAGGCGTATTTAAGTCATCTGGTGCAGTTTTCTTCTCAGGCCACCTTCTTTCAAAGCCATGCAGCGTAATAAGAAGAGCCGCCTTGAGCCGACAATCACTCATGCAACTCTGGAATGTGACTTTGATCATTTATGCGTTTTGCGCATGTTCGAAATGTAAAATGGTCATTAGCCATAAAGAGGTAGCCAAGCGTATTATACCCTCATAGCTATCAGGGTTAATTAACCTACTTTGTCGACACGTTTATAACAAATAACGGAAACTTGGCGTCATTTGGCGACCAGATCCTTGTTTTCGTACAATGAAGTGTCATGAGATATCTTCGGGTATCTCTGTTATTAAACCGGGTATGCTTGTCATCTCATGATGCTTCTTAATTTTATTTTTTTTGCAATAAATGGAAGCACTGATAATGAGTCAAGATAATAACTCTCCTACAGATCTATCCCGGCGAAAGCTACTGACGGGAACCGCTGCAGCGGCAGTGACCACTATGGTATTCAGCAACAGCGTTCAGGCGGGTTCGCTGGATAATAATTTCAACTGGGACAAAACATTCGATGTGCTGGTCATAGGCAGTGGCTTTGCTGCACTGTCTGCGGCCATTGAAGCCAGACGCAAGGGGCTTGATGTAATGATCATCGAGAAAATGCGTGTTCCCGGCGGCAACTCAACCATTAATGGCGGTCTCTTTGCTGTTGCAGGCAGTGAACTGCAAAAAGAAGAAGGCGTTGAAGACAGCGTTGAGCTGATGATTGCAGATATGATGAAAGCGGGCCGCGGGATCAATCATGCCGAACTGACCCGGGCAATCGCAGAGGGTTCGCGTGATGCCTATGATTTTGTGATTGATTGTGGAGCAAAATTTAAACCCAAGCTTTCCTGGCTGGGTGGCCATTCCGTAGCCAGAACCTATCTGACTCATAACGCCTCGGGCTCCGGTATCGTCCGCCCTCTTGTGCGCACAGCACGTAAAGAGGGTGTAATCATCCGCACCGGATGCAAAATGCTGAATTTTGTTACCAATGATGATAAACGCGTAATCGGTGTTCAGGTTAAAGACGGCTATCGTTTCCCTGATGAAGAAACCGGCATTGTTAAGCACTTTAAAGCGAGACATGGCGTAGTACTTGCCTCTGGTGGCTTTAGCCGGGACAAAGATTTCCGCTCTGCTCAAGACCCTCGCCTGCATGGTGATATTGACAGTACCAACCAGCTTGGTGCAACCGGTGAAGCGATGCGCGCAGCATTCCGGATCGGCGCAGTACCGGTACAAATGGGACAAATTCAGCTTGGCCCATGGGCATCGCCTGATGAAGGCGGATTTGGCGTAGCATCCATGTTCAATATCCAGTCTGGTTTCCGCTACGGCATCATGGTCGGACGCGCAACCGGTGAACGCTTTGTAAACGAACTTGCTGACCGTAAGACTCGCGCAACCGCAATTATCAAAAGCGCCGGAAATAGCGGCGAACCGGATTACCCGATTATCCTTGTTGACAGTGTCGGTGCAAAGGCCTGCCCTACCCTTGACCGAGGCCTGAAATACAAGGTGATTAACGAATTCGACACCTTAGAAGAACTGGCCAAATTCTACCGGGTTCCACAAGAGAGACTTCTTAAATCAGTCAGTGACTATAACGAATACGTTCAGAACAACGATGACTTGGAATTCGGTAAACCAATCTCAACAGCAACACCAATTGTTAAGCCACCTTTCTATGGCGTCAGAGCCTGGCCGAAGGTGCACCACACTATGGGTGGAGTACAAATCGATGTGACAACTCAGGTTCTGCACTCTGCAACCTTTGAACCTATTCCAGGGCTTTATGCCGCCGGTGAAGTAACCGGTGGTCCACACGGTGCCAGCCGTCTTGGCAGTTGTGCAATAACGGACGGATTAGTTATGGGACGTATTGCCGGAAACAGCGTTGCTGCTAATAAGCCGGTTTAACTTTCTTCTGTTGGGAATACGAATAATGAAATACATAAATCAATTCTTAAAGCCGCTTTTTGCATTCGCTCTGATTTTAGGTCTGGCATCGAACGCTTATGCAGAAAGCACACAAACCACAGCGGACAAAGCGCTGGAAGAAAATGCAGCACATCAGAGCCTTCTTGATTTTCTGGATGACCAGATATACGGCAAGGTACCGGTAAAGGGTTATCACAAAAAGGTTCATCAGAACGGCAAAAGCTGCGCGCTTTGTCATGGTTCAAGCGAGCCGGTAACACCTGCTGATACCTCAAACTGTGCTAACTGCCATGGTAGCCCGGAAGATGTGGCAAAACTGACTCAGGAGATGGAGCCTAACCCGCACAACTCTCCGCACTGGGAAACTGAGCTGCCATGTGATTCATGCCATATTGAACACGGCAAATCAAAATCTGTTTGTAGTGACTGTCACCAGTTTGGCTTTAAAACACCATAACCGCATCTGAGGTAACCAATGTTCAAATTAATAAGTAAAACATTTGGCGTGGTGGTGTTTGTTCTGCTGACGGCTTTTAATACTCAGGCCGGTACTCCGGAGTCAGATGGCTTCAAGGAAAAAGCCCGAGAATTAAGAGCTCATGCTAAAACAGACAATGAGTCATGCCTTTCCTGCCACGGTAGTGACAGTATCAATAGCGAATGGAAAACAGAACATGGCCGGAGTCTGGATCTTCATGTAGATACACTCCATTACAACGACTCTGTTCACCAGGGACAAAGTTGTGAGAGCTGCCACCAGGGAGCCGACGACGCCGCATTTGAAACAGCCCCTCACCGGTTTGAGAATGATACGGCAAGCCGGAGCTGTGACAGTTGCCACGGCGAAGTCTTTAGCGAAATTGATAAGCAGATTGAGTCCAGTCATCACACAAAAACCATTGTTGAAAAATTCGGTAATGAGTTTGAGTGTGAAGCCTGTCATAACGCTCATACGTTTAAATTTCCTGAAAGAGCGGAGGATATAACAGCCAGTATTCATGACTCAAACGAAGCCTGCTTTGCCTGTCACAATGACCTGCGAGGTTATGAAAAGCTGACGGATAAAAAGCTGCTGGATCAGGACATGGGCCACTGGTTCCTGCCTGAGAAGAACAAGCACTTTGCTGCCGTTCGCTGTGTTGACTGTCACAGTGCAGGTGAAGGAACTCAGATCCATACCATCACCCCGGCAGAAGATGCCGTTTCAGACTGTCAACTTTGTCACAGTGAAGACACAGCCCTGACTTCAACGCTGTACAAATACAGCAATGAAACCAAGGCTTTCTCAATGCTGGATAAAGGCATTTTCGATGACAGTGAACTGATTAAGAAAAATGCGCAATCCATCGCGCAGCGCTCAGAAAAGGCAGATTCGCCAAACGGTTTTATCAACCAGAAACTGCTTGATGGCCGCTACCTGATCGGTGCAACCCCTATCGGCTGGATGGATTCGCTGCTTGGTATCGCACTGATCGCAATCATTGCACTGCTGGGTCTGCATCTGCGCATGAGAAAGCTGGGTGAAAAAGAGAAAATTGAACTGGTCAAGACAGAGACTGTTATGTTCCCGGCGGGCATCAGGCTATGGCACAACACCAATGTAATCGTGTTTGTGACCCTGCTTCTGACCGGGCTATCCATGCACTTCTCGCTGATTGCTTTTGAGCTCTCTCAGTATATGCACAACATTCTGGGTGGCGCACTGATTGTGTTCTGGATGCTGTATCTGCTATATCTTCTGGTCTCCGGACAGATCAAACAGTACATCCCGCGCAAAAACTTTATTGGTGATGCAATCAAGCAGGGAGCCTACTACCTCAAAGGGATCCATAAAGGGGAAGAAAACCCTGCCGGACACGATCCGAAGAAGCGACTGAACCCGCTACAGCAGATGGGGTATCTGTCGATTGTATTCGGTGCATTCCCGCTGTTGATTCTATCGGGTATCGGGCTGTTCTTTAGCGAGCTGCTTCCGGCAGAAATCTTCGGTTTTGACGCTAAAACCTTAACAGTGATGGTGCACGTTGGCATGGCACATGTGATGCTGCTGTTTATCGCCGTTCACGTTTACCTGTGTACTACAGGTGTGACTCCGGCAGAACACTTTAAGAGCATGCTGACCGGACGGTTATTTAAAGCGAAATCTTAATTTTCTTAAATAACCACTTAAGCTAAAACCCCTTATTAGCGAGGCGCTAATAAGGGGTTTTTATTCTTTACAGGAATTAAAAAAGACCGCTTATTCCCACATAAATAAAAATGCACATCACGCATATTTATTTTGCAAAACATTCATTTTACTCATAATGCTGTATGCAATATATTCAGCTCCGTAGATAAATATACAGAGCAAAGCTCCATAACGGAGCTGCCATATTTATAGAAAACAACACGTTTGTGAGGTAAAAAGAATGACAATTCCAACAACTGAAATGTTTGAAGCCTGGAAAGGTTTCAAAGGTGGAAACTGGCAAAATGAGGTTAACACCCGAGAGTTTATTCAAGCCAACTATACGCCCTATGAGGGCGACGAGTCGTTCCTTTCTGAAGCAACAGAATCGACAACTACCTTATGGAATACAGTACTTGAAGGCATTAAAGAAGAGAGCCGTTCTCATGCCCCTCTGGACTTTGATACGGATCTGCCTTCAACCATCATTTCTCACGATGCGGGATACATTAACAAAGAGTTAGAGACCATCGTCGGCCTGCAAACGGATAAGCCACTAAAACGTGCCATTATTGCCAACGGCGGTATCCGCATGGTGAAAAACTCATGCGAAGTATACGGCCGTGAACTGGACGCTCAGGTTGAAAAAACCTTTACTGAGTACCGTAAGACACATAACAAAGCCTGTTTTGATCTTTACACAAAAGACATTCTTGCATGCCGCAAGTCCGGCATTATCACCGGCCTGCCGGATGCTTATGGTCGCGGCCGTATTATCGGTGACTACCGCCGCCTTGCGCTTTATGGTATCGACTTCCTAATTGCCGATAAGCAGGAGCAGTTCAAGTCCACTCAGTCTTTCCTGGAGCAAGGTGAAAAACTGGAAAAAACACTGCGTCTTCGTGAAGAGTTGGCTGACCAGATTCAGGCACTGAAAGATATCCGTGAAATGGGCCTTAAGTACGGCATTGATATGTCCGCTCCGGCAAAGAGAGCTCAGGAGGCCATTCAGTTCACCTACTTCGGTTATCTGGCTGCGGTTAAGTCTCAGAATGGTGCGGCTATGTCTCTTGGACGTACTTCCACCTTCCTGGACGTTTATATTGAACGTGATCTGGCAACCGGCGCTATCACTGAATCTCAGGCTCAGGAACTGGTTGATCACTTTATTATGAAGCTGCGTATGGTGAGATTCCTGCGTACTCCTGAATACGATTCACTCTTCTCCGGCGACCCTATCTGGGCAACAGAAGCGATGGCTGGTATGGGCGTTGACGGCCGTACTCTGGTAACCAAAACCACCTTCCGTTACCTGCACACCCTGTACAACATGGGCCCGGCTCCTGAGCCTAATATGACCGTGCTTTGGTCTGAGCAATTACCTGAGCCATTCAAGCGTTATGCCGCAAAAGTGTCCATCGATACCTCATCATTGCAGTATGAAAATGATGATCTGATGCGCCCTGATTTTGACAACGACGACTACGCTATCGCCTGCTGTGTTAGCCCGCAGATTGTTGGTAAACATATGCAATTCTTTGGTGCACGTGCCAACCTGGCAAAAGCGCTGCTTTATACCATTAACGGTGGTATTGACGAGAAGTCTAAGGTTCAGGTTGCTCCTGAGAGCGCAAAAATCACTGACCAAGTACTGGACTATAACCGTGTTATGCCTCAGTTTGATGAGATGCTGGACTGGCTGGCAACTCAGTATGTCACCGCTCTGAATATCATCCACTACTCACATGACCGTTACAGCTATGAAGCCTCTCTGATGGCACTGATGGACAAAGATGTGTTCCGTACTATGGCTTGTGGCATTGCCGGACTTTCTGTGGTTGCCGATTCCCTTGCGGCTATCAAGTACGCGAAAGTAACTCCGGTACGCGATGAAGACGGTATTGCAATCGACTTCGATATCGAAGGTGAATACCCTACATTCGGTAACAACGATCCGCGTGTGGATGAGATTGCCTGCGATCTTGTGGAACGCTTTATGAAGAAAATTCAGAAGAAGCACACCTACCGCGAAGCAACGCCAACGCAATCTATTCTGACGATTACCTCCAATGTTGTGTACGGTAAGAAAACCGGTAATACACCTGACGGCCGTAAAGCAGGTATGCCATTTGGTCCGGGTGCAAACCCTATGCACGGCCGTGATCAGAACGGCGCGGTGGCTTCCCTGACTTCAGTATCTAAACTGCCATTCTCCTACGCCAAAGACGGTATCTCTTATACCTTCTCTATCGTACCGGGAGCGTTAGGTAAAGATGACAACAGCCAGAAGCAGAACCTTGCCGCACTGATGGATGGTTATTTCCACCATGAAAACAGCGACAATGGCATTGTGATTGAAGGCGGCCAGCATCTGAATGTTAATGTGCTAAACCGCGAAATGCTGCTTGATGCGGTAGAACACCCTGAGAAATACCCTCAACTGACTATCCGTGTAAGCGGATACGCAGTACGCTTTAACTCGCTGACTAAAGAGCAGCAGCAGGATGTGATTACCCGTACCTTTACGGAAAAGATGTAACCATAAAGAACAAGGCCACTCGCTTTTGAGTGGCCTTTTTTTGTCCTGCAATTTTTGTCCTGCAATAGTGACTGGGTAACGGTAACTATGCGTCAGGAAGCATTCTGATTCGACGCTTTCGCTCTCACCCGGGTCATTTCTTCTGCTATCCGGTTTACCTGATCTCTGGCAAAAACCTCATCCAGAGTCACCGAAAGCTTACGGCGCCAGTTCGGGTATTCATCCACGGTTCCCGGGATGTTAACCGGCATATCCATCTCCAGCCAGTCTTCCAACTGGATACTGAGCAGGCTTGAAGAGCCGGCGGCAAGATGCAGATGCAGTGCATCGCTCAGATAGGAGTCCATCGGAACCAGAGATGCATCAAGGCCGACACCCTCCGGCAGATAGCCGTGCGAGGCCAGGCTCTTCAGGATCTCCTGCTTGTAATCTAACCGGTTGTCGAACAGTACCTTCAGCTTCTCTTCATCACGGTACAGGCCAAGCTCTCTGCCTCTTTTCAGATCATCGCAATGCCAGAATCCTCTCAGGGTCGGCATATCGTGGGTACAAAGCGCGGCCATTGACTGCTCGGTATAGTGCGCAGGTGAGTAAAAACCACCATCTTCGGCAATCTCCTGGAAGAACAGCTTATAAGAATGGATGCCGGCATTTGCAAGAATATCGACAATTTCATCCGGCACTGTTCCCAGATCTTCACCAATAACTGAGCACTGGTGACGATGGGACTCAAGTGCAAGAATCGCCAGCATGTCATCAACCGGATAATAGATATAAGCGCCATCTTTGGCTCCCTTATCCTGCGGAATCCACCAAAGTCGCAGCAGGCCAAGAACATGGTCTATACGCAGCGCACCACAGTGCTTCATATTGGCGCGGATCAGTTTTACAAATGCGTCATAGCCGGTTGCCTGCAGTACCTGCGGGTTTAGTGGTGGCAGTCCCCAGTTCTGACCAAGAGGACCAAAAATATCCGGCGGAGCACCAACGCTTGCGTCAAGTATCAGATTACCGTCGTCAACCCATGACTCAGATCCAGATCCGGTAACACCAACAGCCAGATCCCGGTACAGCCCGATTGACATCCCCGCATCTTCAGCAAGTTTTTGCGCCTCGTTTAACTGGCAATCTGCAATCCACTGAAAATACATGTAGGACTGAATGAACTGCTCGTTTTCCCTGATAAACTCTTTTACTGCCGCGCTCTCATATTTACGGTATTTTTCAGGAAATACCGGCCAGCCCCAGACAGAAGAATCTTCCTGATAGAGTTTTTCATGCAGGGCATCAAATACCGCCTGATGCTTCAGGCTTTCTCCGCCAGCCTGAATAAAGGAGAGGAACTCAGCGCCGCGCTGGGTTTGCTTATCAAGATGACGTACCTTGAATTCATTAAACAGCAGCGGAAGCACTGCCATTTTCAGTGCTGCGACCTCGGTATAATTGACCCAATCATCCTTGCGCACAGCTTTCAGACGCTGCTGAAATTCTGCGCTTTCTACTATCTTTTGCGCATCCGCACACTGTGAAAGCTCTTCCACTGAATTAACGTCAATGTAAAGGATGTTCAGCCAGCTCCGGGAAGAAGGACTGTAAGGACTGGCCCCTTCAGGGTTTGCAGGGAAAAGCGCATGAATCGGGTTAAGGCCCACAAAATCGGCCCCACGGGATGCCGTCTCAGAAACAAGCTGTTTCAGATCAGAAAAGTCACCGATACCCCAGTTGTCTGCCGTACGCAGCGTATATAGCTGAACACTTGGCCCCCAGTGCTTCTTACCCTTATTCATGCTCTCCTGCTTGTAGCAGGATTGAGGAGCAACAATTAGTGCTGTGGCATAGGTACGCTTTTTATCTGATACCTCAAGCTTGTGGTAACCCCACTCAAGTGCAGGCAGTGCAAATACCAGAGGGCCGCCTTCAGAGCGCTCATCTCTGACAATCAGATCGCTCACCGCCCCCTCGGATTTTTCGCCCTGCTCGGTCACCAGCCGCCAGTTGAATTCAGCCGGGAGAGCAGTAGCATCCAGATTCAGTGCCACTTCAACAGCTAACCCGCTGTCTTTAACAACCAGAGTGGGTTCCAGAACCGTTTTGCGGTGTTTTTCCTGAGCGGATTTAAGCAGCTTTTCGTCACTGGAAGTGTCATAACCTAGTGAACCAAGCAGATAACGGATCGTTGCATCTTCCACGTACGCCGGGTCTCCCCACGCACTGATATAATTATCTGAAATTCTGGCCATTTCAGCGACTTGTTTTAATACAGACGGCTCTGTCATCCTGCTCTCCGGGTAATGTATTCTGATGATGGCCTATCATGCCTCTAACAGACAAATTACACATCCTCCTGCCAGAGGAGGATGTGAGGAGGAGTAGCGGGGGATGAGTTATTTATATTTCTCTTTATACGCCGGAATTACCCGTTAGTTTGAGAATATTTTCAACTGTGGCAATCGCTTCAGTCCGGTTGCCGATACTTAACTTCTGGTATGAATTACGAATATGGGTTTTGATTGTTGTGGCTGAAATAGCAAGCTCTTTTGCAATCTGGTCGTTGGTTAAGCCTGAGTAAATCAGGCCCAGCACCTGCCATTCTCTCAGCGTCAAAGGACTCATCCGCACAACTTCCGGAAGATTCGGGCTATTGACCAGTTCACATATAAATTCTTCATCAAAATGAATAAGAGTACTTTTCTTCCTGCTCGCCAATTCGCTGATTAACAGCTGGGCTCTGTGGCGCTCAAGATTTGGCAGCAACTTGTCAGCAATCAGCTCCCGAAGGATTGGCTCAAGGGTGGCACCGTCAACAAGGAAATCCCCCATCATTCCGGTCTGATTGGCTAAAGCGAGCGCTTGTTGTAGCTTCTCTGACGCCACAGACTTCTCGCCTGCTTTTGCCGCCAGAACCGACTCAATAATCAGATTACAGTTTGTATCTGTAACCCGGTTGGTTTTCTCCGCTTCGCTTTGCAAAAAAGTGAGCGTTTCCGCCGCGTCATCATATTTCTTCAGTAAAATCTGAGCCCTGGCGATATTTCTGTACTGCAGCTGCAAAAAGTGATTGCTGGCATTTTCCGGTCGGGAAACGGTTTCAAGCCAGTGTTCCACTGAGCCTGAGTCCCCCGTCGCCTGCCAGTATAACAGCAGAGAAAAGGAGGCATTGGCAATCCAGTCCACATGGTAGGTTGACTGCTGCAACAACTGCGTAATTTCCCCGATAAAGCGGGTTGCCTTGTCCACTTCTCCCCTGCTGATAGCCACTCTTGCCAGCATGGAATAACAGTGAAGATGCTCACCGGGTTCAGACTCACCCAGCACATTCAGTGCCTTGTGTGCGCACTCCTGCGCTTCATCCAGCCGGTTCCAGCTCCAGAGAATCTGCGCTCTGTTACGAAGGAGCAACTCATGCGGCGGCAATTGCTGCCGTTTCTCCTTAGCAATAAGCTGAAATGCCCTTTCCTGCATATCGAATGCGGCCTGAACCAGGCCCTGAGCCATTAAGATCTCACTTTGCTGCAAAATTGCCCAGGTTGTCTGATAAAGCAGAGAATGCCTGCGGGACAAGCTCTCGGTTTGCTGCATCAAAGCCAGAGCTTTGTCCAGTTGCCCCATAACATGATTTACTTCTGCAACAATTGAGGTGGCCACAATACGGCCTCTGTAGGCCGTTGAATCAAGCTGAGTAATCGCCTGCTCTGCCAGTGCCTGTGCTTTTTCCGGTGCATTTGTATTGATGGCAACCTGAGCCAGAAGCGCATTTATCTGACCTTTTTCATTACTGCTCAATACCACATTGCGTTGCGTTACTTCGTGCTCCGCTTTTGTCAGTATCTCTTCAACGTCGGCAAAACGATACTGACTCTGGGCTATCCAGGCCCTGAGCAGTGGCAGCTTTATGCTTGCGTACAGCTTATCTTCAGAAATCCTGCTGATAGCCTGCTCTAATGCGTTCACCTCTCCATGGTCAAACATCTGCCAGCCATGAGCGGTAACCAGCTGGGCAAGAAGCTCACTGTCATTGGCATTTTGCGCATGAATGATAGCCCGGTGAGGAATACCCAATTGCAGCCAGGCTTTTGCGGCGCTCCTGTGCAACTGGTTCTCTTCTTTAGGGATCCTTTTACGCCGCTCGTGAGCCAGAAACTCAGCAAACAAGTGGTGAAAGCGGAACCAGTTCTGTTCGCCTTCCAGAGAGGAGATAAACAGCCCATACCGGTTCAGCTGTTCGAGCATACTAAGCGCATCATCCCTGCCCGTTAATGCATTGACCAGAGTATCGTTAAACGAGCTCAGCACAGAGCACTGCATCAGGAAATGCTGCGTTTCAAAATCCAGCTGATTAAAGACCTCTTCCACCAGATACTCCCACAGGTGGCTATGGCTGAAGTGAGAGACAAAATCGGCAGACCTGGCAAGGGCGACATTCTGATGCTGAGACTGAAGCGCAATCAGCTGAAGTGCTGATGGCCAGCCTTCTACATATTGTCGCAGTTTATCTGCGACAGCGTCATCTACCTCTTCAGATACATATTCGTTAAAGAAACTGCTGGTTTCTTTGGTGTCGAAAGCAAGCAGATCACTGCCGATTTCAATCATGGAATTACGGACTCGCAGGTTTGCCACACCCAGAGGCGGTGTGGAACGGCTTGTCACCACAAGCGTTATATTGTCCGGCATATACTTGAGGAAAAAGCGCATCGCTTCGTGGATCTCATCTTCCTCGATCAGGTGGTAGTCATCGAGCACCAGATAGCACTCTTCTTCATAGCATGCGAGCTCAGAAAAAACCTCACTGAAAAGCGCCTTAAGCGATGAGTACTGCTGCCTTTCCACTATGGTCTGAGAGTTGGGGCAGTTTCCGTTGGTTGCCTTGTTTAAAGCCTGAATAAAGTAGTTAACAAAATGAAATACATCATTGTCGTTTTGATCCAGGTTATACCAGCCAACCGAAGGGGTATCGCTCAGCCATTGGGCTGCCATTGTGGTTTTTCCATACCCTGCCGGGGAGCGAAAGAGTACAAGCTTATGCAAAGAAGCCTGCTGCAATGACTGCAATACACGGGGCCTTTTGATTGCATTACGCAGCCGGGCCGGTCGTTTTAGTTTTGAAGGGAGCCACATATTACTTCTTGCCTGACTTATACCAATCCCGGCAATCACTGAACAGCGAATGACTGGTATTGGTATTAAAAAAAGAAACGTCTGTTATCAATATATAATAAAAAACGCAGCAGACTGACATTAAGTTAATCTGCTGCGTGGTTCAATAACAACTAAATCAAGCGGCTATTAAAAGCGCGATTTCGCATGCTTATACAGCTCTTCGTATTCCGTTGCTGTATGCTGCCATGAGAAATCAACCGTCATACCGTTAACTCTCATTGCATCAATCGCAGGTTTATCGTTGTTGTAAAGTGTTGCCGCCCAGCGCATTGTGCCTCTCAGAGCGTCCGCATAAAGATCGTAGAACTTAAAGCCCGTTGCACGGTGAAGCTGGCTTGCAGAGTAGTTGTGTACCGTATCTTCCAGACCACCTGTTGCCCTTACAATTGGCACAGTACCGTAAGTCATACTGTACATCTGGTTCAGGCCGCAAGGCTCATACCTTGAAGGCATAACAAAGAAGTCAGAACCGGCTTCAATCAGGTGAGCCAGTTTGTTGCTGTAGCCAACGAAGCCGCCAAATTTGCCAGGATAAGCGGAGGTGTAGTGTCTGATGGCATCTTCCTGCCACTTCTCACCTGAGCCAAGCACAACGATCTGCACATCATCTTCTCTCAGCATCTCATCGATACATTCGATAAAGACATCCAGACCTTTCTGATCAGCAAGTCGTGAAACCACACCAAATACCGGAACGTCAGGTCTCTCTTCAAGACCAAACTCTTTTTGCAACTCAGCTTTGCAGATGGCCTTACCGGTAAAGTCTTCATGAGAGAAGTTCGCCGGGATGAGCTTATCGATCGTCGGGTTCCACTCTTCTGTGTCAATCCCGTTAATGATGCCGCGAAGTTTACCCTGTACCGCTCTGTGCTGAAGCGAGTTCTGCAGGTTAAAGCCGTATTCGCGCGAAAGAATTTCTTCTGCATAGGTCGGGCTTACTGTAGTAACCATATCAGCCATCATAACGCCCGCTTTCAGGAAGTTAAGCTGGTCGTAAAATTCTAAGCAGTGGAAGTTAAAGTAATCCCAGCCAAGACCGGTCCAGTACAGGTTAGACTTGTTGAATACACCCTGATAACCGATGTTATGGATAGTCATAACTGACTTGGTATCAGCAAAGTTATCGTAATCTGAGTACAGCGCACTTTTCACATACACGTTACACAGCGCCACGTGCCAGTCGTTGGCATGCAGTACATCAACTTTGATTTCCAGCGCCAGACAAGCCTGCATAATGGCACGGCTAAGGAAAATGAAACGCTCAGCGTTGTCTGTGTACTCCTGGCCACCCCAGTCATACAACTTAGGACGGTCAAAGAACTGATCAAACTGTATGAAGTAGAAAGAAAGGTTTTCACTGATTTTATGTCTGCGGATTTGAGCCCAGACCTCTCCGTCGCCAAAAGGAACGCCAAGCAGTTCATACACCAGCTCGGTATCCTCACATTTGTCACCCATCACCTGCGGATAGTACGGCATAAATACAGAAACGTTATGTCCGCTCTCTGCCAAAGCATATGGCAGCGAATAAGAAACATCCGCCAAACCACCTGTCTTTGCGTAAGGTGCTGCCTCACTTGTTGCCCACACTATATTCATTATCTAATCCCTCAAATCTCAACTGGTACGTCAAACAGAGCCGCGCCCGCGGCAAGAACCCTTATACCAATCCCAGCAATTATCTGTTCATCCTTGCTTGTCAAAATCGCTAATAGCTGCGTTAAAATTTTTGTAATTAGAGCCACTAGTTACTGCAAATTTTGCCTTGCTCTTAGCGATTTTTTCTGCGCAATCACTGAACAGCTAATTACTGGTATTGGTATTAATATTATTATTTTCCAGTGAATCCAGTTCACCAGACAGTGAGTCGTATAATATAGCTTTTTTTAACTTCATCAAAACAAAGGATTAAACAATGATAACTAAAACAAAAAAAGGCAGCTAAAAAGCCGCCAATTGTAAATTTGTCTAAAGCCTGAACTGGCCAACCACAGATTTTAACTGGCTGTTGGCATCGGCCAGGCTGGAGGCAACATTATTCACATCATTACCACTTGCCGCTATCCGCTCAACCATTTCATTTATGGTCACCATATTCTTGGTAATTTCTGAGGCCACTGAGTTTTGCTGCTCTGCCGCTGTTGCGATCTGCACATTCAGGTTATTGATGTTATCAACCGAGCTGCTTATTTTGTCCAGATCTTCCACCACAAGATGCGTCTGGGCAGACGCCTCTTCACAGCTGGTTTTGGTCGCATCCATGCTCTCTATTACGCTTTTGGAGCTGGATGTCAGGCGGTTGATGGTGTTCTGAATTTCCGTGGTGCTGGCCTGAGTTCTTGAAGCCAGCGCCCGCACCTCGTCTGCAACCACAGCAAACCCTCTGCCCTGCTCTCCTGCACGGGCCGCTTCAATTGCCGCGTTCAGGGCAAGCAGGTTGGTTTGGTCGGCAATCTCACCGATAACCTCAAGAACCTGAGTAATATCGTCGATTTCATTACCCATCTGATTTATCTGAGAAGAGGCTTCATCCACTCTGGCCACCAGTTGAATAACCGTATCCGTCGCGCCTGAAACAATCTGCTTTGATTTACTGGTCTGCGCATTGGTTTTGCCGGTATGCTCAACCGCATCCGAGGTATTTCTGGCAACATCATTGGATGTTGCCCCCATCTCTTCGAGTGCCGTCACCGCCTGCTCGGTTTCTGCCTTATGCAAAGTCAGTGATTCCCGGTTCTCTCTGGTCAGCCCCTGAAGCCCGTCAATACTGCCCGCAATCCGGTCTGATGCGCTCAGAATGCTTTGCATCATAGTTTGCAGGTTCTCGATAAAGACATTGATATCAGAAGAGATCTGACCAAGGTCATCTTTACTGGTAACCGGAAGGCGTTTAGTCAGATCACCGTTGCCGCTGGACAGTTCATTCACGGTTTTTTTCAGTGCCACTACCGGCCTGTAGGCATAGGTCAGGATAAAGTAGATAAGCAAAACCGAAATGGAAACCAGAATGACAGTGGTCGCAACCGTTGTATACAGGGAGTCATCCAGCACGCGATAGGCCTTCGCCTTATCCAGACTCACCATAAGATGCCATTCGGTTTCATCATCAAGGAAAATACTCTGGAAGTAAGCCACCTTGCTCATCTCCCCAAAGCTGTATTCAAATACGCCGCTTTCCCTGGAAAAAACTTCTCTCTCCAGTTCCGCAAGGTCGGAGAAATCCGAGATCCGGGTTACACCAAGTTCATCGTTTTTGTAGGTGGAAGCGATAACCAGGCCGCTATCGTCATACAGAGTGGTCCTTGCTCCTGCCGACAGCGTATTGGCAATGATTGAGTTGAACACAGCCAGCTCCACATCCGCCAGCAGAACGCCATCAAGTTGTGAACCGTTATAGAAAGGGGTGGCAATACTGATCATCAAAGCACCGGTCGCTTTACCCTTGTAAACGTCAGTGATAATGGTTTTGCGCTTGCTCTTAGCCGACTTATACCAGCCTCGCATTCTTGGGTCATAATCCCGGCTAACGTACTTGCCGTGGTTACTGTTGTAGGCCACTCCATTTTCATAACCGACCACAATCGCGGTTGCCTCGGACAGTGCTTTTACCTGCCTCAGGTAATCAAAAATGGCCGTTTCATCCCTGAGCTCAGTAAACAGGTGTGAAGAGAGCGAAATTTCCTGACTGATCCCTTCTATCAGGCTGTGTATCTCTTCGGCACTACTGGACAGTTCCAGCATGGAATAATCATCAAGATTATCAATCACGAGTTCTGACATCTGCCGGTAGGACAGGTAAGACAAAATGGTCATGGACAACACAAGCAGGGTCATAGCCGCTGCAATAATGCGGCCTTTAAAGTTAAATAGAATATTCAAATCAGCTCCAGGCAAGAATTAGGGTACAGGTTTTATTCTTCGTTGATAAACATCTTATTTAACCCATAAGCCATGTAAATTATTTAAACGTTATAATTTATTAATGAGCTCATCAGATTTACTTATCCTGCCTGTATCTTGTTTTGCCCATCGGTTTCTGGTGCAAATATTCCACTTGAGTTAAACTTGCCGCTCTCGAAATTCATGGGGCTTATCTATGTCGCAGCAGCGAATCCTTCAGATCATCACAGACAAGAATCTTTCACCAAAGCAGAAGTCCGCGCAGCTTGCGCTTGAGGCTGAAAACAGCCTTCCGTACCTGCCGGTATCAGGCGGGCTAAAAGAGGCTCTGGAACAAGGTGTTTTATGCGATATCTTTGAAGGCCACGCACCATTTAAGCCCCGCTATGTGCTGCCAGACTACAGCCGCTATTTAAAAAACGGCTCAGAATATCTTGAGCTGGAACCGGCATCGAGCTTCGATGAAGCACTGAATATGCTGACGATTCTGTATCACCATGTTCCGTCGGTCACCTCTATCCCGGTTTATATCGGCCAGCTTGATGATCTGCTGATGCCTTATATCGCGGATCTTTCTGAGCAGGCGATCTACCAAAAGCTCAAACTATTCTGGATTATGCTGGACAGAACGCTGCCAGATGCCTTTATGCATGCCAATATCGGCCCTTCTGACAATATTATCTGCCGCACGATTCTGCGCATTGATGCTGAGCTAAAACAGATCGCACCAAACCTGACCTTTATGTACGACCCGCAGGTGACACCTGATGATCTGCTGCGCCTCGCAACACAGAGTATCTGCGAGTGCAGCAAGCCACATATCGCTAACTACCCGGTGCACGCCAAAACCTTCGATAACAGAGGGTTTGGCATTGTCAGCTGCTATAACTCCCTGCCACTGGCCGGCGGCGCAAATACTCTGGTCAGAATGAACCTGAAAGAAGTGGCAAAAAGGGCCAATAGTCCGGAATCATTCCTAAACGAAATATTGCCGCACTACTCTGGGCTTATGTATGAACTCATCGAAACCCGCACCGCTTTTCTGCATGAGGAGTCCAACTTCTTTTCAAGTTTTCTGGTGGAAGAAGGCCTTATTGATGAAAAGCGCTTTGTACCTATGTTTGGTATCTACGGTATGGCAGAAGCGGTGCAGGTTTTGCTTGAAAAGCAGGGCAAAACTCTTCGCTACGGGCATGATGAGGAAGCCAATCAGCTGGGCTACCGCATTTCAGAAAAGCTGGCTGAACTGGTGGAATCCACTGAGATCAAATATGGGCCCGGCGGCAGGGCGATGCTGCATGCTCAGGCCGGAACCAGCATGGATAAGGAAGTGACACCGGGCGTGCGCATTCCCTATGGCTGCGAGCCGGATCCGGTTTCCTACATCAAAGCGACGGTCGCACATCATCAATACTACCCCTCCGGTATCAGCGATATTCTGACCATTGATGAAACGGTTAAATCCAACCCCGAGGCCATGTACAACCTGTGTAAAGGCGCTCTGAAGCTGGGTATGCGAGAGTTTACCGCCAACGTCGATTCCAATGACCTTATCCGGGTAACCGGTTATATGGTCAGGCTGTCTGATATCGCGAAATTCAGCGAAGAAGGCTCACGCATCAACACTACCTTCCTTGGTGCAGGTGCGGCGGAAAACTCCGGAATTCTGCAGCGAAAACCAAGGGTAATGAGCCGGGAAATGTCTCCGACCTATGAGTGATGTTAAAAAGCCGGCAAACCGTTATAACGCGAAGGTCAGTAAAATACTGACCTTTTCCTGTGTTGACGGCCCGGGAAACCGGCTGGTTATTTTTCTGCAGGGCTGCAATTTCTCCTGTGTTAACTGCCATAACCCGCATACCATAAATCACTGCAATCACTGCGGAATCTGTGTTCCTTACTGCCCGGACGGCGCGCTGACCTTTACGCCAGAGCGGAAAGTGCTCTGGGATGCAGCAAAGTGCACTCAGTGCGACAAGTGCACCGACATCTGCAGTTTTCAGGCCAGCCCTAAGGTCACTGAATACTCTGTTGCCGGGCTGCTTGAAGTGATCCGCGACAATCACCTGTTTATCGATGGCATTACCGTCACCGGCGGTGAAGCCACACTTGAACTTCCCTTTGTTTCTGCTCTCTTTTCTGAAATAAAAAATGACAGCGAACTTAAGCACCTCAGCTGTTTTGTTGATAGTAATGGCTCACTCTCCACTCAGGGCTGGAAGAAAATTGCTTCGGTTATGGATGGTGCAATGGTCGATCTGAAGGCCTGGCAGAGTGAAACCCATGAATGGCTGACCGGACGTGATAACCATCGTGTATTTAAGTCGCTGGAGTACCTTGCTGAGCAGAGAAAACTGTATGAAATTCGCCTGCTGTTAATTCCGGGACAAACGGATCTTGAGCAGGAAGTGGAGTCTCTCGGGAAGTACCTCTCTGCTTTGCCGACAGATGTGCAGATCAGAATTAATGCCTTTCAGCATCATGGTGTAACGGGTGAAGCCCTGCTCTGGGATAAGTGCAGCAAAGAGCAGACGGTCTCCTTTCAGCAGGCTCTGGAAAAAAGCAGCGGAAGGAAAGTGGTTATCCCTTCCGTGTTTTTATAACAAATTAGAGTGTCGCTTATTCTTCCGGGCTGAGGTTCGTTATCTTTGCCCGGCTTTCCAGCAATTCAGTCAGCTCTTCAGGGCGTGCGGGTCTGCCAAGCAGGAATCCCTGAGCTTCTGTCAGGCCACGGCTGTTCAGCGCCTCAAGCTGGTCCTGTGTCTCTATACCTTCTGCAATAACCCGCATGGATAAAGAGCGCCCCAGAGCAATAATGGCGTTTACCACCGCCGAGCTGAACTTGTCATCCCGGATATTGGTAATAAACTCCCGGTCGATTTTGATCTTATTCAGAGGCAGTTTATGCAGATAGCTCAGGGAAGAGTGTCCGGTACCAAAGTCATCAATCGCGATCTCAACGCCCATCTCTTTTAAGATATTGAGCTCTTCAATGGCGCGGTCAAAGTCTTCCATCATGGAGCTTTCTGTTACTTCTATCTCAAGATAGTCGGCAGGCAGTCCGGTTAATTCCAGGATCTTCTCAACGTTTCTGGCAAAGTTAACCCTTTTAAGCTGCGGACCGGCAACGTTTACCGCCACCCGGCCAAAGTCGTAGCCCTGTCTTAGCCATGAGGCGGCCTGAGAGCAGGCGGTGTACAGAACCCACTGGCCGATATCTGAGATAAGAGAACTCTTCTCAGCCAGAGGAATAAACTCCGAAGGCGGCACCTTGCCAAGGTTTGGCTGGTTCCAGCGGATAAGCGCTTCAAAGCCGGTCAGCTTATCCTCTACCGTATTAAACTGCGGCTGATAAACCAGATAAAACTCTTCGTTATCCAGCGCGTCATGCATTGCGCCCTGAAGCTTCAAATGAGATTCGGACTCTTCGGTTAACGCCTGAGTGTAGAAAGCGAAATTGTTACGGCCATCCTGCTTTGCCCGGTACATTGCCGCATCGGCATTTCGCAGCAGCGTATGACTGTCTTCACCATCATCCGGATAAAGAGAAATCCCCATGCTTCCGGTTATCCGCAGCTTCTCTCCGTTGGACAGCTCAACATGATCATCAAAAGCAGACATCAGCTTGCCCACAAGCGATGTCACAGAATCAACATCACTGACGCCGGAAGCCAGAATCACAAACTCATCGCCACCGATCCGTGAAACTATATCCTCTTCCCTCAGAGAGTCTGACAGACGGTCAGCCAGCTCACACAGAACTTCGTCGCCAATCAGGTGACCAAAGGTATCATTGATATGCTTAAAGTGGTCAATATCGATAAAAATGGTGGCAAGCTTTCCGCCGTGCCTTTTGGCGTGATAAATCTCATGTTCCACCTGAGAGGTCAGTTTCTGACGGTTTGGCAGATCAGTCAGCGGATCATGATAGGCCATGTGGGTCAGCTCGGCTTCATTTTGCTTCTGCAGTGAAATATCCACAAATACCGCCACATAGTTGCAGGGCTCATCATCGGCGTCATAAACCACACTTACCGTGGAGAGCGACGGATAAATGGCCCCGTCTTTACGGCGGTTCCAGATTTCGCCCTTCCAGTATCCCTGCTCATTCAGAGCGCCCCACATCTCCTGATAAAAATCAGCATTGTGACGACCGGATTTTAACAACCTCGGATTACGGCCAACCACATCTTCCTGCGAGTAACCGGTAATATCACTGAAAGCGTTATTTACATAGGCGATATTGCCAAATTTGTCCGTAATGACCACACCTTCCATGGAGTTTTCAAACACCATGCCAGCCAGCACCAGTTGCTCTTCAACCTGTTTACGTCCGGTAACATTACGGGTCATCCCTACGATACCGGAAAGCTCTCCGCTTTTGGTAAATACCGGCGCTTTAATGGTTTCCAGCCAGGTGTTGTTGTCTTCACTTCGGGCATCAGAGCACTCTTCGGTAACAATTTGCTTACCGGAGGACATGGCTCTCATATCTGCTGCAATAAATTTATCGGCAATTTCATTATCAAACAGATCGTGATCCGTTTTGCCCAGAACCCCTTCAAGGTCACTGGCCCACACTTGGTAGGCCGGTTTGTTGCAGTGGGTATAAACACCGTCAAGGTTCTTAATCCAGAGATGATCTTCAAAGCAGTCGATAAAAGACTGAAAGTCAGGCTCAGGGAAAGGCGAGAAACCTTCCGTCACCTGACCGGATGATGAGCAATAGCGAAACTCTTCACTCAGATCTTTTTCTATCTGGCTGACCAGATTTTCACAAAGTGTCACTATATCCTGGCTGATAGCTTCAGATTCAGAGGTAACAACAAGTGCGCCATAAATACCGTATTTAAACCAGCAAACAGGAATGCCAATTGCATTTTCTGCTCTGGTCATCTCTTTGGCCCTGCAGGTATCAGTAGCCAGTCTGGTAAAGATACCTGCCAGCTTATCCTCTGAAGCCTGCTCAGAGCCAAGAATTAAATTCGGCCTGTTATCTTCCAGGGCGTAAAGCCGGAAATCACAGCCTGACACCTTACTCAGAACCGAGAGGTTGTCTTCCCATTTTTTGAGTGTGGGTAAAGAAATCTTAATATCTAGCATTGACTACTCTAAACTTCGTATATCTTTTCCGGCTTATCGTCTGAAATTGCAGCCTGATAATATCTGGAGAGGTTATTCTGAATAACGGCAAATATCTGCGAGTCTATTTTACCCTCTTCTGCAAGCGGTGCCATGCGAGCGGTTATCTCCTGCGCAGACAACCGGCTTAAGCGGTACGGACGCTTTTGCGCCAGAGCCTGAAACATATCGGCGATGGCAATAATTCGTGACGGGAGATCCAGCTCAGCTCCGGTCTTTTTATACGGATAGCCTGAGCCATCTAAAAGCTCATGATGGTTGGCAGCCCACTTGCCAATGTCTGAGTTAGGGAAGAAACTTCGCAGCACATGTTCCGTATCAACCGTATGGCGGCGGATGCGGCTATATTCTTCACGGCTGAGCTTGTGGCCCTTGTTAAGAATATCATCAGGCGTCCTCAGCTTGCCGATATCATGCATCAGGCCGGCAACATAGATAAGCGTCTGCTGCTCTTCATCAAAATCCAGCTCTTCTGCCAGCATCTGGGAGATCAGGGCCACTTTCTCGGAATGTTCAAAGGTGAAAGGACTCTTGGCATCAACAATGCGCGCCAGAAAACGGGCCAGCTGAATCACATCGTTCAGGTCAAGCTGTTTGCTGTACTCTTCCCCGGCGGCACCTGAAATTGCCTGAATCTCAATATAGGAAGTGTCCATGTTGTACCAGAAGCCGTCGGTGAAAATAAGCTCATTCATCGCTTTGACCATTTCAGGATCAAACATGGTCGAAGCCTGCCCGGTGACATGCTCTGAAATCAGCTCTTTGTGCAGGGTAATCGCTTCCTGATGGAGGTCCTGAATATAGTAGGCTCTTAAGAAGTCCAGACGGTCAGCAAGATAGACAATGGCAGAAATCTCCCGGTCAAAGTCTGAGATTTCCACATCGTCCAGTTCACACCACTGGGTATGGTGATAGAGAACAGGCACCGCAAACCGGGCCAGAGGCGGACATTTGATCAGCTCTTCATATCCCCGGATACAGTGCGCTTTCACATCTTCCGGTTCCAGTTTGCCCACTAACTTGGCGTGCTCATCCGTTGAAGAGACGCCACAGTCATGAATCAGCCCGGTGTAATAGGCAAATTTTGCTTTATCTTCATCCCAGCCGAGTTTTTTGGCGCACTCATACGCCATATAGGCCACTCTGTGCCCATGGTTGATATCATCAATACCAACATAATCCAATGCCCGGGCAATCATCAACAACGCATGGCGAAGATCAATCTCAATACCACTTACTACCTTATCCATAGCCCAACTACCGTGTACCAGATATTCCTTAATATAATCGGATTAGGATACTGTAAGTGAAAATTAATTGCTAAAAAGAATTCTGATAATTAGAGCCGCGGCCGAATCGTATTCTCATTGTCCAGCCAGTTAAAGATATCCTGATAAACCTCTTCTTTGTTGGTCTCATTAAGCAACTCATGGCGGGCGCCCTGATATAAGCGGCAATCGACTTTCCTGATCCCGGCTTCTTTCAATGCCTTAACCAGTGCCGTAATGCCGGTTCCGTAGTTGTTTACCGGATCGCTGTCGCCGCTGATAACATAAACCGGCAGCTCAGAGGGTATACGGCTCATGGCTTCCGGCGTGCTCATTTCATTCAGGCCGGACAGAAGGTCAATCCAGAATTGTGGAGTAGGTGTAAAGCCGCAATATGGGTCGCTGTTATAGGCATCGACAACGGATTCATCCCGGCACAACCAGTCGGTATCGGTTCTGAGTGGTTTGATTTTTTTATTGAAGTTGCCAAAAGAGAGCTTTTCCAGAAACGGACTTGGCTGGTTATTACCTATAACTTTCCCCACAGTCCGGGCGGCAAAACGACCGGCTTTAAACAGCGCAGTACCCTGATGATTTGAACCACAAAGAATAAGAGAAGAGAGTTTGGCACCGTTTCGGATTGCATAATGACGGGCAGCAAAGGAACCCATACTGTGTCCGAAAAGCACAGGCCGCAGGTTAAAGGTCTCACTGGCATAATCAACAATGGTGTCCAGATCTTTAAGCAGCAACTCCCAGCCAGACTTGTCGGCGAAATGGCCCAGTTGATCGGCTTCAGCGCCATGTCCTCTGTGGTTGGCGCCCAGCACTGCTATTCCCTGCTTTGTACAGGCAAGGGCAAACTCTTCGTAGCGCAATATATGCTCAGACATACCGTGACTAAGGACAATCACCCTGGACACTTCACCTTCCGGCTGCCAGACATTTAGTAAGATTTTTCTGCCATCACAGGCCTGAAGTTCTGTTTTCATTTGACTCTATTCTTCCCCAATTCAGATGCTATTCAGGTTAGCCATTTAACTCACATCTTCAATCAGCAAAAGGAAAAAAGGTGATGAACCTCTCGTTAACTAAACATGAATCAGATTCATATTTGTCAGAAAGGCAATTTAATAGTAAAACATGAATCAGTTTCAGATTATCAATTTACACACCACCTTTTGGGGGACTAACATGCCACGAACAAAAACCATCTTCGGAAACCCGGTTTCGCAGAAGGTCATAAACAAAGCAGAAAATCAGAAAAAAAAGTACCTCAGGAAGTTTGGTGATGACAGTCAGGTCCGTTTCCAAGTCAGTACTCAGTCCGACCATGTATTAACTCCGGCCTTTGATATTCAGATGGTGAATGCAGACGACAAAGGTCAGCCGCTTAATAAAGAGAAAGCGGTGTTTGTCGGCAATATCAGAATGGGCTACGGTCACTACCGGATTGCCATGGCTATCGCCTCAGCAGCCAGACACCTTGGCTACAAACCATACTGGTTTGATATGAGCTCTTTTGAGCAGACCACAGGCACTAAGGTGATCACTCACCTGAATAAGCTTTACTCCTTAGGTTCAAGACTGTCGCAAAAATCTGCCCTGTTTAACCGTTTTTACTGGGATCCTCTGAACAGCAAAGGCTTCTTGAAACTTGAATACAATGCCGTGGACCAAAAAGTTGCCGAGCTGATGACCACTGTATTTAACGATATTCCAAAGGATATTCCGTTTATTGGCACCCACACATGGACAGCTCAGGCAGCAGTCCACGCAGGAATGGACAGAGTGGTGAATATCATTCCTGACAACTGGCCAATGGGTTTGCACCTGTCTGAGGGGGCAATACATACGGTGCAGACCCCTTCTTCTTATTTCGGCTATAAAACCTTAAAAGGCATGGCTGAGGGAGAGTTAAACCCAATGCCTGAAGGTAGCCTGTATAACACCGGGCACTATATTGACCATGAACTGCTTGCAGATCTGGAGTCCGACACGGAAAAACGCCTTGAGCGTTTACAGAATAACCAGGCGAAAAGACTGCTTCTGACCATAGGTGGCGCAGGTGCTCAGTACGAACTGTACCGCGATATGATTTTGCAAAACCGGGATAAAATCGAAAACGGGGAGCTGGTCATTTACGTCAATGTGGGCGATCACAAAAAGGTTCTGGAAAAACTTCAGGCAGATCTTAAGCCGGTTTCTGACCTTACTGTTCATGAAAATAACTGGAGCGGGACTCAGACATTTGCAGAGCTGGCACTTACCGGCGATATTTCCGGTGTGCATCTTTTCTGTGAAGAGGATCTGTTTGCAGCGGTTTATGCCACCAACCTGCTGATGCGCTCATGCGATATTCTGATCACCAAGCCCAGCGAGCTGGCGTTTTATCCGGTGCCGAAGCTGATGATCAAACGCGTCGGTGGCCATGAAGCCTGGGGAGCAATCCGGGCCGCAGAAGTGGGTGACGGCACCTGTGAATGCACCACAGCAGAAGAGATCCACAGAATGCTGAAACTGATGCTAAACGAGCCGGAAATTCTGACAGAGATGAACCGGAATATTCTGAAAGCAAAAAATAACGGTATCTATGACGGTGCATATAAAGCCGTTCAACTCGCTGTCGAAGACTAATACCAAGCTGCCAGTTTCTTTGCCGGAAGCTGGCAGCTTTCCTGAATCACTCCCCTTTCCGACTCTGCGAATCTCTTTTTCCTGTACAAATGTAAAATATATTTACTCTGTCAATTTTATAAAAAACGCATTCCTATATACTATATCGATTGGTTTTGCTTGGAATAATATAATAATGCAATCTTTTCAGTGGGATAGGAGCTTTGAAACAGGTATTCCTGATGTCGATAAACAACATAAATACCTTGTGGAGTTAGTCAATAAGTACAGCTCAATGACAACCGGGCAGCAGTATTCGCCCGAAGAAGGGGCGAAAATCCTCAATGAGCTGACGGAATACACACTTTATCATTTTCAGGAAGAAGAGCGGATGATGATAAGGTGCGGCATTGCAGGTGAACATCTGAGAGAGCACATTGCCGCTCATAAGAAGTTTGTGCTGGATCTTAAAGAGTTTGTTGATACCTTCGAATCCTACAGCGAGGAACAGTCCACCCAGTTGCTGGATTTTCTGATTAACTGGCTTGTCTATCATATTCTGGGCAGTGATCAGAATATGGCAAGGCAGCTGGATGCAATTGATAAAGGAATGGATCCGAAGCAGGCCTTTGTTGATGAAGAGCGAGAGCACGATGAGGCTGTCGGCCCTCTGCTCAAGGCGTTAAAAGCCATGTTCGAGCAGATATCGGAACGTAACAAAGAGCTTATTCTGCTTAACCAGTCTCTGGAAGATAAGGTAGACCAGCGGACTCAGGAGTTGTCCGAAGCAAACCGCAAGCTGGAAAAGCTGTCACTCACCGACTCTCTGACTCAGTTGCCAAACCGCCGCTACGCTATGAACTCTATCAGTCAGCACTGGGAAGAGGCAAAAAACCAAAGCGCCCCTCTGGCCTGTATGCTTTTGGATGTGGACCTGTTCAAAGAAGTCAATGACTCGGCAGGACACGATGCCGGCGATGACCTTCTGAAAACACTGGCTGCGACCTTTATGTCCAAGTACCGGGAAGAAGACGAAGTGTGCCGGCTTGGTGGCGATGAGTTTCTTGTTATCTGTCCGGGTCTTGATCTTGAGCATGCGCAGAGGCTGGCGAATACCGTACTGGCGAGAGTTCAGGCTATCAGAAAGCAGTACAACGGTTACTGTTGGCAGGGCAGTGTCAGTATTGGCGTTGCAGAGCTAAGCGATGCAATGACAAACTCCGGTGAATTAATTAAAGCGGCTGACGAGTCTGTCTATCTGGCAAAAGAGTCTGGCAAGAACTGCGTCAGAGCCATACAAGCTCCCTAATCTCCCCCACATTACCAGGCACTCGCTTTGAGTGCCTTTTCTATTGCGCTAAGGCGCATGTAACAATGCAACTTCGGGTTTCAGCCACTTTACACCACAAGTGATGCCAATATCTCAATTTTGTATATTCCTTGCCCATCTCTGAGCTAATAATAAAACTGTTTCCTATACTCAAATCGTATTTATCGGAGCTTTTGGTAGGTCAGGGATTGATTATGTTAAACAGGTTCAGAGTTTCATCAAAAATAAGATTGATTATCATTTTAATGAGCTTAACACTACTTGGTGCTCAGCTCTTTGCTGCCAACAAACTTCGCCTGGACAAAATTGAAGAGCGAAAACAGACAGCCCAGTCATTAGTACAGTCCGTTGTGAGCCAGCTGGACCATATCGCCTCATTATCAATCCCGGCACATGAAGCCGAAAAAATGGCAAAAGAGCTTATCGGCTCTATGCGCTACAGCAGTAACGGTTACTACTTTCTGCATGATACGGAAGGCACTATTCTGATGCATCCCATCAAGCCTGAACTTGACGGAGTGAATGCCATCAGAAGCAGCAATCAGCATTTAAGAACTGCATTCGAGGGTTTCCTGGATGTGGTCAGAGCTAAGGGTGGCGGTTTTGTTGAATATCAATGGCCTAAACCCGGCAGTTCAGATGTAGAACAGAAAGTGTCCTATGTATTAAAGTCCGGAAAATGGCACTGGGTAGTGGGCACCGGGGTTTATATCTCTGAAGTGAATACCGTATTTATGGGGCAACTGGTTTCAATAATTGGTGTAACCCTGTTAATTGTTGCGGTAATGGTGACTATCTCATCGGTTATTTCACGCAATATTATTGCGCCTTTAAATAAAATCACCCGTACCATGTCGCATATTGCCGAGAATAAAGATCTTACCGCCTCAATGGAAAGTCGTGGAACGGATGAGTTATCTGTTATGGCAACGGCATTTAACACCATGAATGAAAATGTAAAACAGGTGGTCAGCTCCATCAGCCAAAATACGGTTTCCCTGGCCAGTCAGGCAGAAGAACTTGCCACTATTTCCGACCATATTCAGCTTGGGATCTCAAAGCAGAAGCAGCGAACCAATGAGGTAACCAGGAATATCGAAAACCTCAGTGCCTCTGCGGATACTGTCTCCGAAAGTGCCGATGTGGTATTAGAATCGGCTCAGAAGAGCTCTGAATCTGTCAGCGATGGAAAACAGCATATTCAGGACAATATTGTCGCAATGGATGAGATCACTCAGCAAGTAAATGAAGCTGTCTCTACATCTCACAGCCTTGAACAGTGTTCTGGCGAAATAGACAAAATCCTGGAAGTGATACAACAAATTGCTGACCAGACCAATCTGCTGGCACTGAACGCCTCAATTGAAGCCGCCCGTGCCGGAGAACATGGCCGGGGGTTTTCCGTGGTTGCCGATGAGGTAAGAACCCTGGCGACTCAGACTAAAGAGTCCACCGAAAATATCCTTAAAGTGATGTCCAGCCTGCAACAGGATATTGCCCGGACTTCCGGCGTTATGGTCCAGTGCAAAGAAAAAACTGTTATGGGTATGGAGTGCGCCAGAGCCTGTGATGAATCGTTAAGCAGTATAGAAAACACAATCACAGTGCTCACTGCGACAGCCAAAGAGATCCATGATTCAACCTCCCACCAGCGCGAGCAGGCTCATGAGATATTTTCCAATATGGAGTCTATCGCGGAAATAGCAGAGCAGACGGATCATGGCTCTCAGCAGACCAACACATCCACTTCAACACTGAATCAGATGGTGCAGGATCTTAACGCCCTGACTCAGTCATTTAAGTTCTAGATTTCCCTTTGAAGGCCCGTCCGCTGCGGGCCTTCCGTACTCCTGACTTTGCCATCAAACGAACAATCTCAATTTCAAGACGATTCACAGTATGAAACCTGAAGCACACAGGGATTTATTGACTAAAATAATAATTACTGGGATTGGTATAAATACAAAGACGTCTCTCTCGGACAGCCAGACTTCGATATTGATGTTCTACAGGAGAAAAACAAATGCAAACACGGATTGTGATGCCTGTCCTTATAACCTGTCTGTTTATGTTGCCCTTTCAGCTTGTTGCAAAAAGTATTTTTGTGGTCGACAGCTATCATGCGGGCTTTGTATGGACAGAAAAATGCAGGCAAGGTTTTGACGAAAATATTTACCCAAGATACAAAGTCACTTACCACGAAATGGATACTAAACGTATCCACCCGGATCAATTTGCCGAAAGAGCGGACAGCATCTGGCAAAAGATAATCGCTGAAAAGCCCGATCTTGTTGTCACTATGGACGACAACGCTCTTATGCTTCTGGGACAGCGCATAGCCGATGCCGGCTTCCCGCTGGTATTTATGGGTGTGAACAACAATCCCAGATCCTATTTTGAGGATGGTGAAATCCCGCCAAAGGTTACCGGGATTATGGAGCACCCTCTTTTAAAGCAAAATATCGTGATTATTAGCAAGCTACTGCCCATGAAGAACCACCGGGTTCTGTTGATGACGGATAAAGGCACAACATCAAACAGCTACATTGATTTGGTACTGAAAGCGAAAAGCAGCGTGACCATTGAAGGGATTAACGTCGACATAGTGCAGTTTAGTGATTATCCAAAATGGCAGGAAAAAGTCCGTTCTCTCTCGCCGGATATGTATGATGCTCTGATTATCGGCAGCTACGCCGCTATGAAAAATGGCAAGAATCAGCCCGTCTCATCAAAAGCGATTTCAAAATGGACCAGTGCAAACAGCGCTGTACCTATGTTTACTTTCTGGTTTCATGACGCTGGTAAAGGGAAGGCTGTTGGCGGCAACGTAATTAGCGGACATATCCATGGAGCCAGTGCTGCAAGCGCAGCCAATATCATCCTTAAATCCGGAAAGATTCCTTACCTGAAATCCCCAAGAGACGGCCAGCTCCTGTTCAGTAAAAGCGAGTTGTCCCGCTGGGATATATCACTGCCTGACTATATTAAAAACAGATGCCTGTTAATTGAATAAACCTCACCGTCAGCTCCCCATAACGGGAGCTGACGGGAAATAAACATGAAAAAACCGTTAATCTTCCAGAGGAATAACCAGAACAGGTGTTTTCAGATTATTAATCAGCTGACCAGTTGAAGAATATACCGCACTCCAGAAGCCCTGATGGTGCCCGCAAACAACCAGATCAAATTCATATTCACGAATCGCCGCTTTTAGCTGCTCACTGTATTCACCCGTTCCAATTAGCCGGCGTTTAATCGGATAATCTATCTGACTGGTTATCTCTTTAAACTGCTCAGCCAGCCTTTCCGTGGCCTGAGTGTGACCTTCAGCCAACTCAGCATCAATGAAGCCTGTACCACGGCACATTTCTTCATAATCAGGTTCATCATGGAAGATGGTGATTTCAGCCCCCAGCGGCCTGGCAAGCTCAATACACTCGTTAATCAGTATCGCACTCTCTTCCGTCAGATCGATGGCTAGAAGTATATTCTTATAACTCATGCTACAACCTCCATATTATTAATGACGTACTGCCTTTAATTTAATATTAGTACCTATTTAAGATTCTTAAAATAAATATACTAATTCATCCATAGTTTGGGCATGTTAATTTCCGATACAGAAAAATGGAGTAAACTATAATTTGTCATAAAATAAACATTAATTTTGTTCTTGTTTATTTCTGATTAAATTATTCCAGATGTTAGAGCAGTTCCTGTATCTGGATACGCAGAATATTACCTATTTGATAATGATACCGACCTGTGCTTAACGACCTGAGTCCGGTTCGCAAACCGCTATTCGCCACAAACAGGTAAAAACCCCCACCTAAAATTACGGTTGAATTTCAGCCTATTAGTGATAATAATTATCACTAATATTTGGAATCCGGAAAACAACATGGAAGAGCAAGGGACACTCTACGCACAATTCTTTAAAGCTCAGGACCGCTTTTTAAACGCACATAGCGCAAAGATGTTTGATCCGGAGATTATCCGCGATTATGTGCATTGGGGGATGGTTATCGGAAACTATTATGAGCAGCAGTCTAAAACAGAAAACCTGCTGCTGTGCGAGCTGTTTCTGCGTCAGGTCTATTCCCACCTTCTTGAGGCTATCCGAGACAAACGACACAGCATGATTTTCCGCCGTGTCTGTTACGACTCCATTCATACCACTTTTATCAGCCTCAAACGCTACTATTACCACTTTGAGCACGGCGATGAATCCGTACAGAGACTCAAGTATCAGCTAGAGCAGGTGGTTGCTACTATGGATTACTAGCCCCAAAAACGAAATATCCCCGCAAAGCGGGGATATTTCGTTTAGGTTTGTAGTTTAGTATACATCTCTCACATAACGCTTCTGCTTCTTCAGGTTCGCCACATAGGCTTCTGCTTCTGCTTCTGATAGTTTGCCGTGAGTTGCGATTACTTCATGCAGGGCTTTGTCCACGTCCTTTGCCATTCGGTAGGCATCGCCGCAAACAAAAAAATAGGCGCCTTTTTCCAGCCAGTTGTACAGCTCTTCGCCCGATTCACGCATGCGGTCCTGAACATATATCTTCTCTTCCTGATCCCTTGAGAATGCAAGATCCAGTCGGGTAAGCACATCGTTCTTCTGCAAAGCCTCAAGCTCTTCGCGGTAGATAAAATCGCAGGCGCTGTTACGGTCACCAAATATCAGCCAGTTATCGCCCGGCGCGGCGGTAACTTCCCGCTCCTCAAGAAAAGATCGGAACGGCGCGATACCTGTACCCGGTCCTACCATTATCATTGGGGCACTGTCATCTGCCGGTACTGCAAAACTTTTGTTTGGCGCAAAGTAACATGGAACTGCATCGCCCTCTTCTACCCTGTCAGCAAGCCAGGTTGAGCAGGTACCGCCATATTCCCTGTCATCTTTCTGGTAACGCACACTACCGATAGTAAGGTGAACTTCATCAGGATGCTTGTTCAGGCTCGAAGAAATAGAGTATGCCCTTGGCGATACTGGCTTAAGCAGCGACAGAAGATCGGCCAGTGACAGCGAAGCACCCGGATAATAGTTCAGTATATCCAGTACATCTTTGCCCCAGAGGAAGTCGTTCAGACTTTTCTGGTCATCGTTGGCAATCATTTCCAGCAGTTTGTGGTCACTTGCCGCTTCAGCCAGTGCTTTTACAAATTCCTTGGACGGATTTCTCACATCCAGGTGCGATGTAAACAGCTCCCTCAGCGTATAGCTTTCACCATGCCAGGAAGGTTTTTCGTCGCCCGTGTAACTGAAATAAGCCAGCACTTCGTCCACCAGTTTAGGGTCGTTCTGCGGGATAAGGTTCAGCGCATCCCCGGCTTTATAGAACTCGCCGCTTCCTTCCAGTGAGAATTCATAGTGAACAATCTCTTTGGTGGATTCTTCACCGTTAAGCACTCGCTTGTGCTTTAGCTTAGCCATCAGCGGGTTTTTACGATTAAATTTGTATTTAGCTTTTGCAGCAGGGTGGCTCTGTGCCTGGCCGTCAGCATCATCACCTTTATCCGCAATACCCGGCAAAGTGGCAATCATCCAGTCTTCCGCTACCTGTTCAAAGTCGATATCGCAATCTACTCTGTCCGTCACTCTGGTCGCACCAAGCTCTTGCAGTCTCTCATCCCATAGTTTTCCTGCCAGGCAGAAATGGTCATAACTGGTATCGCCCAGGGAAAGTACTGAGAAGAAGGTACCGTCCAGTTTAGGTGCATTATCTGCACTCATTGTGTCCCACAGTGCCTGTGCATTGTCGGGCATTTCACCTTCACCATAGGTACTAGTAACAATCAGCACCCGCGAAGACTTAACAAAGATCTGTGCATCGACACTGTCCATATCGTAAACCGTTGCGGCAAGGCCGTACTCTTTTGCTTTTTCCGCGGCATCATAAGCCACGGCTTCGGCATTACCTGTCTGGGTTCCGTACAGAATGGACAGCCCTTTAACCTGGGGTTTGGTTTCCGCGTGAACAACGGACTCTTCTTTTACTAACAGCCGGGAGTGTAACCCGGAAAAAAATCCGGCAAGCCAGGTTTTCTGGTCACAGCTAAAAGGTAAATCATCAGGCAAATATGGTACTTTCATTTTCTATTCCTGTTTATTCCTGCCTTTCCTTAGGCAACATTCTGCTCTTTTATCTCTTCACGAATCATATCAGCGAACATATGGCAGTACAGGGTTGCTAAACGCCTTGCTACCGGTTCAATGTCCAGCATCAGCTTGTCTATCTCGTTTTGGCGAGAGATCAGCCAGACACTGGTTGCCCTGAGATGGCAGTCCCAGACGTCTCTTCGTGTCAGTGAGTTTTTGTAATCCTGCACCCGCTTGTTTGCCAGCAGAACCGAAAGCTCTTCATCGTCGTAGTTCGAGATAGCTTCTTTGATATCTTTAAACAGAGCGTCTAACAGCTTTTTGTCTTTTTCCAGGAACAGTTTTCTGTATTCTTGCGAATCTTCAGACTTAACCAGCTCTTTTGCTCTGTAAATCACACCGCTCTGTGTCAGCATGCCGAACAGTAACTGAGATTCTGTTTCATTCATCTCAGGCGCTTTACCGTCAAACAGCTGGGCATCCTGTCGGAAAGCGTCTGCAACCTGATCGTTCAGGCGGCTGGCTTCACCGCGTATAAGCTCGTCCAGCATGGCTTTACGGCTATGGGATGTGATGATTTTTTCCGGGAACTGGCTCTGGACCAGAGCCAGAGGAACCACCAGAGTAAAGAGTGTCCTGTTGGTCTCCCAGTCGCCAAGCAAAGCTTTGGCCCTGGCTGAACCGGTAAAACGAACATGCTCCTCAAGGTGCCATTTAAGCACGGATTCATAACCCGGATTATGCTCAACAAGACGCAGTGCCATAACAGAATCGTCACTGCAGGCAGAAGCAAACTGACCGTCGATGTCGTACTGGAATGCCATTCCGCCCGACATACCATTGCCGAAGCCTTTACCATAACCACCTAAGTTGATCACGGTACCGTTGGTCATATATTCACAACAGAAATCACCAACACCTTCAACCACCGCCGCCGCTCCCGAGTTACGCACAGCAAAACGGTCACCGGCCTCACCCTGGATAAAGGCCTGGCCTCCGGTTGCACCAAACAGAGCAAAGTTACCTATCAGTACGTTTTCACCAGCTTTGTCGCTAGCGCTTGTCTGACGCAGAACAACAATGTGCCCGCCGCTACAACCTTTGCCCACACCGTCGTTACATGTCCCGGTATGCTGCATCACTAGACCTGTGTTGTTAAAGGCGGCGTAGCTTTGTCCTGCGCTGCCATGTGTTTTCACCATTATCGATTCAGGAGCCAGATAGCGGCGTCCGTTTGCAGCGTGAAAAACAGCCGGGTGTTCCAGATCAGGTTTCTGATAATTCAGGTAACGCTCAATATCTATCGATAACTGACCGCCAGTGGTTTTATTCAGGTTGCACAGTTTGATATCACCGATCTCGATCTCTGACTGTTCAGATTCGAAATAATTCTGCAGCAGTTGTTCCAGTATCTGATCATCCGGCGTGAAATCTGCCTCAAGATAAACAGGGTCAGCGATAGTCACTACATCAGTCTCTTTCAGAAGCCCGGTCACATCCAACCTACCCACAATACTGTGGTGGTTAGCCAGATGCAGAAGCTCGGTTCTGCCGCGGATCGCTTTCAGACTGGAGTAGCCAAGCAGCGCCAGATGCTCTCGCACATCATGGGCAACGTTAAGGAAGTACTGCGCCAGTGCACGAGGGTCGCCCTGATAAAGCTCAGGGTTGGTTGTCAGACCTGCCGGGCATTTTACGTTACAGTTTTTCGCCATAACGCATTTCAGCATCATCAGCGCTGTGGTACCGAACTCGAAGGAGTCACCTCCCAGAATCGCTGATTTGATTACATCGGAACCTGTCTGGTGCGCGTTGGAACAACGCAGAGTTACCTTATCCCGAAGACCGTTTTCACACAGCGACTGGTGCACTTCTGCAATACCAATCTCTGCCGCACGACCGGTGTTTTTTAGACTGGTTACCGCAGCGGCACCTGTACCACCCGTATTACCGGCCACGTTAATCACATCCGCACCGGCCTTGGCAACACCCACCGCAATGGTGCCGATACCTTCTGAAGATACCAGCTTAACAATAACCCGCACCCGGGCCGCTTTTGCGTCGTGGATCAGTTGACCCAGATCTTCGATTGAGTAAGTATCGTGATGCGGAGGCGGACTCACCAGTTCCACACCCGGCGTACCACCACGGGCAGCGGCAATTTCCACTGTCACTTTTGGTGACGGTAACTGACCACCCTCACCCGGCTTGGCCCCCTGGGCGATTTTGATTTCAATCTCTTCAAGGTTAGGATCGGCAAGATAGCCTACCCAGACACCAAAACGGCCGGAAGCAAACTGCTTTATCTTACTGGATCGGATGGTGTTGAAACGGCTTGAGTGCTCACCACCTTCACCTGAGTTACTCATGGCTCCGGCGATGTTGGTGCCCTGCGCAACAGCTTCATGGGCATTGGCATTCAGAGCGCCGTGACTCATAGCGCCTGAGGCCATTGTCGGCACAATCAGATGAGCTGGCTCAACCTGTTCCAGAGACAGTGGCTCCGCTGCAGATTTTACTCTGGATAAGAAGCGGGTCAGAACCGCATCCGCTTCAAGCTCTATGCCCTTATCAGTGACAGAAAGAGCACTAAAGTTTTCACCCCACACCTTCTCAAAAGCGCTGGCAAACAATGCCGTTTTCTTTGCAGAACCTTCCACCTGAATCACAAAGCTTGTGGTGCCTGTCCCCGTAGTTTCATCGGGCGCCTGTCCCAATAAGCGGACTTCAACACCACGCCATAGGTAGTTGTTGTTGCCATCGGTGTGGTAATGATTCAGAAGGTAGCTTATATGGTCTTCTGTTTCTGTCTGAGTGAAATCTATAGGCAGGAGCAGAATGTCTCTGAGCGTAGCCGGTCTTTGCTGACGTTCTTCCGTCAGGTTGGAGTTAAAGATCCGGTATGAAGGTGTGATCTTGAAGTTATCTATCTGTTGAGGCGTTCTTTTCTCATAGCCTAGATCTTTATAGGCTATGTCATCCTCAACAAACTGAGTGTTCTTATCAATAGCATGCTCTGCCTGTTCCGCGTAAAGAAACGGCTCCTGAGTCATATTAATGTACTCACGCACCGCTGTGTTACCGAAGCTGTGTCCGGCACCTTCCTGACGCTCTTTAAACAGACCCAAAAGCGGGATCTGGTTCTCTTCATTGATTGCCAGAGCTTTAAAGTGCCACTTGGCGGCGCTCCAGGCGAGATCCTCAAAGCGGGCTCCACCTACAGGCGATCTGATATTCGGGAAATAGTCTTTCAGGCACTCGGAATCCGAGTCAATAAAGTTCGATTCGAAGAACTCACCGCCAATGTAGCTTTCAGCAGTGCAGAGGCCAAACTTACCCATGGTCTTCATCAGCGACTTTTCAATTGCTTTCTGGAAGTTCTTAAGCCCCTGCTCTACCGGCTGGTTATTTGCTAGTGTCATCGAGCGGCTAAAGACGGAGATAGGACAGACTGCTGAAGCACCAAAGCCAAGCAAACAGGCAATATCGTGGCTGCTTGCCACCTGACCTGTATGATAAACCAGGCTGGTATTAAAGCGCAGCCCCTTTTTGATAAGTCGCTGATTCGCTGCCGCAACCATAAGCACAGCAGGAATTGCCGCCAGTGTGTTACTGATATTACGGTCGGTTAGCACTATGATGCCATGAAAATCTCTGGCAGCTTTCTCCACCTTGCCACACACAGCTTCCAGGGCTGCTCTCATTGCCTTCGCGTTGTATTGCCTGTCGTTCAAAGTCGGCGAATACAGGGTGTCAATTTCCTTAACAGCTATCAGCTTCTGGGAAAGAATCTGTTCAAGCTGCTGGGGCTGCAGAACCGGAGAGTTCAGAACCAGTTGCTTATTTCCTTCAGGCGAGAAGTCAGGTTTACCACCAAGGGCAACCCTCAGTGTCATACCGTCCGATTCTCTCATGGAGTCCAACGGAGGGTTGGTAACCTGAGCAAACTTCTGACTGAAGTATTTGGACATGCCGCCTTCTTCGTCCGTCAGAACGTTTGGCGCAAGGCCGTAACCCATAGCGCTTATCTTCTCTGCGCCGGTTTCTAGCATAGGGTCGAGGAAGAACTTAAAGCTTTCCTGGTTAAGAGAGTAAGCAACATAACGACTGTAGGTGCTGAAGTTTTGCCGGTAATCGATATCAGCAACAGAAACTTCCGCTAAGTCTGTCAGGGTAAATTTTTCCTGCTCAAGCAATGCAGAATAATCACGCTCGGCAGCAAGCATTTCCAGAACTTCTCTGGTTTCATAGCTGCGTCCGGTTTCGTGATCAAAGTAGATCATACCGCCAGCCTGGATTCTTCCCTGCCTGATGATCTCTTCCGCCGGAAACTCTATCTGTCCGGCTTCACTCATAACAGCCAGATATCTGTGAGTTTCAACGCTACGAAGCGGTCTCAGACCCAGACGGTCAAGTCTGGCCCCCACCTTCACTCCATCGGAGAAAATCAGTGCTGCCGGGCCGTCGTTTTTCTCTTCGCACAGGCTGAAATACTCAAGCATGTCGCGAACTTTCCCGGTAATCGACTTATCGTTCTCCCAGGCTGGCGGCATCATAGCCAGTACAGCGGTGACGATGTCCATCCGGTCTTCTACGATTCTGCGGGCCAGCGTCTGGTCCAGACGGGATGAGTCCGACTGTCCTTTAGGGAAAATCACACGCTTTTGCTGCTGACGCGCAATGGCATCTTCACTCAGCCTGTTTTTCTTATCCGTATTCAGCTCACCATTATGCGCCATGCGACGGAACGGCTGAGCCATCATAGTCGCAGGCTCAGTATTGGTGGAGAATCGGGTATGGAAGAACAGTGTGGCTATCTGGTGTTCCGGGTGACACAAATCCGAGAAATATGGAATGATTTCCCCGGAGATAAGACGCCCTTTATAAACCTGAGTTTTTGAACTCATGGATAGGGGATAAAATCCTTCCAGCGACGAATCGGTAAAACCGGTGGACTCAAGCTCAGCAAGCGCCTGGCTGATGGCATCTTCAAACTCATCCTGCGACTTACAGGATTCACCCTGTAGAAAAATTACCTGATAAATAGTCTGCTGCGCTTTCTGTGATGCCGCATTGATAACGCTGTTATCTACCGGTGCTTCACGCCAGAGAGCGATAGAAAAACCATGGTTTTCCAGAACCTGGTTAATAAAGGAGATTGAGCGTTCATGCTGACTTTTATCAAATGGCAGGAAAAAGTTACCAACGGCAAAAGTTCCTTTCTCAAGCTTTGGCTTGTTCAGAAGAAAACGGTAGAAATTTACCGAGAGATCAATATTAACCCCTGCCCCATCGCCTATACCTTCGGCACTCATACCTCCACGGTGGGGAATGGTAAAAAGAGCCTGATGAGCCAGTTTTAGCAACTCATGGCTTTGCTCTCCGGTTTTGTCGGTCAAAAAACCCACCCCACAGCTGGAGTGTTCTTGCTCGCGGTCATACAGCGAGCGACTTTCGCTAATCATTCAATCTCGTCCTTGAATTGTTAAACAGGCTTTAGTTTCTGTACTGCATTTATGCAGCGAGCCCTTTATTGGTAATGATAATTATTATCACAACAGACCTCATAAATGCAAATTTGTTAATACTTGCATTATCCCTGTGAGTTATTTCGCGAAGCGGGTCCGTACTGTGGAAACAATAGCTTCCAGTCCTTGAGTCCGGGTGGGAGTCAGGTGATCTTTAAGTTGAAGCGCCTCAAACCAGGCTTCGATATCAAACGCCTGAATCTCTTCTGGAGTGCGATCCTGATAGGCAACCCTGAGCAGTGCCAGTAAGCCCTGCACAATAGCGGCATCACTTGTGGCCTGAAATTCGATTCTCCCTGAGTTGCTGTCCTGGGTAACATCCAGCCAGACCTGGCTCTGACATCCTTTGGCCAGATAAGCATCTGAACGTTTTTCCGCAGGAAACTCGGGTAGTTTTTCGCCAAGCTCTATCAGGTACAGATAGCGCTCTTCCCAGTCAGAACAGCGACAAAAGTTTTTAAGTAATTTTTCCGGTGTCATTTAACTATCCTAATAAACGACTGACCCGTGACAGGCCATTAACCAACGCATCAATATCCGCTGAGTCTGTGTACATACCCACTGAAGCTCGACAGACCGCTGTCTGCCTCATTCTGCTAATCAGCGGCATAGCGCAATGATGCCCGGTCCGGATTGCAATCCCGTACCGGTCCAGAAATGAACCTACATCGTAGGCATGGTGCTTCCCAAGGTTAAAAGAGAGCACTCCTGCTCTTTCTTCCGGGCTCCCGTATACTTCCAGTCCAGCTATTTCACCAAGCCTGGAAAGCGCGTAATTCAACACATCCTGCTCATGCTTGTGAATTTCACTTAATCCGGCTCTCCTGACATACTCGATAGCGGCTCCCATTCCAAGAATACCAGCGATGTTCGGTGTTCCGGCCTCAAAGCGCCAGGGGGCATCACCAAAGGTGGTCCCATAAGGAAGTTCAACCTTGTCTATCATGGCTCCGCCCCCTTCCCAGGGGATCATACCTTCAAGATGCTCTGACTTTGCATACAAAACACCAATCCCTGTCGGCCCGTAGAGTTTATGAGCAGAGAACGCATAGAAATCACAATCCAGCCGGCTTACATCCACAGACTGGTGCATCACCGCCTGTGCGCCGTCTATGAGGACAGGCACTTTATGCTGATACGCCAGTTCAATGAAGGATTCAATGGGATTCACGGTTCCGAGCACATTGGAGATATGGGTAACCGCCAGCAAGCTGGTCTTTGGCCCGAGAAGCGCTCTCAGATCTTCAGCATCCAGTTCGCCCGTCTGGGTTACCGGCCAGACTTTTATCTTAAGCGACATCTCCTGTGCCAGAAGCTGCCAGGGAACCAGATTGGCATGATGCTCCATTTCGGTAACGATAATCTCATCACCCGGTTTTACCCGTGGCTTTAGAAAACTGCTCGCAACCAAATTGATAGCTTCCGTGGTACCTTTAGTAAAAAGAATATTGTTTCTGTCTGGAGCGCCCAGAAAGCTGGCCGCCAGAGAACGCACCTGTTCCATATCATCCGTTGCTTTTGAACTGAGGTAGTGCACTCCACGGTGAACAGTGGCATATTCCTTTTGATAGAAACGTACCATTCGGTCTGTCACAAACTGGGGTGTCTGAGCGGTTGCAGCACTATCCAGATAAACCAGAGGCTTGTCATGGACTTTCTCAGCCAGAACCGGAAAGTCACTCCGCCAAAGGCTTTCAACAGGCAAACCAAGTGTCATTAACGCGCTACCTCTTCAAGAATAAGGCGAATACGTTTCTGAATATAATCACGGATAGACTCATTGCGAATAGTCTGGGCCACCTCTGCGGCAAACGCAAAGGTAATCATCTGCTTAGCCTTGGCCTTCTTTATGCCCCGTGCACGAAGATAGCCAATCTGATCTTTATCAAGCTGACCTGTGGTCGCACCGTGGCTGCATTTAACATCGTCCGCATAAATCTCTAACTGTGGGTTACTGTTTACCTGAGCCTGGTTACCCAAAATAAGGTTGTGATTATCCATCTGACCATCGGTTTTTAATGCTTCAGGTTCAACATAAATCATGCCGTCAAACACAGCAGAGCTCTTATCACTGGCAATGACTTTATGCGTCTGCTTGCTCGGGCAGTGATCCGCCTTGTGCTTTAAATAGGTACAGCTATTAAAAACCTGCTCCTGACGCGGTAGTGCCAGACTATTCATTTCCAGATAACCATTTGGCTGACACAGGCAACTGCTGGTCTGATGATTAATCTTTTCACCATCAAATATAACCACTGTAGAGGTGGCTGTAGCATCACGCTGAACCAGAATATCGTTGTGCCCTACGTGCTGCTGACCAACGCCTTCTTGTATAATCTTGCTGTGATATAAGTGTGCATTATCACCCACATTAGCCGTTAAGCGGGAGTGGCTGACACTTTCTATCTGATTTAGTGAAACATGGTGCTCAATAATTTCACAGGAGCTGTTCTTTCCTAGCTCAATATGGTGACGATAGTAATAAGCATCCTGCTCTTCCCCGCCAGTATTTAAGTGAAACAGGTAAATCGGCTTACTTAGTGCGCTTCCCGGCTTAATTTCGATATAAACGCCACCCGTATCGCAATCTGATTGCGTCAGAGCTTTTGGTAAAACAGCTTCAGGTAACGGCTCGGAATCCGGCTGTTCTGCCTTATCCAATCCTCCCATTGCGTCCAGGGACGTAATCTTAGCCTCGCGAATCCAGTCGGACAGGCGAACACTGAATTTTCCGTCAAAAAAGACCAGACGGTAGCAATCAAAACCTATACTCAGACCTTCGTAAGAAAAGTTTTCGATAGACTCATTACTCGCCAGTAATCCACCCATAACCCTTCTCCTCAAGTTCGTTTGCTAAAGTGTGGTCACCAGATTTCACGATCTTTCCCTTGTACAAAACATGAACATAATCGGGCTTAATGTAGTCTAGGATTCTCTGATAATGAGTCACCAGAATGAATGAACGTTTACCGTTGCGCAGAGCATTTACACCGTCAGATACCGCTTTCAGAGCATCGATATCCAGGCCTGAATCCGTTTCATCCAGAATGCATAGATCCGGTGATAACACCGCCATTTGCAATATATCGTTACGCTTTTTTTCTCCCCCGGAGAAACCTTCATTTACCGAGCGTGAAAGCAGATCAGAAGGCATTTTCAGAAGTTCAGCTTTCTCTTCCAGAAGATCTTCAAAATCAAAACGGTCAATTTCCGTCTCGCCTCTGTACTGACGAATACCGTTTAGTGCCGTTTTCAGAAACAGCTTGTTGCTGACACCGGGAATTTCAACCGGATACTGGAACGCAAGAAAAACACCTTCACCAGCACGCTCTTCCGGGTCAAGTTCGATAAGATCTTTACCGTTAAAAAAGATTTCTCCCTGATCAACTTCATAGTCGTCTTTTCCGGCCAGCGTTGCCGAAAGCGTACTTTTTCCAGAACCGTTCGGCCCCATAATAGCGTGAACTTCACCCGGCTTTACCGTCAGGTCAATGCCTCGGATTATCTCGTTGTCTTCTATACTTACGTGTAAGTCTTTAATTTCTAACATTTGTTTACCCCACACTATGTTCGAGACTGATTGACAGTAGCTTTTGTGCTTCAACTGCGAACTCTAGTGGTAATTCTGAAAATACATCTTTGCAAAAACCGTTAACTATCATTGAGATGGCGTCATCTTCGCTGATGCCGCGCTGCACACAATAAAACAGCTGGTCCTCTCCGATTCTCGAAGTCGTTGCCTCATGCTCCACCTGAACGGTCGGGTTTCTTACATCAACCGTCGGGAAGGTGTGAGCACCACATTCAGCTCCGATAAGCATGGAATCACACTGAGTAAAGTTACGGGCACCTTCTGCATTCGGAAGTACCTTAACCAGCCCCCGGTAGCTGTTCTCACTGCGCCCGGCTGAAATACCTTTGGAAATAATAGTGGAACGGGTGTTCTTACCGAAATGAATCATCTTAGTCCCGGTATCAGCCTGCTGAGAGCCACTGGTCAGCGCCACTGAGAAGAACTCACCTACTGAGTAATCACCCTTAAGAATTACGCTCGGGTATTTCCAGGTAATCGCAGATCCGGTTTCAGACTGAGTCCAGGACATCTTGCTGTAATCACCCTCACACAGTGCCCGCTTAGTCACAAAGTTCAGAATACCGCCCTGCGTTCCCTTTTCGCCTGAGAACCAGTTCTGTACCGTGGAATATTTCACTTCAGCGTTTTTATGCACGATAACTTCTACCACGGCTGCATGTAGCTGGTAAGAGTCTCGTACCGGTGCTGAGCAGCCTTCGATATAGCTGACGTAAGCATCTTCATCGGCAACCAGGATGGTACGCTCAAACTGGCCTGTCTTAGCCTGGTTGATTCGAAAGTAAGTTGAGAGCTCTCTTGGACAACGGACACCCGGTGGTACATATACAAAAGTTCCGTCCGACGCCACCGCTGCATTCAGTGCGGCAAAGAAGTTATCATCTGCCGGAACCACTGTACCCAGGTATTTTTGTACCAGCTCCGGGTATTCCTGAATCGCTTCGCTAAAAGAGCAGAAAATAATACCAAGCTCGCTCAGTTCCTTGCGATAAGTGGTGGTTACGGAAACCGAGTCAAAGATCGCATCTACTGCAACTTCAGCCCCTTCCCTTACAGGTACGCCTAACTGATCAAAGGCCTTTTCCACCTCACTGGTAAGAAACTCATTGGAGCCATCATCCGTTGAGCCCACATCACACTTGGCGCAACTCGGTGCTGAGTAGTAACTGTAACTCTGATAATCCAGCTCTGGATAGTCCGCTTTTAGCCAGTGAGGCTCTTCTATCTTCTGCCACTTGCGGAATGCATCCAGACGAAATTCAAGCATCCATTCCGGCTCGTTACGTTTCGCCGAAATAGCTCTTACAACATCTTCACTCAGTCCGACAGAGAGTGTGTCGCTATTGAGATCGGTAAAGAAGCCTTCTTTGTAGCCGCTTGCCTGAAGTACTTCTTCCACTTCAGGTTGGATTTCTACCGCTGACATATTTAAACTCCAAAGCTCTCGCCGCACCCACACTCGTTTTTCACATTGGGGTTTTTGTAGACAAACATCTGATTGAGACCTTCTTTTATAAAATCGATTTCCGTACCGTCAATCATAGGCATCGCGCTAAGAGAGGAGTAAAAGCGTACATTGTGGGATTCAAATTCAAGATCGTCTTTTTCAGGCTGGTCAATTAGTTTTATGTCATACGCAAAGCCAGTACACCCGGAGACTTTTACCCCGAGAAAAAAGTATTTCTGGTCTTTGCATATTTCCTGAATTCTGTCAGCCGCAGCCTGTGTCAGGGTCAAACCCTGCCACTGTATTTCATGAATGGAAAATTCTTCGGCTTCCGATTTATGACTATCCATCACCACATTCCTTAATTAAAAGTGCCAACGAGGAATGATAGGCATTCTCATTCAAACTTCAACCACACAAAAAAAGGGCTTATTGATATTACGTCTGGCGAGGGCCAAACATAATAATCGCCATACCCGTCAGTGCAACGAATACGCCGACCATATCCCAGACCGTAGGACGGATTCCATCCACCAGCCATAACCAGATAATGGCCACAAAAATATATACACCGCCATAGGCCGCATATACCCGTCCAGCGGCTGTAGGGTGAAGGCTCAACAGCCATGCAAACATGGCCAGACTAATTGCTGCAGGTATCAGCAACCATACTGTTTTACCCTCTTTCAGCCACAGGTAAGGCAGGTAGCAACCTACAATCTCAGCGATCGCTGTAACAAGGAAAAGCCCGAATGTTTTTAACTCCGGCAAACTCATATTTTCTCCATTAAAATTTTTATATCTTTTTCTTCACATTGAGGATGGTAATTATTATCATTTGTATTGAAAAATAAAACAACAAGGAGAAAAGTCATGCCTCATCAATTCCCCGAATTACCATATAGCTACGATGCGCTTGAACCTTACATCGATGCAAAAACGATGGAGATTCATTACAGCAAACACCACAGAACTTACTTTGATAAGTTTATCGCTGCAATCGCCGACAGTGATCTTGAGAACCAGTCCCTTGAAGAAATCTTCGCTTCTGTTTCAAATCACTCTCCGGCAATACGCAATAACGGCGGCGGATACTATAACCATATCCTTTACTGGAACTGCATAGCGCCGGATGCTCAACCTGCACCAAGTGGTAAACTGGCACAGGAGATTGAAAAAACATTTGGCAGTCTGGAAGTGTTCAAAGAAGAATTCAGCCAGGCTGCAATCAACACCTTTGGTTCAGGCTTTACATGGCTAATCGTTCAGGATGGAAAGTTGAAAATCACATCCACCAGCAATCAGGACAACCCGCTGATGGATGTCGCGCAGGAACAGGGACAACCTGTTCTAGCACTGGATGTCTGGGAACACGCCTATTACATCAGCTATCAAAACCGACGTCCTGACTACATCAATGCATGGTGGAATATAGTGAACTGGAAAGCAGTGGAGGAGTACTACGCAGCAACACTATAAGTTGCCATGGCTTCCGCTAAGGTAATCTGGAAGTTGCACTGTCGAAAAGCCCGATTTAGGTAACAGCATTAAACCCGGTAATCGGATACCTGAAAGTGGCTGATAGATGGCAGCCACTTATAATTGGGTAACCGAGATAAGAGCATTACGCTATTTCGTCATACTCTTCCAGGTCAAACGAGGCGTCAATCAGTTTCTTGGTGTAGTCATGTTTTGGATTGTGGAAGATCTCATCCGCAGTTCCTTCCTCCATCACTTCACCTTTCTGCATTACAATTACCCGGTCAGACAGAGCTTTTACCACACTCAGGTCGTGACTGATAAACAGGAAGCCAATCTGGTGTTTCTTCTGAATATCTTTCAGAAGGTCGATAACCGTAAGCTGAACTGAACGGTCCAGAGCTGATGTTGGCTCATCCAGCAGGATAAATGACGGTTCCAGAATAAGAGCACGAGCAATAGCGATACGCTGTCTCTGACCTCCAGAAAACTCATGTGGATAACGGTTGATGGAGTGTGGATCCAGTCTTACTTCTTCCAGAGCAACACGAGCTCTTTGCATTCTTTCCGCTTTTGTCAGGTGCGGTTGATGCACTGTAAGGCCCTCGGTAATAATCTCACCGGCAGTCATTCTTGGAGAAAGAGAACCATACGGATCCTGGAATACCATCTGCACATCTTTTTTCAGAGCATGTCTCTCTTTTTCAGAAAGCTCGCCCAGATTCTGTCCCTTAAAGTGAATCGTACCAGTAGACGGAAGCAGGCCGATTAGCGCACGACCCAGAGTCGATTTACCTGAACCCGACTCACCTACGATACCCAGAGTTTCGCCTTGTTTCAGGTTCAGAGAGATACCTTTGACCGCTTCGAAGTAAACACTCTTACGGCCAAGAAAAGCAGGTTTTACCAGGAACTGAACGCGGATATCTTCTGCAGATATCAGTTGCTGGTCCGTGGTGATTTCCGGATCTTTTGCACCCTTAGGTACAGAGTTGATCAGCATCTTGGTGTATTCGTGATTCGGTGCAGAGAATAGCTGCTGCGTCTCACCTTCTTCAACCACATCACCTTTACACATAACGATAACGCGGTCGGCAAAGTGCTTAACCACACCAAGGTCATGCGTAATGAACAGAATGGCCATACCCATTTTGTCCTGAATCTCTTTAATCAGGTTAAGTACTTCACCCTGAACGGTCACATCAAGCGCAGTTGTTGGTTCATCTGCCACAAGAATGTCTGGTTCGTTCATCAGTGCCATTGCGATCATGATTCGCTGAAGCTGACCACCGGAGAATTCATGCGAGAATTTCTTGTATGTCTGCTCCGGCTCAGGAAGGTGTACCAGATTAAACAGTTCCAGAACTCGCTCTTTCGCCTGCTTCATGGTCACTTTTTTGTGGCACTGAAGGGCCTCTGCCACCTGAATACCAACACGCATATATGGGTTAAGCGATGTCATCGGCTCCTGAAAAATCATGCCCATGCGGTTGCCGCGAAAATCGCGCATCTCTTTTTCTGACAGTTCAAGCAAAGAAGTATCCTGAAAATTAACTTCAGCGTTTTCAGACACAATTGCATTTGGGGGCAGCAAACGCATAACTGCGCTGGTTGAAACAGACTTACCTGAGCCTGACTCACCTACAATGGCTAGGGTCTCACCCTTTTTTAGGTCAAAGTTAACGTTTTTTACTGCATCCACCTGACCATCGTTTGTTGAAAACGAAACGGACAGGTTGTTAACGGTTAATATTGGTGACATGAAAATAAACCCATGAAATTAATTGAGCCTTTCCGGTTGCTCAAAAACATGTTGATGTTGCAATTGATAAAAATGGTTATGTGCCTTCTGAATGTTCTCCAGTTCGAGCATCCAGGTTGCTGAGCGCTGAGCAGTGCAAAAAGCGGTTATATATCTGAACAACTCTTCTCCATGTCTATATAAACTCGGCTTAATTGCTTTTAATAATACATTTGATTCCAGTGCCAGAAACTGTATATAGCAATATGCCTGATTCAGAAGTGCAAATGCTTCATCCCCCTGACCTAGGTTATTCAAAATCTCTGACTGATTGATGGAGGCGTTGCGAAACCCGTCCAGCATACATAACAGCTGACACGGCTTCGTTGAGTCGCATGTAACAGCAGACTGAATATGATCCGGAAGGTGAATCAGAACTTTATTGTACAGGTGGTGAGCTTCAGGCCAATGGCCTTGTTGAGTGAGCTCTTCTGCCTTTAAGTAATGTGACCAGCACTGTTCGATTTTCATTTCTACTGCTACCTGCGCCTTTCAAAAGGGGTATAGTAAATGAAACTCACTTACGGATGCAAATGATAACCACTATCAAATTTATTTGTTGGCGCAATAGGGTGGTAAAAACAGCTAGCACTCATCAATACAGCATTCATCCTTCAGAAAGCCGATAACACTCTCCAGGCACTGATATTCGGCCACACAGAACAGCGTTCTGCCCTCTCTGCGCTGAGAAATCAATCCCGCTGATGCCAGGCTGGCGATATGGTGTGAAAGTGTAGAGCCCGGTATGCCCAGTTGCTCCTGAACTTTTCCCACAGCAATTCCCTGAAAACCTGCTTTTACGACACTTTTATAAATCAACAACCGGGTCGGGTGTCCCAGCTCTTTCAGGGCCTTTGCGACCTCTTGAATCTCCACAGCCATCTACCTCACTTTTCGAAACTTGTCGAAATATAAAACAGTCAGAGCAAAATTGAAAGTCATCCTAATTTCGATATTTATCGAAATATCTCTTGACGACCAGGTTTTTATTTCTATAATTCGAGAATCTTCGAAATATAGAAATCGATCCAGACACAGAATTTAACTTACAGGAGGTCCCATGAACCACGAATTTATGAATATGGGCAGAGAAGCACTGGATATGTTCACCCTGCTCGCGAGCGAACTGATCGTTCTTTTTCTGGTTATCAGCTATCTGGTTGGCGTGTTACAAGAGTTTCTGACACCGGAAAAAATCCAGTCAATCCTGAGCTCGCGTAACGGTAAAGGTTACATTATCGCCGCCTTCCTCGGTGCCATTACTCCGTTCTGCTCATGCTCCACCATTCCTTTTCTGAAGGGATTATTACGCGCACGGGCTGGCTTTGGTCCCATGATGGTTTTCCTGTTCGGTAGCCCTCTGCTGAACCCGGTGATCATCGGCCTGTTTGTTGCCACATTTGGCTGGAAAGTTGCTCTGTTTTACTTTTCGGTAGCCATGGTTGTTTCAGTAACTGCAGGATATGTTCTGGAAAAACTGGGATTTGAGCGCTACGTAAAACCGGAAGCGTATGAGGTTGCGCAAACTTCCGGCTGTGGAGGTAGTTGCGGGGTAAGCAAACCTGAAAAAGCTGAAGTTTCATCATGCTCCGGATCATCATGCGGCGTAACAGCTCCTGTGGCAGCCAAAACAGACTCATGCTGCGAGGAAGAAGCAAAGCCGCAGGTAGCCGTTTCATGCTGTTCGGCAGACGGCACTGCAACAATTACTGCAGCGGCAGATAAAGAACCGGGTCGCTGGATGCGCATCTGGCAGTCTACCTGGAAAGATTTTAAGCAGGTTTTCCCGTATCTGATGCTGGGTGTTGGTATCGGCTCATTTATCTACGGCTTTGTTCCGACAGATCTGATTGCCTCTTTTGCCGGTGAAGGGAAATGGTACGCAATTCCCGTTGCAGCTGTAATTGGTATTCCGCTTTATATCCGGGCAGAAGCAGTGATCCCGCTAAGTGCTGCGCTAATCAAAAAAGGGATGGCGTTAGGCTCTGTAATGGCGCTGATTATCGGCAGTGCCGGTGCGAGTCTTGCAGAAGTGATTTTGCTCAAATCTATTTTTAAGAATCAGATGATCATCGCTTTTGTTACTGTGATTCTGACTATGGCGATCGGTGCAGGCTTTATGTATAGCTTTATTTTTGGCTAAGAGAAGGAATAAAATCCGGTATCACCCAATCAACAAAAAAGCACTTTATGTCTTCGCCGTTCTTTAGCACAATTTACGGACAAGAATAAATTCCAAGGAGTCACAATGAACAGATCAAGACTGGATGCAGCGCAGCATGATTTTCTGTCACAGTACCCCGGCGGGTTTTCTAATCCTGAAATAGCGAAAATCGGTAAAAAGCACCGGATGCCGCAAATGATCACCATGGCGCAGGAGTGTTTCTCACCTGAGTCCTTTTCCAACCCGCAACTGGTTGCCGAGAACATGGTCAAGGTGATCAGCCGCGCTTCCATGGTATCCATGTTTGAAAAACCAAGACTGCGTGACTGGGTGAAAGGAATGCCTCACCATGAAAGAGAAAGTTACGCCTATGCGCTAAAAGATATGCTGCACGGCGATCAGGAGTACGGCTTTAACATCATGCTGGATCTGCTGCGCCCGGCGAAACTGGCGAAGTGGTCGCTAATGACCATTATTCCTAACTACTATGCGCCACTGGACGAGGTATTTGTAAAACCAACCACAGCAAAAAACGTTATCCGCTATTTTGAACTGCCAAACCTGGAATACAAACCGGCACCGACTTATGAGTTTTACACCGAATACCGCAAGCAAATCATTGAGATGCGCGGAGTGGTTGATGAATCATTAGCCGTAAACAACGCCGCATTCTGTGGTTTTCTGATGATGACAACACAAGCTAATTCCTGACCTTAGCTTTAAGCTATACCGGTTACTCAGACCGGTATAGCCGGGCATTTATCACGCCTGTCCCGCCAGCAGTCAAAACCGCGAATTAATCGACAAAATTCTCAAAAATACGATTGCCACCCAACCGACTATAACCTAGCCTTTTGATATATATACGGACATTCTGATAAACCATCTGACACGGAGGTTTTTATGAATTTTGTAAAAATCGCACTCACCACATTAGTTATTCTTCTCGCCGCCTGCTCTTCTAAACAATCACAGATGCCGTTGGAAACTACATTGCAATTCGATGAGTTTAGTGAAAAGACAATGAAGTACTATCCACAACCAACTGTCGTTGGCATTTCTGAGTCTGAAAAAGAAGCTACGATTTTACTTGTTGGAGAAGGCTCCACCTACGCAAAAGACAATCTTGTCTCATTCGGTGAATCCAATGCAGCGAAGTACATCTCTATGCTTGATACTTATCTTGAGTGGGAAGTGGAAGCCAGGGACTACAAACGAACCAATATCCACAAAAAACCAATAGGCAAAGTGCCCGATGCCAGCCAGAAGGCCTACCTGTACTTTATGTTCTACAGCGGCAACACCGACGAATACAGAATGATCATTTCCGACTGTGACTGGCTATGCACCGAAGATTCCGTATTCCAGCACTACGACAAAGCCAACGTAATAGAGCTAAAACGCCTGCTAAGAATGCTAAAAAAACAGGAACTGAAAGACATAGTAAAACAAACCACCGAAACCAACTAACCCACACCCCCGCGAAAGCGGGGGCCCCCATAACCCCATAGCCCTGACTCTTATACACAAATATTAAAGTGACCAGAGAACGGTTCTCCCCCTTTAGTGAAAGAGCCTAACTGGTTGATAAAGCTAACAGAAGGGGGAGTTAGAGGGGGTTGGTTATGCCATGCATGGTTAAACCACCAAACTTAAACCCATGGTAAACAACCCCTCCCAACCTCCCCTTCGATGTTACTTCTTCGAAAATCCGGCCTTTCGAGGCTAAGGGGAGGAGCATTCTTTGGCTCCTTAAACTTGTGTATAAGAGTCAGCCCCATAGCCCACAATAATCCGCAGCCTGCAACCTGCAACCTTAGCCTCCCCCCCTTTCCACCATTAAAACCACTTAAATACTTTAATGTCACAAATAGCTGAGTCACACCTCAAATATTTCCCGGAGCAACAAAAATACAATGGTTTCCGTTCCATAGCAGAGCCAAGAGATAGTAAAGATGATTGTAACCAACATATCCGATGAAAGCGTTACTAAAGAAGCCAGAGAGCACTGGCTGAAATACTGGAAACATTTTTCTAAGCAGGAATATTGCTACTGCAGTGAAGCTAACTGCACCAAAAAGCATGACCATGGTGTTCTGGTTAAGCATCGTGGTCACTCGCTGGATACTTTATTTGTTGTTCCACTTTGTGAAGAGCATAGCTCCGGTTATCAGACTCAGCTTGAAATTGATGAAAGCGTTCAGGTTGTGCCCGCTGAATTGTGCTTGTAGGGATTTTTGGGCGATAGCAAGGTCGCCCCTTGGAACCGGGCAATGGTGTGCTTACCATTGCCCTTTTTTTTTGCGGTTAGATCACTTCCTGAGAGAAGCACATAATTTCATCATTGTTCACTTTGTGATTGTCTTTAAACAGCCTTTGCACCTGCTCATCACTCCACTTTTCAGAGTGGTAGGCCGCAATATGAACCTTATCTCCGCGAAGCACAAAGTTATCCTCACCCCACTGCGAGTAGTTTGGCGCACCGGTATAAAGAATCAGCTCCTGCGGATATCCCTGCTTGGCAAGTGAAGGCAGGATCTCTTCATACATGCCCTCGGCTTCCTGATTATTAATACGGTCAATGATCCACTCTTCCAGCTCGGAGTGGAATACCTTGGTCTGGGTACAATCAACCAAAGGAGTGGCACAGAAGAACTCACCTTCCCTTTCGATGTAAGAAACCAGCTTCAACGATTCACCATAGTTCTCAGGTGTGAACTCTTTCATGTCCCACCAGATACGGTTTATGCCCTTGGATTTTTCACCCCAAGCTTTACGCTGTGAAATCTTATCAGAGCCATCCAGCTTACGAATGGTATAGTCGTTGCCTATGGTCATCTGCCTGGCCTGAAGCGCTGACACTTTGCCGTCTTCGTAACTGACATTAAAGCGGATCACAAACTCAGGTTCGATATCCACATTAGTGCCAGCCTGAGGGTATTTGGCTTCAAGACCTGTTGTCAGCGTCTCCTCGTGCTCACGGTGTATCACAAAGATGCCGTTTGGCAAAGGATGCTCTTCAACATTCTCTGCGCCGCTCAGGTGACCAAAATAGTTACCGATAATTCCGATACAAATGTAATTAGACATGCTTTACCTCAAATAAAAAAAAGTCCCTGCATATGCAGGGAAACGATACGAGAGTTTTATGGAACTTAAATGTCTGGTTGTTAATACAGATCTTTTTAGGGCTTATCAAGAACAAGATGAACTCAAGGAGGGAAAAGTTCATATCGTTCTTAATTCGATTTTGCACAGATATTCAGCTGTGCCAGTAACCAGGTCGCAGCAAGCAGATCTGCGCTGCCACCCGGACTTAAATTCAGGTTAATCAGTTCTTTATCCAGTTTCTGGATAGATTTTTCAAAGTCACTGCTGGTGCTGTGAGTCTGTTCCAGCAAGGTTTTTGACTGCTGCTGTACAAAAGCCAGACCTTCAATCCCGCCTCTGCTCACCAGATTGGTGTCACTGTTATTTGCCATCAGCGAAAGCAGTGTCTGTGACATCGCCTGCTCTTCTGAGTAGCCGTCTGCCACACAGCCTTCATACACAGGAAGACCGTAATCAAAAATGGTCGGATAACCGCTGGCCGCTTCTCCACGGATCCCTGTCATACCGTAGGTTTTGTAAAGCCTTTCACCCGCGGTTACCGGCGCTTTTTTCGAATCAGTTAAATCGTCAGAGACCAGTTCAGAGCAGCACGCCATAATCACTGAGCGGATATTTTTGGCATCATAGGCAATGCCTTTTTTGTAAAGCCAGCCGACCGCGCCACAGATAAGGCCCAGAGTGAACACCATGCCTTTATGTGTGTTTACGCCATTGGTGGCAGCAAACATGGCCCGCTCAGCTTCTATGCCAACACGGCGAAGCTTTGGCAGAAGTTCACCGGAAGGAAGTGTCTCCATCTCATACCCGGCACGGACAAACTGCTTCATATAAGGACGCAGTGCATCTGAGCTTGCAATAAAAGTGTTGATATCCATGTCCCGGTGAGAGCCGGTTGAAACGCAATCCACTAAGCCTGCTTTAGGCGTTAAGTGCGCCTCAAGCATCATGGCGTGATAAGCCAGGTTTCCCGCCAGCTCAACAATATTCAGCTCCAGTTTGCCACTGGCAGAAGAGTCATAAAGCTTGCAGTCATCCAGCAACCAGCGGATAGAATTACTTGAAATCATGGATCATCTCGCTCATCTTGTCTTTCAGCTCAGATAACTGATGAGCACGGCTTCGCGCGCACACCTTAGCCTCGTTATCACATACCAGGCATTTACGCCGTGGCAGCTCCAGGTTATCCCTGGAGACAGCTATGCAATTATCGTCCAGTACATCAATGTCAAATAAGCGGCCTAAAGGGTGCTCATCCTCAATACTGACCATGGCGCGTTTAACATATTCAGCATCCTTCTTCCCGGCTGCAATCAATAACTCAACACCGGTATCACTGCTGAACTTTTCGATTCCTACCACAGGGATGTCCTGAATACGGCACACATCCAGTATTGTCTGATAGCCCTGATCAAAAGCGACGCGAGAAATCTCATTTCGCTTTACTTCGCCCATCATATTGATGGTAAAGCTGATCAGAGGAAGCGAGTGGGCTTCAACCCACTCCTTCTGGCGGTTAGCCCGTCTTTCACGACTGGCTAAAACCTGATTAAGCGTAACTTTAGGCCCGGAGTACAAGTCTTACTCCTTAACTTGTTTGATTACATCGATAACTGAACCGTCACGGTAACGAATATAGCCAACAACGTTGTCCAGATACTCGATTGGTGCTGGTTTGCCTGTCAGCATTTCCGCTTTTTGCTGCAACTCTTCAACGCTGCTTAGCGGGATACCGGCTGCAGTCAGACGCTGCTGAACATCTTCGCGGGCTGGGTTAACCGCTGTGCCGTGGTCAGTGACCAGCACGTCAATCTGAGAACCAGGAGTAACAACGTTAAGCACAGATTCAACAACAGTAGGGATGCGGCCTCTTACCAGTGGAGCAACAACAATTGTCAGGTTTGAAGAGGCCGCTGTATCACTGTGACCACCAGATGCACCACGGATAACACCGTCGGATCCGGTAATAACGTTTACGTTGAAGTTAGTATCAATTTCCAGAGCACTCAGGATAACCACATCCAGATGATCCACCGCTGCACCTTTTGATGACGGGTTCGCATACTGGTTAGCCGAAATCTCGATATGGTTCGGGTTTCTTGCCAGAGAGTCCGCTGCAAATGAGTCGAATGACTGAACATCAAGCAGAGTCTTGATAAGACCTTTTTCGTGCATATCAACCATGGTTGAAGTAATGCCGCCAAGACCAAAGCTTGCGGTTACATTTTTCTTCACCATCTTATCTTCAAGGAAGCGGGTTACTGCCAGTGAAGCGCCGCCAGAGCCAGTCTGTACAGTGAAGCCGTCATAGAAGTAACCAGAGTGTTCAACCACTTCTGCGGCTTTACGGGCAATAAGCAGTTCACGAGGGTTCTTAGTCAGACGGGTAGCGTCACCGCCAATCTTAGACGGGTCACCCACCTCATCCACTTTAACCACAGCGTTAACCTGATCCTGAGCAATTGAAGCAGGCGTGTTCGGGAACGGAACAATCTCTTCTGTCAAAACGATAACGTTTTTCGCGTGCTCTGCATCCACCATAGCGTAGCCCAGTGAACCACAGCGGGAACGGCCCGTTGTTGCGTTAGCATTACCGAACTCATCAGAAGTCGCAACACCAATGAAAGCAACATCGATTTGCAGCTCACCGGTTTTTACCAGGTGCACACGGCCACCGTGAGAGTGAATCTGTACCGGCTCTTCCATCAGACCACGGGAGATCTGCTCAGCCAGTTCACCACGGATACCGGAAGTGTAAATCTTGCTTACCACGCCGTTGCGGATGTGTTCAACAACCGGTGCGTGAATCGCTGAAAGTGAACTTGAAGCCAGAGTCAGGTTCTTAAAGCCCATATCTGCAATTACTTCCATTGCCATGTTGATGATCTTGTCACCGCCACGGAATGAGTGATGGAAAGAGATAGTCATGCCGTCTTTCAGGCCTGAGTTTGCTACCGCTTCCTGCAACGATTGGTACATTTTGCGGCTGCGCTTAGTTTCTTTGTTCAGCAGATGCTCTGTGATTTCATGAGCGTCAGAGAAAGGTCTCATGTTGCTGTGACCATCTGCAGGGATTTGAATTTCGCGGTTTAGCGCGTTTTTGATGCTTGTCATGACGGTGCCCTACTCCTTAATACCTGATTCTGCGCGTTGTAATGTCCAGCGGGCGCGTTCAATAATTGGTGCATCCACCATCTTGCCGTTCAGAGAAGCTACGCCTGAGCCCTGAGCTTCCGCCTCTTCTGCCGCTTCAATAACTGCATTGGCAAAATCCACTTCTTTCTGAGAAGGAGCAAATACGTTATGGATCATTTCAATCTGGCGAGGGTTAACAAGCGATTTGCCGTCAAAACCAAGTGACTTGATATGTTCAGCTTCTTTTAGGAAGCCTTCTTCGTTGTTAGCATCGGAATAAACCGTATCAAATGCCATGATACCAGCTGCGCGCGCAGCCTGAAGGATTGAGCAACGGGCAAACAGCAGCTCTGTCCCTTCCGGTGTTCTTGCCGTTCTCAGGTCACGAACATAGTCTTCCGCACCCAGGGCGATACCGATCAGGCGGTCAGACGCTGTTGCGATTTCAACAGCGTTGTTGATACCCATAGCAGATTCAATCGCTGCCAGCATTTTTGTGCTGCCCGGCTCGCGGCCACACTCTTTCTCAGCTGCTGCGATATGTTCTTCCATATCACGAACATCCTGAGCGCTGTCTGTTTTTGCCAGACGAACACAACTGACACCGGCACGAACAACCGCTCGTACATCACGCGGTCCATGTTCAGTTTCAAGGCCGTTAACACGAACAACGGTTTCCATTTCCTGATACAGAGGGTGCTGAAGAGCATTAAATACCAGCGCGCGAGCTGTGTCTTTTTCACGAATAGAAACGGAGTCTTCCAGATCAAACATGATGGCGTCTGGAGTGTAGATAAATGAGTTGCTTAGCATGGCTGCATTTGAGCCCGGAACAAACAACATACTTCTGCGTAATTTACTCATTATAGGTCGCTCCAGTTCATCTCATTTACACCAGCAGCTCTCATTACTGCCGCCTGTACACGTGCTTTGATTACACAGTCCAGTGCGCCCTTGTCGTTAACGACAACAGAAGCAGCTTGTACTCCCATTTCTGTTAATGTCTCTGACACTACATTTCTGATCAGCTCAGCAAACTGTTTCTCAACTGAGCTTGTTATTTCGATATCCAGGCTATTGTCGTCGGCAGGCATAACCTCGACCAGTAAGTCACTGGATTCCAGCGTCCCAGCGTATGATCGCTGACTAATTATCATGTTCGCTCCTCGTGAATTTAAAAAATGATTCGAGGCGGATGGGCAAGAAAGTTACCAATTCGTCTTGGAGATATTGTCTTTATTAGGGGGAGCGGCGTTAGCGATAGCAATCATATTTCGTTGCAGGCTAAAAACCATTTATGAATTTAATGAACTTAATTAGAAGGTAAAATAGGAAAACGTTAAGTGTTTATCAGGCTCTCCCCCTTTTGATAAGGGGGAGGAGTATGGATAAACCGATCAGTTAACTTTTACATAAACACGCTCTGGCCGACCTACTCTGCCGTGCTCATTCTCAGCGGTTAAAAAGCCGCTGGCAGAGCAAAATTCAAGATAACGACGCGCGGTTGTTTTACTGATCCCGACTCTTTCTCCCAGAGTTTCTGCGGTAAATTTGATGCCCTGATTTGCGATAAACACATCTTTTATCTTATCCAGAGTCAGTTCACCAATCCCCTTAGGAAGTGTGTTGGCGTTTTTTTCCTTCGCCTGGATATTAAACAAGTCATCCACATGGCGCTGGCTGATATTGTCATAGGCATTAAGCGCACTCTTGTATTTCAGATAACGGTTTAATGTATCTTTAAGCCGTTCGTAGGACACAGGTTTTAAGATGTAATCAAAACAGCCGCAGTGCATTGCCTCTTTTACCGTTTCAATCTCGCTGGATGCGGTGACCAGAATAACATCGGCCTTGTCACTGTTTTTCTCAGCCACAATTTCACGCAGCAGGTCAATGCCATACCCATCCGGCAAATAGTTATCCAGAATGATCAGATCCGGCTTATTTACCTTGATCATTGTCCGGGCCATATGCAGATCAGATGCGATACCTATTGGGTTAAAGCGAATGGTCTGCCTAAGGAACTGTGCATGCAATTCAGCGATACCAGCTTCATCTTCTACGATAAGAACGTCTATAGATTCCATTATGCATTACCGTCTTTTGGAATAAAAATTGAAAAAATGGTGCCTTTTGGTTCAGCGTCATCAACCATGACAACACCGCCTGCATTGGTGACATACTGATTAATCAGATACAAACCAATACCGTGACCCTCACTGTTATTTTTACTTGTTACGCCACGGGTAAACATCTTGTCTGCGATTTTCGGATCGATACCACAGCCGTTATCGGCTATTTCAATAACCAGTTCATCACTGGCATCGGTAATCAATACGCTAATAATTTTACTGCTTTCGGCGTTTTTCAGTGTCGCTTCAAAAGCATTGTCAATCAGGTTCCCGATGATAGCAGACAGCTCATTAGGGTCGATATTCTCTATCTGAGCAGCCAACTGACAGGTTGGATCAAACTGCAAATCGATTCCAAGCTCTCTTGCGCGGGAATATTTACCAAGCAGTATTCCGGCAATTTGCCGGTATTGAATCCTTGAGCTGATAAAGTCGATTAACTGCTGTTTTCTGCTGTTCTCACTGTTGATCAGTGCCAGTGCCGATTCACTGTCGCCAATTTCTATCAGACCGGAAATGGTCGATAGCTTATTGGCATACTCATGGCGCATCACGCGCAGGTTGTCCGTGTATTGCTTTATCTGAGTCAGCTCTGCGGTAAGCGAGTTAATGTCATCCTTGCGCCGGAAACTGACCACCCAGCCGATAAGCAGATCTTTATCAAACATGGCAACACGGTTAGCGATCATCATATTGCCATTGATGGAAACAATCTCATCCTTCAGGTTCTCTTCAAAGGGGGTTTTAAAGAAGATCTCAGTCTGATTTAAGTACTCTATGATGCTCCGGCCTTTTAGCTCCGTAGCCGGTCTATCGGTTCCTATCAACTCCAGTGCGGTGTTGTTTACCGCCAGTATTTTGCCCACTTTATTAATGGCAATAACGCCTTCGTAGACAGATTTCAGAATCGAATTTTGCAGGTACAAAGCCATTGCGATTTCCGCCGGTTCCATACCATTCATCTTGTTTTTGATATGCGATGCAAAAAACCAGGCGCCGAAAAGGGTTAACAGAAGCAAAATAATGACATCGTATGCCATTGGTTTGGCGTAAAACAGAAGCCACTGATCAAAACGGTTAAGCAGATAGCCCACAGAAACCACGCCGATGATATTGCCTTCAAAATCAAAGATGGCGGTTTTTCCTCTCACGCCATAACCCAGACTTCCCTCTCTGATGGAGATGTAGGACTCACCGCGCTCCAGTGCTCCGGCATTATCCCCGCCCTGCATCTGGAAACCGATTTTCTCTTTGTTCGGGTGAGATAAACGGATCCCTTCAGTGTCACCAATCACAATAAAGCTGGCATCGGAAATTTTGGTTAGCCGGTTTATCAGCGCATCAACTGCAGGGACATTTCTGGCCTTCACCTCCTGAATCAGTTCAGGGTCACTGGCGATCTCACGGGCCTGTATTAAGGCGCGGGTTCCAACCTGGTGTTCCAGAGTATCTTCTAAAGCCTGGTGGAAATTGAGCCCCATAAAACCAAGCTGAAGCGTCATCAATCCGAGGATCAGTAAAAACACCTTTCCCTGAAAAGAGAGGCCGGTTTTTATTAGTCCCATCCAGTCTGATGATCGCTCATTCATGTCCGCATTCTTACTTCTTAATGAAATTGGCCTTGATTATATTTTTATTTATAACGGGCTTCACTTTTATCTGTCAGGCTTGTGACTAAACCGGACAGTATTTGGTGGTTTAAATGAATTTTATTGGGGGGGGTTACAGGTTGCAGGTTGCAGGTTGCAGGTTGCAGGTTGCAGGTTGCAGGTTGCAGGTTGCAGGTTGCAGGTTATCTTAGGGGTTAGGATTGAACCGTCAATGATTTTGTTGCTGCCACTTCTGCGGAAGGCAGGAATGGCAGCAATGTTATTGGTATTATGCCTCAGCTTTCTCCGGTATATTGTTTGGGATGAAGATTGAGAAAACTGTGCCTTTCGGGCGGTTGTCGTCTACCATGATTACGCCGCCGGCGTTGTTTACGTAGCGGTTTATCAGGTACAGGCCGATACCGTTGTTTTCGTCGTCGCCTTTGCTGGTTACGCCCCGGGTGAACATTGAGGTGGCCAGTGCCGGGTCTATGCCTGTGCCGTTGTCCTTGACTTCAATAACCAGCTCTTTGCCCTTATCGGAGATCAGCAGAGAAATGAGCTTGTTGCTGTCCGGATTGTTCAGCGTCGCCTCAAAGGCGTTGTCCAGCAGGTTGCCTATGATGGCTGAAAGCTCTTCCGGGTTAATCTTCTCGTTCAGCTCATCACTTAGCTGGCACTTAGGATCGAACTGAAGGTCCAGGCCAAGGCTGCGTGCTCTTGTTGCCTTTCCTATCAAAATTCCGGCCACCACTTTGCACTGAATTTTTGAGCTGATGAAATCCGTGGTTTCCTGCTTTCTGTCCTTTTCGTTGTTGATCAGAGACAGTGCTGCGTTGCTAAAGCCCATCTCAATTAAGCCAGAAATGGTAGAAAGCTTGTTTTCATGCTCATGGCGCATAACACGCAGGTTTTCTGTGTACTGCTTCACCTGAGTCAATTCTTCTGTCAGAGAACTGATATCCTCTTTTCTGCGGAAACTCACCACCCAGCCCACCAGCAATTCCTTGTCAAAAATAGCCACGCGGTTGGCAATCATTGTGGTGCCATTGATGGAAATCATCTCGTCTTTAAGATTTTCATCATAGGGTGTGTGGAAGAAGAACTGGGTCTGCTTGATAAAGTCGGTAATACTGCGCTTTTTCATTTCGCTGGTACTTTTATCCGTCCCCATAAGCTCTCTGGCGGTATTGTTAACGATCAGGATTTTGCCCTGCTTATCGATGGCGATAAGGCCTTCGTATACCGACTTCAGAATGGACTTTTGCATATGAAAAGCCATTGCGATTTCCGCCGGCTCCATACCATTCATATTTCTTTTAATATGAGTTGAGAACAACCAGCCAATCACCAGAGTGATGATCAGAATAATAGAAAAGTCGGCCAAAAGAGGCGTTGCATAGGTGAGCAGCCATTCATCAAAGCGGTCGATAAGATAGCCGACAGAGACCACACCTATGATACTACCGCTGGAATCTAAGATAGGCGTTTTACCCCGGACAGAATAGCCAAGACTGCCTTCGCTGATTGAGATATAAGATTCACCACGCTGTAGCGCGCCGTCGTTATCCTGGCCTTTCATCGGCAGGCCGATTCGCTCTGTTACCGGGTGAGATAAACGGATGCCCTCTTTGTCACCAATCACGATAAAACTGGCGTCAGAGATCTTACGCAGGCGGTTCATCATCTCTTCGATAGCCGGGACATTATTGATCTCGACCTCTTTTATCAGATACGGGTCACTGGCAATTTCTTCAGCCTGAACCAGAGCCCGGGTGCCTACCTGATGCTCCAGTGTATCAAGCAGTGCGCTGCGAAAATTAGCGCCGATAAAAGCCAGTTGAAGTCCCATTGATACCAGGATAAAAATGAAAATCTTGTTTCTGAAAGAAACACTATTCTGCACTTTTTCCAGTAAACGAAGTGAATTCTCCATAATACTGTTCTCGTCCTTTAATTTTTTATTGTTTATCCTTAAACACCTGATAACAAAAGCCCTTCAGAGAGATTTTGCTATCAGCAGGTATGAATCATTATTTGTTATTTTCACTCATCCCTTAAACGACTTTACCGCAAACAGTGCGTTATGCCAAATCCCATAAACGACAAAAGGGAGATACGAGATCTCCCTGGAACAGGTATGTAACTCCCGCAAAACGGGAGTTAATTTCTGTTTATTAGCCACCAAGCACATACTTGATCATCACACCGGCAGCCACCGCTGAACCGATAACACCAGCAACGTTTGGACCCATTGCATGCATCAGCAGGAAATTCTGCGGGTTAGCTTCAAGACCGATTTTGTTCGATACGCGAGCCGCCATTGGTACAGCAGATACACCCGCTGAACCAAGCAGTGGGTTCACTTTATCTTCAAATACGCGGTTCATCAGCTTCGCCATCAGAAGACCGGCAGCAGTACCCACGCAGAATGCTGCGATACCCAGAGCAAGAATGCCCAGAGTCTGCGGCTGAAGGAACTTATCCGCCATCAATTTAGAACCAACAGACAGGCCAAGGAAGATGGTCACAATGTTGATCAGACCATTCTGAGCCGTATCAGACAGACGCTCTACCACGCCACATTCACGCATCAGATTACCGAAGCAGAACATGCCTAAAAGCGGTGTCGCTGAAGGAAGCAGCATTGCAATCAAAATAAGAAGCATCAGAGGGAAGCAAACCTTCTCGATTTTGCTTACCTGACGAAGCTGTTTCATCTCGATCTTACGTTCGGCTTCTGTAGTCAGAGCTCTCATAATCGGCGGCTGGATCATTGGAACCAGTGCCATGTATGAGTACGCCGCTACCGCGATTGCACCCAGAAGTTCTGGAGCAAGCAGGCTTGATACGTAGATAGCCGTCGGGCCGTCAGCACCACCGATAATACCGATAGCAGCAGCCTGGGCTACGCTGAAGTCCATTATGCCAAACTGACTAAGTGCCAGTGCGCCAAGAACGGTTGCAAAGATACCAAACTGAGCCGCAGCGCCAAGAAGCAGAGTCTTAGGGTTTGCCAGAAGCGGACCGAAGTCTGTCATGGCGCCAACACCCATAAAGATAACCAGCGGACCAACACCTGAAGCGATTGCTACGCTGTAGAAGGTGTACAGCATGCCGTCAGAGTATTTGTACTGCTCAGCCAGAAGATGAAGGTTCATTTTCTGCTCTGGCGTAGCCATTGCGTAGGCTTCTTTGATTGCCTTAGGCGCGGTATCAGACATTTGCATGATGTTAGCAAAAGCCTGCATTACGTCTGCGCTGCCTGCATGAATTGCCGCTTCTACGGCATTCACTGCAAGGTTTGCATCTGGCAGGTTTGAGAGGATCCCCCCCAAACCGATTGGAACAAGAAGCAGTGGTTCGAACTGCTTAACTATCGCAAGATAGAGCAGAACCATACCAACAAGGATCATGATAGCCTGACCAAATTGCAGGTGCAGGATACCAAAATCGTTAATTAGAGCTAATGCGCTTTCCATTTCCGTACCTTATGCTAATGCTAGCAGTGCATCACCAACCTGAACGGCATCGCCTTCAGATACAGCAAGATGTTCAACTTTACCGTCACGCGCTGCTTTGATTTCTGTTTCCATTTTCATAGCCTCCAGAATCAGCAGGGTTTCGCCCTCTTTAACCATCTGACCAATCTTAGCGTGGATCTTCCAGATGTTACCTGCAAGCGGCGCCGCAACTGTCTCAGCATCCCCTGATGGAGTAGTTGAAGGGACAGGCGCCGTATCTGTTGCAGGGACAGGCGCCGCATCAGCTGCTGCAAGTACCTCTGGATCCGCACCTTCGTTAATCTTCACAACGTAAGCTTTGTTGTTTACGTTCACTGTGTAGACGTTGTTGTCTGCAGAAGCAGGCGCTTTCGCTACAGGGACAGGCGCCGCATCAGCAGCCGTTGGTACTGGTTCAAATGCATCTGGGTTACCACGGTTTTCCAGGAATTTCCATGCAACCTGGTCAAATAGCGCAACTGTCAGTACATCGTCGATCGCATTTTCAGCCAGCTTGATGCCTTTCTCTTTTGCCTGAGCTTCTACAGATTCCGTCAGAGAAGTAACTTCAGGCTCAATCAGGTCAGCCGGACGACAAGTGATCGCTTCTGCGCCTTCAAGAACACGTTCTTGCAGGTCGGCATCAACCGGAGCCGGAGTCTGGCCATATTCGCCTTTCAGTACGCCAGCAGTTTCTTTGGTGATTGTTTTGTAACGCTCACCCATCATTACGTTGATTACTGCCTGAGTACCAACAATTTGAGAAGTTGGTGTTACCAGCGGGATATAACCAAGGTCTTCACGAACGCGTGGGATCTCTTCCAGCACTTCGTCAATACGGTCGATAGCGTTTTGCTGCTTAAGCTGGCTTTCCATGTTTGTCAGCATGCCGCCAGGAACCTGAGCAACAAGAATGCGTGAGTCAGAGCCGCGCTGCTGGCCTTCAAATGCATGGTACTTCTTACGTACTTCACGGAAGTATGCTGCGATGCTTTCAATCTTCTTGATATCAAGACCAGTATCGCGCTCAGTTCCCTGAAGTGCTGCTACAATAGACTCTGTTGCAGGGTGACCATATGTACCACTCATTGAAGAAATCGCTGTATCAACACGGTCAACACCCGCTTCGATTGCCTTAAGCAGAGTCATATCCGCAATGCCCGCTGTTGAGTGACAGTGCAGGTGAAGCTCAACATCAAGCTGCTTCTTAAGAGTAGAAACCAGCTCATAGGCTTCATATGGAGACATTACGCCAGACATATCTTTCAGTGCGATAGAGTTTACACCGCACTCAACAAGCTGCTCAGCAACATCAACCCAAGACTGCATAGTGTGAACAGGGCTGGTTGTGTAACAGATAGTACCCTGAGCATGTGCGCCCTGACGGTTAACTGCCTGAATAGCCTGCTTCATATTACGAACGTCGTTTAGTGCATCGAATACACGGAATACGTCCATACCGTTGACTACAGCACGCTCTACAAATTTATCTACTACATCATCCGCGTAGTGACGGTAGCCAAGAATGTTCTGACCACGGAAAAGCATCTGCTGCTTAGTGTTAGGCATTACTTTTTTCAGTTCTCTCAGGCGCTCCCACGGGTCTTCACCAAGAAAACGAATGCATGAATCGAATGTTGCTCCACCCCAGGACTCAAGAGACCAGTAACCGATCTCGTCCAGTTTTGAAGCGATAGGTAGCATATCGTCCAGACGCATACGAGTTGCAAATAGTGACTGATGTGCGTCTCGAAGTACCACATCCGTGATACCTAGTGGCTTAGTTGTTTTGGACATTACAAATCCCCTGTAATTTATGCCTGTTGGCTGAGTTTTTTCTTGTGGTGATGAAGCGCTGCAGAAATCGCGGCTACGACGTTATCGTCGTCTGAAGAGGCAGCAGCAGGGCTAACCTTTGGCGCTGCAACTGGCGGAGCCGGTGGCTGAACTTTTAAAGCAACCGCGGATAGCAGACGCGTCGCACCTACCAATAATGCTAAGAAGCAGAAAACGAATCCCATGCCAAGCAGCATTAGGGTTACGCCTTCCATAATAATCGGACCTTCACTCATGATTTTTCCGAACCTGTTGGTAAAAAGTGTCCGGAGATTCTATCTAAGCCCGCCATACCGACTTCGTGAGGTTTATCATTCAATTCAAACCACTAAACAACTTATATGGTGTTTATAAATTTAATTGGGGATGCGCTTGATTTTCTCTCTTCTAAGGACAGGCGCCTTATTTTTGTAGGGACAGGCACCCTATGAGAATGTCTTATGATTGAACCAGGGGTAAGCTCGATATTACCAACTCTAATTCTGATGAAATGTGCTTATATCAACAAAAGACATGTGAAGAAATGTAATTTCAAAAAGATAAACTGACTGCTTTAGCACATACAAACATGCCAAAATCAAACTCCTCAGAGTTTGTAGGTTTTGTTGGGAGGAAATGCGCCGGTTAGCTAGCTTAAGGAATAGCCCACTACCCTGCTTCGATTAAGTTTAGGCACTGCCCTTTCAATATTATGTTTTTGACCAACCAATACAGCTCGCTTACTTTCAAGTCGGGTACATACTTGTAACCAAGCACTGGATTCAGTGCGGAGTCTGTCCATAATAGAAGGTAACTGACCGTCAATACTCATTTTATCTTCGCGCAATTGCCGACCAGTCCAGTCGACCAATTCTATATAGTCAAATAAGGAAAACGGTATACCATCATCTTTGTTACTGCTTCGAGTGCCAGTAAATGGATACAAACAGGCAGGTGTAGCCTGAAAATGTGACAAGCAGTCTATTCGCTCTTTTATTGAAGTGTGTTCTGACTCTTCCGGTGTTTTCGCAACCCCTGCTCTTACCGGATTTAAGTCAACATAAGCCATTGCAGACAGCAATGCCTGCTCATCCATCAATGCCTGACTCTTAAATCTGCTCTCCCAAAAATGACCTTTACATTTATCTTCGCTATTGGCTTTTTGGGCAATGTCCAGGTTTAGCTCTTTCATAAACCAGCTCAGATTAGATAACCTCTCACGCCAGATTTCTACAATTTCCTGGGCTTTTAAATATTCAGCTTCCGAATCAAGATCCTTACCTAACATTTTCTGAATTAAATTTGGTTGATGATGCAATGTGGACCAACGATCTATCACCTCCTGAACCGTCAGCTTTTGAGCTTTACTCCGATTTAAATGCACCACCAGGTGGTAGTGGTTGCTCATCACCGCATATGCGCAGATATCGACACAATACACTCTGGAAAGTTCTTTGATACGGCCTTCTATCCACTCCCTGCGATGCTCGTAACACCGCTGTGATACTTCATCAAATCCGCACAAAAATGTTTTACGTACGCACCGGGATACTACATGGTAATAAGGTGTGACCTCTGGATTTACCTGACGGCTTCTGGCTGTTGTCATGAGATTCTCCTAAAAGGAAACCTCATCAATAATAACTAACCAGAACAAAGAAAGTTCATTAGCGTTAATGCCTTACGAGGCAAACTACACAATCCTGCAACACCACTTTTTATTTCATAAGGTGCCTGTCCCTATACCTCTCTATACCTCTTCCCTATACCTGGCATCTTCTATTTCATGGGGTGCCTGTCCCAATATAAAATAAGGCGCCTGTCCCCGTAAAAAATAAATAAGTTCATAAACACCATTAAAAGTACTTACACCACCCAAAAGTGCCCTCTACTCCCCATTACGAGCCTCCCTCTGTGGCTAAAATATCGCCAACGTCGTAAAAGGAGGCGATAATGCAGGATTTTGTAACACTCTATGATAAACACGAAAGCGCACAGGTGAGAGCGCAGCGACAGCAGCGACTGGTATCTCAGTACTCTTTGCCACTGATTACGCTAAATAACTATGTTCCACAACATATGGTGCATACCACCGCTGCGAAAAAGTTATTTCAGATTTCACTTAATGCTGTTCAGGAAGAGCTGAATAAACTTCAATGCCGTGTTGTTAAAAGCGTAGAGCTTAACCAGAAGACGGGGGATGAACTGCTGTTAGTGGTGGTTGGAGCCTCTTCATCTGAGCTGAAACGTGCAATGATCAAGCTGGAAAAACACCATATGCTGGGCGCATTGATGAACGTTGATGTCATGACAGACGAAGGCAAAATGATCTCCCGCCAGGCGTGTGAGATGGAGCCTCGCAAGTGCGTTATCTGTGACAATGCAGCCTCCTACTGCACTACGATCCGCAATCATTCTGCCGAGCAGTTGGGAACAAAGCTACAACTTATGCTGGAAACCTATCAGGATGAAATGAAAGCAGCAGTTACAGAAGTTGAGCTGGAAGAAGCGGTCGCCTGATCTCTTCTTCATGCCCCGCTCATTATCCCCGTGAAAACGGGGCTCTGTCCTTTTCAGGCCGATTAGGGACGAAATTACCCATAATCTTTGGAAATTCCATTCATCGAACTCCCCACACTCTGTCAGCATAATAGCGCTGTATTAAGGGCATAGGCCCGGCCATTTGAATAACAGAAGTGTGGAGAGTAACGTGTCACATCAAATCATCAAAGACCTGAACAACCGTTATACCGCTAAAGCGTACGACGAAACTAAAAAAATCTCGGCAGAAGATATGGAAGTGATCAAAGAAGCGATTCGCCTGTCTGCTTCTTCTATTAACTCACAGCCATGGAAGTTTATCGTGATTGAAAGTGATGAAGCGAAAGAGCGCTTCCACAATACGTTCGCGAACAAACATCAGTTTAACCAGCACCATGCGAAAAAGGCATCACACACGATTCTTTTTGCATACAACCCTCGCTTTACCAAAGAGCAGTACAAAAAAGTGGTTGATGCTGAAGTGACTTCTGGTCACCTTCCTGCTGAAATGTTTGATCAAATGCTGAACGGCGGCTTTACTTTCGCTGAAGCGAACACGGATGAAAAGGGTTATAACGGCCACTGGACGCGTGCACAAACTTACCTGGCTCTGGGTAATACACTGCACGTGCTGGCTCGTATGGGCATCGACTCAACAACAATGGAAGGGGTTGACCCTGCACTGATCGGTGAAATCTTTGAAGATGAACTGGACGGTTTCGTCTGTGATGTTGCGCTTGCAATGGGTTACCACAAAGACGGCGATGATTATAACCACGGCCTGCCAAAAGCTCGCCTTGCCGCAGAAGATGTCATTACAGTACTGTAATTGCTATCGGGCTTCTTCAACGAAGGAGCCCTGTTGTTACTGCCTGGCAACAATAGCTTTATATACTCCATTGGCGTGAATAATCTGCATCCCCTGATCAAACGCTTCCTGCAACCGGGCACTTTTTTCATTCTGCTTTGGAAAGACAAGGTGGACATAATCCACTCGCAGTGGATTAGGGTGATGGGTAAACCGGTGCACATCTTCGGGAGACATTTCCGTCTTCAACACATAGTTGGCGTAATCCACATTCACAGGAAAAGCATCAATCCTTCCGGCCAGAAGCATTCTGAAATTTTTCAGATCGCTTGAAGTTCGCTTTACATTAATCACTCCCGCCTTTTCTGCTGCCGTAAACTCGGGAGTATAGCTATAGCCTTCCGTTCCCCCTAACTGAAACCCTTTCAGATCTTCAATGCTATCCCAGTCAAAATCTGTTTTTTTCAGATAGTAAAAAGAGTAGTTATAGGCATAAACACCTTCACTGTACAGCGCATGCTCTGCCCGCTCTTCCTGATTAAACCAGCAGCAGGATGCATCTTTCTTACCGCTTTTGGCGTGATAATTCACCCGTGGCCATGGCATAAAATCGTAGTTAACTTGGATTCCCACCGCATCAAATGCGGCTCTGACAATATTCAGAACGCGACCATTGTCCGGGGCTATCTCACAATAGAGGGGCGGTAAATGCCCCGTAGCAATAGTAATTTCTTCAGCATAGCTGGCTTTATGAGCCAACAGGCCAATACACAGAGCACTAAGCACCGAAATTTTCGGACCAGACATCCCGCTCTCCCCTGTAACAAACATCACCCACAGCAACCGGATCAGCGCTCAAAAGTAAATTTGGCTACTTTACTTTCCAGTTCCTGTACTACCTGAACCTGAGACACTGCCTCACTTTCTGCTGTTTCTGCTTTAATATTAGTCTGATCTGCAAGCTCTGTAACCTGATTAATATTCTTATCAAGTTCACGCAGTGTCACCGCCTGCTCTTCAGCCGCAGTAGAAATCAGGTGACTTAAGTCCTGAATTTCACCCATAATCACCTCAACGCTGACTATGGTTTCATCTGCCAGTTTTGCCTGCTCCAGACTGCCATTCGCCAGGTCTTCACTTTGCACTATAACCTCGACCGCTTTCTGTGAATCAGAAACCATTGAAGAGATTTTTTCCTGGATCTCCAGCGTTGATTTTTGTGTTCTGTTAGCAAGCTCACGCACTTCATCAGCAACAACAGCAAAGCCACGTCCATGTTCACCGGCTCTGGCAGCTTCAATGGCAGCATTTAGCGCAAGCAGATTTGTCTGATCAGCAATACCTGTAATGGTATCTATGATGGTCTCAATGCTTTTAACGCCTTCATCAAGATTATTGATTACAGAGATAGTCTGAGCAGTCTGCTGAACCATAGTTTCAACACTCTCACGACTATCTTGAACCTGTTTGCGGCCTTTAGTTGAAAGATCTCCGGCTTTGACAATGCGTTCATGGGTATTTTCCGTGTGCTGAGCAACATCACTTGCGGTGGAGCTCATCTCCACAAGAGCGGCGGCAATTGCATCCAGCTCACTCTTCTGCTGCTGAACAATTTCACGTGTATCTGTTGAGCTGCCCGCAACCAGTCCCACAGAGTTTTCCACCAATTTGGCTGAGTTTTCAATATCGATAACCGTCTGCTTAAGACTCTCAACCACCTGAATCAGATAATTATTCAGCCTGCCAAACTCATCACTGGACCGGGCCGGAGCGATGTTTCTTAGTTCCCCGCGTGACAAAGCATCCAGTTCAACAGTTAAACCTTTGATGGACCTTCTCATAAATCGTGAGATCCAGACCGAAATGGCTGCAATACCGATAATAATGGCCAGTCCGACATAGATCGCCGTCTGGTTCTGCTGCTCAGCGCGAGAGTTAATCTCTGTCGATAACTGATTGTTCTGAGCAAATGATTCCTCAAGCAGCTTACCGGTTAACTGACTTACACCATTTAAGCTGCTTTTTAGTTGTTCAAATATCTGATCCTGCTGCTCAATAAGCTCAAGCCGCCTGTGCTGGACAGCGAGAAGCCCCTGTTCCCCCTCAATAGCATCAAGAAGAGAAAGTGTAATGCGCGACAGCTCTTTTACAAACTGCTGATAACCACTGTCATCAGATGCAAAAATTAGAGTTGGTAACAGATTTGAGTGGGTATTCTGCCAGGCAAAAAACTGATCCTGAAGGTTGTCCATATCATCAAGGGATGACGCATAAGCAATGCGCTCAATAACCAGCAGACCTGATGTAATAGAGGCATGGGTTTCATTAATGGTGGAAATGACTGAATCATCATCCTGTTCCAGCAAAGTGCTTTCCAGTAAAGGAGCAATAGCCTGCTGAAGCTTAACCAGAGTCTCAATGACCTGCTTTGAATGTTCGGTCAGCTTTACGATTTCGCCCTGCTGGCTGACTAAACGGTCAGTGTGCCCACGCAGTTCGTTCATACGACTGTCCAGGTCGTCCGTAATGCTACTAACAACATTAGCCAGCTCGCCGGTAAGCTGAATCGATCTCAGGCCCTGAAATGCAGAAGATAGTTTCTGACTATTTTCACTTAACTTATTCACTTCCATCTCATACTCTGCCGTCGTCTGGGAAGTGGTCAGCAACAGTGTTAATGGCTCTATTGCCTGAACTAAGCCATCTACCTGAGAGGATTGTTTTACCACAGGCGAGGATTCATTATTGATTAACCCCAGACCGGAGATAACCTGTTTGCTGCTTCCGTAGCTAAACAGCATAGTGGCGATGAAAAGCAAACCGATTGTCAGAAAGCTCAGGGTTATTTTCATCGATAAGTTAATCGAGCGCACCTGATCTACAGGTTGCGATTTGTGCTTCATTATTGAATCAGACTCTGGTGCCATCACACTTCTCCAGTTTAAGAGAAAAAACGAATGGTATATGCAATTATTTTAATGGAATTAATTTTTATTGTTTTCCATTAACTACATAAGTTTATACTAAAACTCACAATTTATTATTTTAGCACGACCCAAGTTAAGTTCAGGAAATCATCTCATGATACGTCACTCAACTACTCATGCCTATTTGCCTGAATAATACTTCTTTAGTCTTCTTGTCACTATTGCCAAACCTTTAAATTGATACCGATCACAAATACATAAATCAAATCAGACGCCTTAATGAGACTCAAATCACACTTCACACCATGAGTCTCACTAACGATTAACTCACACGTGACATGCTTCACATTAATAAGACTGAACTACAGTTATCCTAAGTTCGTTGCTAAGCTCATATAAATTATTATTTCTAGCGTTATTTTGGCTTCTCTATTTGAATTAATACTATAAATGACAAATACTTATTATTTAATTCTATAATAAATAACTTTGCTATTCGCCATTTTACTTTATTCATTATCTGGAGTAAGACAATGAATTTAAAACGATTACTTCCCTGTATTGCCGTGCTGACCAGCTTACCTGGTTTCACCGTTAATTCGATGGAATTAAACATCGCTACAGTAAACAACGGTCATATGATCGAAATGCAGAAGCTCTCTTCTGAATACGAAAAGCTGTACCCGGATGTAAAACTAAAATGGCATGTCTTCAAAGAAGGCAGTCTGCGTATGCGCGTTATTGCGGATATTGCAGCAGAAACCGGCAATTATGATGTTGTCACCATAGGCATGTATGAAACGCCTATCTGGGCACAGCGCAACTGGCTGACCCCGCTGGAGCCTTCTGCCAAATATGATCTGGACGATCTTCTTCCAGCCGTAAGAGACGGCTTATCACTGAATGATAACCTGTATGCCGCCCCGTTTTATGGTGAAAGCTCCATAACAATGTACCGTAAGGATCTGCTTGAAAAGCATGGTCTGGCTATGAGTGAGCGCCCTACATGGGAACAGGTTCGCGATATTGCGGCCAAAATACATGATCCTGAAAACGGCGTTTACGGTATCTGCCTGAGAGGAAAACCAGGCTGGGGTGATAACATGGCCCTGGTTACTACTATGGTTAACGGTTTTGGCGGTCAGTGGTTTGATATGGACTGGAATCCGCAAATTAACTCCCGCCAGTGGCAGGACGCGGTCAGCTTCTATATTGATCTGCTACGTGATTACGGCCCGGAAAACTCGGTTAAAAACAGCTTTAACGAGATTTTGTCCCTTTCCCGAGAAGGCAAATGTGGTATCTGGGTTGATGCTTCCATTGCAGCTTCCTTTATCTCTGACAAATCCAAGAGTGACATCGCCGATGAGTGGCACTTTGCTCAGGCTCCGTATCAAGTCACTAAAAAGGGAGCGAACTGGCTGTGGGCATGGGCTCTGGCTATACCAAAGGGTTCTAAAAAGCTTCAGGCCGCACAGGACTTTATCTCCTGGGCAACTTCGAAAGAATACATTGAGCTGGTCGCCAAACATAACGGCTGGTCAAACGTTCCGACCGGCACACGCCAGTCTACCTATGAGAATCAGGAATTTCTCAAGGTTGCCGGTAAATTTGCCAACTCTGAGCTGCACGCTTTAAGTTCAGCAGACCCAATTGAGAATACCTTCTATGAGTCTCCGTATCAGGGTATTCAGTATGTTTCGATTCCTGAGTTTATCTCTATCGGCGGTATTACAGCTCAAAAGGTCGCTGAAGCTCTGGATGGTAAGATTGGATACAAGCAAGCCCTTGATGCAGCGCAAAAAATCGCGGAAAGAAAGATGCATCGTGGCGGCTACTTTGAGGAAGCTTCTGAAAACTAACCCGGCTCTAAGATGTATCTGGATTAAGCAACAACACTTTTAGCCCTCTTTGCCAAACAAGGCCTGAGGGCTTTCTATTTCCGTTTCTGGTCACATAAATATCCGCGTAAGAGAGAGTATTAATCAGCGCCTGATCAAAAAATGAGATATAGGGTTAAAAATCAGCAAAATGCCACTTACTACTAAAGAGGTATATAGTGTATGTTATTCCTCTTACTTGGCTTCAGGTGGAATTATTATGGCTGATATTGATAAGTTTTCAGATGAGCTTGATAAACTGATAGCGGATACAGAAAACTATTTAGATGATCTGGGAAGACTTTTGGGCAGCAAGCCTGAGAGCCAGACCAACCCTGCAACACCAATCCATTCAACAGAAAAAAATAAGCCGGAAGATCCCTTCTGAGGTAAGGTTCGCCATATCATTCGTTTCAAACTATTTGTCAGTATTCTGAGAAATCAGTGCTTTTGCACGTTAAGCTCGCTTCGCTGAACTAAACTAAGTGATAGTTATTACTCTATTCTGGGGGATACTATGCACTTAGACAACAGCGTCCTGATCCTGATGTTCGTCATCTTGTCCCTTTTGCTTGGTGCTCTGGTTAAGTCCCTGCCAAGATTACTAATCTCTCCTTATAGTGTTGTTCTTCTTCTGGCCGGGTTATGCATAGGTTTATATAGCCGCAGTGCTCATATGCAGCAAAATCTGCCTGAACTCAATCTGGCATTAACAGGACTGGCACAGGTTGACCCGCACCTTATCCTGCTTCTGTTTCTTCCTACGCTGATTTTTGAGTCAGCCTTTGCCATGGAAACGCACCTGTTCAAGCGGATGTTCAGCCAAATCCTGATACTTGCCGTGCCGGGGCTTATCATAGCAACAAGCCTGACCGCCGCTCTGGCTTACTATTTCTTTCCATGGGAGTGGAGCTGGACTGTCTGCTTTTTGTTTGGTGCACTTATCAGCGCAACCGATCCGGTTGCTGTGGTGGCACTGCTAAAAGAGGTCAGCTCACGTAAGCGTCTGGAGACTCTGATAGAAGGCGAGTCACTCCTGAACGACGGTACCGCCATCGTTCTTTTCACTCTGTTTTATGGTCTGCTTACTGCTCAGGGCGAAAGCGGGATAAGCATGCTGAATATTTCCGGTAACTTTCTATCTGTGGTTATTTTTGGCATGCTGACTGGCCTGCTTACCGGCCTGATTGTGCTCTGGTGGGTGGGTAATCTGTTCAATAAACCTGTGATAGAAATAACCCTCACCATCTCAGCCGCCTATATTGCCTACTTTATTGCGGAGAATATGTTCCATGTCTCCGGTGTGGTTGCGGTTGTCACCCTTGGGCTGCTTCTTGCCAGTATTGGCCGTACCCGTATTTCTCCGGAAGTGTCCGGATTCCTGCACCGCTTCTGGGAAATGATGGCGCATGTTGCCAATACCCTGATCTTTATTCTGGTTGGTATCATCATCGCATCCCGGATCCGGCTGGATGTGATGGAGTGGTGGATAACCCTGGCAGGGCTTTATGTTGCAATTCAGCTAATCCGGGCAACGTCCGTGGTTATCTTTATGCCGCTGCTAAAACGCATCGGCATTGGTATCAATAAACAGAAAGCCATTGTTCTGGTCTGGGGGGGGCTTCGCGGAGCGGTGGCACTGGCGCTGGCACTTATTATCGCTCAGGACAAAGTGATACCCAAAGAAGTCGCTGACCAGATCCTGTTTCTCACCGCTGGCATTGTTGTGCTGACCATAGTTATCAACTCCAGCACCATGACCATGGTTCTCAGGTATCTGGGACTGGACAAGCTGCCACCAGCCAAACAGGCCAGTCTGGACAAGGCGCAGTTTACTCTGAAACAACGCCTGCTGACCGAGCTTCCAGAAATACAGAAGAACGAATTTTTGCAGCGGGCCAACTGGCGAGAGCTGACCAAACCACTTAACGATGTAAAAGCGCCGGATGAAAAGAGCAGCAGCCAGAAATGCAGCGAATCGGACCTGCGTATCGCCTTTCACCGCCGTTTGCTGGAGAGCGAACGTCAGTTTTACTGGACCCAGTTTAAACAAGGCGTACTAAATGGCATGACAACCCGGCAACTTATCAACGCCGTTGAAGTTGCCCTTGATGACAACCCGCAGATATCGCCAAGGCAGACTCTGTTCCGCTCCTGGAATACCCCCGGCTATATGCGCTGGTTTAATCAGTTCTCACTGATGAATCGCGTTATCATCCACTTCTCCTTTGAAAAGCTGGCCCTTAACTATGATACGGCCCGTGGATTTCTGATGGCGCAGAAAGAGATGGAGAAATTTATCCCGTCACTGGCTCCGACCCCTAAAGATGCCGACGACACGCTAAAAGATATCGACCTGAACAAGCGCTTTACCCGCCGTTACATTCAGGAATTAAGAGAAAACTTCCCGGATCTTTCATTCAGTCTGGAAACCCACTCTGCGCAGTGCCTGATGCTCAATCTGGAGCGGGTTTATCTGCATAAACTGGTTGAGGAAGGCGTACTGGATAAAAGTGAATCCGAACATCTGACCATGGAGATAGAGACCAGGCTCGCTCACCTGAAGCCTAAACCGCACAATGTCAGCGTAAAAGAGATCAGCGAACAGCTCGCATCCATGCCCTGGGCTAAAGGCATACATAAACGAACCCTGATTTCTCTGGGGAAAATTGCCAAAAGGCAGATCTATAATGAAGGCGAACTGATATTCCGCCAGAACAAGGCCGCGTCATCGGTTGCAGTAATTATGCACGGCAAAGTGGATATTCTTTCCACCACTAACGAAGAGGTTTTATCCTGTGGTCAGTTGCTTGGCCTTTACGCCTTTCTTGCGGGAAATTATAAGTGCAGCGCCAAAGCACTCTCTGTGGTAGAGGTGATCTGGCTGGATATTGAAAAACTCAGAAAAATTGTGGCAAAGGATAATTATCTGGGGGAAGTATTTGCTCAGAAAATAGAACACGAAACCCACAAATAATCAGAGCCGGGCTAAGCTTCCAGACTTAACTGAACTGAAGGATTAAGCTTAGCCTGCTCGCGTTTTGCCTGATACGCAGAAGTCTCTTCGCTGAACAGCTCTCTCAGATAATCGAAGGTGGTCACCGGAACAATCTTCTTAATGTCATCCCAGCGGTTCTGGAACAGCAGATTACGTACAAGAGACGCTGAAATCGGCAACTCTGCTTCTTCACAGCGTGGAATTTCAATCAGGGAAATAGGATCAGACTCCAGCGTTGGCGTTGCCAGCCACTGATGCATCTGCTGGTTATAGAAGTTAGTCACCTTGCAGATAGGCTCTGTACCCACAAACCGGTGGGTAATACCCAGTGCCGGAGCCAGATAGCTACGGAACAACTGTAGATCTATCGCGGTATGGGCAAAGTTAATAATGCCTTCGTCTTTCAGGAAATAGCTCGGAAAAGTCGCACGGGAGATCATATAGTCGGATCCCGGGTGAACAATCACATTGCCAAATTCTTCCACACCGGCACGAATCATATTCAGGCGGTCTTCATAATTAAAGAAGGAACTGTCCTCTTTCACCACAAACAGATGAACCCAGTCTGACTCTTTAGATGCACGTTCTACAAGGTATCTGTGCCCCAGAGTGAACGGGTTGGCATTCATTACAATACTGCCGATCTTATCGCCCTGCTGTCTTAGCGTCGCGAGCTTATTGCAGTAACGCTGAAGGCGATTTTTACTGTTTTCCAGAAGAATTACGCGGTCTTTTACCGAAGTAAGCAGGTAGAAACCCGCATTATGGAACATCTGATAATTTTCAGGCTTAGTATAGATAAACAGATTATACCGGCCCATATCGTAGGCCTGAGTGACCAGTTCGGTAAGCAGTTTGGTTGAGAGTCCGTTGCCCTGATGTGAATCGTCAACGGCGACAGATTTTATCGTATTCCCGGCTAAACCACCGCAACCAACAATGCTGTACTCATGGTACGCCACAACAAAAAACTCGACATCCACGTCCACTCCCAGATCCATTTTGTCCAGAAATGCACGCACTCTATCCATCTTTTTGCTGCTGCCGTTGATTACTTTCTCAAAGTGGTATGAATCAAGCACCGGTCTCTCTCAAATAGTTAGTGTACGAACGAATTATCCGCCTATTTTTAAGCCAAAAGCATGACTTACGTCATGTGATTAACAAGGAAAATATTTTTTATATGGTGTTTATGAATTTATTTATTTGGACAGTTTAAAAACAGACAGGCCAGCCCGGTAATAACTCCGGACTGGCCTGTATTTTATCGATAAATTTTCTTATGCAGTCTGAGCTTCTGCTTTTCGGCTACGAAGCATACCAATGATTGGCAGAGCAATCGAAAGTACAGTAATCGCAATCAGAACCTGAGCTACTGTTGAGTGGCCAAATACCGACAGATCCTGGTTAGAAATACGGTATGCCTGACGGAACGACTGCTCCATGGTACCGCCCACGATGACCGCCAGAATCATTGGCGCTGTCGGGATATTTGCACGCTTCATCACAACACCTGCCACACCAAGGATAACAAGGATATAGAAGTCAACAACCGAGTTACTGATAGCGTAACAACCGATAAACGCAAGACCCAGTACAATCGGGTACAGTACTTTAGGTGGAATTGCCAGTACACGTACCAGAGCACCTGCCAGCGGGATGTTTACAATCGCAAGGATAAAGTTCGCAACAAACATACTTGCAATCAGACCCCATGCCGTTTCAGGGTACTGAGTGAACAGCATTGGACCAGGCTGAATACCCAGCATTAGCAGCGCACCCATCATTACCGCTGTTGTACCTGAGCCAGGAACACCCAGTGAAAGCATTGGAATCATCGCACCGATAGAAGCGGCGTTGTTCGCAGATTCCGGCGCAGCAAGACCTTCGATAGCACCGTTACCAAACTCTTCTTTGTTCTTAGACAACTGCTTCTCGTTGTTGTAACACATCAGTGAAGCCATAGTACCACCTGCGCCCGGAAGAGAGCCGATGATAAAGCCTACAGGCGCACTGCGCAGGATAGGCCATTTTGAACGAGGCCAGTCGTCACCGCTGATCCAGATACGCTTGAACTTAGTCTGTGCTTTCTTAGTACCCTGACTAAGAGAACGGAAGCTCTTGAACACTTCACCCAGCGCGTAGATACCGATAATCACAACCAGGAAGTCTACACCTGTCTGCAGTTCAAGGTTGCCGAATGTAAAGCGTTCTACACCGGACTGAGCATCGATACCGATTGTCGCAATGGACAGGCCCACAACCATGGAAAGGAAACCTTTCAGCATATTGCCCTTAGACATAGACGCCGTCATAGAAAGCGCCGCAACCATCAACAGGAAGTACTCAGCAGGACCAAATTTTAGTGCAAAGCTTGCTACAGGCTCCGCCAGAAGGGTCATCAGAACCGCTGCGATAGTACCACCAATCAGGGATGCGATTGCCGACATTGCCAGAGCAGATTCCGCACGCCCCTGCATCGCCATCGGGTAACCGTCAAAGGTGGCAGCCAGAGCAGCACCGTCCCCCGGAGTATTAATAAGAATCGAACTACGTGAACCACCGAACATGGCACCGATATAAACACCCGTCATGGTGATCAGTGCTGCGGTCGGACCCATAGCAAATGTCATTGGCAGCAGAACCGCTACACCAGTTGCAGGGCCAAGGCCCGGAAGCATACCAACGATAGTACCCAGCACACCGCCGATAGTAACAAGGAACAGGTGGTATGGCTGCAGTGCCACACCAAAGCCGTTCATAAGGTTCGCTAAAACATCAGTCATCGTAATGTCTCCTTATTCCATAAACGGTAGTGGTGGAAGGCTGATGCTTAATAGCGTAGAGAATACGAAGTAAACACCAACAGAGAATAGAACCGCGATAATCGCGTTTTTAACCATAGTTTCTTTACCACTGGTAATCGTCAGCATGGCAATCATGAACAGGAAAGTACTGATTACATAACCAAGGTGCTCAAAAACTAATGCGTAACCAACGGAGATGATGCAGGTATAAAGGATACGACGACGGTCGTTTTTCTTTACTTCATCTTCATTGATAAGATCTGTCCACGCCATTACTGACGCTTTAAAGTCACTTTTAACGAGCAAAAGGATGCCAATTAAAATAGAAATGGCTGAAATGCCAAGTGGAAAATAAATTGGGTCCATCGGATTACCGAATGCAGCGCGAGGCATTGAGTACGACATATAGCCGTAAATAAGCCCGAAACCTACACCGAATAAACCAGTGAATGCATCCCAATTCGGACGAACAGTTTTGTTTTCCATAGGATTTATCCTTATGCCGGAATTTCTTGATAAAACATAAGTTGAGGGGAGATAAGAAGGAGAAGCTCCTTCTTATCTTTATTGAGTTAACCGATTACTTGCCAAATACTTCAGAAAGAATTTCTTTGTACTGGTCGTTAGTCTGAGCAAGGAACTTAGTGAAGTCCTGACCATTCTGGTATGCCGCATCCCAGCCGTTACGCTTACGAGCTTCAGCCCACTCAGGAGTTTCAACCATCTCTTTCAGAGTCTTGTTCCAGTAAGTCACAGCGTACTCAGGCATATCTTTAGGACCGAACAGACCACGCCAGTTTTCGAATGTCGCATCGATTCCCTGCTCTTTTACTGTCGGGATTTCTGCGACAACACCTTCACCGATACGCTTGTCAGCTGTCTGAGCCAGACCGCGCAGGTCGCCACTCTTAACCAGTGATACAACGTCACCAAGACCGGTAGAGATAAGGTCAATGTGTCCGCCAAGAACCTGCGCAACCGCACCACCATCCTGGAATGAGATGTAGTCAATCTGGTTCAGGTTAGGAACACCAGCAGCTTTTGCAATCATAAGGAACTGGATGTGGTCCATACTACCTGCAGAAGAAGTACCGCCGATTTTTACACTCTTAGGATCTTTCTTCAGTGCTTCCATTACTTCGTTGATAGAAGTGTACTTAGAGTCTTTTGAAACAACGAAAGCAGCGTAGTCAGTGATCAGACGAGCAAGTGGCGTTGTATCTTCATAGCTGAACTTGCTTGAGCCGTTCAGGTGAGTCAGAAGAATCGGTGGTGAATAAACAGAGATAAGGTTATCTTTGCCTTTCTGAGTCTGCATGTAAGCCAGGTTTACTGCACCGCCGCCGCCAGGACGGTTAGTGACAGGCATATTAGACTTAACAAGTTTCGTGTCTTTCAGGGTCTTAGCCACGGTACGGATTGTTAAATCCCAGCCGCCGCCTGCGCCAGAAGGAGCAACCATTGACATCGTTCTTGGTGGGTAATCTTTCGCCATAGCACTGCTTAAAGGCATAGCCGCAACAGAAGCAACCGCTGCACCAATCATTACGCTTTTTAGTTTCATGTTCATGGAACTTCCCTATTATGGTTATTTAATTTAATTTCAATCGGAGGGTTATTTTTTCTTCCTGCCGAGTTGATGGTTAAATTATTCGCGAAACATGAAATAGGTAATGTGATTTAAAACTCTTAAAATTTGGTCTTTAATGCGTCAAATGGCGTAAATGACTTTTATAACCCTCCAAAGCAATTAACTTATTGATAAAAAATAGAAATCAACAAATTCCATTAAAATAACGCCATAGAGTTATTGCTTCATGGCGTTAGTTTGTATTTTTTTAAAGTATTAAAAACTCAGAGTAAAACTAACTCCCCACTCCTGCCCTGCCTCACTAAATCCTCGTGAGCCTCGATGATCCAGATTATCAAATACGTTTTTAACATAAAGGGAAACTTCACTGTCTTTTACAAAGGCATCCAGGTATCTCAGGTTGAGATCAAGGTAATCGATGGTACCTTCTTCTTCATCAGCAGAAATGAGTACACCACTGAAACCCCGGTAATGTGCATTAAGTGAAAACTGATTTGTCACGTCGTAGTCAATACCCAGATTCCACATAGTATCCGGAGTTCGCAAGGTTCTCTGGCCGGTTTCAAACATTTCAAATCTTTCTGCGCCTCCTAATGTTGTAGCATAAGGCGAAGCGTACTCTGCATTCTGGTAGGTTAGATTGCCATAAAAGCGCAGATATTCAGTGGGCAGATAGGCTAACTCCAGCTCCACACCACGTGAACGTATTTTCTCGATATTACCGTACCAATATTGGTAACTATTAAAACTATCGGGTGGAGCAGTGGCATCCCTTCCTATTCAGGTGAAACTGTCTTTAGCCTCAGCATAAAACAAAGTCGCAGCTACATTGAGTTTGTCGGTTTGGTAGTTAAGCTGTAGTTCATTGGTCGTTGTCGTTTGCGAAGTATCGGTACCTGAAGCATATATTTTCTGACCTGTTGTTTCATCTACGGTGAAAAGTACCCAGCCATCACCAACATTGTATACACGCTGAGGACGAACGATACCTGTACTGTAGGCATACCTCAGATTCCAGTCGGGAGACAGGTGATATATCGCTGAAAGACGAGGCATCACATCGGTACTGTCACTACGCAAATCATTTCTCTCGACTCTAACCCCCGCAGTTAGTGCCAGATCATCAAAGCCCCGGTATTCTGTCTCTGCAAAAAAAGCATATGCGCGCTCGATCCCCGGCAACCTTTCCGCCTGTGTTACAGCATTGCCGGCAAAATCGATCAGGCTCCAGTGCACTCCCGCTTTGCTTCGCCAGTCATCAGCCTGATGGCGAACAATCACATCAGAGAAATATTTTTTCTCCGCAAACTCATCACCGAGATATTGGTCGTTCGAAAGAGAGGGAAAATAAGCTACGGTCAGATATCTTCCCACCGATTGTCCCACGTAGTTAGCCGAAGCCTCAAGGCTGTAGGCGTCATTGAGCTGCCAGCTATGCGCGATTCCTAATGACTCTATCTCCATCCTGCGGTCGCCGACAACATCATTGTCTAATTCCGGAACATAGGTGTCATGAAGGTAAAACTGAGTACCAGCATAAGCAAGCCTGGCATGACGGGCCAACAGAGTCAGATCCTGATAAGAGCCTTTGAAATGGATATCATGACTGGGCCGCAAAGCATCCCAACCTACATAAGAACTGTTATTGTGGCCAATAAGGTCAGCATCGCTTTCACTATAGGTGATATTGAACATTGCATCACCCTGATCAAACCGCCTGCCCCAATTTAGGTTCGTAATATGGCGATTGTCCCTGAACTGATGATCATAAGTGGCACTAAAGGTGCCATACTCCCCGGCCAGGCTGTCCAGTTCGCTGCCGTCATAGGTTATGATATTGATAACACCAGTGGATGCATCGCTACCCCATAATGTTGAGCTTGAGCCCCGCACTATCTCTATACGTTTAACATGGTATAGATTTGGAAAAATGTGCTGCGAATCGATACCGTAAGCATATTGAAAGTTTTGCGGCACACCATCTAAAAGAAACAAGACCCCGCTGCTATTACCGGTCAATGCCCCGCGGTGGTAAACATATGAAGGCAATACCTTATTACGGTAATCCATAAAGAATCCGGGAATACGTTCCAGTACCTCACTAAGGGATTTCAAGCCCTGCCGTTTAATCTGTTCTGCAGTGATGACCGTCATCACAGATGGGGCTTCTTCGATAGAGGTGAAATCACGGCTGGCGGTATAAACCTCAATAAGCTGCAATTCTACCAGAGATAACTGAAGGAGTTGTGACAGGCCAATGTTTTTATCATTTTTGGCTATAGCGAAAGGTAACATCGTTGCAAATAAGGCTGAACATAATAGCAAACAACTCAAGATATAATTGCCGTTAATTCGGGATTTTCCGTCCATGGCAACCTCCATGAAAGACATAACACATGCCTTACTGTGTCATCTATCAGTATAGATAATGCCGCCTTATTCACCACCTATATTGTGGGGATTTATACCGACAGGGTTCGGGAAGTTACTATTTAGTATTTACGGTTTCTACGGATCCAGACGACCGTTTTCAATCAGCCACATCTCCTGGCAGATACGCCGGGCGGCCCAGGCAACATCGGAAACAAAAGAGATATTGCTCACGCCGCTAACTACACCACCAACCACGGGAACAACCTGCAGTGACTTGCGTTGTGCCAGATATTGACCAAGCTGTTTGCTGACTCCACGGGCACTAAATACACTCTTACTAACAGCTTTAGATATCAGGGTATCGCGCACAGCATCTTCACTGATTTCATAAATGACCACTTGCTCCACCTCCCTGACCAACTCAAGCGACTCTCTTTTTTCGCTTCTGTTCCCTGCGCTGGATACAGCCAGAACTCCCAGCACAAACTGTTGATTCAGGTTTTCGAACCCATAGCAGAGGCCGACTTTATGAATGGTCCTTAAGGAAAGGGTGATAAGTGTAGCCAGATCAAGAGGAACTCCGCCCACCCCGGTAGCACCAAAAACACCACCACTGGCTCCGGCCATACCGTTCGCCCAGTTATGGACGCTTTTGGCCAGGGCGTCGCACTCCTCAAGGTTTTTGTGTCTCAACTCTTTTATAGAGGAAACCTTAGCCTCTTTTAATATATCTTTGGAATTAAGTGAGCCCTGGGAAATGGAATCAAACCCATCAATCGCCTTTTGGACAAGCGTTGTAGGTATGACCTTTGAGGCAAGCCATGACAGAGGTTTAGTAACAGTAGAAAGTGTCTGGCTGGCCAGACCGGGCTCTTCCTGCTTCCATTTTTCAATTTCAGCAAGCTGTTCCTGTTCATATGCGTCCATAATAGCTCAGAACTCCTGATTCATTTTCTCCAGACATGTCAGCAGCACATCTTCCTGATCCGGCTTCAGATCTCTTGTAAGATCTTGTACCAGATCCAGGTGTAACTGATTGTGATGGTGGTGGATTTTTTGCCCTTCTTCAGTCAGTTTTACCACAATAGCCCGGCGGTCGTTAGGGTGAGCACACCGCTCAATCACACCAGCATTAACCAGTTTTTCGATCTGAACCGTCAAAGTGCCCGTTGTAATTCCCAGCTTCTGTGCCAGCTCTTTCATTCTCAGAGCACCGTGAATACCCAGTACCTCAATCGTATGTACCTGCGCCAGAGAATACCCGGTTTCTCTGACCACAGACTGCTCCCATGAGGACATCTTGTCGTAAAATTCTGTCAGCGTTTGGCTCAGTTTTTCTAGTTTTTGCATAATGGCGTTTAGTGAACTTCAATAGTCAGATGTCGGATCTTATCAAACTGTGAAAGAATTTGTTGATATTCGTCCACGGTTTTATCGCAATTAGATACTAACGTAACCGCAGCGGAATAGTGATGCCCGCTGACTTTCCATACATGAATATCTGTAACTGTAGCAAATGGAGCCAGAGCAGCCTTAATTCTTTTCATGTAGGCCTTCTCGATATTCTCGTCCAGCAAAATAGGAGCACTTTGCTTCATTAAACCCAGAGTCCACTTACCTATGACAAGCGCACCAACAATTCCCATTAGCGCATCCAGCCAATTCCAGCCGTAATACTTACCAAATAACAAAGCGACGATCGCCAGAATGGAGGTTAAAGCGTCTGCCAGTACATGCATATAAGCGGCTCTGAGATTATGGTCGTGATGATCATGCTGGTGACGCTCATGCGAATGACCGTGTCCGTGGTCATGATGATGCTCATGAAGTAAAAACATACTGGCCAGGTTAACAGCAAGACCGATAACGGCTACCATTATCGCTTCGTTAAACTGAATCGCCTGAGGATTAAACAGGCGGTGTACAGACTCAATCACCATCAGCAGAGCCACAATGCCCAGAGCTATCGCACTGGTATAGCCTCCTAAGACGCTTACCTTGCCTGTGCCAAATGAAAACCTTTCATCGTATGCATGTTTTTTTGCATAGTGATAAGCAAAAAGAGTAATACAGAAAGCCGCAGCATGTGTTCCCATATGCCAGCCATCTGCCAGTAACGCCATAGAGCCAAAGAGAGTACCTGCCACAATCTCTGCAATCATTGCGGTGACGGTGAGCAGCAGAACATACAGAGTTCGTTTTTCACCCCGCTGACTATGAGAAGTAAAGTCGTGTTGATGTCCGATTGCTGTATTCATAACATTACCACATTGTTTGATTATCAAATTATTTGCAATAAACTATAGTTTGACCATCAAACATAGTCAATATGTTACATCGTTCAACCTTGAGATTTTTATGGTATCATCGCGCCCCTCCAGTTGAGCATGTAACCAGAACCACTATATGAACCACACACTTGAATTCTTTTCCTCATCATTTCTTGCATTTGGAATGATTTTTCTTACTGAAATCGGTGACAAAAGTCAGCTAGTATGTATGACCCTGGCCTCAAAGCATAAGGCTAAACCTGTCGCAATTGGCGCGATAACGGCGTTTTCCCTACTTAACATTCTGGCAGTAACTGTTGGTGGCAGCTTATCTCGCTTTATCCCTGAAACCTGGCTTACCATTGCTGCTGCTTGTTTATTTATAATGTTCGGTTTGCATTCGTTACTCGCCAGAGAGGACGAAGAAGATTCTCAGGCTAATAAGAAGATAACTACACGCAGTATATTGATTACTACCTTTATGTTGATCTTTCTTGCCGAACTGGGTGACAAAACTCAGCTAGCCGTAGTGACCATGAGCACAACGCATCTGCCTCTGCTAGTGTGGCTTGGCGCAACTTTTGCCTTAGCTACGACTTCCCTGATGGGAATATTTGCGGGTCGTAAGCTGTTAGCGCGACTCAATATTAACCTGTTGCACAAAATAAGCGGCCTGTTTTTTATTAGTTTTGCCATAGTGCTACTTTCAGATTTGTACTGACTCCCACTTCTAGCATCTATAGGTAATACGGAGCCATTAGGTGAATAGTATTGTCTATCTTGGTAAGGCTCGCGAAAGCCCTGTTTTAGGTGAGTCTGCTCAAATAAACCCATTCAAACTAGTCACATTTAGTATATTTACTTGAAATTGAGCAGTAAGCAGCTAGAATGATAATCATTATCATTTAGGATGAGTTCAAGTAGACAATGGTTCCAACACAGATTAGCGATACCCTCACACGCTGGATAACCAATACACAGTTCAAGCCCAAATATAGAAGAGCCTTGTTGCCTATTGTTATGCTTACGCTTATTGCCGCTGATCCAACTAGAGACCTGGCGGTTAATGCGCTTTCTGACGCCTTTTGGGCTGTGTCGGCATACGTTGCCTTTACTCTGGCGATTTACCATTATTTTTCAGTATTTATAAACAGAGACAACGGCATCGTTCGGCTTTATAGCTACTCACGAAACTATCAGGTGCTATTTGCTGCGATACTGGGGGCGCTACCAGGCTGCGGTGGGGCTATCATTGTCACTACCCAGTTTATCAGTGGCCGGGTCGGATTTGGTGCAGTAGTCGCTGTTTTGACCGCCACTATGGGTGATGCAGCATTCTTATTGCTAGCCAGTAAGCCAGATATTGGTTCGGCTGTCGTAGCGACAGGCGTTGTTGTCGGTGCGATTACAGGCTGGGGTGTCAATGCCCTTCACCAGGACGATTTTCTGCGCCCTACAAACTTAACTGGGGGCGCTACCAGGCATAACAGTTCAAGACCTACTCGTTTAGAGCAGATGGCCATCAACCTTCAAGGTAAAGTATGGCGCTTGTTACTGATTCCTGCGACTATTATCGCCTTTATGGGCTCCTTTCAGGTTGATGTGAACGAAGCGCTGAACCTACCCGGTATGACCATAGAGTGGATAGGTGCAATTCTCATTATTATCTGTATGACCCTATGGGCGCTAACCAAAGAGATTGAAGACTATGAGTCCTCGGTATCAGAAGATAAGAAATGCATTGCCTCTCACCCTCTACAGAAAACGGCTCAGGATACTAACTTTGTAACAGCCTGGGTAGTGATGGCCTTCCTGGCTTTTGAATTGGCTACAAGCTTTGCAGGGATCAATCTATCAGCCCTGTTTTCTCACTGGGGTATTTGGCTGCCTCTGGCTGGTCTTACCATCGGGTTGTTGCCCGGTTGCGGCCCACAAATTTTGGTTACAAGCCTTTATATTTCTGGAGCTGTACCACTATCGGCTCAGTTAGCTAATGCCATATCCAACGATGGAGATGCCCTGTTCCCTGCATTGGCATTAGCACCGAAGGCTGCGCTGGTGGCAACCTTTTACTCTGCTCTTCCAGCGTTTTTCGTAGGCTACGGTTACTACTTTTTTTTCGAAATATGAGATCTAAACTGGCGCCAGACTTAACTTAGTGTCTTCAACAATAAAGTTGGTAGCACTTTCTCAGCTAAAAAACTCAAATTAGCTGAATAACACCATAGGGCTATTGCATTATGAGTCAGGTTTGTTTTTAATTAGGTATTCCAGTACCAGAATACCTTAATATACAAAATCATGAATAGTCTAATCAATATTTCTGAAGGCACATCGCTGGCGATTCATGGGCTAGGGTTGCTTGCCCAGCAGGCACCACAGCGCCTGAGCGTTAAAGCAGCAGCTCAGCGCCTGTCTGCATCCGAAGCCCACCTGGCAAAAGTGTTCGGAAAACTTCAGAAACAAGGTTGGGTAAACTCAACCCGCGGTCCTGCAGGTGGATTTTCACTTTCTGTCTCACCGGATGAACTGACTTTTCTTGATGTTTATGAACTGTTTCAGGAAAAAATTCATATGAACGCCTGCCCACTGGGGCGCTCATGTTGCCCTTTCGACGACTGCATGTTTGACGGGCGGATACATAAACTGAACCTGGAAGTCTACAACACGCTGAAGAACACCACTATTACTGATCTGAACTCCGCAGATAAAGAACGGAGATAAGGCTAATAAGATGATTAATCAACAAAGTACCCTGTTTGATATTACTGAAAAATACCCAGAGACCATTCCGGTATTCGTATCCAACGGATTCCCTCAGATGGAAGATGCAGCAAAGCGCACAACCATAGGCAAAAGTATCACCCTGAATGCCGCCGTAAGTATGAAAAAGATGGATCTGGACTCCTTTATCCGTTTGCTGGAAGAAGCCATCAGCCGTAGCTCCGATGATACCGATATCACTCTGAATCAGGATAAACTAAAACCCGTTAATTCGGACGGGCTAAACGTGGTTGGTATCTTACCCTGCCCGGTTCGGATTCCCTTAATGGAAAAGTGGAACGCTTATCTGAACAGCCGCAAAGAATCCGGCAAAGCAGAAGTTAACCATGAGCTTAAAGCCGCTTCTATGGGGCTGGACTGGGTTCAAAAAAATATCGATGGTGTTGAAGACCCGGATAAGCTGCCGGATCTGTTTATGTCTGCCGGCTTTGATATGTTTTTCGACAAACAGCGCTTTGGCCGTTTCCGCCGTGAGGGTGTATTTACAGATCTGACAGATATTGAACAATACAATGTAGATTTTAGCGATCTTGACATCAAAGACCCGCAGGGGCTTTATTCCATTATTTCCGTGGTTCCGTCGCTGTTCCTGGTCAATACAGAAGAGCTGGGAGACAGAGAAGCACCGCGTTCATGGGAAGACCTGCTCGATCCAAAATTTGAAAACAGCGTATCACTTCCGGTATCCGATTTTGACCTTTTTAACGCCATCCTGCTGAATATTCATAAGAAATACGGTGATAACGGTGTTCAGGCACTCGGGCGTAGCCTACTTGAGTCCATGCACCCTGCCCAGATGGTCAGAAGTGATGAGCAGCCTAAGCAGAATAAACCGGCTGTTACTATCATGCCTTACTTCTTCTCAAAAATGGTGAAAGAAGGCGGTCCGCTGCAGGCAGTCTGGCCGGAAGACGGCTCAATTATCAGTCCTATTTTTATGCTGGCCAAAAGCGCTAAAGCGCAGGAACTGAAAGAAATTGTGGATTTCTTTGCTTCTGAAGAGGTAGGTAACCTGCTTGCGGTTCAGGGGCTTTTCCCCAGCACCAACCCGAATGTATCCAATGTGCTTCCGGAGAACAGTCCATTTATGTGGCTGGGCTGGGACTATATTGAGCAGCATGACCTTTCACAACTGATTACCCACTGCGAAGGCCTGTTTAACGGCGCAACCCAAGGGGCACAAAAAACTTGTAGCGGAGGTTGCTGTTCATGAATCTGGTAACCGTATCCGGTCCTCCTTCATCGGGTAAAACAGCGGTCATTCTTAAAACCGCCAACGCCCTGAGAGAACGTGGCCTGAAAATTGGAGTGGTTAAGTTCGACTGCCTGTATACCGACGACGATGTTCTGTATGAAAAGGCTGGTATTCCGGTTAAAAAAGGGCTTTCCGGCTCTATGTGCCCGGACCATTACTTTGTCAGTAATATTGAAGAGATTGTCCGCTGGGGTCTGTCGGAAGAGATGGATTTGCTAATCAGTGAATCGGCTGGTCTGTGTAACCGCTGCTCTCCTTATGTAAAAGAGATCAAAGCCGTGTGCGTGATAGATAACCTGAGCGGAGTGAATACCCCGAAAAAAATTGGTCCTATGCTGAAATCAGCCGATATCGTGGTTATTACCAAAGGTGATATCGTTAGTCAGGCGGAGCGTGAGGTGTTTGCCTCCAAAGTGAACCTGGTTAACCCAGCAGCAACCATTATGCACATCAACGGACTAACCGGACAGGGCTGCTTCGAACTGAGCACCCTGTTGCACGAGGATAAAAAAGCCGTCGAAACTCTGGTCGGCAGCGAGCTGAGATTTACTATGCCATCCGCACTCTGCTCATACTGCCTTGGCGAAACCCGTATCGGTGACAACTACCAGATGGGTAATGTCCGCAAGATAGATATGGAGGGGGATGCATGATTGAGCGTACTCAGATAGAAGAGCGTAGCATCGGCTCACTTTTGCAGGACTACCCGTTCCTGGAAAGTTTCTTCAATGACAACCGGTTGGATATCAGTGACGCAAAAGAGTGCAGACTGCCTGAATATTTTGCCCGATTTAACCGGCTTGAACAGGAAGAGAAGGCGATAGATCCTCTGGCACTTACCGGGCAGATCACAGATTTTATCAATCAGATGCTGATGTTTCTCGGTGAAGACGATGAGGTTCGCTCCATCACACTGCTTCCCGGTACAGATAAATCCGGAACACCAGAAGGGTTTGATTCACTAGTGATAAAAAGCGGTGAAGTAATTTCTATCGTTGGCCCCACAGGTTCGGGGAAAAGCCGGCTGCTTGGGGACATCGAATGGGTCGCCCAGTCCGATACACCAACCGGAAGACGAATTCTTATTAACGGCGATACGCCTGATAACTCATGGCGCTTCTCCAGCTCTAAAAAACTGGTGGCTCAGTTATCACAGAACATGAACTTTGTGATGGATCTGGAGGTTCGTGAGTTCGTCTCTCTGCACGCCGAAAGCCGCCTGGTCCAGGACGCAGACAATATCGTTGATCGCATTATTGCTGAAGCTAATGAACTGGCAGGTGAACCTTTCAGTGCCGATACACCTATCACCAGCCTTTCCGGTGGGCAATCCCGCGCTCTGATGATTGCCGATACCGCAATCCTGAGCAGTACACCAATCGTACTGATTGACGAGATAGAAAACGCTGGTATCGACCGCAAGCGAGCGCTGAAGCTTCTGCTGTCAGAAGATAAGATTGTTCTGATGGCAACCCATGACCCGATTCTGGCACTAATGGCGGACAAGCGTCTGGTCATAAAGAACGGCGGGATAGCCAGAGTTCTGGAAACAACAGATGAAGAGCGTGAACTATTAAGCACGCTTGAACAACTGGATCAAACCTTAATGGGCTACAGAAATCAGCTCCGTTTCGGGGATTCACTTACACTGATAGACAATTAATCATAAAAATATGAGCAATAGAGGAAAAGATTATGCATGACGGATGTTCAGCTGAGTTTGAAGATGGTAAGCAGGTAGTAGATAAAGTACGTATGATGGGGTTTTCTTCTCAGCCAATGCCTATGCCGCTGACTCTGAACTGTAAAAACTGCGATAAGCCGTTTGAGATGGAGACCTTTGAGGCGTCCTGCCCTGAATGTGGTGCAGTGCATGCGGTTACCCCGTGTCACGCCTTTGATCCTGATAATGTGCAGTCTGCCGGAGTGGGATATTAAGTTTTAAACACTTTATTACGAAAGGGGAAACGTCTTTCCCTTTCGTAAGTTCACCTATAGCTTATGAAGCTCAGGACAAATCTGAAAGTAACAACATGGCAAGACAAATAAACAGCAAGCTGAGTTTTGTCTCCCAGTTCAGCCAGAAAGATCACCCCAAATGTGAGGAATGATGAAGAAAAAAGTTCAATTGAAAAATTTATATAATAATTTTAATTAACAGTGCTCAAGCAAGGGGCGGATGATAGCACTACAAAAACATCAAGGTTAACCAGACAATACCATAACTGTGTTTTTAATTGATAGAGATCAATGGAGCCATTTCACTGCAGGTGTTACATATACGGACATATAACATATAAAAGTGGAGTGGTTATGGGCTTACAGTTTACGATTCGTCACCAGACACCTTATCGCAGCCGGATTCAGTTCAAGGCATTGCGAGGTAAGGCTGAAACCTGCCGAAAACTGGAGTCAATACTCAATAGCTCAGCCCTTAAAGTAAAGGCCGAAGTCCGGGTTATAACGGGCTCTGTTATCCTTTTGCACCCCAAAACAAGCATTGAACCATCTATGATTGCAGCCGCAGTTCATGATGCTCTGCAAGACAATCCTGTTCATGATAAGGCCCTCACTTCCGGGGTAGCACAAAAATCAATCCCTGCTGAAGTTTCACAATCAAGTAACAAGAAAAATCATGTTTCCGGAGTAACTCTAATTGCATCGGGAGCCTACCTGCTTTATCTGACCCTGAAACGAACCTTGTTTGCTGCAGTATCCTCAAATATCGGGCTTTTCAGCTTTCCTGCTGCTGCAACTCTGGCTATCTCCTACCCTATCCAACGAGAGGCCATTGAAAACCTGAAAAAAACAAAGCGACTGGATACCGGGTTAATCTCAACCGGACTCTTGTACGTTTCTCTCTTCACTGGTTCAGTATTACCAGCTTACAGTATATTCTGGCTTTACAACCTGGCCGGATGGCTGGAAAGCAGAATCAAGACAAAGACTAGGCAAACCGTTCGTGAAATGCTAACGCAGGACGTAGAAAAGGCGTGGCTGTACTGTGATGGTGTTGAAGTTGAAACCGAAGTAAGCGCACTCAAGGTGGGCGATATTATTGTCGTGCATGGCGGCTCAGCTATTTATGTTGATGGCACTGTTATTGACGGTAATGGACTTGTCGATGAAGCAACCTTAACCGGTGAAAGCGCTCTTGTAGAGAAAAAAACAGGGGATGAGGTTTTTGCCGGAACCCTGCTTATTAATGAGAAATTGCATGTTCGCGTAGAGAAAAATAGTGAAGAAACCAGACTCGCTTCTATCGTTCGTATGATAGAAAATGCGGAAAATGAGCAAGGTGACCTGCAAATTTTCAGCCAAAAATTTTCCCGGACTATCGCTCCTGTATCGCTTACGCTATTTGGCGGCATCCTGTTATTCAGCGGTAATTTTCTGCTTGCCATGTCGGTACTGATTATAACCTGTCCGTGTGCGCTCAGACTTTCCACCTCCGTTGCCGTCAGCACCGCAATGACCAGAGCTATCAAAGACGGCGTTCTGGTTAAGGGCGGGAAATTTATCGAAATAGCCGCAAAATGTGATGCTATCGGTATTGATAAAACCGGAACACTGAATGCCCCGGAAACTGAATTACTTTCCATTGATATCCGGGACCATAGATTCAAGGAAGATAGCCTCATTCAGATTGCGGCAAGCCTTCAGGAATACTGTTCCGACCCCTTAGGTGCCGGCGTAATTACAGCTGCTAAAAAGCGGACACTTGACTTGCTGAAGTGCGAAGATTTCGAACCTCTGGACGCAGGCGGCAAAGCCACCATTAACGGAAAAGAAATTATTCTGGGACGCCCCGCCGCTCTGAGTAAGTATCAGCAATACGCATCAAAAACGGTTTTAGCCGAACTGGCAGAACAGAGGCAGAATGTCATTTGCCTTATCGCAGATAAAAAGCCTCTGGCGCTATTCACACTTGGTTATCCCCTACGCCCGGATACCAAAGCAGGCCTTGCAAGACTACGGGCACTTGGTATCAGGCAGTTGACTCTGTTGACAGGAGATACCCGGGAAAATAGTGAATATCTGGGAGAAGAGTTAGGGTTTGATTCAACTCTGTGGGAGCAAAGCCCTGAAGATAAAGCGCAATGGATAACCAACTACCGTAATAGACACAACGACTCTGTAATAGCAATGGTAGGTAATGGCGTAAACGATACTCCGGCTTTTGCAGTATCTGATTTGAGCTTTGCTGTTGCTGATGGTGGTACAGATATCAGTATTGAATACAGCGATATTGTCCTGAGAAAAGAGTGTCTCGGTGATGTTGCCTATTTGCTTGAGCTGGGAAAAGCGACGGAAGAAACCATAAAAAGAAGCTACTCCATCGCTATAGGGTGCAATCTTGCCATTCTGGTGGCGGCAACAGGCGGTATCATATCCCCCGTAGCCGGAGCACTGCTACACAACTGCACCACTCTGCTCTCTGTTGTTAACGCGGCTTCAATCAATAGCCCGGAGACGGAAGAAAGCCGCGATTAGATGATACACCTGAAACTATTTACTGCTCTGGGCTTGTGGCTTAGGTTTCGGCTCGGGTTTAATTAACACTAGCAGAAACTTAAATGGCTCTACCGCTTTAAGTGCATGCGGAATGTTGGCAGGCATGACTACGCTCTGTCCGCCAGTCAGGGTGTATTTTTCGTCTGCAATAGTGATTTCCACCGTGCCTTCAAGGATCTGGGCAAAAGCATCGCCGGGAGCTGAATGGGTGTTTAATCCTTCGCCCTTATCGATAGCAAACAGAGTCATACCAACAGATTTTTTCTGGCTTAGCGTCAGACTGGCTACCTTTCCCGGTTTGTAATCAATCAGGCTCTCCAGGTTGTGGACAGCAGAATGTTCGATATTTTTGATAAGTTGTTCACTCATTGTTATTCCTTTTATTGCAGGTTCTGAAGTTTTGTAAAGTTACGCATTGATGGTGATTTGCATCATTTTGAACGCCTGACCGCCACCAACGGCGTGATATGTTCCGGCCGCTACCGCAAGGGTTTCTCCGGCTTTTAGAGTGATGACTTTATCATCCATACTAATATTGGTTTCGCCCTCCAGCAGATGATAAAGAGTATCGCCGAGATAGGATTCTTCGCTGACCATTTCGCCATTAGCAAAGGTGAACAGCGACATTTGTGTATGCTCAGAATTACTAAGGGACATACTAACCACTTGATTATCTTCATATTCAATCAAAGCAGCCATTTCTGCTGCGCCGTCTACCGGGCAGTTCTTCATTATTTTCATATCTCACTCCTTAATTTGGCCGTTCTTAATGGTATAGGTTTTATGTACGATGCCATTCAGCTCTTCCGGGTTGTGGGTTACATAGATAACCGTCGTTGAAGAGTGCTTTAACAGCATCTGTTTAAGATCCGACAACAGATGCTGCTTACGCTCCCGGTCAAGGGCACTAAAAGGCTCGTCCAGTAATAAAATATCCGGCTGTATAGCCAGTGCGCGTGCGATAGAAACACGCTGGCACATTCCCCCGCTCAACTGGCCGGGATATTGGTAAATGGCATCTTTCAGGCCAACAGCGGTCAGTGCCTCCAGGGCAATGGCCTCTGCGTCGACCTGCAAGGCATCTTCCTCCAGAGCGGTAAGGGCAAATTTCACATTCTCTAATGCACTCTTCCAGGGCAGTAACCTGTGCTCCTGAAATACAAAGCCTATCCGCTTACCAGCAATGGTACATTGCCCGCTATCAGGTTGCATAAGCTGAGAAATCAGATTAAGCAGCGTCGATTTCCCTGACCCCGACGAGCCGAGCAAACCAATCACATCGCCTCTATTCAGGTGCAGAGAAACATTATCCAGCACAGCTTTACCCTGAAATGTCTTGCTTACATTCTCCAGCTTAATCATGAATGCCCCTTCCAGCGCAGGCTACGGTTTTTAAGGGGGCTGAACAAAATTCCATTAAGGCCGCCACCTAAGATCAGGCACACCAGAATCCATGCGAAAAGCGCCGGTGTATCTACATTTGTCCGTGAAAGTGAAAAAGCGTAGCCAATACCGCTGCTGGCTCCGAGTACTTCGGCCAGAACAACGATTCGTATCCCCATACCGGCAGCCAGTGTCAGTGCAGCAAACAGAGGAGCATAAATACCCGGCAGATAGATTTCCCGGATCATCTGACTACGGCTGGCACGATAAACATGTGCCATTTCAATCAGATTACTGTCAATCGCTTCTATCCCTGCCACTGTGTTAGCGTACATCAAGGGAAAGATCAGCAAGGTAGTAACAAACACCGTCTGTACACTACCCATGCCGAACCAAAGCATACTAATCAGAACCAAAATCACCGGCGGCATGGTCATCAGCGTCCAGTGCAGCGGCTCCAGCAACCATTTCAACCGTTTATCAAAACCGGCAAAGACACCAAATATAAGCCCCAGCCCGGTTCCCAGTAGCAGGCTCAAAGCAAATCGCTGCAGCGTGACTAAAAAATCAACCCAGAACTCACTGGTTGTTAATAAGCTCAGTAGTCCCATAGCCGTTTGCCAGGGAGAAGCCACGACAAGCTGATTAAACGAGAGAGACAAAAGCCACCAAATCAGCAAGAGGCCGATAACACCAATACCACCCCAGATCCGACGTGGTGTAACCTGATATAATTTTGGTCTGTTCATTCAACTATCTGCTTACTGATAATAAAAACCATCATCAGGCAGTTTGCCGCCAACGGATTTCGGGTTCAGGGAGATGAACGCCTTGAACATATTTTCCATTTCATCTTTTGCTGTAGCGGAACGAATTGCTGTGAAATTGGTATACTTCAACGACTCCTGAAACGCTGCTGCATTGACACCCGGAACATGTTTCGCTGCCAGTTTTGCGGCTTCACCCGGGTTAGCAACCGTCCATTTGACTGCTTGCTCATACGCTTTAGCAAAGGCATCGATAGTTTCAGGGTTTTGCATAACCGGTGGCAGGGCAACGACGCCAGCATTAGGGAAACGGTTTTTCCAGCCTTCAATCTTACCCAGTTCCTTTTGAATATCGATAACACGCTCAAACTGAACACCTTTCGCTTTCCCCTTCATGATCACCATAGAGGAAACAGGCTCAATCAGCAGGGCATTTTTAATCTGACCGGCCAGCAGCCCCATAACGATATCAAGAGGTGAGTTAACATATTGCACCTCAAAGTCCTTCAGCGGGTCAAAGCCCTGACTTTCAGCAATAGTCTGGAAAACAAGATCAGGCTGGTCACCGCGGAACGGCACATAGATGCTCTGGCCTTTCATATCAGCAAGGGATTTAATTTTATCGTCAGAGCTAACGATATACATCACTCCCCAGATGGAAACATCAACCATCTTCAGCTTTACACCTTTGTTATAAAAGATCGAAGCCACATTGCTGGGAACGGAGGCAAAATCAACCGAGCCTGTTGTCATCATAGAACGCAGTTGATCCGGTGTATTCCAGATTTTCAACTCGGTTTTTTCTGCTATATCATCCAGCAATCCGTTTTCGAGAATATAGGCCATAGGCATAACTAAAGGTGCAAACGGGCTTGCCATAGTAATTTTATCGAGCTTATCAGCCGCATTAATACCAAGGGAAAATAACCCCAGAATAAACAGGGTAATTAAACGTTTATATCGCATATCTGAATCCTTCTAGATGATTTAAGCCGAAATGTAATTGAGAATTATTACCGATTAGAGGGTGAGATACGCTTGATTATTATCAATTGTGTTTGGTCACATTATCTTTTTCCGGCTTATATCGCTTTCATTGCCGGACTAAAAAGCCCGGACACTCAATAAAGTATCCGGGCTCTTCTTTAGCTGATTCCGCTTAACGGTTTTCTTGTATCTGTTTATTTAAAAAATCAACAAGTTCATCAACGTCATCTCCTGACACTTTGGCAACATCCGAAAGCCGGGCAAACTTACCAACGGTCCGGAATGCAACAGGGTTATTCAGATTAGCAAATAGTTTATTACGGGCTATCAACGCATCCTTCAGAAACGGATACTGAGTGATAACGTCTGCGATTTTGTTATCAGCTTTAACCTGCTTTATCTCCGGAGCTGGTTGCTCTGTGACTTGTTCTGCAAAAACATCATCTTCTTCAGATAAAACAGGCTCACTCTTTTTTACACTGGCTTTCGATTTAGGGATCTTATAGAAAGTACTGACATCCGGGTTATCTTCGCCAAACTTGTCCATTAATTCCCGGACCACTTCTCTGCGCTCCATCCCTTTCTCTTCCTGCATTTTTATAAGCTTATAAGCAGCAAATAGTGAAGAAGGGCTGATTTCTGAAGCAAAGAAGCCTGCCCCCTGGTTCCAGGCAAACATCTCAAACAGTTCATCAAACTCTTCAACCGTTACGCCAATTGAGTAGGCCTTTATCAGCTCTCTGGTTGCCTGACGCATACGCCCTGCACCAACGCCATTCGCAAGAGAAAGCAACAGGCGGGTTTTCATATCAATAGCCGTGTTTTCTCTTCCCCAGATAAGCTCCCAGAAATTAACCACAACATCTGCAAGTTTGCTACTTACATGATTAAAGTTCACGATAGCCGTCGGTTTCAGCGGTACGTCTAATCCCTGTGGGTACGTCGCTTCCTTTACACTTCTGCGGTAAAAATAAGCTCTGTACTCATCATCTGCGACTTTATCCGTATAGTTTTCAAACCCTAGCTCTTCCAGTGCTGAATACAGTGGAATGGGTTCAAAACTCTGAACAACACATAATCCCTCCCCCTCTTCTATTCTCTGTGCCTGTTTTAATAGAGAAGGCAAGAAATTACCACGCAATGTTCTTACATCTTTAACTTTGAAACTTTCTCTGTTCTGTATCCATTCTTGTTTCATTTTTTTCTCCAGAATTAGTATTCAATTAATCAGACAAACTAAGAGGATTCTGGCTATTTTAATTGCCATGATGATATTGAGAATTATTACCGACAAAAAGAAAAGAGGTGCTTGATTATTGTCAACCTCATCTGTCCTGATTTCAGGAATGCTGACATTTAACCATGACCTGGGATCAGTCAAAGTGGTGGACAATATTTGTTACAACTGCATCAGAATGCTGCAAATATATCCGGGGTAAGGTCAACAGAATGGCATAGAGAAGGAATATCCACCAGTGCCAGATGGTGTCCGGATTCAACGATATGGCCCTCGTTTTTCAGTTTTTTTATCACTCTCGACAGGGTTTCAGGTGTCATACCCAACTGAGATGCAAGCAGCCTTTTCGTTACAGGCAGGCAAAGCTTGTTCTCTTTTGGCAATTGCTCCCGGTATATCTCTGCAAGCCTCATTACCACCCTCTGATGAGCATTTACCTGAGTCAGAATATTTACTGTATCCATAAGTTTGTGAATACTGTTAGTCATATACCCCATCACCTTTAATGAAAGTTCCGGTGACTGACTAACCAGACTAACCACATCTTCATGCCTGAATGCCCAAAGTATAGAGTCCTGATCAACCCGTGCACTCATCGGGTACTCTCGCGGAGACATAAACATGGCCATTTCAGCGATTAACCCGCCGGCAAGAAAAACCTTAAACAGCTTTTCGTCGCCACTTGGCATCAGGCGGTATAGCGATACCTTTCCTTTTTCGACCAGATACATATGTTCTGCCCTGTCTCCACGGCTAAACAGGGAATGTCCGGCAGCACAACTAACCTCTTTTCTTTTAGAAAACAACTGCTGCTTTTGCTCTTCGTTTAACAGAGAAATAATGGATCCGGACAACCGCTCTTCCTTAGCTTGATTATTATCAAGCAATATATTCAGGATATAAGATAGGATACAAATAATAATCATTCCTATCTATATATGCAACTGACAAAGGGATCACTATGCTTGGTATCAGCTCTTGTTTTCGATGGATTGCTTTAGTAGCGATGGTATCGCTGCTTGTTCCTGTTATGATTTTTGCTTAAGTTCCCAGAGCCTGGCTCAAGGCCGTCACAGTCAAACAACCCGAATCAAAGCACCTGCTCTCCGCCCACACAAAAACAACAAACCTGCTTTCCAGAATATAGAAAGCAGGTTATGAGTTCGTGCTTAAGCTCTTTTACCAGACATAACTAAGTTTAGTTGTCACACGGTAATCTGTACCTAATGTACCTGCTGTACTGTCATTGTAATCACGGTACACAGGGATACCGACACCAGCGAACAGTTTGAATTTTTTGCTAATACCTGAGCTAAACCCTGGTGTTAAGAAGATCTCATGACCACCGGAGTTGTCAACTTCAGAACCATTCTTAACGTTTTTATCTGCCAATGAACCGTTAAGTTCAATGATTGGCATAAATTTAGGGTGAAGCAGGTAGCTGTAACCCAGATTATAGGTTAGCTGATCGCCTTTTTCATAATTGTTATCGCCTTCCTGGTTAAAGACATACATAGCAGAAAAGTCGATACGGGAATTAGGCAGTGGCTTAGTTATACCAACCTCAATAATAGGGTCTGTGGAACCATCACCATTTTGCAAACCATCTGACAGGTTGCTTTTATCCGTTGAGCCCGTTGGCAACTCAACACCTATCCCTACTGTACTGAAGAAACTATCACCAAATGCCGGAGAGGTTATCTGATATCTGGAAAGTACTCGTATATCTCCAAGTCCGGAATTATCATAATCCGCCATTTTCGTTGACATAGATTTGTCTACATAAGGTACAAGCATACGCACATCAAAATTTGCACCTAAACCATAACGGATAATTGCGTTACTTTTTAATGAAGTCATCTCTTTATTGGCACTATTGGCAATCTTGTCGCTGCCACTGTAAAGATCACTCTTCTCCACAAAAATGGTTTTAAGGTTAGTTGCAAATTTTCCTTCAGTGAAAACCATACCTGTGGAGCCGTGAGCAGGCCCGGCTGGCATTTTCATTTGTTTTGTCTGTTTGCTTGTCTCATCGGCAGCATAAGCATTGCAGGCCAAAGCAGAAACAGCAGAAGCGATAATTAGTTTTTTCATATTTTACTCCGTAGTTTTGATTTATTAGTTTTCCATCATTTGATTTATAGTTTTTGTTATCCGGTTAGCTCATAACAATGCTTTCACCCTTCCTTACCATCAATCCGGCAACGCTTATACCTGCTCCAGAACACCCGCAGATAAAGCAGAAAGCAGAGCGATACAGGCACGATCACCAGCAGTTGATCCATTCTCAGTGAATAAAGCCCAACCACAGCCCCTGATAGAGCCAGCGTTACCCCCAACATAGAAATGATCATCAGTTGAATTGACCTGGAATAAGAAAGAGTGTAACCCGTATGTTTTTGTCCGACCACCAGCATGATCATCAGAACAGCAATACCTGCCGCACCGATAAACAGAAAATATACAGACTGGTGAAGGTCACCAGCCCCGTTAATATTATTAAATCCGATAACTGTGAATCCGCCCGCCACAAACAGATAAAAGAAGTAAAGCGCCTGATAATAAAGGTCACGCCACGCTTTAGGCAGGTGCCAGTCATTAAGAATATTTAACAGCGCTGCAGCACTGGCAAGTGCCAGCCAGCCTGAAACTGAGCGGTTCGGAAGAAGCAGATTAACGCACAGGAAAGTCATGATGATCCAGATAGCAAAATTACGCCTTGGAGGCCTGGCCAGGAATCTTTCGTGAGTCACTTCATACTTTTCCAGCGCGTGATTCACCACTACCATGGACATTCTGCTCAGTATGGTCAGCAAGATAATAAGCAAAATACCGGCACAGACCTGCAACCATTGCTCGGCCAGCTGTAGCTCACCATTCAGACAAATAACATAACTGATTAGCATAAGCGCAAAAAAGAGCAACAACTGGTAATAAAATATCCGGTGACGCTGCTGCTTCTTATCTGCAATCGCATTAAAAAGCACAGCCAGTAACATCACCAGAAATGCGCTATTACCCAGCATCACAGGAAGCATCCCCAAATAGCTCACTGCCAGGGAAAATAACCGGCTCACTACCCACAATATCACCAGCGACATAAGACGCCCGGAATCAACACGTGCAGTATCAGTCCAGGCAGGAAATGCCGTTAACAGAAAACCCGCTATTGCTGCACTGCCTGTACCAAACACCAGCTCATGCAGGTACCAGATATCGCCCCCGGCAGAAAATACTGAAATTGACGGATCACTATACAGAGCGCTGTGCACTGCCAGTATCACTGAATAAAGGGCCGTTAATAAAAAGAATGGCCGGAAACCACAGGCATAGAGAGGTGATTTATTATCGAAAATACTAGCTGCCATATTCGTTTTTACCTTGCGTCTGAAATGCCTGTTTAACCCTGTCTACTTTAAGAAGCGTCATAGCAGTTGAGTAAAGGTAGTCCTGATCCCGCCGGGCTCTTGGAACATCAAAATGCTGGGTGTATACCTGACGGCCAGGGTTATCACTGAGCACAACAACCTGATCGGCCAGTTTTACCGCTTCATTCAGATCATGGGTAATAAAAAGCACCGTCAGATCTCGTCTTTCTATCTCATCACACAGAAGTGTATGCAGCTCCTCTTTTAAGCCTATATCCAGCGCACTGAATGGCTCATCAAGCAGAAGCAGATCTGGTCTCACTGCCAGAGAGCGCGCTATTGCTACTCTCTGACACATGCCTCCACTCAGTTCATGAGGGTATTTATCCAGGTCCTCTTCACTTAACCCGACCTCTTGCGCAAGCTCAGATGCAACCTGATCCCGCTGCTTTCTGGCTACCCCTTTTGCCTTCATCCCCCAGCCAATGTTGTCCAGCGTATTTTTCCAGGGCAACAGACGCGTGTCCTGAAACAGGATTGAGGTTGTAGCAAAACCGTTCTCTATTGCACCCGTTTCCATTTCTATCAGCCCGGCAACCAGATTAAGCAGGGTTGATTTACCACAACCGGAACGACCAACGATGGCCATTACCTGCCCTCGCTCAAGATTCAGGTTGATATCGCTCAGTACCAGTTTTTTGTCAAAAGAGTGACTCAGACTTGTTATGATTAATTTGTTGCTCTTAGTCACGCCACTTCTCCACTCGACGTTTAAAAGGTTCGAAGACAGCATATTCTGCAATCAGAAGTACAGCGACGATGGCTATAATCCACGCCATGGTAGCGGCGGTATCTATATTTACCCGTGCCGCAGCCAGACCGGCACCTACCCCGCGGTTACTTGCCAGAAGCTCAGCCATCACGACCACCTTCCAGGAAGTTCCCAGTGCAGTCACCCAGGAAGGAAACAGGTAAGAGAGAATATGAGGCAGATGTACATCATAAAAAGTCATCCACCGTGAAGCAGAAAAGCTATGCGCCATCTCTGTCAGACGCACATCCAGGGTTCTTGCTCCCTGAACGCCGGCGGCAAAAGTGATTGGCAGAGCCGTTACCGTAATAGTAAAGACAGGAACACTGTCATCACCAGAAAACCATAATAATGCCAGTACGATCCAGGCTATAGGAGGGATACCTATCAGTATGGTGATCAGAGGACGAACAGCCATAGAAAGTGTAGCGGAAAGCCCGGCCAGTGTTCCCAGCAGGCTACCGACAAAAATCGAGAAACCAAATCCCAGCAGAGCACGGTAGGTGGTCACCCATAAAAATTCCGCCGCTACACCCTTCTCAAACAGCTCTGCAAGTCTCTCTAAGGAAGCCTGCGGAGAAGGAAGAATAAAATCGCCATAATTCAGACTTCCATAATCCCATACGGCAAAAAAGACCAGAATACTGGCCAAAGCGCCAAAACCACTCCACAGATAATGGCAAATCTGTTTAAGGCAACCCATGCTTCACTTACACCCTGTGTGATATCAAATAACGACATAACAGAGCCCGGAAAGCACTCTTTCCGGGCTTTATTCAGATAAAAGGCTTTATCCCAGATAGAAATCACTACCCGGTAGTTTGTCGCCTATAATCGCCGGATTTAATTCAGCAAGAATTGAAAAGAAGTCTTCTATCTCCTGCTGGATATCCTTCGCTTTGACCAGAGCGAAGTTCGAATGAGGAATGGAGCGCTCTATCACCGGAGCTTTAAGCGGCATATATTTTTCACCCAGACGCCCTGCATCAGACGGGTTATTCACCACCCAATCGGTAGAAGCCTGCAGCGCAGTATGGAACTGATCCGGAAGTTCTGGCATCTCATTTAGTAAAGAGTCAGACACCATCATACCCGCCTGTGGAATTCGGGCAGGTCCGCCGGTTGCTTCTCCCCATGACTTCTGCAGATTAATAACGCGAGCCATTTTCTTTCCGGCCTTTTTCCCTTTCAACAGAGCTGCAGTAGCAGCAGGCTCTGGCAATACTGCGTGTTTTGCTCTACCTGAAAGCAGTAACTGAAGTCCTTCGAAAGGTGTAGAAACATAGTTCAGGCGGTAATCTTTACCCTGCACCATACCTTTCTTTTGAGCAATATACTGGAAGACCAAATCAGGCATATCTGCCTTATACGGCATAATAATATCCTGACCCTGCAGATCTTCTATTTTACTTATGCTTCCATCTGCAGAGATCACATATAAAAGCCCCCAGGTCATGATATTCATCAAACGAACGTTCATTCCTTTGTTATGAAGATTCGCTGCCACATAGCTCGGTGCTCCGGCTAATTCCCAACGGCCTGTTACAAAGTTAGTTCTCAATACATCCGGATCACGGTAAACACCAAAACCAAGGTTGTCGATCAATCCCGATAAAGCATTATTTTCAGCAGCATGAGCCAATGGCAGAGAAGGATCCGCCGGAGGGCCATACATGGTTAAAGCTTTGCGACTGTTGTTCTGGCCTGCGAAAGCAAGGCCTGGAAACAAACTGCCTGCGGCAATAGTTGCACTCAGCAGGCCACAATCTCTTATAAACTGACGCCTTGTTTTACTCATGATTAATTCTCCTTCAAAAGATGGGCATTACTGCAACTTTGCAATCAGCATTATCTCAAATGATAATGATTCGCATTATACGTCGTATTTATAGATCTCCTTCTTGACAATTATCAAGAGTGTTATTGCAGGATAAGTTATCTAATAACCCGCTGATTTTCCGTTCTGGATCCATCTTTCATACTCTGGGGTACTTTATGACATCAACTACAAATTGCGCTTTGGCCACACCTTCTGCCGGAGATTCTTTAAGCTATGTGGCAGTCGATATCAGCAATAAAGAAAAGCGCGACATCTTCTCTCATACTCTGCAACAATTGCATGCCTGTGGCTGGTCAGTGGGTGAAGTAGCCGATCAGATCTCCCAGATTCCTGCCAGTCAGTTTTCGGCAGAATCTATAACTGGCCCGTGCATAATCCGCTGTGAAACGGAGGCTGATGTAAAGCACTTTGACGCGATAGAACCCGATAGCTTTGCCATTCTTACCGCCCTTGGTAAAGCCAGAATGGAACAGGAGCTGGTCGAGAGTGTCGCTGATAATATTCAGGTAGATAAAGTACTGATTGGCTACAACTGGACTATGGTACGTGCCGGTCAGCTATGCGGGATTGCGCGTAGTCCTGAGCGCGGAACTCAGGGAGCCAGAACCATCAGGCCAAAGGAGGGGTTTGGTGGTAAAAGCCTGAGAGAGATTGCAACTTACCTGCTCTCTTCTGACGCTTTAAGCCGCTCATTAGGCCTGGCAGCGATTAATGCGTTCTGGAACCGCCCGGAACCCCTGCCGGAAATAAGTGAACATTTGCATACCAGGGGAGGATTATCGGCAATCCCCAGACCCGGAGATGGTGTTGTAATCATCGGTGGCTTCCGTAAAGCACAAAGACGTCTTCCTAATTCCCGTATTATTGAGCGTGAACCTAAACCGGGCGATATTGCCGTTGAAGATGCACCAAAAGCGTACCGTGAAGCAAGTACACTGGCCATCACAGCGCAGACTCTGATGAACGGAAGTCTGGAATCTATTCTGGAGGCGAGCTCCTGTGTGCCTGAGCGTATGCTGCTTGGTCCGAGCGCGCCATTATGCCCTCAATTATTAAAATATGGGCTGACCGAAATTAGCGGTTCCGTGGTGGTTGATCCTGACGCAACCGAACAGTTTATCTGTGAGTCCGGTACCATGATTATGATCCCTGGCCTGACAAAAAGTGTTCATCTGCGTTGATCTGGTATAAGTACCTGAAAACAATTCTGTAAAGTCTCAAATATGAAACGCGACTAATTATCACTTGCATTGCTATATATGGCATTGTATATATACCCATCAGATGGCTTATCTCGTTTGACGAATAAAAGGATGTAACATGCACAAAATAAAAAGTATTTCGGCCAGAATATCAGGCACTGTTCTGGCTGCGGCAATAGCTTTAGGTTCAGGCCATGCGACAGCAGAACAGACGGTTGTGCTTAAAGATCAGAATGGTGATTCGGTTAAAGTCTCACAGAACATTGAAAGAGTTGGCATAGTCTGGCCAGTTGTTGCCTCTGTTGTGGTTTCACTTGATCAGGGTACAGACCGCCTTGTCGCGATTCCTCAGCAGATCAAGAAAACCATGTCCACCGGTATGATTGGTGAACTCTTCCCTGAAATCCGTCAGGTTTCATCCAAAGCAGTCGACAATAAACGTGTAGTTAGCGTTGAAAAGATGTTGCAGCTAAACCCTGATATCGTCTTTGAAGAAGCGAGCAAAACCAAAAGCATCAAAGGGATGCGAAATGCAGGTATTCCAGCCTTTGGCCTTAAGATGGCTAAAACCGATCTGGACAAGAAGCTGGTTACAGCTCTGGGTACGACTCTTGGCAAAACCGAAAGGGCAGAAGAGCTGCTTGAATGGCGCAAAGCGTCTTTCAATAAGGTGATATCAAAAACGGAAAAAATCAGTAAAAAAGAACAACCTGATTTTGTTTACTTATGGCACAAGCAGCGCCTTATTGGCCCGTCTCACCATATGACTTCACTGCTGAAAAAGGCCGGAGCTAAGAACGCCATTCAGAAGAAGCAGAACTTTGTGGGTTATGACAGTGAAATGCTACTGAAGCTTGACCCTGATTTTATCTTTCTGCACAACATTGGCACCAAGAAAGTACCGGCTGACTTTTACAATGACCCGGTATTTGCCGATCTGAAAGCCGTTAAAAACCGGACCATATACAAAATCCCGACAGGTGTAGGAGTAAGCTGGGATGGGCCGAGCCTGGAACGGGCACTTGCTCTTGAATGGTTTACCAGACTGCTTCACGGTGATGACTTTATAGAAGGCTCTATGCGCAGTACGCTTGCTAAATCCTATCCAAAGCTTTATGGCAAACCAATGACAGATGCGCAGATAAACCGAATCCTTATTGATAAAATAAACGGTACTTCTACCGGATACAGTGCGATTATGCGTTAATTATGACGATCTCAACGACAGTACCTTCAGCACTAAGTACATATAAAAGTAAACTGAGTTTACTACCGGTACAGATAGCCATTTTGGCAAGCCTGCTGCTGGTCACTGTGCTGGTATCACTCGGGACCGGACGATACCCCATTGATTACACAACTATAGTAGCGATACTTTCCGATAATATCTTCGATATCACTAATCACTGGAATCCGGTTGAGGAAAGAGTCATCGAACTGGTTCGTTTACCCAGAATAGTGGTCGCCGGACTGGTTGGTGCAGCACTTTCCGTTAGTGGTGCTGTGATGCAGGGAATGTTCCGCAATCCGCTGGTTGGCCCCAATATTATCGGTGTCTCATCCGGAGCGGCTTTTGGCGGTGTTCTGGCAATCATGCTTATGCTGCCGGGAATTCTGGTCACCGTCTTTGCCTCTGTCTTTGGTCTTGGGGCTATCATTATCGCTTTGCTGCTGGCCCGCAGTGGACAAAAAACAAGTGTACTGTCGTTGGTTTTGGGTGGCGTTATCACGGGTGGCTTCTTTTCTGCCCTTGTATCACTGGCGAAATATGTTGCTGATCCGGATGATGTTTTACCGGAAGTGGTGTACTGGCTGTTAGGTTCGTTTAATAACTCGAACTATATTGATACATTACATGTTGCCATTCCCCTGCTATTCGCCGGAACGCTTATTTACAGGATGCGCCACACCATCAATATTCTTTCCCTTGGTGAAGAAGAGGCCGTCTCTCTCGGAATTGACGTAAACAAAAGCCGGTTGCTACTTATGCTGTTAACGGCAATTCTGATCGCAGCATCGGTCTCCGTCAGCGGTGTTATTGGCTGGGTCGGACTGATTATTCCGCATTTTGCCCGTATGATTTGTGGCCCTAACCATTCCCGGCTGATCCCGGTAGTCCTGTTCATCGGTGCCATCTATATGATCCTGGCTGACACTCTTGCCAGAACGGCAAGCTATGGCGAGATCCCTATCGGTGTGTTAACGGCTCTGATGGGAGCCCCTGTTTTTGGCTATCTTCTACGTAAAATACAGTCTAAAAAAGAGGGAGCGGAATCATGATTAATGTCCAGAATATCGCCTTTAAATACCGGCCCGAAGCAGACTATATATTCAGGGGCTACTCCTTTAGCTTACAAAAAGGTGAAATTATGAGTGTGCTCGGACCAAACGGTCAGGGTAAAACAACACTTATCAAATGCCTGCTTGGACTGTTTAAACTAACCGAAGGGTCGATTAATTTTCAGGGACACCGTTCCTATGTACCACAAAACGCTTTAACGCCTTTTGATTACGAAGTCCGTGAAATGGTTGTTATGGGATGTAACCGTAAATCGGGTTTATTCGCCAATATTAAAAAAGAAGACTATATCTGGGCAGATAATGCCCTTAATGAAGTAGGCATGGCTGATTACGCGCACAAACGCTTTGCCTCACTAAGCGGAGGGCAAAAGCAGATGGTTCTGATTGCCCGGGCTCTGGTATCCTCACCTGAGATTATGATTCTGGATGAGCCAACCTCTGCCCTTGACTATAAAAATCAGGACCGAGTGCTGAGAATCTTAAAAAAGATTGCTGGTAACGGCACAACAATAATATTTTCAACTCACTGCCCTCACCAGGCACTGCGTATATCAGATAAGACTATGATTATGCAGTCGAAAGACAGATATCTCAGTGGCACGGCCGGAGAAATTCTCAACGAGGAGTGTTTATCTGAGCTGTATAAGATTGATATTCATAAAGGTTTGATTAATAACAAAGATTATGAATTTGTAATGCCACTTTATAGCTAAATTAAGCCACTGATTAATTGCCAGATGCTCCACAAATCTGTATAAAAATAAATATCATCTAATGTATCTGCTTCCCCTTACCTGAGGACTGCTCTGTTGATCGAAATAAAAACTGTCGGACTTTTCTTTATTACCGCTCTGGCGGAAATAGTTGGCTGCTATCTGCCCTATCTCTGGTTACGTGAAGATAAACCCGTCTGGTTACTACTGCCAGCGGCCCTGAGCCTGGCCCTGTTTGCCTGGTTGTTGTCCCTGCACCCGACGGCTGCAGGCAGAGTGTATGCAGCCTACGGGGGAGTTTATATTTTTGTCGCCATCCTATGGTTATGGGGCGTAGACGGCATACGGCCGACGGCTTGGGATCTGGTCGGAACAAGCGTAGCCCTGCTTGGTATGGGCATCATCATGTTTGCTCCGCGCGCCGCATAAATAGCTCGGCGTCCGGGCGGATAGGGATAATAAAATAGTCATTACGGAAACAGACACCTTATACATTTCACTCCCCCCCCTTAATGACAATAGTTATCATTAACAAAGTCTACGATATATGCTATCTTACCTAATTCATATTAAGTCATTATCTAACTCTCAATTTTAATTTCTGGTTTGTATAAGATTTACAGAAAATGAGCGACACAAAACAACTGCAAAAACACAAACAATTTAACGTTACGCCGATAGGAGTAACAGGAAGGATCGCCACTCTGCTAACAGTGACCGTCATCATTCCTATGCTTGTGACCGGTATTCTGATTGAAAACGGAAAGCTTGCTCCCGGAGAAAGTCACTATCTGGCAATACCTATCGTTATTCTCTTTATTTTGGTCCCGGTATCACGGTTCATAGCCCGTTACACCATAAATAAAGATCTGGCGACGATTAACCAGTTCTGCGACGAAATAAAGAACGGAAACTACGACGTCTCTTTCGAACTAAAAAACCAGAAAGAGAATGAAGATGAGTTTATTCAGTTACTCAGAAACCTTACCTGGATGAGCCATAACCTCACGTCATCAAGCCGCAAAAACAAGCAAGAGATCAAAGAGGCAAAACAAAACCTTAGTGATATGGAAAAACTGGCGTTTACTGATCCACTAACCGGACTTTATAACCGCCGTTACCTTAACTATCTGGATAACGAATTTTTTAACCAGTCTCCGGAAGATCAGGATTCTATGGGTCATGCCAGCCTTATCTATATTGATTGCGACAAATTCAAACAGATCAATGATACAAAAGGGCATATTTTCGGTGATAAGCTTTTGGTGGGACTAGCGCAATGTCTGAATAATGCCTGCCGCCAGGAGCAGGATACTGCATTCAGAATGGGCGGAGATGAATTTGCTGTTCTTCTGCCAGATACAACTTCTGAGCAGGCCGTAGTTGTCGGGAATCGGATATGTGCTATGTACCAGGAACTGGACTTTACCGAGGGTACTTCTCTTTCTGTGGGAATCGCCTCCGTGAATTGCATCAGACAACATTGTAACAACTCATTGCACAAGCTGATTGATTTTGCTGACCAACAGGCATATCACGCTAAACGTTCCGGGGGAGGAGCTATCCGGATAATGTAGTTGAAAGCAACTGTTACTCAGTGGTTAATCCTACCACTGAGTAACAGAAGAAATACGTAGCTTAACTCCCGCTCTTACGGACAGAAACAGAACGGGCCAGTACGGCCAGCGTGGTACCATTATGAAGCAATGCACTCACCGCAGGGTTAAACCAGCCCATTGCTGCCGCCAACATAATGCCACTGTTCACATACTCAGCAATTTTAATATTGCTGTTAATGATGGACATCGCAGCCTGCGCCAGTTGGCGGGCTTCAACTAAGCCATACAGCCGGTCCTGAAGTAACACCACATCCGCAACCTGTCTTGCCAGCTCAGTACCAACGCACATGGCTACGCCAACATCAGCTTTACTTAATGCCGGAGCATCGTTTACGCCATCGCCGACAAAGAGCACGGTATGCCCTTCATTTTGCAACTCTTCGATAATGGAAGACTTACTCTTCGGTGTCGCTTCTGCATAAACTCTGTCGAGCTTAAGCTCATCACCCAGTTTTTGAGCTTTAAACTTTCTGTCGCCGGAGATCATCACCAGGTTGTTGATTCCCAGAGATCTCAGCACCGCCAGCGTTTCCTTCGCGTCTTCTCTGAGGTGATCTCTCAAACCTATCATCCCCATGAGCTGCCCCTCATTGGATATAAAGATCAGGTGACGTCCCTTCTCTTCAAACTCCATGATTTCCTCTTCATAAGGAGCAAAATCAACATTTTCATGCACTTCAAGGAAATGACGGCTGCCCATCACTAAATGATGGCCGCTAAGAGTACTCTTTAAGCCATGCGCGATAACATATTCCACTTCCCCGTGCTCAATATGAGGGAGCTTATTGTTTCGCGCTGCATTAACAATGGCCTGGGAAAGCGGGTGATTACTGTGCTCTTCAACGGATGCACTGATAGCAAGCAAGTCTCTTGCACTGCTTTCACTGCTGAATGAGATAACATCCGTTACCTCCATATCACCGTGGGTCAGAGTACCGGTTTTATCAAAGACACAGGTATCAACTTTGACCAACTTCTCAATGGCGCTACCACCTTTCAGAAGGATGCCGTTCTGGGCGGCACGATACATAATCGACTTAAAGGTGACCGGAGTACTGAGTTTCAGCGCACAGGAATAATCCACCAGAAAGACAGATGCCACACGGCTCATATCCTGCGTCAGGGCAAATACCGCCGCTCCGATCCCCAGAGTGATCTTCACCCTGCGGTCTGCCATTTCCTGTGTAACCTGCTGAGTTTCGCTCTTTTCAGACAGGGAGTCATAAATCAACTTGGCAATTTTTGCTGTTGTCGATTCACTGCCAACCTTTTGCACCCGGACCTTAATCTGACCATCATGAACAGATGTACCGGAATAAACCAGAGCATCTTCTTCACGCCGGACAGGAACACTTTCACCAGTCAGAGAAGCCTGGTTTATCAGTGCCGTGCCTTCCTCAACAAGCCCGTCAACCGGGATAGCATCGCCCGGCATCAGCTCTATCAGATCCCCTTCTTTAAGAAGTGAGGAGTGACGCTGTTCCTTCTGCCCCTCCGGGCCAATGTACCAGACCATGGTTTCATGCGGAGCCATCAAATCAGCCAGCAAGCGATCGCTGCTTCGGTTGGTCTGATCCTCCATATACTCGCCAAGGCTAATAAGACTCTGCGTCATCATGGCTGTCTTATAATCTCTACGCGCAAATGAGAGACCAACAGCTACTGCGTCCAGAACTTCAATGGTGATCTTGCCGTTCTTCAGCTCATCAAAGCCTTCAGCCAGAGTAGGAGTTATCAAAGTTGCGGTTGAAATTGCGCCAAGATAACCGGGCAAAAGCAGAGTCGACAGAATACCAATAAGGTTCATGGCAACATCGCCACGGGTATACTGATGCTCTATCTCATCGCTCTGCTCACCTTCCGTGAAATTAAGGGCTGAGACACGGGCCTGAATGGTTTTAGAATCCAGAAGCTGCTCATCATAATCGACAATCACTGAACCGGCATATTCGTTAACCCGAACCTCCCGGATCCCCTGGATGGCAATCAGGCTCTGTTTAATCCAGTCTCCAATCCCCGGATAACGGGAGATCTCCCTGACCTTTAAACGAATACGGCCAGGGAAGTGACTTTTGACAGTAACCAAATTTACTCGCCTTTATGCAGGTTGCGATAATACTCAAGTTCAGCCTGAGTATCTTCCAAACGCTCTTTCAGTTCCTCTACTTCACCGCGAACCGCAGACCAGGCCTGCTCACCTTTAGAAGCAACACTTTTCTGGAACTTCTTATTGGTCAGCAAATACGCCACTGCAGCACCGGCTGCAACACCCATAATAAAATGCGTATTGGTGTTCTGACTTTTGTAGTCAGACTCTGCTGGCTGCTGAGGAACCTGTTGGTTAGCCACACCCTGATAAGGGTAAGTCATATATGGGTTGTATTGATTATCACTGCTCATCAGCTTTGCTTCCTCTGCTCTGTTCCAGCATATAAACACTTGCGGCACCTGCTGCCAGAATCGTCATCATTGACAATACCGGCTGCCCAGCCATTTTGGTCGCAACATAAGTCGTTGCCCCACCGACTGCACCACCTTTTATGGTATCTTTAGCCACTTTCTTAACATACTCATTTGAGCTGATTTCACCCGCACTGCGTGCCTTCCACTGACTCGCTACCGATGCTGCGCCACCAATCATGGCACCAACAATCATAGCTCTGCTTGTATGGCTGAATTCATCCTGCATATTACTCATGCGTCCGCCTCCGTTCCGCTTTCAGGAGCGGCGTCATCCGCTTCCGGAGTTGTTTTATGACGCTCTACAGACTCTTTAAACCCATCTTTGCCTGCCTGATAGGTATCACGGAAAATCTCGCCGCCTGCCGCAACATTATCTTTAACAGATGAAGCGGTTTCCTTCACGGACGCACCACCACTTTTAAGCATATCCCCGGTTCCGGTTACCATGCTCATAATGCCCTTACGTACGTTTTCATTACCTAAAATCAGTGCCGCTGCTGCGCCAACCATTGCGCCTTTCCAGAATTCTTTATCACTCATACCTAAACTTCCTAACAGTTCTTTAAACATTCCCGCTTCTTCTTCACCCATTGCGCCATCAAGCATGGCCTGAGCCTGCTGCATCATAGGATCATTTTCAAACGGATTACCGCCCTGCGAATTTACTCCTGACTGGGCCGCTGCCTGCTGGTACATGGCCTGCTGTGCTGCAGCCTGAGCAGCCATTGCTTGCTGAGCCATAGCCTGCTGAGCTGCTGCTTGTTGAGCCGCTGCCTGCTGTGCCATCGCCTGATATTGTGCTGCCTGATCCTGCATGGCCTTCTGTGCCTGCGCATACTGAGCTGCCATAGCCTGATACTGAGCAGCCATATCCGGGTGCTGTTGGGCCATATCAGGACGAGCTGACATTTCAGGGAAGTGTGACGGTATTTCAGGGTGATGATCCGGTGCTTCAGGATGATGTACTGATGTAGCTGGGTTCATCATCATCGGATTAAAAGGAGGGTAGCCATAAAGTCCCTGAGGAGGAACCTGACCAGTCCACTCAGGAGGGATAGCTTGTTGTTGATTATCTTTGTCGCTCATTAGTTAACTCCATTTAAGTTAATGCAATCTGCCAGGTCATAACAGGCTTGCTCGGCAATCGCATCATCTTCTGAAAACAGCTCTTCAATAAGAGCCGGCTTTACAATTGTTGCATCGTATTCGATCAGGATACTTCCTGTACTGCTGTTTAGCTTGTAGTTCCTAAACGCTGGTATCTTGTCCAAAGCCCTTTCGATATCACTGGCATTAAAACGGGCAAGATGGGCAATAATGCCAAGCCTGTATTTAAGCCTGACTCTTCCCGGAATATGGTGGGCTATGTGGACCCACGACCTTAGTTTTAAGGCTTTCTTTACATCTTTGTTCATAATAAAAAGCTATTATAAATGCATCATGAAGAAACCAGATTACTCTTCAATTTTGCGGATTGTTGATGTTGCTGCGTATGGATCAACCAGCTTCTTTTTATTGGGGTTGTTTGCATAAAGAGTTGTATGCCAATAAGCAAACCCCATAAAGGCTACGCCAGTGGCAATGTGAGCTTTTTTCTTTTTCAGCATACCAGTTAAAAGAACCGCGCCCATGCTGGCAACCATTCCGTTTTTTGCCAGTTCGCGTTTTCTTCTTAACTCTTCCTTTGCCTGTTCCCGCTCTTTTAATCTTTTGGACATACAGGGCCTCCGAAATAACGTCCGTATTCTTTTTAGTTTAAGCCTTAATGGAGAAATAACAAGTATTAATAAACTCATTTTTCAAAAAAAATGCTTATAAAACAATGAAATGAACAAAAGAATCATTCTCATTACATTTGCTTTTTAGATTTATTCAGATTACGGTGGAAGTTATTTTTAAAATAATGAGGTAAGCAAGTATGAATACGTTAGGGATAACGAAAGACAACTTTATTATCTTGTTGAAGCCGCTGCTTTAATCGATGGATAAATATGCCTGACAGGCAGGCATATTGCCTGCACCTTGTTAGTGATAAGTGTTTATATCGCTCTCCAGCGATTTTTGCTGTGCCCGCAATTCCCGCATGCAGTTATCGCAAGGCGGGTATATTTCAGAAAACGCCAGCAGAGGCGGTAATGTAAGGCTTATCGCATGCTTAGCGATTAACTCCAGCTCTTCATCACCGTTATTATGGTGAGCCATATAAAGCATTGAGTGGTGGGGGATAAACAGGCATCTTTGTGCCTGTTGCAATTCACCTTTTTTATTATAAATGTCGGCTAAAGCCTGATAACTGCCAATCCAGGTCTTCAGTGAGTCAACACATTTAGGTTCTCTTAGTAGTCTCTTTTCGAGAGTACAAATCTGACTCCTATAATAGTTCTCCAGACATGAACTGTTTTCTTGTTCAGGCATTAAGCCAACTGACGTTGTATTATTTAATTTTTCCATGACCACCCTCCAACTGATATCAATTATCATTATCGAATGATATTTTGTAAACAGCCAAGTGGGAATGAAAATCAATTAAATTTAAAAAATATATTCTGGATCAACTTTAACGTTATTTACTCATCCTCGGGCTTAGGCAGAGCTAACAACCTTGTGGAGTTACCTACTACCCCCAGAGAATGGCCAATATGAACCAGCCCTGCAGTAACAGGTGACAGCCAGCCAAGCGCACCAAATACCACTCCGACAATATTAGAACCGGTAGCAATCCAGAAATTCTGATTAGCCACTTGCAGGGTCTTCTGACTTAATGCATATACATTGACCAAACCTGTAAGATCATCCTTAACCAGAGCGATATCGGCAGCTTCTACAGCCACTTCTGAACCGGCTGTACCAAAGGCAACACCAACTTCTGCATGGGTCAGAGCCAAGGCATCATTAATACCATCACCAATCATGATTACCGGTCCGTATTTGCTGGTTTCAGCTTCAATCACCCTGCCTTTATCCTCTGGCATCATGGATGCATGATAGTCATCCATTCCAAGACGACGGGCAATCGCCCTTGCTGTAGGCTCCTCGTCACCGGTGACAAGTACCACCCGCTTGACTCCCAGCCTTCTGAGCTGCTGAATAGTCGCTTTAGTTTCTGGTCTCTCCTGTGCCTCAAAACCTAGCATGCCTTGAAGAACCCTATCCTTATAGACATAAAGCAGAGTCAGGCCACGCTCTTTAAACTCACGGGATTTTGCTTCCAGACCATTTAAAGAGCTCATAGAAATGCCGTAGTGCTGAACCAGTTTGGCATTACCTACCAATATTTCACCTTCTTCCAGCAGGGCTCTCATGCCCATTCCCAAATGATAATCGCACTCCTGATGCGGAATAGGGAATGTGCCATGCAATTTAGCCTCTTCCATAATCGCCTGAGCCAGAGGGTGATGGTTGTGAGTCTCTGCCGAGGCCGCCAGTTGCAATAACTGCTTCTCTGTTACACCCTTGGCCATCGCCGTTTCTGCGAGGCTCGGGCAGGAAGTGGTCAGAGTACCGGTTTTATCAAAAAATACGGTTTCACATTTGCCTACTTCTTCCAGATAGCGGCCGCCCTTAATCAGAATCTGATTTCGGGCTGCTGAGTTCATAGCAGCGCTTACCGCGGTTGAAGCTGCCAGTACCGTAGCACAAGGACAGGCCATAACCAGAAGCACGGTATAAGCCCGCATAATGCTACCGGTAATCAGGTAGGTAAGCGCCGTAGAAGCGACACCCATTTTAAGAACCTTTTCTGCAAGGCGGTCAGCAACACCTTCAATAGGAGCCCGGTTTTCCAGCGCATCTTCTACCTTAGACATAACCCGGGCCAGATAAGTGGTATCACCTACATGCTCTACCCTCACCTGAATAACACCTTCCTGTACGAAGGTTCCGGCAAAAACCTGATCCGCTTCCTGTTTATGCTTAAGTTCCTGATGGCCGGTAATCGGTGCCTCATTGAGCATGGCTTGTCCATGTACAATTGCACCATCTACAGATATCTTTTCTCCGGTATGCAGAACAACGATATCTCCCGGTTTAATCTGAGACACCTCTCGCTCTATTTCGATACCGTTTTCCAGCACAAATGTATGATGAGAAGTGATGTCCAGAATATCTGAAATATGCTTTCTGCTTCTTTCATGAATCCAGGCAGAAAGTGTGTCTGCACCAGAGTTTATCCAAAGAATTTCAAGCGCCGTCATAGCTTCGCCACCAACAAGAGAAGCAACCAGCCCCCCTGCAAGGAAGCTGTCCATATTTGGCCGCCTCTCCTTAAGAGACTTAAGGCCGCGCCAGATGACCGGAAGGCTGAACCCCAGAGTTAATAGACCCAATGGACTGAAAAGTGCCTGAGATACCGTCGCACCCATTATTGATGTACGCACAAATGATCCGGCAGTCAGAGCCGTGATACCGACAAATCGTCTTAACTCCCTGGTTGTTGACGCGTGATCATCCGAACCACATCCGCATTTAGATACCTCAACACAGTTATCCTGAACCAGAGCCGGAGCAGAAATAAATGCCTGAATCTTATCTAAAAGCGTTTGCCTTGCTATGGTTTCCGGATCATAGCGAAGCAGCAAAGACGCACATATAGGATTAACCTTTGTATAAATAACGCCTTCGGTATTTTCAAAGCCAGACTGCAAGCCGGAGCGGAAGGAAGGGTCTTTAATCGCTTCAATCCCAAGCCGTATACGGCCCGGGATTTCGTGCTTAATTATATAATTGCTCATTTAGACATTGTTTCCATTTAATAATAATCAGCCCATCTTTGTACCCAGGGCTTTTGTCCAGGTCATAAGAAGATCCGGATAGTCAATAACACTAGAGCCAATACTCATAGGTAAAGTATAAATCGCATAGTCACGAATCGCCGGAACTTTCATCAAATCCGGGTTCTTTTTTAACTAATGCCTGAGCTTTTTCCAATGCCTTCGTTGGTTTAGCTATCAGACCGGCTGCTTCATTCTGCTTATCTAAAATTTTGCCCATTCTTTCAATAGCAGCATCAGCTCCCTGAGAGAAAGAGTTAGCTGACGGCGCAGTGCACCAGATAGCTGGCTTTTCTGAATTTTGGAAGCAGTTTCATCATGTAGTAGTTTACTGCTCCAGCCCGCTTCCATTCATCAAAGTCTGAATAATAAGTCGTGGACAGAACTCTAAGTTTTGAATGCCATGACTCAACTTCTCTGCTGTCATCCAGAGCCAATTTGAATCTGGCACCTGTATACCTGACAGTGTCATGACGATGAGAGTTATCACTCATCCACTTGCTGGTTGCGTCAAAAATGATTTCACTGTTTTCAAAACGTTCAGCAAGAAGATTAAAAACATCTTTAACCTGCTGATTGTCAAAATACATAAACACCCCTTCAACCAGAAAAAGAAAGGCTGCACCTTGATGCTTCTTTGCAAGCGAGTCCATCCACTCAGTTTCGAACAAAGAGGCCTTAATGCTTGTATCCTGTTCTGTTTTGGGGATCAGCTGTTCTCTGAATTCAATCACTTCCGGCAAGTCCAGATGATAAAAAACGGCGTCCGAGCAAATAGAATCCCGCACCCTTTCATATCTTGCATCTAGTCCGCAGCCAATATTAACGACAACCGAATTCGGATGTTTAGTGACAAAATGAATCACCTTATCATCAAAATATCGAGCTCTGAGAGCACAGCCAATGCAGCTTTTTACCGCCTTGTTGAAGAAAGAAAAATCACAACCCAGCTCTTCCATTAATTTACAGGCAATTGGATCATGAATGATTGCATCCGGATTTTGTGCCTCCCTTGACTTCATATATAAGGGAATGAGCAGAGTTTGAGCAACCTTATCGTCCAGCCCGTAACTATCTAACTTATTATTCATAGCCAACTAACACCTTTCCTGACATTAGAGGTAATGATAATAATTATTATTGCAATTATCTTTAATGATCGAGATCACGCAAAACTGATGAAATAGTACTCAATACCATTAAAAAAATGCCAGTCAGAAGCTGACTGGCATTTGAGTAGAACGGAAACTAATAATTAACCTGCGAGCAAATTAAGCTCTTTGTTATAGATAGGATCCTTGTCAAAGGCCAGGAAGTTATAGATACGCTCTTTGCCTTCTTCAAGCACAGCAACCGCAGACTGATACTCTTCTGCTGTAGGCAGCTTACCTGCGATAGCAGCAATCGTTGCCAGTTCAGCTGAAGCCAGGAATACCTGAGTATTTGTACCAACACGGTTCGGGAAGTTACGCGTAGAGGTTGAAACAACTGTTGTACCTTCTGCTGCGCGAGCCTGGTTACCCATACATAGCGAACATCCCGGCTCTTCTACACGAGCGCCAAAGCGAACGTAAGTGTTGAAGCAGCCTTCCTGACGCAGTTTAGTATCATCCATCTTAGTTGGCGGAGCCAGCCACAGTTTAGATTTTGCAATCTGGTTCTGATCGGCGAGCAGCTTAGCAGTTGCACGGAAGTGGCCAACGTGAGTCATACATGAGCCAACAAAGACTTCATCAATCTCAGTTCCGGTAACTTCAGACAGCAGGCGCGCATCATCAGGGTCATTCGGGCAGCAAAGAATCGGCTCTTTAATTTCGTTAAGGTCGATTTCGATAACTGCGGCATATTCAGCATCTTCGTCCGCTTTAAGAAGCTCAGGATTAGAAAGCCAGGTCTGGATTGCATCGACACGATTCTGAAGCGCGTTGCGATCACCATAACCATTTTCAATCATCCAGTTCAGCAGCGTCACGTTAGACTGCATGTTCTCAATAACCTTCTCTTCTGAAAGAGCAACTGTAGTTGCAGCAGCAGAGCGTTCAGCCGTTGCATCAGTTAGTTCAAATGCTTCATCAGTAGTCAGGTGCTCAAGGCCCTGGATTTCCAGAATACGACCGGAGAACACATTCACTTTGTTGGCTTTTTCCAGAGTCAGTAGTCCCTGCTGCTTAGCAAAATAAGGGATGGCATGTACCAAATCACGCAGAGTGATACCCGGTTGCATTTCACCGCTGAACTTAACCAGAACAGATTCCGGCATATCGATTGGCATTGTGCCCGTTGTTGCTGCGTAAGCCACAAGGCCAGAGCCTGCAGGGAATGAGATACCTACAGGGAAACGGGTATGACTGTCACCACCTGTACCAAGGGTATCCGGAACCAGCATACGGTTCAGCCATGAGTGGATAACACCGTCACCCGGACGAAGTGCAATACCGCCACGGGTATGGAAGAAGCCAGGTAGTGTTGCATGCAGCTTGCTGTCGATAACACGCGGGTATGCAGAAGTGTGACAGAAAGACTGCATCACCAGATCAGCGCTGAACTTGGTACACGCCAGGTCTTTAATCTCATCACGCGTCATGCCACCGGTTGTATCCTGAGAACCAACCGTGGTTACTTTTGGGGTGCAGAAAGTGCCTGGCTTGATACCTTCAACGCCACAGGCTTTACCCACCATTTTCTGAGCCAGCGTAAACGGCCCTTCTGCCACTTCCTGGTTTGACTCCTGCTCAGGCATGTTCAGTGCAGCGCGTACACGCTTAGTCAGAGACTTACCAATCAGATAAGGGATACGGCCACCAGCACGAACCTGATCAAGGATAGAGTCATGCTTCAGGCTAAATGCTGCCAGAGCTTCATCACTGCCGTTACGGCGGATCACACCTTCATACGGGTAGATATCAATCACATCACCGGTTTCAAGCAGAGAGACATCCACTTCAATGGCAAGCGCACCTGAGTCTTCCAGTGTGTTAAAGAAGATAGGCGCAATCTTACCGCCAAGTACAACACCGCCGGCACGCTTGTTTGGAACAAACGGAATATCCTGACCGATATACCAGATCAGCGAGTTTGCTGCAGACTTACGTGAGGAGCCTGTCCCTACAACGTCACCAACAAAACAGATAGGCAGACCTTTTGCTTTTAGTTCATCAATTTGCTTAACCGGACCGGTAACACCCTCTTCATCCGGATGTACACCGTCACGCGGGTTCTTATACATGCTTCTTGCGTGCAGTGGAATATCCGGGCGGGACCAGGCATCAGGAGCCGGAGAGAAGTCATCCGTTGTACTTTCACCTGTTACCTTAAATACCGTCATCGTCAGGCGCTCTGCAACCGGGTCGCTGCCTGCAAACCACTCTTCGCTCGCCCAGCTATCAACGACTTTCTTCGCATTGATATTCTCTTTGGACTTTTCTACCACTTCATCGGCTTTTTCATAAACCAGAATCATGCTTTTCAGTTCATCTGCGGCAACCCAGCCAAGAACGGCATCGTCCAGCAGAGCAATCAGCTTATCTACACAGTAACCACCTACCATGCTGCCAAGCATTTTAGTGGCGTCAAGTGGCGTAATTCCGTTAACAGAAAGCGTATTCTGAGCTATGTCAAAAAGCTTATCCGCTTTTACTTTTGCAGCGTCATCCACGCCAGCCGGAGTCTGATAGGTAAGAAGCTCAACAACGGCATCAATAACACTCTGGTCAGATTCGTTTTCCAGCAAAGCAAAGAAGGCTGTCACTTCTTCAGCGGTAAGAGAAGGCTTTGCGACACCTTGTGCAGCGCGCTCTTCACACTTTTTCAGATATTGTTGGTAAATAGATTTCATGCTCAATGTTCCTGTCTGGATTAATGCCTGTATTTTTATTGTTTTGTTAGCAAAGGAACGTGATTCATAACCGTATGACCGGGCATGAAAAAAAACAGTATGGGTTTTATGAATTTAATCTGTTGGCGAGCATTAATGAGAACAGGAGTGAGAATCAAAATAAGTCACCCAATGTAACTGGTGAAAAAAGTATCAATTTTGAGTTAATGCTCTATCTCCGACATCAACCCGGATAAACCTGATATGCTTAACATGGCATAAATATAATTAACGCAAAAAACAACAAATGGTTGGCTATTTAAAGGTAAATTCGGTTGAAGGGCTATATTACTGATGTAATTCAAAATTCTCCAAAACCACTGATATTTGCATACTGTACTATTCTGCTTCTGCTACTCTCATCCGCGATTGATGGGTGGGTACAGCATTATAAATCCAGGTACAGTACTCAGTCGTTATATGGATGTGTGAACAGAGTTGCTTTCAAACAGAGCAAGGAAGACATTCACGACATTTACATTGTTGACAAATATAACAATGAAGTCAGGCTATCCATCCAGGGAAAAGAGAGAGCGCTTGAGCTGAAAGCACACCAGTTTTACTGCTATGACTTCGATATATACCTCTATGAGCCGCTTATCGTCGGAAACACTGAAAAATACATAGCCAAGGTGAGTGGTATCGAGCAGGAAGAAGCGCTGACTAAACTGCAGTTAGGTGACTTTATCAGCCGCCAGATAGAGATGCATGCGCCTGCCGCAGGTAAACCGAAAGCCAAAAAACACTAACCCATAACCACCCGGTTTCTTCCGCTCTGTTTTGCCTGATAGAGCGCACGGTCTGCCATTTCAAGAAGCTTTTCAAACTCTTTGGCATCCTCACTCAGGGTCGTACACCCGATTGAAACGGAAAATCCAATCGATTTACCGTTATCAATAAATGGCACTTCCCGGACCAGCTTGCAGATCCGGGTGCAGATAGAATGGGCATTTTCATACTCAGTATTGGAAAGCAGAATAGCAAACTCTTCACCACCAATCCGGGCCAGATAATCCCCTTTACGCAGTGAACTCTCACATAAGTTCACAAAATGAATCAGCGCCTTGTCGCCCACTGCGTGACCATAGGTATCATTGATGTTTTTAAAGTGGTCTAAATCCAGCATCGCCAGCGAGAACACCTCTTTGGTTTGCTCATATCGGGCAATATGGTCAGCAAACAGAGACTTAAGTTTCCTGCGGTTAATTATTCCGGTTAACGCATCCGTTGTTGCCTGATGAAGTAAATGCTCTTCTTCCTCTTTGCGTTCAGTGATATCCCAGAAAATGCCGGCGACTACACTGTCTTTCTGAATATTATTGGCAGAAATTTCTACCCAGCTATAGCCACCATCATTTCTGATGACTTTCAGATCACCGCGGAACTTTTTATTCCGGCCACGGACAAAAAGACGCGCGCTACGCAGGAACGCTTTCCTGTGATCTGGATGGATTCTTCTTAGCCACTCACGCAAAGTAAAGTGAAATGTGCGGGTTGTTTCTGATACCCCGGTCAGTATCTCAGATGTGCACCAAAGGTGTCCCCTGCGGATATCCAGCTCCCAACTGCTGCAGGCTCTGTTCTCTTTCAGGATCTCTAACTGGTTGCTTTTGGCATTTAGCGAATCACGGGTAACTGCGCTGGAGATAAAATAGCTTGCCGTTCTCAGCAAGGTAATCTCTCTGGCGGACCATTCGTATTCGCGTTCGCAATCATCCAGACCAAGAATGCCCCACCATTTGTTTTCAACAATAATAGGGATGGTCAGCATAGATAAGATTTTCTGATCAGCAAGAAAGGTTTTTAACCAGCACTCAGGAAGCTGGCTAATCACCATATGCTGGTATTCGCCCCTTTTGCGGCTTTCTATCACCGCCGCATATTCCGGTTCATCAAGGCTGGATTTAAAATAATTAAGCTGTGGCAGGCCAATCTGTACGTACTTCTCTTCCGCCGCCCACTCGAAAACATAATCCTGAAGGATATAGTCATCGGTCAGCTCCAGTGTCTGAAAAACCCACACTCTGCTGACTTTTGTTGCTTTGCCCACTTCTTCCAGCAGACTATTAATGCTTTCCAGCCAGCCCTTCCCGGTCACAAGATCCTGTGCACTTTTCAGAACTGCCGCCAGAATATCATTGCTCAGACTGAGGGAGTCACTCCCATCCAGCCGGTCTAAACTTCCTGTTTTAATTGCCATCCAAGGTAAAACGCTGCTAATCCTAATAATAAGCTCAGAATAACTTCTGAGCAGTACCTTATCAGTTTACTAAATTGCACCTGAGTCTGGTATATAAATATTGAACAGAGCCCCGCCCAGCTCAGACTCTTCTACAATAATAGTCCCGCCAGCCTGAGTCACTATAGTATCAATCAGACTCAGCCCTACCCCATGATTAGGTTCGCTTTTATTGGTATAGCCGCGCTTAAAGATCTTATCCACATCCGCATCTTTAATCCCGTCACCGCTGTCTTCTACTTCAATAATCAGATCCTTGCCCTGATGAATGTGCAGACGCACTCTGCGCTCGTTACTGTCAGAGCGGACTATTGCCTCAAACGCATTGTTAATAAGGTTGCCCACAATACAGGTCAGCTTGTTTTCAGTTATTGGCAACTGATCATTCTGGATACTGCTCATGGGATCAATTTCAAGTATCACACCCAACTCTTTCGCCCGGGAGATCTTACTCAGCACCAGAGCAACCAGAGTCGGGATATTAAAGGCTTTGGATACCGTATAGATATCACTCTGCTTACTTTTATGCTCCGACTGAATAAAGTCCATGGCCTTTTCATAACGCTCCATCTGCAAAAGACCGTAGATAATCGCCATCTGGTTGTTGAATTCATGAATAATGGCACGAAGGTTTTCTTTATCCTGAATCACCGCATTAATGGTTTGTTCAAGCTCTTCTTTCTCACGGCGGATACGGAAGCTGATCACAGCTCCGGTTTTATTTCCCCGGTCATCAAGCATAAAAGAACGGTTTGCCAGCAGGGTTTCACCGTTACAGGTCACAAGCTGGTCGGTCACTTCTTTATCGTTGGCTGACTCAAAGAAATCTGTGGGATAGAGATAGTCCGCAATATGAGAACCATGCACCTGCTCCCGCTCATCGGCAAAATGCAGAGCTTTCAGGGCGGAGTCGTTGATCACCATAATCTCATTCTTACTGTCTACGGCAATAACGCCCTCGTACACAGAGTTCAGAATACCCTGACGTAACTTCAGCGCCATTTCAATCTGTTGTGGCGACTGTCCCTGCATCTTTCTGCGGATATAGCCGGTAAAGCTCTGGTTGAAGAAAAACAGACCAAACAATATTGCAAAAGAGAGTAAGAGCGTCAGATGAAAGCGGTCTGAGACCTTACTCAGCACTTCATCATAATTAAGGCCGGTTGAAATAATCCCCACAAACTCATTGTTGTAATACACAGGAACGCGGGCTTTGATCAGTAGCTTGCCTTCAATACCGGTACTAATGGAAGTCACATCATTGCCGGCTCCGATGCTTTCAATATCGGCTTCAACCAGTTTTTTACCTATGCCCCGCCCCTCACTGTGATACAGACGAACCATTTCAGGGGTTGAAACCGAAACATAATCAATATTTGGCGGAATATTGTAGTTCTTCATTAACCGCTTAATACCTGCACCATCTTCTTCGCTCAGGGCATATTGCAGGTTCCGGTTTGATGCAATCAGGCGGGACTGAGTTAAAGCCAGGCTCTCCATACTCTCCACCCGCACGGAGTTGATGTTCTCATAAAGCAGATATTCAAAGGCGAAAACGATAAATAGCGTCACCGTGGACATCACAATGAAAATACGATGGAAAAAAGAAATTTGCTTCAAAACACTTCCCGCCTGACTATTACTCAATTCAATAACCGGGAAATCTGAATATCATTTTCCCCGGAAAACAAAATAAGCTTATCCTAATTTTTCCTGAGTTAAAATATGCATTGAAATTTAAATAACGCATTTAAATTTAGACACTAAACCCTTGAATAACAAGATGTTAAGCAAAGTCAATCCACTTCCGCCCCATTTAAATCCATTAAAACCATAGTGTCTATTGTGTCTCGATTCTAAATTCGATGTCATCACACTACAGACCGGCAGTTATAAATATTATTACCCTCAGATTCAGAATTGATTGAGTCGAATTCTAAAAAGTTAATTTGAGGATGTAACGATATGAAGAAAGTAATTGCCCTATCAAGCGTTGCAGCAGCTCTTGTACTGGCAGGATGTGGACCAGACAACAAAGCGGCGCAAAACACTGCGGCTTACCCTGAAAAACCAATCGAAATGATCATTCCTTTCGGTGAAGGCGGTGCAAGTGATACGTTCGCACGTAAGTTCGCTGAGCTTATGGCAAGCGATATGCCACAGCCAATTCAGGCAGTAAACAAGAAAGGTAGTAGTGGTCTTGTGGGCATGGTTTACGCGGCACAGAAGCCAAACGATGGCTACACACTGCTGGAAGTAACACCTTCAATGGTTATCGCTGACGCACTTGAAGTAAGTGACGCGGTTAAGTTCATGCGTGACTTTGAGCCTCTTGCACGTATCCAGTCTGATATCTACGTCCTTTGTCTACCGGGCGAGAGTAAGTTCAACTCATTCGAAGAGCTGGTTGAATACGGTAAAAACAACCCTGTTACATTCGGTGGCGTGAGCCCGGGTGGTCTGGATGACCTTACTCTGAACTCACTGGCAGCAGAAACTGGTGTAAACATCAAGTTCATCCCATACAAGTCTGGTTCAGAAGTTAAAGCTGCGGTACTTGGCGGTGAAGTTGATATCTATCTGGACAAGATCGTATCTGCGGTTAACTACATCAAAGACGGCAAGGTTAAGCCAGTAGTTGTACTTAACGAAGAGCGCATCACTAAGATTGACGTATTTAAAGACGTACCAACAACGAAAGAACTTGGCTACGACGTAACAATCGGTTCATGGCGTGGTTTCGTTGTTAAGAACGGTACTCCACCAGAAGTTAAGAAGTACCTGATCGACAAGATGAAGACAGCTTACAACACTCAGGAATACAAAGACTTTGCTGAGCTAAACCTTGTAAACATCCGTCCGGGTTACCTTGAAGCAGAAGGCTTCTACCAGCAGTGGGAATCTGAGTACCAGAAGTTTGACGCAGTAGCTAAGAAAGTTGGCCTGAAGAAGTAATCAGAATCATACCGTTAATTCACTTAGCGGTGAATTAACGGTTTTTTCATAGATAAATCGCTTTATGAAATTCAAATTAAGCGGAGTTAAGTAAAATGGGCGAAATAATTTTTCACGTATTTCTATTAGCAGTAATGGGAATATTTTTTAATGAATCACTGGATATTAATACGGCACGTATGACTGACCCTATCGGTCCTGCTGGTTTCCCGCAGGCAGTTATCATTTTGGCTGTGCTGTTATTAATTCCTTCTCTTTTCAAAGCTTTCAAAAAGTACAAAGAAAGTGGTTCAAAAGGTGGCAAGATTCAAGAGCTGGATCCTGGATTCCTTTCTCTGTTAGCAATCATTGTTGTATTTGTACTTTGCATTGATTATGTAGGCTTCTGGTTTGGTGCAGTGGTTATCATTTCATCTGTAATGTTTATTCTGAATGAAAGACAACCAAAGAAACTGGTTCTTACTACTGTAATTGCTTCACTGGCATTTACCTTCGTGTTCGGCAACATCCTTAGTATCCCGCTACCACGCGGTTACGGTCTGTTCGAAACTATCAGCTACCTGCTCTACTAAGTTATTCTGGAGTTAAACAATGGATATGAGTCTATTAGTTGAAGCACTATCGGTAGTGTTTCAACCAACCAACTTCGCCCTGATTATTATGGGCATGTGTCTGGGGGTTTGCTTCGGCACACTACCTGGCATCAGTTCTTCAATGGGTATCGTACTGATGATCCCATTCACATACTACATGGGCATCAACGCTTCTATCATCATGCTGGTAGCGGTATATGCCGGTTCTGCATACGGTGGTTCGATTACAGCGATACTGTTTAACACCCCGGGTACAGCGGAGTCCGTAGCAACCACGTTCGACGGTTACCCTATGTCTCAGCAGGGTAAAGCGGGTCGTGCACTTGGTCTGGCTATGTCTGGTTCTTCTTTCGGTGGTATCTTCTCGGTATGCATCATGGTGCTTCTTGCACCGGCGCTATCTAAGATCGCACTTGAGATCCAGAGCCCTGAATACTTTGCTCTTACTCTTTTAGGTATGGCATGTATCTCATCTGTTGGTTCTAAGAACCTGGGTAAAGCGCTGGCAACCGGTCTTATCGGTATCCTGATTGCGATGATTGGTATGGACCCAATGACAGGTGTATCTCGTCTGACATTCGGCCAACTGAACTTCCTGAACGGTATCGAGTACATCCCAATCATGATCGGTGCTTTTGCAATGGCAGAAGTATTCAAGCAGGTTATTGGCCGTGCTAGCCGTGATGATTCAACGACTGGTGACACCGGCAGCGTTTCTATGGAAACTATCAGCCTGAAAGAGTTCTTCAAGTACAAAGCGACGGTTATCAAGTCTGCGGTAATCGGTACTTGTGTTGGTATCCTTCCAGGTACAGGCGGCTCTATCGCATCTATCGTAAGTTACGGTGAAGCGGCTCGTTCAAGCAAAGACAAAGCAAAATTCGGTAAAGGCGCAGAAGAAGGCGTACTGGCTCCTGAAACAGCGAACAACGCTGCAGGTGGTGGTGCAATGATTCCTACGCTGGTACTGGGTATCCCTGGTTCACCAACAACTGCGATCATCCTTGCTGCTCTTGTACTTCAGGGTCTGCAACCTGGTCCACAGCTGATGACTGAACAGCCACTACTACTTTACTGCATCTTCTTCTCAATGCTGATTGCAAGTATCGTTGTATTCTTCAGTGGTCGTTTCGCGGTTAAAGCATTCGCAGCAGTACTGAAGCTACCATACGGTCTGATTGCTCCAATGATTGTTATGTTCTCTATCATAGGTGCATACGCTCGCTCTAACGATATGTTCCAGATTTGGGTTATGCTGACTTTCGGTATCCTGGGCTACTACTTCAAGAAGTATAAGTTCTCATCAGCATCTCTTATCCTTGGTATCGTACTGGGTAACATGATGGAAGAGAGCTTCCGTCGTCAGCTGCTAATCTCTGACGGTAACTACCTGTCATTCTTCGAGCGTCCAATCACTGTGATTATCTTTATCGCGGTAGCGGCAGTAGTATTCTGGCCAATGATTGGTAACAAGCTACAGAAGATGAAAGAAGACAAAAAAGCTGCAGCAGCTTAATTGACTAGCTAAATAGCTTAAATCGATAAAGCCATCACCGGATTCGGTGGTGGCTTTTTTTATTTCCTTAGGAGGTTATTTATAGATTTATACTTTATAACAAGTGAAGCTTCACAAACAAAAAACACAACATCTAGTGCTTTTATAGAAAGTAAACTACCATTTAAAGTAGAACGCTCCTTAATTGCAGGAACGGAAAAGTAAGTGATGGAAGCTGGTTATACCAATACCAGTCATTAGCTGTCCAGTGATTGCGCGGATTGGTATTAGAGATAATGGACTGTATTACGAGGTGAAGATCATGACTGAGCAAGAACAAATAAAACGCTTAAGAGAAGACTTACAAGCCTGCGCCAACTACCTCCACAAACCTGTCACTCTACCTTCAATGGTTAAAGTGCGCTGCGAACGTAATCTGAGAAATCTGCACAGCATGCTTGAAACCGCAGATGCAAACAATGAGAGCCTAAGTGCCGGATACATCAGAAAAATACTGGCTGAGCTTGAGAAGGGTGATGTTGCTGAACCTGAGAAGCAAAGAGCGGTGATTGAAAACACCATAGGTTTACTAAGAGAGCGACCAAATAGAGCCGCCTGATGCTCTGGATCCTCGTTCCCACGCTCCGGCGTGGGAATGAGAGTGCCGCATTTCTTATCTTTTAGATAAATATCATTTCAAGAATATAGAAGAAAATCACCGCCAGAATTGCACCGGCAGGAAGCGTGACAACCCATGAAACAACGATATTTCTAACCACACCAAGGTTCAGAGCGGCAATACCTCTTGCAAAACCAACACCTAATACTGCACCAACAAGCGTCTGAGTGGTGGAGATTGGAAGGCCGGTACCAGAAGCGATAACTACTGTAGACGCAGTTGCAAGCTGAGCAGCAAAGCCCCGGCTGGGAGTAAGTTCTGTGATACCTGTACCCACTGTTGCCATTACCTTGTGTCCCATAGTGGCAAGACCGACTACGATACCAAAGCCACCAAGCGGCAGAATCCACCATGCAATCTGGCTCTTCGCGGTAATTTCACCCATATGCTCAATAGTAGAAGCAATCGCAGACAGCGGACCGATAGCATTGGCAACATCGTTCGAACCGTGAGCAAAAGCCATCGCACATGCGGTGATCACCATTAGCGTACTGAAGATCTTTTCAACACCGGCAAAGCTGTGGTCTTCCTGACTTTTTGCAAACTTTTTGTTGATGTAGATATAACCACCAACCATAACCAGGGCAGACACGCAGATTGCCCACCCCCAGGCTTCAAAGCCGGTAATATGCAGGCCGATATGCTTCAGGCCTTTCTTGATCGTTACCAGAGCAATAACCAGAGTAGTAAGGAACATATAGACAGGAACAAAACGCTTAGCATTAACAAGCGGAGTTTCGGTATTAAAGATAAGTCTCTGTGCGCTGACAAAAATGTAGTAGGCGATAATACCTGAAATCAGCGGCGTAATAATCCAGCTTCCGACGATACCCTGAACGGATTTCCAGTCCACCGCTTCTGAACCAACAGAAACCAGCGAGAAACCAATGATTGCACCGATAATGGAGTGGGTCGTTGATACCGGCCACCCCTTAAATGATGCCAGCAGCAGCCATGTACCGGCCGCCAGAAGCGCCGACATCATGCCAAAAACAAGAACGTCAGGCTGGCTGACAAACAGCGAGGTATCAATAACCCCTTTACGAATCGTATCTGTCACTTCGCCGCCTGCAAGGTAGGCACCGGCGAATTCAAAAATCATCGCAATAAAGATGGCCTGTTTTACCGTTAGTGCTTTAGAACCAACCGAGGTTCCCATTGCATTGGCAACATCATTTGCGCCAATACCAATAGCCATTAAAAAGCCGAAAAATGCAGCGATAATTATCAGGACAGTGCCATAGTTAGCAAGGATATCCATTGTTATACCTTAATAAAGAAAAACACAAAGACAGAAGAGCCCGTGCCTGAAGACACAAGCAATGCTCTCCTGAATATTGATTAAATCAATGACAATGCTCTTTACGAGCGTGACAGCATCAGCTCTAAGCGGGTGCCCACACGAAGAGCCTGATCAGCAATAGCACCAACCCATTCAAGGATCTTGTACATAAAGATGACATCAATCGGGTTGTAGTCATTTTCAACGGCCATCAGTTTCTGGCGCAATTGAACCTGCATTAAATCCGTATCGTCTTCTATCAGATCAAGCTGATGAATCATGTCAGTTACCAGGTTGACTTCGCGTCCTTTAAACCCGGTTTCCAGCAACTCATCAAATTCAGCAATCACTTTATGAGCCAGGTTGGCCGAGTCGATGCAACGCTTAAGGTAAGCAATAAAATTATCGTTGATACTATCGGGAAATGTCAGTTTGCGCCCTATAGCGCGACCTGCGATATCTTTGGCGAGGTTAGCAAGCTTATCCTGCTGGGTAACAAGTTCCAGCATATCTGTCCTGTCGACAGGCATAAACAAGCCACTTGGCAGTTTCAGGCGTATTTCGCGCTTAAATTCATCCGCTTCTTTCTCTAGCTCTGAAATTCGCACACGAATAGTTTCAGCTTTGTCCCAGTCACCCTGATGGCAAGTTTCAAAAAACTCAACAAGATGAGAGCAACATTCATCTACAACAGCAGCATGCTTTTGCAGAGGTTTAATTGGGGATTTAGCAAACAACCCCATGATGGTATTAACTGGCATAATAAATACTCAAAAATAACCGCTCATTAAATAAACATAGTCTATGTTTGGTGAGCTTTTAAGGAGCGCATGTTAACCTAAGACATTGGCGAATAAAACTGATTTAGATCATATGGTCTGGCTAATTTTAAGCTTTTATTACAGTGGGACCTGGCAAGCAAAGTTCAGAAGCAAGAAAAGGAAGCTCACTCCATATGCCCGAAATAGCATTTAGGAAAACCGACCATCAGTTTGTGCGAGATCTCTTACAAACCTGTAAGCCAATGTAGCTTCGATGTATATCAATTTGTTACATAAATGTAACTACAACTATAAATATCAATCAGTTAGTAAATTTCGGTTATTATTTATTCAGAAATAATCTGTTACACCCACCTTGCTGAAATTGTCTGTATGAGTAATATTTAACTTGTCAGCAGGACGCAGACACAGGAACAGGAAAGCACCAAGGATTGGTTATCTTCAGGAAGAAGATTCGGTTATTCAGGATGAGTAATCGGCAAGGAAAGCGAACTGGGACACCTCAGGAAGAGGCAGGGACTGAACATCAGGATGATGTAAGGGACACCGCTCAAGGAACAAGTGAAGTGCGCTAACGAGGATTGTTAGCCGATCAGGATAAGATCAAGGACACCGCTAGGAAGGCGAAGAAAGGATTAAGCTGCAGGATACAGCACACTATCATGGATTAGATGCATGGAGCACACTTAGTAGCCGGATTGCTGCGAGTAAGACTATAGCCCCGTTACGGATGTAACGGGGCTTTTCTTTTGTCCGTTTTATGCTAATGCACCAACTACTTGGTATCCCATCGGATATTAGCAATAACCGCCTGCAACCCACCTCCGGTAAACAGCATAAATGGCGTATCCAGATAGCGCAGGTCCACTGCCTTCGCAGTAAATTCGGAGCATGGAACCGTAACGGTAACAAACTCATCTCCGGCACTATTTAACTGTCCGCTGATATCAACCTTTGGCATATCCGCCACTGAGTCGTATTCAGTGATTTTCTGCAAAGAGACATACACAGCTTCAGTCGGCGCCTTTATCACCTTCATATCAAAAGCAATAAAGCCATTTTCATTACCATAGTGGCTAAGATCATCCAGCGTACCGTCACTTGGCTGAACATAGACACATGCCGTTTCTTTGATAATCAGTTCAACAGCATCCTGCTGCTGCTGGTAGTTGTACGGCTTGGTTTCCAGTGAATCCAGGATCATCGCGTTGTTACGGGATACATCTACCCCCATCCAGTGCTCAATATCCGCCACTTTAAGCTGGTAGTCACCAACTGTCGCATTAATTCCGTACATATGTGTCGCATGTGTTGCAGCGTCTTTACCTTGCATATCATCGATGTCCAGTGGCAGATTATCCAGATCCTCCTGCTGAACCTTGTCGCTATAGTTCAGACCATAGCCGTAAGCGAACAGCGGTTTATGCTCACCGGTTGGATCCAACTCATGCTCAGGCAGAACGTATTCCGGAATATGAGCCGGAGTCCGGTTAACCGTAGCGCTGCGTTTTTTGTTCGGCCAGCTATAGGAAAGCACGCCTGTAAAATCAAACCTTGGCTTACCCTGCTTATCACCAATCAGCACATCAGTAATCCCCTCACCTTCACTGCCCGGCAGGAAAGCTGCCACAAAGGCATCGGATTTAGCAATCTCTTCATTCAGATAAAGCGGACGGCCACTGAAGAATACCGAAACTACCTTCACTCCCGCTTTATGCAGAGTACGGATTTTCTCTACGTCAGCCTTATAACTACGTTTTAGTGAAGCAAATTCCAGCGTCTGCCAGGCTTTAATATCGCCCATCATTTCAGCGTATGGATCTTCACCAAACACTACAACCGCGATATCGCCTTGTGAAAACTCACCTTCCAGCTTAGGGTCAAAACGTACATTCTCTTTGCCTAATTCAGATTCCAGCGCCATCTTAACTGTGGTTGCACCAGGGAAGTCCTCAAGGCAGTTTTCATCTCCCTGCCAGGTCAGGTTCCAGCCACCAGCCTGCTTGGTTAAATCATCCGCTGCACTGCCGGTCAGAATCACTTTCTGGTCAGCCTTTAATGGCAAAATCCCTTGTTTGTTTTTAAGCAGCACCAAAGATTTACGTACCGCTTCACGGGCGATTTCCCTGTGCTCTGCTTTACCCACAAGAGACTGATTCCCTGCCAGTGCACGTTCCGATGGACGCGGCTTTTCCCACAGACCTGCACGCATTTTCACCCGCAGTATTCGCGTTACCGCATCATCAATACGTTCCATCGGAATAATTCCGGCCTGGATATCTTCCAGCGTTTTCTTATAAACCGCTGTCCAGTGTTTATTTACCGGAACCATAAGCACATCGTTACCTGCATTAATGGCATAACTTGCATCACCGTCACTACACTTGCTCACTTCAGAGTGGCCGTGCCAGTCAGTCACTATCAGACCATCAAATTGCATCTTTTCTTTAAGCACATTAGTTAGCAGGTACTTACTACCGTGAATCTTGCAGTTATAAGTACCTTCTGTTTCCGGACTGTGATCATAGTTAGCAGTATCGTCCCAGCTGTTAAATGAAGACATCACCACCTGAGCACCAGCTTCAAGTCCGCTGAAATAACCCATCGCATGGATATTACGCAGCAGCTCTTCGCTATAGCCGTTAACACCACGGTCGACACCGGCATGAGTGCCACCATCACCAACCCAGTGCTTAACATTGGAAATCACATGGTGTTCACCTTTAAGCTCTTCCTGTGTTCCCTGAAGCCCCTTCACCATCTCACGGGCATAGGTATATACAATCTCTGGATCTTCTGAGTACCCCTCATAAACACGGCCCCAACGCAGATCTCGTGGCGTTGCCACCGTTGGCGCAAAAGTCCAGTCCAGGCCGGTGGCTGCAATCTCAATCGCAGTAATACGGCCGATATTGCGGATAAGCTCAGGATCCCGTGCGCAACCCAGACCAATATTGTGAGGAAAGACTGTGGCGCTAAATACGTTATTGTGGCCATGAACCGCATCGGTTGCCCACATAAAAGGAATACGAAACGGTCTGTCTTTAAACATCTCTTCGGTTGCCAGCCAGAACTCATCAGCCTTCTCAACCCAGTCCTTCGCACCGGCGCGCTTGTTCTCATTGGGCCAGGCTCCGCCGCCGTTTAAGATGGAGCCAACTTTGCAGTCCATCATCTCCTGTACGGAAATGCCGCGCAGATCAGGCTGAATCATCTGACCAACCTTCTCTTCAACCGTCATCATGCTGACGATACCGGCAACCTTTTTCTCTATTACCGGATCTTTTTTGATTGCCGAATCAATCTGTGGCCAGTCGGCAAAGTAGGGAGTATTGAAATTCGTAGTCATTATTCTTTCCATCATCAGGCAATATCTCAGTTAACAAATATCTTACGGTCAAACATGGCTAATTTCTGCTATCATTCCGACATAAACAGGGAAAATTACGACATGACGACCACTAAGTTTCCATTTGAACCGCATCTGAAGCACCCACATATCCGGTTTGCTCTGCAATCCGGGATACACACCGAGGATTTCCCGCCTCATAAACATGAGTTTTCAGAACTGTTTCTGGTCATCAGCGGTACCGGAAACCACTCCATTGGCGGGTTCAACTATCCCCTTGTGGAAGGCGATGTATTTGTTATTCACGGCGATACAGAGCACAGTTTCACCGATGTGAATAATCTGGAACTGGTTAATCTGATGTTCGACCAGCAATCACCTATTTTTGACTCACCAGAACTGAGGCTGATTCCCGGCTATCAGGCACTCTTTCATATCGACCCGATAGCAAGGCAAAAATCGGAATATTCAGCAAAGTTAAACCTGAACAAAGAGCAGACTAAACACACGGTATCTCTGATAAGAAGTTTAGAAGAGGAATATCACAATGCACCAGCGGGATTTGAAACCATGCTTAAATCCCTTCTCGGTCAGTTTGTTGTCACTCTCTCACGTTACTATCAGGGGGAAAAGGTGGAGACCAATAACTCGACGCTGGTTCTCAGTCGCGCACTGGTTTTTATTGAGCAACACTTTACAGAGAGCAACATAAAAACCGAAGATATTGCATCTTCGGCTTATATTGGCTCCAGACAACTGGAACGGTTATTTAAAAACTACCTTCAGACCTCCCCCAGCCAATACCTGAAACAGGTCCGCCTGAGGTTTGCAGAAAAAATACTAATTCAGGACAAAGGAAAAACCATACAGGCCATTTCTGACCATGCTGGTTTTTCCGACAGTAACTATTTTGCCAAATGCTTCCGGCAAGAGTTTGGCTGTAGCCCTCGCGATTACAGAGCTAAGGCTTCGTAAACCGGATATCAACCCACATTTTTCACCGGGATCCGATCCTTGCTGTCAAACAGGCCTTCGATGTTCCTGATAGACTCTAGCTGACCGTTAAGCCTGACCGCTAAATCAGACAGCTCTCTGGCAGAATGAGACGTCTCTTCTGCTGAAGTCGCCGTAGAGTGGACCACTTCGTCGATCTCGGACATGCCCTGATTAATCTGAGTTAAGCCATCAGCCTGGCTTTGAGAAGCGCTATCTATCTCACCCACAGTGTGGGATATCTCCCCGACCTGATCCACAATCTGATTTAATGCCGTTACGCACTGTTGTGAAATATCATTGCCTTTTTTCACATTCTCAACAGAGGTCTGAATATACTGGGCAGATTCGCTGGCCGCCTCGGTACTACGCTCGGCAAGCTTTCTCACTTCATCGGCAACCACTGCAAAACCCCGCCCCATTTCACCGGCACGTGCTGCTTCTATGGAAGCATTCAGCGCAAGCAGGTTAGTTTGTGATGCAATATCATCAATAACGTTAATTATCTCACTGATTGCATCACTGGACTGATTAATGGCTGCCATAGCAATTTCCAGCTCCTGCATCTCTGAAACAGCATGATTGGCCGCATTTTGAGTCTGTGTGGAAACCTTGCTGGCCCGGGCAGCCCGCTGCGCATTATCACTGGCCTGAGCCAGCACTTCATTTACTGAGCTACCAATTTGAGTAATCGAAGCCGCCTGCTGAGTCGAACCTACGGTAAGCGCATGGCTGGCATCATTAAGATTATTCGCTCCGGATGTCAGGTTTTCACTGATTGCTTCTACATCGTGATACACACCCTGCAGAGCTACTTTTTCGGAAATCTCCTGGACTATCTCTATATGACCGATCTTTTCTCCCTTAAGGCCGGTAAGGTATGCGCTATCAACCCTGAAATCTTTATCCCACTGATGAAAGAAGGTGACCGGCTTGCCCTTTCTCAGGCAATTCACACCGCAATCTTCCGTATTACAGATATTAGCCCCCCAGTTTGAGCAGTGCTGCCCCATCACATCATGCCGGGTAATGCCAAGCGGATCAGTCGCAGCCTTATTCAGAAAAGTCCATTTCATATCCATATCGGTAACGGACAGGGGATTTGGGATAGCATCAATAATCTGCTCATAGAAATTGAAACGCTCTCTGGTTTCAGAATCCAGTTTATAAAAGCAGAACGCCGCCCCGGAAAGAAGTGCGAAAACAATAAAAAACAGAGGCTCCTGAAATGCAACAATCAGAGTTATCAATAGAGATAAAGCCAGAAGCCCAAGTGCAATTCGGTTATAGTTCATGCAGTAATCCTCACTATTCACTTTGACTTAAATTTATCTTGCACCGTAATTATAGATGCATTTATCAGTTAGCATTCCAGTTCTAAAAACAAAACCGCTGCGGTCTTAAACATAAAACGGCAGGCGCAAAAAAGTCAGGTGTTCGATCGAAAGGAAAAAGGCAGAAAATCAATAATGAGGGAGGCAGCATTATTTCGAAAATGCCGACATTTATATGACCCGGAGCCTGACTGATAATGGCTGTGGTATTCACCTTATCAGGCAGGCCGGACACTGAATTTCAGAACGGATTAAAATTTCTTAGGAGCAAAACCCGTCATCGTTTCCAGGCGAAGCTCTTTACCCAGTTTTGTCATAGGGTGAACCACAACCAGACCTTTAACAGACTTCTTCAGTTTGCCCATATCAGCCTGCTCTTCTTTGGTGATTTCACGAGAGAACGGCATATCCAGAAGCTTCTTACGCTCCTTGTTCATATCGTACTGCTGCTTGTGCTTTAGCTGAGAGACTTTCTTAGTCAGCTTTTCTACTTCGTCAGTAAACTTGCTAACCATCGCATGATCACCACGAGATTTCGCAGCATCCAGCTTACGGTTACAGGAATCTAAACGGTTATTTAACTGCTGAATTTCTTTCTTAATGCTCATGGTAGTTACTCTCGGGATGAAAAAGGAGCGCGATTGTAGCACACAAGTCGCAGAAGACCCGGAAAAACTTAAACGATAAGGACTATAGTTATTTCAGAGCTCTCTGTAAAACTTAGCATCAAAACAACTGGTATGGTTATGGACAAAAATAATGCCACTCTCAGATTCTGCAAATACTATGAAAAAACCGGGGTACCGGAAAAATACCGGCATTCATACAGGGTTGTAGATGAGCACTCTCAGCAGGAACTAGCTCACTGCGATATCATCGGGCAACCTCTCACCACAACATTCACTATTAGCGACAACAGCGGGCAATCCTGGTTGATCAAACCAAACAGAAAAATTTTTCCAACACGCTGGATTATTACTGACAGCAATGAAAACACCATAATGCAGTTTGATCAAAAGGCATTAGCTAAATTCGTAAACCCAATATACAAGGTAATGCTTAGCTTTTTAGACAGCGAAGACCAGGAGCATGCTCGTCTGGTTGACCCCAGAGATGGCGTTATTGACCGTATTATGAGTGCTTATACCAGCTCCTGGGTAGTATTAAAAAAGGACATGCCAGTTGCAGAAATGGTATTGCTTCCAAGAAAAAGTAAACCGAAAAAAGGTTTATTAGGAAAGCTAAGAAGCCTGATTAAACTCAGTGATGATGGGTTAATAAGTGCAGGAAGTGAACATTTTATGGCACCACATATCGCTCTTGGCATGTACATCATCTTTCGGGAACTGAGGTCAACAATGGCCGCTACATAAATCTCAGGTAAAAAAAAGCCACTGATAAAACAGTGGCGAATCTTAAGATGAATATCGCAATTTTGAAGCAGTCATTACACCAAGGACTACTGACTCTATTGCTGAAATATGCAGTTCAGGTACTGCTGTTATTCTCCCCCCAGAGAATAGAAACGTTTCGGCTTCTGCTTATCCGAAACGAACAGGTTAAGTTTAGCTAATTAGACACAAAAAGAAAACGCTTTCACAAATAAAAGTACGTGCTAATTGTCACACTCTTAGTATTTTTTGCCCTACAAATCGGCCCTGTATATCCATACCAGAGCACAACCCTTATATTTCAAGCAGTTAAAGATGTAAAAATAATACATCACACAATATTGCTAAACATAAGTGCTATAAAGTTCCCCAAATTATACTTTTTTATGTGCTCTATTACGGAAATGTGACACAAATCCAAGAAAACGCTTTCTTGAGTGAGATTGATCACTTTCCTAAGCGAAGTTACCCCATATACTCAGTCACCAGAGAAAGGGACTACTTACCATCCACGCAAATTTCTTGGTAATAAGGCATAACAAACTTTGTATTGCTAAAAACTAATCCAAAATTTTTTGCCTCAAAAAAGAAAGCGCTTTCTCTTTTAAGTTTAATTTTTAAATAACGGGATAATAATTAGGGGTTAATACATGAAGTTATCGAAGATAGCACTTAGCTGCCTTATCGCAACATCTGGATTATCTGTTGCTGAACTGGCTATGGCTGAAGAAGGTTTTGAGTTCCACGGTTCATTCCGCGCAGGCGTTTTGGTCTCAGAAGATGATGATGATTCTCAACGTTCTGGCTGGGCAGGTGCTACCAAAGAAATGGTCGGACGCCTGGGTATGGAAGCAGATAACGACTTTGGTGTAAATCTGTCCAAAAAATGGACTCTTGATAATGACAAATCCGTAAAAGTAACGGTCGATGTCGCTGAAGAAGAAGATGACTACAGTGCAACAAACTTTCCTGGCGCTTTTGTAGAGTATGAAGGAATCACAGATACTGGTGTACTTTGGGGCGGTAAAAGAGATTACCTGAAAAGTGAAAACTACATCTTTATGACCGACTTCTTCTACGTTGACTACTCAGGTACAGGTATTGGTCTGAAAGACTATGAAATCGGAGACACCAAGTTATCTGTTGCTTATACCGCAAGTGATTTAACGGGTACAGACTCAGATAGCGACAACCGACTAATGCATACTGTCCACGTCGGCACTGATTTTGGGAAGGTGAAAATTGATGCTGCTGCTAAATACATGGGTGGTAACGCGACTGACACCAATGATTACGCAGAAGAAGGTTTCGATATTTCAGCAACCTACTCCATGGACAGCTTTTTTGGTCTGGAAGGTAACGGTTTCTCAAAAATCATCGGTCAGGCAGGTATAGGCCTTGGTGCTCAACAGTTACTTGGCGGCTCACTAACCGTTTATAACGCATACCGCCCTGGTAGTGTAACCAAAGGCGGTGCAAGCGGCGAAGACACTATTGCCAACAACTACGACGATGACACTTCTGCACGATTGCTTCTATGGGGTGGCTACTTCCTGGACAACGGTATCAACATCTTCCCGTCGATTCAGGGCCAGTATAACCACCATGAAGAAGAAGGTATCTATGATTACTGGTTCTCTGCAATGGTTCGCCCGACATTCCCTGTAAGCGAAAACTTCTACGTTCAGACAGAATTTGGTTACGCCTACAAAAACTGGAACGGCGGCACCTGGTTTGAAAAGAAAGCAACAATTGCTCCAACCTTTGTAATGGGTACAGGCACAGGCCCGGCTCCGGAAGTACGCATCCTTGCAAGCTACCTGCCTGAAGCCAATGGTGGTGACGGTGACGTCGTATTCGGTGTTCAGACAGACGTTTGGTGGTAAGCCTAACGAGGAAAATCAGCTAGCCCTGTTTAGCTAAATATAAAAAGGAACCGGTTACTCTCGGTTCCTTTTTTCGCAAAAAGAACACATACGGATATTTAATACATGAAACTATATCAAACCGCCAAGGACTCGGACGACAGGCTTTCAGAAGTGAAAACCCGGGAATTAAGAAGCGAATACCGCGAAGAAGACACCACAACATACACTGATGCCGGCGAACTCTTTGCCGTTTATCTGGATACCGGAAAAACATTTCAGGAATGGGAAGGGTTTGGTGGTGCATTCACTGAGTCTGCCGCAGATGTGCTGAGCCGGATGGGCCCTGATAATCAGGTAAAAATGATGGAAGCCTACTTCCACCCGGAAAAAGGGATCGGTTACAACTTTTGCCGGACTCATATTAACAGCTGTGATTTTTCACTCGAAAACTGGGCCTGTTGTGAGACAGAAGATCCCGAGTTAAAGGATTTTAACCTTGAACGTGATAAGCAGCAGATCATTCCTATGATCAAACAGGCACAGGCATTATCAGATAATGAAATTACTCTGTTCTCTTCGCCCTGGAGTCCACCAGCCTGGATGAAAACAAACGGCGAAATGAACAATGGCGGCAAACTGAAAGCGGAATACCGCCAGGCATGGGCACTCTACTACTGTAAGTACATTCAGTCGATGCAGGAAGAAGGCATTACCATTAGTGCTATCACTATTCAAAATGAACCGGCAGCCACCCAAGTCTGGGATTCTTGCATCTATACCGCTGAAGAAGAACGGGATTTTGTACGCGATTATCTTGGCCCGACTCTGCAAGCGGAAGGCTTAGGGCATATCAAAATCGTATGCTGGGATCACAACCGCGCCGAGGCTTATGACCGTGCACAGAAGATGTTTGATGATGCAGTTGCAAGCCAGTACGTTTATGGTATCGGGATTCACTGGTATATGGGTGATAACTACGACAACCTCAAACTGATTAACGATATCTATCCGGATAAAAAAATCTGGTTCACTGAAGGTTGTCAGGAATGTGGCCCTCATATTGGCGACTGGAATGTCGGGGAGCGCTACGCCCATTCGATGATCAACGACCTGAACCATAACTCCAGTGCCTGGTGCGACTGGAACCTGTTCCTTGATGAAACTGGCGGCCCAAATCACGTTCAGAACCTGTGTAGCGCACCAATAATTGGCGACACAGCGAATGACGATATTATTTTTAACCCTTCTTACTACTACTTCGGTCACTTCTCAAAATTTATCAAACGCGGAGCCCGCAGAGTTGCCATAGCAACAACCAGCGATGACCTTGAAGCGACCGCATTTGTAAACCCCGACGGCGAAACTGTTGTAGTACTGATGAACCGCTTAGATAAAGAAGTGGTTTATGCACTGAACAAGTCTGAGAAAAACGCAGACAGAGGCGCTTATATCCGAATGCCTGCACGTTCTATCCAGACACTTATTATCGAATAAACCTCTTAAGCTTCCGGAAGCCCGGTAAGACGTTAGAAAAGGAATATTATGAAAACAACTGTTATTAAACCAAAATACCTGGCCTGCGCGATCAGCTCTCTGGTTCTCGCTGGCTGTAGTACGCCAGAGCAAGTCATTGTCGATCAGTCCGCTCAGTTCACCCCTGACACAAATATCATCGAGAATAAAAATGGCTGGGCACTGGTCTGGAACGATGAGTTCGACGGTACTGAAATAGACCCGGCAAAGTGGCAGCATGAAACCAACTGCTGGGGTGGCGGTAATCAGGAACAGCAGTGCTATACGAAAAAAGCAAAGAATTCATTTGTCTCAAACGGATTCCTGACCATCCGAGCTCTAAAAGGAAAAACCACTGGCCCGGCAGTACCGGATGACCGGGACGGATACGATACTCAAAAAGCATCACTTCCCTACTCTTCGGCAAGACTGCGTACTAAAAACCTTGCTGAGTGGAAATATGGTCGTTTTGAAATCAGAGCCAAACTCCCGCAGGGGCAAGGTACCTGGCCAGCAATCTGGATGCTGCCAACAGACTATGTATACGGTGGCTGGGCTGCTTCCGGTGAAATCGACATTATGGAGGCCGTAAACCTTCATACCACATATAAAAATGACGACGGTGAAACCAAGAAAGAAAACCGAATTCACGGCACTCTTCACTTTGGTAAAAACTGGCCAGACAACGTTTCATCCGGCGTTTCCTACAACTTTGCCGATGAAAATATCAACCCTGCGGACAGCTTCCACACCTACGCGATTGAGTGGGAAAAAGGAGAGATGCGCTGGTATGTAGATGATGTTCATTTTGCAACTCAAACCATGGACGGATGGTGGACTCATTACAAAGATGAGAAAGGCAACCTGGTACAAGGCCCGGAGGATGCACCATATAATCAGAAATTCCATATGCTGCTGAACCTTGCGATCGGCGGAAGCTGGGCTGCAAACACTAACGATAAGGGAATTGATACTTCGCTGAAGCAAGCGGATATGCTGGTCGATTTTGTTCGCGTTTACCAGTGTGAAAACGCCCCTGAAACAGGCAAAGGGTGTGCGAGTAACCTGAGTGACTCCGCTGTTCAGAACAAAGGCGTTGAAGAGCCGCCTCTTATAGTCAAAAAAGCAGATGTAAACGCAGCTACGTTAAGCGTTATGAAAGGCCCTAAGCTGGAAGAAAGCTTTCTGCTTAATGGCTGGGATGATTCCAGCAATGATTCCCGCTCTGTAACGGAAGACGGCCTTGAAATCAGAATCGTTGGTGCAGGCAATGCGTACATTGAAGCCCCGGGCGGTACACTGGATATGAGCAACTTTGAAGATGGCGAACTTATGTTCGATCTTCAGGTCATCGACGGCAATGCAGATGCACTAACAGTAAAAATGGACAGTGGCTGGCCAAATGTCGCGCCAATCAATATCAAAGATCTTCCACAGCAGGGTAACTGGAAAAGCTACCGTATGAAGGTAAAAGATTTTGTTGCTGCCTCTTCTGCATTTGATATCACTTCCGTGGTCAACCCGGTTGTATTTGAGCCTGTCAATGGCAAAAAGCTCCACTTCAAAGTAAAAAACATCCGTTTTAACAAGTAAGTCATCGTATTCTCCCCATACTGCGGGGAGAATGCTCACCCAAATAAAAACCGTAAACGTTTATTTTTTCAGTGCTTCTATCAGCGCATCTCTCGCCTTAAGTGAGCCTGCTCTCTCCGCATCTTCAACCAGTTTCATTGCTTTATCCAGTTTCCCCTGGCTTACTGCGCGCTCAATAAGCTCAATGAACATGATTTCTGTCTCAGGCTGAACCCCTGCCATTTCATCTTTAGCTTCAACTGCCGGAACAGCAGCTGCTGGCAATACGGTTTTCGCCTTTTTAACATCTTCATTTACATCGTTGCCCAGCACTGCCTGCGCTTCTGAGGAAGAGTCTGGGTCATAGTCAAATGCCAGCCGGAAGGTTCCTGTTGCTGTATGCGGAACCGGTTTGTTGCGGTAAATTCTGTCAACATCATCTGCACGCCCCAATCCAACTGCATCATCAGACAAAGGGGGCAACTCAGTGGTTTGATTCATCGCTTTTTCAGTCGTGAACACAAGAAGATACTTAGGAGCATTGGCTACCGCTTTCACTTCCACTTCACCAAAGTAGCGCTCGCCATGCATCAATGACGCATCCTGATACCGGATGGACTCTTCACTCAGTAACTTAACCGGCTTAAACTGTTTATCTAAAAGCACGATGGAAGGAACAAATACGTTCTTAGCTATAGAAGAAGATACTGCAACCTTAATGGTCCCCGTAGCCTCGGGTAATTCAACCCCCTTCACAAAGGACTTACCTGTAGCAAAACGGAATGCTTCACTTTCCGGTGTAATAAAGAAGTCATATTTACCCGGACCTTCTATCTGCTGAAAATCGAGCTCCGACAATGAACTACAGCACTCAGATGCACTCGCGAGCGCCTTGTAGCCTACTTCAGGATTAACGCTCTGAACCTTGTTTATCTCAGAGCTACCATAGTCTACGACCATGCTTTTGTTGTTCGAGCATGCACTAACTGACAGTGCTATCCCTACGATTAACGCAATTTTTGTGTATCTCATATCAGACCTAATTCACTGAAAAACAGCCGGAACTGCTGCCAGCCCTTAATACTTCTTTACCGCGACCACTAAAGGAAGCGATTTCACAATGTAAACAGAAACATTCCTAATAAATATAATGTAAGACACATGGGGTTTAATAAAAAATCCATATATGTCATACCATTAACCTTTTCCACAGAGTATAATATAAGTTCTGTTTGTCTTCAGTGACCTTAATCACTAATGAAAGCGCTTTCATGGATAATGCAGTACTTAGCCCAATTCATGACAGACATCTACAAATCAGGCTCATATTAAGCTCAGGGTTTCTATCCGGCTTCAGATACAGGTAACATAGTGGTAAATAAAACAGATAAACTTCTATTTGCAGAGGAAGGCAAATTGATCACCATAAAAGAAGTCGCTGAATTTGCGAAAGTTTCCCAGTCTACTGTGTCCCGTGCTCTTAACGGACACAAGTCAGTAAAAGAAGCGAACCGGATAAAAGTATTCGAAGCTATTGAAAAACTGGGCTATCAGCCTAACGCATTTGCGCAAGCGCTTGCCTCAAACCGTTCACACAGTATTGGTATGCTGGTCGGTAGTTTGGACGGTCCCTTCTTCGGACCTATGATGCATAACGCTGAACTGGCGGTAAGAAAAGAGAACTACCACCTGATTATTACCAGCGGTAACGAACTGTACGAGCAGGAGCAGGAGTCCATCCGTTTTCTGCGTTCTAAAAAAGTGGACGGTCTGATCCTGGTTTCCGATATGCTGACAGACAGCGATATCCTGAAAATCTGTGAAGATATTCCGGCCACTATGGTCCTGGATCGTTATATCCCTGAAATCAAAGACAAATGCATTCTGATTGATAATGAGTTGGGTGGTTTCCTTGCTGTGGAACATCTGATTCAGAAAGGTCACAAAAAAATTGGCTGTATTACAGGGCAGATGAGTAAAGTCGATAGCCGGGACCGCCTGCAGGGCTACCGAAATGCACTGGCAAAATACGGTATTGAATATGACCAGAATCTGGTTGTAGAAGGACGTTTCGATTATCAGGGCAATAACGACGCGGTAAGCAGACTGCTTGGCCGTGATGAAGAGATGACCGCCATCTTCTGTATGAACGACAATATCGCAGTGACTGCCTACAGTACCTGCCTGGAAAGAGGCATGAAAATAGGTAAAGACATTTCCATTGTGGGCTACGATAACAGTACTTTCAGTCAGCATATGAATCCGGGCCTGACAACCATTGACTTCCCGATTCAGGAAATGGCAGTTCAGGGAGCTGCGGGAGTGTTGAGTCTTCTTGCGGGTAAGGGGATTGAGAATATTGATACTAAGTTGTTGCCGGGGTTGGTTGAACGGGGGTCGGTTCGGGATTTGACGGAAGGTTAAGGCGGCAGGTTCCAGGTGACAGAAACCTTATACCTGTCACCTGTTACCTTTCACCCCACTACGCTTTTGGTAAATAAACCTTAACGCTCTCAACCTTCCCGTCACGCATAAAGATACTCTTACTCACATTCGCAGGAATAACGCTGCCTGCAATTTCAAGCGTTTCACCTTCGTTAGAGGTTACTTCGATCTTCATCTCTTCAGCATCAAGCTGCTGATAAACGAATGGTACCTGGCAGTAAGTGAATGCAAGACCGTCTTCCGGGATCACTTTGGTCATCTTGTCGCCCTTCACGTTCTCAAAACGGAACGGCAGAGACTGAGAGATAAACTCATTGCGGTTAAGCAGCGTAGGATTGATCTCAATAGCCGCATCTTTCACAATCAGACCCAGCTCACCGAAACGGGTGATGATCTCTTCCTTCACCTGACCTGTCATACCCGGTTGCTGAGCACCTGCGTGCTTAGGCGTGTGGGAGTACGGGTCCGTCGGGAAAGCGCCGTAGTTTTCCGGTGTCTTGTTAAAGCCGATACCTTCACGAACACGGTAGTAGTATTCAGCCAGTTTTGCAGTCTCTTCACTTGCAGGATCCTGCTCCAGTGCTGCCTGATAGTTTTCCTGAACCGCCAGAAGCAGTTTGGAAACCATGTGCCAATAGATACAGCCTAAGCCTTCATAACCAAACATGGTTCCTGAACGGCCGGTAAACGCTCTGTGATTGAATACTTCTTCGTAGATATCGTAAACACCCTGCACAGCGTCTTCAGAAACTTCTGCATATTCTGCGCGAAGTGCTGTGATTTCAGCTTCAAGGAAACCGGCATTTTCAAAGTCAGCATTGAAGTGATAGCCACCTTCAATATCTGAGTTCAGGATACGCGTATCGCCTCGCTCTGCCATTGCTGCAAGCAGTGCGTTTGCTTTCACCATAGCCGCAGGAATTGCATTCTTGCCCACAAAGGCCGTCAGGTCACGGTCAGGGTAAAGCATAAAGCTCTTCTGATCTTCACGGTACATATCGCTGGCAAACAGGCTGTCCAGCAGCGCCACCGTCTCTTTAGGAGACAGAGAGCCTGCACTCAGGATGGAAACCTGGCCTTCAAGCATTGGGTACAGCTCTTCAACTGACAGCTGATCAGCGCTGTAGTTAATGATGTTATATGCGTTGTACAGGCCGTCTTCACGCTTGTTGTTTGCGATGCTGCTATCAAGCACTTCCAGGCTCACATCCATAAGCTTAATCACTTCAGCCAGCTCGATGCCTGTCTTACCGGAGAAGCCCTTACGGTAAATCTTCTGACGGTAGTCATCAGCCGCTTTCTCAAGCTGAGTCAGGATTGCGCGGCTTGTCTGACGGGTTACTGTCTTACGGCGGATTTCCTGAGCAGTTTTATCCAGAATGGCGGTGGTCGCAATCATCCAGTCCGCCACTTCATTCGAAAGTGACACCGTAGACGGCGCTTTTGCCATCAGCTTCTGCATAAATGCCACATAACGACGCATGTAGTACAGAGTCACCATAGACAGGCCGTTACCTACGATTGCGTTGTTTGCATCATTCCATTCCGGACGCTGAGTATTCAGCCAGATACCGCCGTCAAGCACCAGATTGCTCAGCTTAGCCAGCAGAGGAACCAATACCTTCTCCAGCAGGTTCACCTGATAGACTTCGTTATCTGAATCAAGGATCAGGCGGCCATCGCTGCCAAGTTCAGCCACTTTACGCAGAATTTCAGCCTGAGTGTCATCATTAAAATTCACTGTGTCCTTCGGATTATTGAACAGCGCATCTACACCACACAGTTCGTATGGTACATTTGCGTAGCTGAATACTTCATCCGAAAGCAGTGCGATCAGATCGTCCTGCTGGTACTTATCAGCAAGTTCAAGGAACTTAAGCAGGTAGATGATCTGATGATCACCCCAGTAACCAATGTTGCTCCACGGGTCATCCGGCTCAATCACTTCCCAGTCGATACCATCTTTGGTAATACGGTAAGGGTTGTAGCCATCAGCAGTTGAAGCGTTTACAAACTTAGCAATAAACGACTTCACAAACTCAGGATAGCTCAGTGCAGACGCTTCCCAGTTCTGGAAGATATCACGCCAGTTACCCTGGTAAGAAAGCAGGCGGTCACCGTTCTCATCACGTACTTTAATTTCATAGTGGTTCCACGGACGGCTCGGGTCACCGTGACGGCGGCCAAATGTCAGAGGAAGGTACTCGTAGCACAGACGGGTCAGCTGAGCATCGCCAGTCTCAAGCGACTTAGCCACCAGCTCATTGTTGGTAAACCGTTCAGGCAGTGCGTCAAAGAAAGCCTGATTGCGCTCAACAACACGCTTGTTGGCATTCAGCATGGTTTTGTAAACGTCTGCTTTGTCCAGATCGTAGTTATTTTCAAATACACCGCCACGCATATTGTTAAACAGTACGTTGGCATAGTGGTGAACACTGGTGTTCTCTTCAGAGGTCAGCTGCCATGCATCCGCGCCGGACATCAGGCTAACCAGCTCGTTGTGGTTTTCTGCAACACTTGCTTCTACCGCTTTCTCCAGATCCGCATCTTTGATGGTTTGCTTTAGCTTAGCGATGTCAGCGTGTGTTTTATCGATATCCGCTACGATCATCCAACTGCTCTGGCTGTTTGCTTTCAACGCCACTGTTTTATGCACAAAGTAGGCACCGCGCAGACCTTTTGTCAGCGATTCGTTACTGATCTCTGCGCCTTTACGGAACGCATTTACCTGCCTGCTTGAAAGCAGGATCTGTGAATCCTTATCACCGACATTAAATACCGTTGTTGCACGCAGAGATTCCGCCGGTTCCGCTTTATCACTCAGGGTGGCGTACATGGTAAACAGTGCCAGCGGGCTCTCTTCTACCTGTTCGTTCCACTTGTATGCATCAACCAGTGCGCTTCTTGTCTGCAGTGCTCCGAGTGGCGCACCAGAAGGAAGAAGGTTCTGGATACCGTCTAATAGCTCGATTTCACGGTCTGCACCGGAAAGGTCTTCAAGAGCAGACTTACGGATAAAACCGAACTGCTCTGAAGTGTTCCAGCTGTACTGAAATTTGATACCCAGCGTGCGGTTAATTTCTTCAAATGTGATCTTGTCACCAACCGCATTCTTGTACAGATTTCTTTCTACTTCATACAGGCCGTTGTGGTGTTCGTTAAACGGTTCCCACTTAGCGGTTCCGTTTTCACCTTTGATCCGGACAATGGTCTTTGAACCCGTGTTTTCTGAGTTCTCATGAATATGGTCAACAGACTTATAAGGGAACAGCGCATTCTCAGGGCGTATGCGGCCTGCTGAAAGGCTACCGGTGGATGAGATAAACAACCAGTGGTTGCTGGCAGATACAACGCTGATAAAGAACGGAGGCATCTGATCAACGTTCTCGATTTTGTAGAAACGTTCGCCGTCCAGGTCAACAAACTGACCGGTCACCGCTTCTGATTCTGAATAAGACTTATGTTCCATCGTTATTTCCAAATGGTTATAAAAGCGCTTTCTTATGCGCAATTTTTAAAACTAATTCTTTCCCGTTACCTCGTTCCTACGCTTGTGCGTAGTGGTGCATATCGGGCAAAAAGCATATCGATAACCGTTTTATCTTTGCCTTTAAGTCCCATATACATTCCCACGCCGGAGCATGGGAACGAGTAAAAAATTAAAACTTATAAATGGTGACAACGCGCGTAATGATTGTCAGCAACCTTAGTTGCTTCTGGCATGCTCTTAGTACACTCATCGGTTGCCTTCAGACAACGTGACGCAAAAGGACAACCCACACTGCTTGGCTTCCACTGAGGGATCTCACCCTTCTTAGCCGCAAGATCACGGCGGCCTGCATTGCCAACTTCAGGTACAGCGGAAAGCAGCAGCTGAGAGTATGGATGTTTGGGATTTTGAGTCACACTGTCACTTTCACCCCACTCTACCATGTGGCCCACGTACATAACTGCGGTCTTCTCAGCAAAATAGCGCGCGGTTGCGATATCGTGTGTGATGTACATAAAAGAAATGCCATGCTTATCTTTCAGGTCGGACATCAGGTTCAAAATACCCAGGCGAACTGACACATCCAGCATTGAGATAGGTTCGTCAGCCAGAATCACTTCCGGGTCAACGGCAATTGCACGGGCAATAGCTACACGCTGACGCTGACCACCACTTAGCTCATGCGGGTATTTTTCTGCTGTTTCTTTAACAGGAGAAAGACCAACCAGCTCAAGCAAATCATAAACAAGCTTACGAACGTTCTTCTTATCCGCACGCTTATGGATAAGCAGAGGACGGGCAATGTGGTGGTAAATGCTGTGAACCGGGTTCAGAGAACCAAACGGGTCCTGGAAAATCATCTGCACCTGGCGCGCATATTCCAGCTCACCGTTCTTTTTGATGTAGTCTGCAATCGGCTCACCTTTGAACAGCACCTCACCGGCTGTTTTCTCGTAGATACGAGTCAGAATACGGGCACCGGTACTTTTACCTGAGCCGGACTCACCTACGATTGCCAGTGCTTCACCCTTTTTCAGCTCGAATGACACATCATTCATCGCACGCATGTAGTTGTTCTTTGCTGACTGACCGATAGGGAAATCTTTTACCAGATTATTTACCGACAGGATCACATCGTTATTTTGTAAATTTTCCATCTGAATTCCCCTTATACAAGATGACAAGACACCTGGTGTCCCGGCTCAATCATTTTCAGTGTCGGATCCGCCTGCTTACACTGAGCGAAACACTCGGTGCAACGATCCTGGAAGTTACAGCCCTGAGGAATTTTCAGCAGGTTAACCGGGTTACCAGGAATACCGTACAAACGCTCTTTCGGACCGTGAATGGTCGGGAACGACGCAATAAGACCCTTGGTATACGGGTGCTGAGGCTCGCCAAATACGGTTTTCGCATCACCCAGCTCAATCAGGTTACCGGCATACATCACACCGATACGGTCTGCAATTTCGCCCATCAGGCTAAGGTCATGACTGATAAACAGGATAGAGAAACCAAATTTTGTTTTCAGATCGTAAAGCTCATTCAGGATTTCACGCTCAACCACGACATCCAGCGCTGTTGTCGGTTCATCCATAATGATCAGCTTAGGCTCAAGAGCCAGCGCTACCGCAATAACCACACGCTGACGCATACCACCACTTAACTGGTGCGGGAAGGCAGCCAGACGGTCTGCGTGGATGCCGACCACTTCAAGAAGCTCAGCCGCTTTTTCATAAGCCTGCTGCTTAGTCACAGGCTTGTGAGCAAGGATTACGTCCGTCAGCTGTTCGCCGATAGTGATTACCGGGTTTAGTGAGTTCATCGCACTCTGGAATACAACCGATACGTCGTTCCAGCGGAAATCTCTCAGCTGCTTGTCGTTCATTTTCAGAACGTCCTGTCCCTTGTACAGAATCTCACCTTCAGAGATAAGAGCCGGAGCTTTATGCAAACGAGAGATAGCAAAGGCAAGCGTACTCTTACCACAGCCAGACTCACCGGCAATACCAAGGGTTTCACCCGGAGCAATGTTCACGCTTACGTTGTTTACTGCACGCGCCACACCGTTTGGGGATACGTAATCTACACAGAGATTTTTAATTTCAAGTAAGTTGCTCATCTTAGACCTCTGCGAATATCAGCTTCTTTCTTCAGTTTGTGCCACAGTTTGATGTGCGGGCCGGTTTTCAGTTTAGGGTTACTCACCTGGTCAATAGCCATGTTAATCAGTGCTAGACCACCACCAGTGATTGCCAGTGCAATTGCAGGCACCATCATCTCCCACCATGCGCCTGTATACAGTGCTGATGAAGTCTGTGCCCAGTAAAGCATTGAGCCCCAACTTACTTCGGTCGCATCACCCAGACCCAGGATGCCCAGACCGGCTTCCGCGCCCATTGCATAGATAACCGCACCAAGGAAGCCACCAAACACAATTGAGATAAGGTTTGGCAGAATTTCTACCAGAATAATGCGGATTTTAGACTCACCCATTACTTCAGCAGAGATAATGAACTCTTTGTTACGAATCGCCAGCGTCTGAGCTCGTATTACCCTCGCCCCCCAGGGCCAGGAGGTTATCCCGAGCAAGACGGTTATGACCAGCGACCCCACTTGCCCCAGAAAGGCCGCCAGCACAATCAATAAGGGGAGCTGCGGAAATACCAGAAATACGTTCGTCAGAAAGTTCAGACGTTCGTCAATCTTTCCACCAAAGTAACCTGAAGAAACACCCACGATAACTGCCAGAGACATTGCAATTGCACCAGCACAGATGGCAACTGTCAGAGACTTTCTTGCTCCGTAAAGCACCTGACTGTATACGTCACGGCCGCTACGGGTTGTACCCATAATGTGTTTAGCACTTGGCGGCTGGTGCGGACGGGCAACACGCTTTTCCGGGTTATGCGTAGCCAGAACAGGAGCCATCAAGGCACCACATAAAATGACTGCCATAAGGAAGCCACCGATAATCGCAGGTGGGTTACCGTAGAAGAATGCGTACAGCTTACCCATCACTTCTTTAAACTTTTTCATTCCGCCCGAAGGCTCTTGTACTTGCATTGAAGTTTCACCTGAAGATTGGTTAGTTTGCATAGTGTTATCCATAATGAAACCTAGTGAGAAATTCGTGGATCCAGCCAGACATACAACAGGTCGGCAATAAAGTTTGCTGTCAGTACCGCTGTAACAAGAATCAGCAGGATGGCCTGAATCAGCGGGTAATCACGGGCGATAATGCCTTTCAGCAGAATGTTACCCAGACCCTGATAGTTAAATACCACCTCGGTCATAATCGAACCGGCAAAGGAGAAGCCGATAGCCATCGCAATCGCGGTTGCAACAGGAAGAATGGCGTTACGGCCCGCGTAGCGGTACATCACGCGGAAGCTGCTAAGACCTTTTGCCTCAGCCATGGTGACATAATCTTCGCCAAGGACGTTGATCATTGCGTTACGCATGTTGAATACCCAGGTAGAGATACCAACTACTACCATTGAACCTACTGGTAAGATTGCGTGCTTAGCGACACTGCCAATAAACTCAAGGGTGAAAGCCGGTTCCAGTTCAGGATTGTAGGTGTAAGCCAGCGGCAACATGTCCAGTTTTAGACCAAAGATGTAAAAAAGAAGCAGCGCCGTTACTATGTATGGGAAGTTGCTGATAAACGCCAACACTGGTGGAACAACCTGACCAAAAAATCCTGCGCGGTGATATGAAGCGTAAGTACCGATACTTACACCAATAATCAGAGCAACAATCAGAGACCCGAGCGCAAGGAACATTGTCCATGGCAGAGCCATAGCGATAACATCTGAAACACCAACCGGGAACATAAGTACAGATGGACCAAGATCTAAAGTGAACACACTTTTCAGATAGGACAGATACTGCTCAAAGATGTTTCCATCAAGGAAACCATACATTTCTCGTACTGCATCCATCTGAGCAGGGTCCATCCGGCCTTGTGCTGCTGCAAACAGAGCCTCAACCGGATCGCCAGGCATCAGGCGAGGCAGCATAAAGTTAAATGAAATCGCAATGATAAAAGCAGTGAAATAAAAACTAAAACGACGAAGTAAAAAGGACATAACGCATCTTTTAACCAAGGGGATCAGGTGCCTGTCCCCTTATTTGTTTTTTACCCAAGGGGATCAGGTGCCTGTCCCCTTAATATTTTTCAGGGGAACAGAAATCTGTCCCCTTAATTACCTTATTTACTTAAGGTGTAGATTGTTCAGGATGATTACGCGCTTACCGCCAACGTACCATACAGGCTGAACATAAGGATTCTCTGCACTTGGCCAGCCAGCGATCTTTTCAGTGCGGTACTGATACCAGGTTGCATTGGAGAACAGTGGAATAAATGGCAGTTGTTCAGCTGTGAACTGCTGAAGCTGGTCAAGAATCTTTTGCTGTTCAGCTTTATCGCCAGTCTTACCAAAGCTGTCGATAAGAGCATCAATTTCAGCTGAATTCACACCGTGACCGGCATGCCATGTTTTACCTATGCGGGAAGTAGAGAAATACTCCTGATAAGCAAGGATCGGGTTTGTTGCAACCAGAGACCAGTTAATAGACATTTTATATTTGCTGTCCTTCAGGTTCTTATCATAAACCGCCCAGTCAACTGTCTTAACGTTGGCCTTGATGCCTACCTCTTCAAAGAACTCAGTTGCCATCTGAACAACCTGAATCCAGTCAGTCCAGCCGTTTACAACTTCAATATCGAACTCAACTGTCTTGCCGTTAGCATCATCACGGAATCCGTCACCATTTTTATCTTTCAGACCAGCTTCATCCAAAAGCGCTTTAGCTTTTTCAGGGTTGTATTCTGTAAGGCCACTGTATTTCGCAGAGATACCTTTGTTGATAAATGGTTTGTACAGCTCACCAATACCGCCGGCATTGAAGTTAGCTGTCGGATAGCCATAAGCTGCGATATCAACAATAGCTTCACGATCCAAAGCCATAGAGAGTGCTTGTCGGACACGAAGGTCACTAAATGGTGCTTCTTTGGTATTTACATACAGATGGATTGCATCATTTGCCGGGTACCAGTAATGGTTGTGCTCAGGATCGGCAGCAACAAAAGTAGAATCAATATCCGCAATAAAGTTTGAACCCCAATCGATTTCACCCTTAATTAATGCAGGCTGAATCTGAGAGTTATCGTTGTATGAACGGTAAGTCACGCAATCAAGATAAGGACGGTTTTCAAGGTAGTAGTTTTCGTTTCGGCAAAGCTGCATCTGCTGAGGCTTAAGGTACTTAACCGTAGTCATAGGACCACTGCCAACCGGATTTGGGTTGGTGAAGGTTGTCAGGTCTTTAGCTTTAGACCAGATATGCTCAGGAACGATATGGTATGCAGCAAGGTTCCAAACAAAAGTTGAGTCTGGTGATGTCAGATCAAAAGTAACGGTTTTCTCGTCAACGGCTTTGATACCTTTTAGATTTTTACCTGACCAAATACCTTTTGAATCAAATGCAGGCGCGTCTTTAGTGATCATAAAACTGAACACAACGTCTTCAGCGGTCAGCTTTTCACCATCAGACCACTTCAGCCCATCACGTAGTTTAAGTGTGATTGTTTTCAGATCATCAGAATAACTAATAGATTCTGCAAGACGATAATCAGTCTCACCTGTCATATTATTGAATACAACCAGAGGCTCAAACATGATCCCGTGAAGAAGGTCACCTGTTGTATATGGGTTAAAGTTTTCTACGAAACCAGTGTTAATAATAGGAACAGTCAGTGTACCGCCTTGTTTAATCTCATCAGCCTGTACTGTAGCTGAGGCAAACATTGCACCACAAAGAAGCGAAGCTAATAAGGTTTTGTTTTGCATCACGTTTTCCCTTTTTTGAATGATATTGTCATTTTATGAAAGCGCTTTCTTTTTAATTAAAAGAAAAACCTGACCAGGTTTTATTTCTTGAATAAGACTTTTTGAAAGCGCTTTCTTAAGCAAAGATTACCGTACCTGGCCATACTCAACAATCACATATACGCTGAAACTGTACATCGATCACAATTCTATGGTCAAACACAACCCTCACCACTTAAAGCTAAAGCAGACAATGTAATTTTTGTGGAAAAGTCGCAATAAAGATTTCAGATACATAGATTCATCGCAGAAAATCCTGGTCACAAAGCGCGGCGAAAGCGCTTTCTTTTTATTTTAAATGATGTAACAGTAACCAGCAGATAAACAACTCCATTTGAAGCAATCGTGATTGCGGTCACTAAACAAACCTCAAACTATGATGAATAACAGCAAAAACAAGATTACCTTCTGGAACGGAAACAAATCGATAGCCAGACAAGCCCACGAATTTAAGCTACTCGAAGCGGTATTACAGGCCAGCTGCGACACTTATGGCGATTTCACCCTGCAAAGTGACTTGATGGATTACCCTGATGCAGAAGATGAAGGCAATATTTTCTATAAAGGGGCAGATATTCTGGTTACCGTGGCCGAAAACAGCAAGTTTCACGGTAAAGAGTTTATTGAAATCGGTACTCCGCTGGCTAAAGGCATTCTGGGCAACCGGATCCTGATTATTCGCCAGGAAATGCAGGAGAGCTTTAAAAGCATCAAAGAAGCAGAGTTAAAAACGCTAAAAGCCGGCATTCCTGCAACCTGGGCTGACGCTGACCTGTTTCGCCATAACGGCTATAAGGTCGTAGAGAAGGGACTGTTTGAAGAGATCTTTCAGCGTCTGAAGGCGGGAGAATGCGACTATGTCTCACTTGGCGCAAATGAAGTGGAAACTATCTTCGACACCATGGCGAGCGCCATCGGGGGATTAGCTATAGAGTCTGATCTGATGCTCTATTACCCCTTCCCTCTGGTTTTCTACGTTCACCCGTTAAAACCTGAACTGGCTGAGCGCGTAGAAAAAGGACTAAAAGAAATAACAGCAAGTGGCGAATTTGATTCTCTTTTTGAGCAGTATTACGGAACCTGCGTCCGTTCCTTAGCTTTAGAAAACCGCAGAAAAATAGTACTGGAAAATCCGCAACTTCCCCGGGTTTAATCCTTAAAACTTTTCCTCTAACTTTTCAGCTCAATGTTACATAAATGGCTCACCCTTATTATAATTAGTGTGAGCTTAGTAACGCACAGATAACTCAATTTACTACATCATAACAAATGAGTGGTACGTTATATCTTTCTGAAAAGAGGAATAAACACTATGAATGTTTCGAGAGTACTTGCTTCACTGGGTATGGCAATTTGCCTGTTCTTTGGTCTTTCAGTTTCATCCTTTGCAGCGCCAAGCGCCGCAGAATATGGAGTCATCCTGAACCTGTCCGGCAAACAGCGGATGCTCTCACAGAAAATGTCTAAGGAAGTTGCCCTTATCGCATTAAAAGTCGATGTAGAGCAAAACGTTAATAACCTGAAAGCGACATCCGCGCTGTTTGATAAGACGCTGAAAGGTCTGCGTGACGGCGATTCCTCCTTAGGCCTGCCTCCGACAGAGAGTAAACGAATTATCCGCCAGCTGGATAAAGTTTCCTCCATCTGGACTGAATTCTATCCTGTAGTTAAATCCGTCATTGACTCAAAATCGGTATCCAATGAACAGCTGGCTTCAATTGCCAGTCAAAACCTTCCGCTTCTTAAGCAGATGAACAAAGCCGTTGGCCTTTACGAAAAAGACGCGAAGAAAAGCGGCCTTGAAGCAGCACCGGGGCTGGCTGCAACACTTAACCTTTCCGGTAAACAGCGCATGCTGTCTCAGAAGATGAGTAAAGAGTTCTTCCTTATCGCACTGGGACATGAAGCTGAAGATAACAAACTGAACCTGCTTGAGACCTACACGCTTTTTGATAGCACCTTAAAAGGTCTGAAAGACGGCGATGAAACCCTTGGTCTGCCGGGAACTAAGCAGGAGCATATCCGCAAGCAGCTTGATGTGGTAAATGGCCTTTGGGTCGACTTTATGCCACTGGTTCAGGCAGGTGCCGATCCGGCAACCACATCCATCACTGCGGATCAGATTGCTCAGATAGCAAAGTCTAACCTGCCACTGCTTAAAGAAATGAACGCAGCGGTTCAGCTTTACGAAGCGGAAGCTGCCAAGTAATCCACCTGTCGTTTATCTGTCGAAGTAGGGGGAACATATGCTAATAAAAACTAAATTATATGCTACCGGTGGCGGTCTGTTTGTTGTTCTGATCGCCATCAGTATCCTGGCAAAGTTCTCCTTTGGAGGGCTGTCCGAACGTTTAGATCAGGTTGTACAGGGAGCAACGGACAGCGCCGCCAGTGCCGAAATCACCTCACAGGGTTCTGAAGAAGGAAGTCAGAAACTCTCTGAGATGAACAGCGATATGCTGGCTATTGTTGATGGTATAAACCGTGCTAACCAGAGAACCAAGCTGGTCAGCAAAAAAGTGGATGATATCAGCCAGACTCTGGAAGAGCTTATCGAGACCATCGAAGAGCTTTCTGAAGATGTTGCTGATGAGGAAGCGCTGGAGATTCTGGAAGAGGTAAGCGATGAAGTCAGTGATATCAGCGAGCGCCTGAAACGGGAAGCGTTAATCAATATCAACGACACATCCAAAACCCTGAACAGCTTCAGCGCACAGATTGAAGGTCAGGCAACCAAGGTTTCAGAGCTTAATACCTTCCTTCGCGAGCAGGTTGCTGTCAGCCAGTCCAGTCTGGAGAGCAGTCTTCAAATCCAGTCGCTGGCTCACGACTCTTCTGAGACCGTAGCCTGGGAAGAAAAAGTCATCGTCTCCGTTTTGGTTATCCTTGCACTGATTACCCTGCTCTCCTCCGTTGTGATGGTAAAAGCCATCGTTCATCCAATAAATATGACGGTGAAACTGATGGAAGATATCGGTCAGGGTGAAGGCGACCTTACCCAGAGACTTGAGATTCACAGCAAAGATGAAATGTCCCTTATCGCAGGCGCGTTTAACCGCTTTGTCAGCCGGATTCAGGGGCTGATAAAAGAGATCACCGAATCAACCGATCAGCTTCAGCATGCTTCCGGCGAAACCTTGCAGGCAATGCAGGAAGGCGAAGAGGCCATGCAGAAACAACAGAAAGAAACCGAGCAGATCGCCACCGCCATCAGCCAGATGAATATGAGCTCAATGGATGTGGCTCAGAATGCAGACGGCGCTGAAAACGCTTCTCTGGAAGTTAACCAGTATGCCGATTCAGGTAAGACAGTTGTCGGCTCAGCGGTCTCTTCTGTTTCTCATCTGGTAGAAGAAGTGGACAACGCGGTAAGTGTTATCAGCGAGCTTAACGAGAAGTCTTCCTCCATTAACTCTGTGGTGGATGTTATTCAGTCCGTTTCTGAGCAGACCAACCTTCTGGCGCTGAACGCCGCCATTGAAGCAGCACGAGCCGGAGAGTATGGCCGCGGGTTTGCTGTGGTGGCAGATGAAGTAAGAGCGCTGGCAGCAAAAGCGGAAGGCAGTACCGCCGATATCCGGGCAATTATCGAGGAGATGCAGTCTCTGATAAATAAAGCGGTAACCGTGATGCAGTCAAGCCAGGCTGTCGGCAATGAAACGCTACAGGGAGCACAGGAAGCAAAAGAAGCGCTGGAGTCAATCACCAGCTCTATGCATACCGTTACGGATATGAACTCTCAGATTGCCCGTGTTGCCGGTGAGCAGAAAGAAGTCACCGAGGGTCTGAACCAGCGGATCCTTCAGGTAAACGAACTTTCGAACCATACTTCTGTGCAGGTCTCCAGCACGCTGAATACCTGTCAGTCACTCAACCGAATTAGTGAGGATCTTTCACGACAGCTTAGTCAGTTTAAAATATAATTATTTATATGAATAAAGGGAAAACAGTGTAATGGTAGTGGCGAAAGGTAAAAAATTAATACCTTGGGGTAAAATAAGCAGGCGATTTTCATTTCGCATTGCTATTTTGTTTCTGCTCTTTTCCTTATTCACGGTAATTAGCTACAGCATCGCACACAACAGCATTTCAGAAAAACGTGATACAAAACAATACACTGAGTTTTCCAAATTCAGAGATAAAATCACAGAAGAGTTTAGTTTGGTAGAAGAGGATTTAATCAAATTATCTCAGCACAAACTCTCGCTCACAATGCTGTTAAACCGGAATAAAAAGTATCACTCTATCTCGTTAATGCATGATCTGCTTTTACTTGTAAAAGATTATGACCAGGTAAGATTGTTAGACACCCAAGGGTGTGAAGTAATGAGAGTCAATAAAGACTCCGGCCTTAAATTCAGACAAGTTTCTAAGGACAATCTGCAAAATAAAAGCCAGCGATACTATGTTAAAAATGCCATGGTTCTTGAGTCAGGAGAAATCTACATATCAAAATTTGACCTGAACAGAGAAAATGGAAAGGTTGAACAACCAATAAAACCAATGATCCGTTTTAGCACGCCGATTCATTCTCTGCACGGCGAACTCATAGGTATTGGTGTTATTAATTATTTAGGAGATCGGATACTTAACCTGGTTGATAGCCAAAATACCTATGAAAGCAGCAAAAGCTATTTAATCAATAATCAGGGCTATTATTTAAAAGGCGATAATTCTGATTCTGAGTGGTCATTTATGTTCCCAGACAGGGAACAAGTTCTGTTCCAGAATGACTATCCAGAGGTATGGGAACAGATGCACAACTCTGTTCAGGGAAAAGTCTCTGACTTTCAGGGCGAATACTACTATTCCCGTTTTTACCTGAGCACAAAATCACCGGCAGAAGTCATCAATGATGAAAGCATATATCTGATAACCCATGTACCCAGATCTGTTATTTTTAATGAAGAAAAATCCGTAATCTACGGTTTAGTTCTGCTATGGCTGGTTATATTTCCACTCGCTTTAGCTCTGGCTTATAAACTCCCCCGGAACTCAGCCTGAGCCAAAGTCATAATTCACTCTTCCCTGAGGCTGTCTGAACCATTCAATTCATCCAGAAGCCACTGCCTGGCTTCTTCGATATCGGAAAAAGCTTTCATATTCGAGGCCTGAGTCATCTCCAGATAGTGCTTCACTATCATAGGAAGCACTGTATTTCTGGCAACAAAGGCTATAGCAATTAATCCGTTTTCGCTTTCCCATCTATTATATTTATCTATTACCGCAAATCCCTCGGGAGTGACCCCTTCCAGCTCTCTGGCATCAATAAGCTCAACATAAGGCGAGCCATTGAGTGACTCAACAGCCTTACGTAGTTCATCGGTCACAGCCGCTGTGTCAAATTCATTGTGAGAACCTGACACCGCCCCAATGACCATACGCCCCTCGACCCTGATGGAAAATAAGCCATGTCCAATCATGTTGAGCTCCGTTTCATTCTCGTGGGCAAGTGCTACTCGCTCACTATACCCACAGCATCATGGCAATCACCGTTAGTGATCCTATACAGACTAAATTCAGTATAACCCCTACCCGCATCATCTCTTTCTGCTTAATATGCCCGGACGCAAACACAATGGCATTTGGCGGTGTTGCCACCGGAAGCATAAAGGCGCAGGATGCAGCCACTGCAATAAGCACTGAAAGCACAACCGGCGGCATACCAAAGACTTCTGCAACCGTGGCAAATACCGGAACCAGCAGCGCGGCACTGGCGGTGTTACTGGCAAATTCGGTCAGGAAGACCACAAAACCGGCAAGGATCAGAACAACAAACACAATCCCCAAACTGGAAATAAGGTCGCTCAGCTCGTTGGCAAGAAAAACACTGGTTCCCGTCGTTTTCAGCACATTACTCAAACAAATACCGCCTCCGAACAGCAGCAGCACGCCCCAGTCCGCGGTTTTCTCCACATCTTTCCAGTGAACCACCCGGGCAAAGTTAACCGCAACAATGGCCGACAGGGCAACTATGGTATCGAATTTAGCAAAACCACCGAGCATCGCGTTTATCGGCTTACTGAAGATCCAGAAAAATACTGTCAGGCCAAAGATAAACAGAGTCACCACCTTACCTTTATCCCAGTTCACCGGTTCATAGTTGATTTCAAACTCGCCATCCAGCTTTGGTTTTAGCAGTGAATAGAGAACAACCCAGGCAATAGGTAACAAAATCAGTGCAGCAGGAACACCATAGGCAAGCCAGTCAGTAAAAGTCAGCCCCACCTCCGCAGCGGCAATCGCGTTTGGCGGACTACCAACCATGGTCGCGATTCCGCCGATACTGGCGCTGTAGGCAATACCCAGCAAAACAAACACATAGGTATTGTGTCCGCTCTCCTCATTCACTTTACCAAGTACACCAAGCACCAGCGGCAGCATCATGGCTGTGGTTGCCGTATTACTGATCCACATAGAAAGCAGTGCGGTAACGCCAAACAGCATAAACACAGCAACACTCATCTTGCCCTTCGCCAGCAGAAGCACCTTGTCAGCAACCACCTTATCCAGCCCCTGACGCCGCATAGCCGCAGCCAGCGCAAAGCCACCCAGAAACAGAAAGATAATGGAGTTAGCAAAGTTATTCAGCGCCGTCTGGGTGTTAAACACCCCCATCAGAACCGCAATAACCGGAACCAGCAATGCGGTTACCGTCACATGCAGCGCTTCTGTCAGCCAGAGCACGGCAATAAAGGCAAGAATACTTAAACCAAGAACGACGTCCTGATCAAAGGGTAGACTGGTGTACATGGTATAAAACAGCAGGATATCGGCGAGAATAATGATGCTGTTTTTGTTAAAGAACCACTCTCTGGTATTGGAGGGGAGCGGGACCTGATCGTTTTTATGAAGCTGCATTATTGTGATTTCCTTATACAGAAGCCTATAGATAAATTTCTAAACTCACTTCTAAAGTATAAGACCTAATCAGCAACAAACCATTAGCAAACTGTTAACTCAATCATAGAAAAAGATTAATTGAGGCTATTGATATTTCTAATTATTTTGCGCATCAATAGCCCTCGATTGTTTCCCTCTGCCTCTTTATTATGCTGATCTGGATAGCAGACTTGCCGGTCTTGCCTTAGCAATAGCGGAAGTAAGCAGACCGGCAATGACCGCTTTAATGATGTCACCCGGAATAAAGGCGGTAACCAGCGACGCAGATTCCAACAGCGTCTTCTTCAGAACAACAGCCATCCCTACAACCCCAAACGCATACAAAACAAGAACACAGCCAACTACAGAGGCAATAGTTGCAACAAGAGTCAGAGAAGCGCTACGCCACTTTTCAACAATAAAACCAGTCACAAATGCCGATACCGGCCAGCCAATCAGGAAACCACCGGTGGCTGAAACAAACGTCCCCAGACCACCACGGCCACCAGCAAGTAGCGGCAGACCAAGAGCAACCAGGAGCAGGAACAGTAACACTGCTAAACCGCCACGTTTTGCACCAAGTATGGTTCCGCACAGCATAATGCCAAGACTTTGTGCGGTAATAGGCACACCGAAGGCCAGCGTGATTTTGGGAACCAGACCAAGCGCAGCAATCAGAGCTGCAAACAGAGCTGTATAAGCAACATTTTTTTCCATTTATTTTTCCTCCTGATTAATTAGGCCGCCGCGAGCACGTAAGGCTTCGGCAACATGGTCTGCGTCATCAAGCGCAAGTACAGTAAAAGGTAAGATGATCCGCCAACCGGAGCGGCGGTTAGAGCGGGCGCGCCACGCCCAGGAAAGACTCGTTCCCTTGGCGATCAATACCGGCGTCATTCGGATAACCAGAGCGATTGAAAGCTCAAGTGCCCGCGTATTTAATCCAAAACGCTGAAAGGGGCTGGCAAGGAGACGCACAACGTCAATCATATCCGACAAACGTGTGGTCATTGTCACCAGGTTAGCTAGTGCCACTGTGGATACCAGTCTGCAGATAATGATGGCACCCAACTGAACCTCCATCGTCCACAGATGCCATACCACAACCACTAAAATAAACGGCCAGAGGATCTTTAAATGCTGCCAGCCACTTTTAAAAAATGCGGCACCGGGCAAGGCATAAAGAGCGATGACCGTGATTAAAAACAGGCTTTGGAAAACCAGGTTTTCTACAAAGAACAGACCGAGGGTTGTCAGACAAAGAGCACCAAGCTTAAAGCCTGCACTCCATCGATGTGCGCGGGTCTCAACTGGAGAGGTTAGAGATATCATCACTGTCTCCAATTCTGTGCATTTCGTTTAAGTACTCCGGCAGCACCTCGTCCGGAGTCCCCAGCGCGGCTACTTGTCCACCCTCAAGCCAAAGCAACTGCTCATAGTTGTTCAGATCCTGCGGATCATGGCTGATATGAATCAGGCTTCCCGGAAATCTGTCCAGATACCGCTGCAGCTGTCTTTTAGTCGGAATATCAAGACCGGCAAACGGCTCATCCAGAATAATCAGGTTTGGCTGCATCGCCACCACAGCCATCAGACACACCAGATGTTTCTGACCCTGAGAAAGCGCAGAAGTATGGACATTTTGCCAGTGCGTTTTACCAAAGGTTGCCAGCGTTTCTAACGCATTTTGCTCGGCAACCCTTTTTTTCTGCCCGAGCTGACGCAGGCCAAAAACCACTTCCTCTAAAACGGTAGGAAAAATTATCTGATGATCCGGGTTCTGAAATAGCAGGCCGATTTCCTTCAGGGCTGATTTACGATCGCTGAAAGGATTAATTCCGGCCACTTCAATCTGACCAGAATGAATTTCAACTAAGCCGGAAAGCACTCTGGATAAGGTCGATTTACCGGAACCATTACGGCCAATAACCCCAAGACGTCTTACCTGAGTATCTAAAGAGAGCTTGTTCAGTACCTGTTTGCCCTCGATATCCAGACAAACCTCATGCAACCGGATAGAACTGCCGCCGATATCAGAAAGGGAGTGATTTTTTGTAGGGTAATTCATATTGATAGCGGATCCCGCATACTTCTCAGGCGCGAAATACTATCAACTTGACGTTAGTCGGTAAACCTTCAGAGCAATTAACACCATTAAAAAAGCGAAGGTACGGGATCAGCACCTTCGCACAGAGAGCAGTTGGTGTCAGAGATCCAAATTAAAAAGTTCGCACGTTAAACACATGCTCCACCGACGATATCTGAGCCAGCAGTTCATCCGTAGGCTCGGAGGCGATATCCACTATGGTGTAAGCAATATCGTCCCGGCTCCGGTTAAGCATGTCAATTACGTTGATTTCCATATCCGACAGAACAGAAAGAACATGACTCAGAACCTTAGGTACATTGTCGTTGGCAAAGGCGATACGGTAGCCCTGGGTTCTGTCCAGCGTAATAGACGGAAAGTTCACCGAGTTGCGGATATTGCCGTTTTCCAGAAAATCCATCAGTTGATCGGCTGCCATGGAAGCACAGTTCTGCTCTGCCTCCAGCGTACTTGCTCCCAGGTGAGGAAGTGAAATCACCTTTGGATGATCCAGTAATTCAGGAGACGGGAAATCACAAACGTACTGTCCTATGCACTCCTGCTCCAGCGAAGAAAGAAGCGCCTGCTGATTAACAATGCTACCACGGGCAAAATTCAGCAATACCGCACCTTCTTTTATATGAGAAAGCGTATCGGCATTCAGAAGATCCTTTGTCTTCTCATTGGCCGGAACATGCAGGCTGACAAAATCACAGCGAGCCAGCAACCACTGCATGTTTTCCGCCCGTTTAATCTGAGAAGACAACTGCCATGCCGCATCCACACTCAGAGCAGGGTCATATCCAATTACCTTCATTCCCAGAGAAAGTGCTGCGTGTGCAACGCTGGCGCCGATTGCCCCCAGACCAATAACACCGAGAGTTTTACCGGCAAGCTCAGATCCGACGAAGTCCTTCTTGCCCTTTTCAACCAGTTTTGAAAATTCAGGATTATCACGCTCACTCATCAGGTTTCTGGCAAAATCTAATCCACCAATCACATTACGTGAAGAGATCAGCATTCCCGTTAAAACCAGCTCTTTTACCGCATTGGCATTAGCACCCGGTGTATTGAAAACCACAATTCCCTGATGTGTGCAGTCACTGACAGGAATATTATTCACACCGGCGCCACAGCGGGCGATGGCTTTTACCTGATCAGGAAACGAAGTGTCGTGCAGGTTCTGGCTGCGCAGCATAATGGCATCAGGCTCACTGATTTCACTGCTGATTTCATAGCTGTCGCGGGGGAAACGATCCAGTCCGTGGGTACTGATACTGTTATAGGTACGAATTTTTCTCATTAGCAAAGCTCCCTTGCTAAAAGCCCCATGACCTGCTGGCACATGGGGCTTTCTGTGATTGATTAGTTACATACTTGCTGATAACCCCAGGCTAACCAGGGAAGCAGTGCTTTCAGGTCGCTGGACTCAACCGTGGCACCGCACCAGATCCTAAGACCGGCGGGCGCATCACGGTAAGCACCTATATCGTAAGCAACCCCTTCGCTATCCAGTAACTTCACCAGAGCTTTTACCTGCTCAGGTGTGGCATCCAGAGACAAGCAAACACTGGTATTGGAGCGGGTCTGCGCCTCGGCAGCCAGAAAACCGATCCAGTCGTTTTCTGCCACAAATTTTTCAATCACAGCCAGGTTTTCACGTGACTTGCTAATACAGGCATCAAGCCCGCCAATGGAATCAACCCACTGCAGGGCATCAAGATAATCTGCCACACACAGCATGGACGGCGTATTTATCGTTGCCCCGCTAAAGATCCCTTCAATCAGTTTATTACCCTTGGTTAAACGGAAGATCTTCGGCATAGGCCACTCTGGCGTATAGGTTTCCAGTCTTTCTACCGCACGAGGGCTAAGAACAATCACACCATGAGCACCTTCGCCGCCAAGTACCTTCTGCCAGCTGTAAGTGGTCACATCCAGCTTTTCCCACGGCATCGGCATGGCAAACACTGCCGAAGTTGCATCACAGATGGTTAATCCGCTGCGATCACCCGCAATCCACTCCCCGTCAGGAACGCAGACACCCGATGTGGTGCCGTTCCAGGTAAAGACGGTGTCATTGTCCGGGTTTGCCTGGCTAAGATCCGGCAGTTGGCCGTAATCCGCCCCGAAATGACGCACATCGCTTAGCTTTAACTGTTTGGTGATATCGCCAAGCCAGCCTTCACCGAAGGACTCCCAGCAAAATACGTCGACAGGTTTTGGCCCCAGCAGAGACCAGAGCGCCATCTCCATGGCCCCGGTATCAGAAGCTGGCACAATCCCGACCCGGTAATCGTCGGGAATATTCAGTGCCGTTTTGGTTTGTTCAATGGCCGATTGCAGAGCCGATTTACCTATTGAGCTGCGGTGAGAGCGCCCAAGTGTGGATAAATCCAGTTGACTGACATCGTAGCCCGGACGCTTAGCGCAAGGGCCGGAAGAGAAGTTAGGGTTAGCCGGTTTTTCCTGTGGTTTCATAATACTCCTTGATGGCTATGGCCTTGAGATAAAAGGTATAGATGAAACCAGTATAAAAACTCTGCGGACTCAGAACGTTGATCACTGCTGAATTTTCGCTCAGCAGTGAATATTTTTTCGTGTTTTATGCATTAAAATAGAAAACATTAATCCAATGTCTTGCTTGCCAGGAAGTAGAGCATCAGCATCAAAGCGCACAGCACAGCGGTAAGACAAACAATAAAAGCGCTGTGGTAGTTAAACAGCTCACCCACCACGCCGATAGACATACTGGCCACCAGCATACTTACCTGCAGCATGTTGGTGAACAGCGTTGAGGCAAAACCAAGCCTGTCTTTCATCATATTCTGCAGAACGACCATTCCCAGCGTTGCACTTAAGCCAATGAAGATACCGTTAAACACCTGAGCGCCTAATAGTGCCCAGAACTCAGAAGAGCTCAGTATTACGCTATAAAACACACAGGCACAACATAAGCCAAGCGCCAGCATTTTCACCGCACCATACCTTGCTGCCAGCCAGCCGGCATTCATCATCACCGGAATTTCACACAGGGCAGCAGCGCCAAACAGCAAGCCAAGCATGCTGACATCCACCATCAGCTCTTTCGAAAGATAAAGCGGCATACTGTTAAGGTATAACTGGTTGGCTGAAAACATAAAGACAATCGCCAGACAGTACAGCAGAACTCTGTTATCCAGCTTCTTATTCTCTGTTTTTTCGCTTTGCTTCGCTTTAGGTTTGGCTGGCGCACCACCGGGAATAAACAGGGCAACAATGGTCATACAGGCACAGGTCATGGCAGCGGAGGTTAAAAACGAGGCGCTAAAGCCAAAGCTTCCTTTAAGCATAAAGGCAACCGGAGGACCAAATACCCAGGCGATGGCGATACCCGCTCTCATGGTTGCCACAAATGAGGTACTGTCTTTCAGGTGCTTATCGCCGTACTCCCGGCCAAGGGCAAACAACTGCCCCGATGAAGCGCCGCTGATACTGCCAAATAGCACTGCAATGGCTACGGCAAGGTAATAGTTACGGATAAATGAAAAACAGCCTACGGTAATGAGGTAACAGCATAACGCGGTAAGAAGGATTTTTTTCCGGGGCCAACCACGATCTGAGAAATTGGCAATAAGCTGAGATACAACGACAGAGCTGCATACCGCAAGCGCCATATAGATACTGAGCATTGCAGGAGTCGCGCCCAGCGCCTCAATAATAAACAGACTCGACAGAGGATAGAAAAACGAACTGGACGATCCGGCTGCAAAGGCGGTAAAGATAAACAGCAGTGCTGTTTTGTCTCTGTACACAATAGTCTCCAAAAACCACAGGCTAAGAAAGCAGCATAGTCTACTTATATCTGCCGTGAATTGAAGAACTATTTGAAATTAGATTACTTTAGCAAAGCACTACCGTTATAAACCAGTTTTGCGTAGTGAACCTGTTCTCTGAAATCACTGTATGCGTAGTTCTTTTCATACACCATTCCGAGCCATTCTCCTTCCGGACTGAATTCTACTTCACCGGCGTAGGTACCCCGGGATTTTAAATCCTGAACCACCTTTTGATATTCTCTCTTTGCATCGGCACTATTCATCCTTTTACCCCTCTCACTACCTTCTAAAACGCCGCAACAACAGTTGGAAATGAAATCAGGAAATATTAAGCAAGATTAAAGCCAGCCTTAAACGGCAATTCTACGCCACATCCCAATGCCGTATACAGCACTGGGAGAACACCTTATACTCGGATAACTACTTATTTGCTAAGACCTTATTTTGACCTGGATACTCTTTACCTTTCTTGCTGCCTTCAGCCAGTCATGGCGGAACGCCTTTCAGAGCCAGTTAAGCAAGAGCCTGAACGTCACCGGTGTGACGCTGGCGCGTTTTATGTGGGCAAGCCCGCTTGCTCTGATTTACCTAATCGCGCTGTATCAGTGGAAACCCGTTGATATACCGTCAGTAACCGGAGAGTCTGCCTTTTATATACTGGCTGCATCTGTAATGCAGATTGTGGCCACCGCCCTGATGGTGGTGCTGTTTAAACAGAAGAACTTTGCCGTTGGCGCAGGACTGGCGAAAAACGAAGCCTCGGTAGCGGCATTTCTTGGCGTGCTTTTCTTTGGTACATCACTGAGCATGATCGGCTGGGCCGGAGTGTTAATTGGTGGTATCGCAGTGCTGATCCTCAGTTGTCCGCATGGCTTTCGCAGTATCTCTCCCTCAACCGCTCTGCTTGGTCTGGCGTGTAGTACTGCATTTGCTCTGACATCGCTCTGGATACGAGAAGCCAGTCTGAGTCTTCACCTTCCTTTCCCGCACAGCGCTGCATGGGTGCTGTTTCTGGTGATCTCTATCCAGACCATTCTGCTAGTGGGTTATCTGCTTATGCGTGACAAAGCGACACTTATCACGATGATCACCAGACCAAAACTGGTGGTGATGACCAGTTTAGCCAGCTTTATGGGATCGTTTGGCTGGTTTAGTGCCATGTCTTTGCAGGCGGTTCCTTATGTAAAAACGCTGGGACAGGTGGAGATCTTCTTTACCATGTTGATCTCGTATTTCTGGCTGAAGGAAGAGATCAAGAGGAAGGACATCACAGCGTTAGTAATGGTTGGTTTAGCGGCGGTACTGGTAATGTGGCAATAAGCAGAACTGAATAATTACGCAAAATTCTCGTTCCCACGGTCCTCCGTGGGAATGCATACCAGACTTAAATTCGCCAGTCATTGTGCAACTCGCCCTGGATTTAACTCCACTTTTTCAATGTGTTATGAGTAAACCTTTAGCCCCGATATGCATTCCCACGCTGGAGCATGGGAACGAGGGTGTGGTGGGGTGAAATTGCATAATCAGTCAAATGAGAGTTCGTCAGCATCAGACTCTTTAATTATTGATAAACCTCTGTGGATCATAAAAGTGCCAATCAACAGAACAATAAAAGTCATTACAATGCTAAGAGCAAGCATCTCTTCATACGCTATCTGCTCTTTTCTTCTTAGCTCCACTTCCTGTCTGGTCCTTTCATCCAGACTTTTGAGGAACTCATCAATCGGTGACATGATGCTGGCTTTATCCTGATGATATTTTGCATCATGCATAATCCGGCGAGCCATTTCTAAATCAGGTTTCCCGGAAACAGTAAAGTTGCCCTTTTCGTCACCAAAAAGTCCTTTAACCGCATTCATTGCTACTTTTTCAGTTGTCACCAGTGCATCTGAATTTTGCTGAGCCAACTCAAGCAAAGCAAGTTCCTGTTCAGAGAAACCCGCTCTTTTCATTAACTCAACAAGAGGAATCGCCTCAGAATCTGGTTTAGGCTTATCACCATATTCGAGCACCAGATCCCAGTAGACCCGTTCCATATTCTCAGGCCTTGCCTTATCACCATTGCGAATACTCAGAATATCCCAGTACATTTTTTCGTACTTGTCATCCTGAGTAACCACATAAGTTCTGGCCATACGGGTAAGATCATCTGAGCTTTGCCTCAGTTGATCTGCCAGCAAGAAAGAAGCATAGCGCTTAACCTGACTTTGATAGAGCAATTCATGTTTGCTGTGTGTCAGATTCAGCATTAGCATCATCATAAATAAGGAGCCAATTGCCAGGGTAATCCCGGTAATCAGCACTTTTCTTTTTTTCATTGTATAAAGCCTGGGGTGCGCAACTAAATTTATACGTTGTTAGTATATATGCATGGATATATTAAAATTTATTATATCGCATAGCTTACCGCCATTAGGTGATCAACACCATTCCTTATTATACAAATAGACTATAATGTTCATTTATGTCTTAAAAACAACACAAACCGCCAAGAACAATACTGCTTTAAGATTATGATAATGCGCTATTTGGATACGTACCCATATGCGTTTTCCAGCTCGCTGACACCAAGCCCGCTTTTCCTGTTCACTTTTAGCTGAACCGGAATTCTCTCCTTCATCGCCTCAATATGGCTAATCACGCCAATCATCTTACCTGAAGCATTCAGGCTATCGAGTGCATCCAGAGCCAAATCCAGAGTTTCAGCATCCAGCGTACCGAAGCCTTCATCCAGGAATAGCGAATCTATGCTGGTTTTATGGCTAACCAGATCCGACAAGCCCAGCGCCAGCGCAAGGCTGACCAAAAAACTCTCCCCGCCAGACAGCGTTCTGGTATCCCTCACCGAATCGCCCTGCCAGGTGTCCAGGACCGCCAGTTCCAGCCCTTCACCCTCACAACGTTTCAGTTCGTAGCGGCCGTGCAGCCGGTTAAGCTGACGGTTCGCCAGATGGACCAGATTATCCAGCGTCAGCCCCTGAGCAAATTTGCGGAATTTGTTTCCGTCAGCTGAACCTACCAGTGAGTTAAGATACTGAAGGTCATCATAAACCTGGCGGTAGGCCTCTATCTCTTTAAACAGCGCCTGCTGACTTTCTCTTCTTGCCTGATCGGATTTCAGTTCGTTATCTATCTCACCAATACGCCTGGTTAAAGTAACGGAGCGGTTTTCCAGCTCGCTCTTCTGAGCAAGTAAGGCTTCTTTTTCTGCTTTTTCACACTCTTGTGCCAGCGGCAGAGCCAGATGTTCCGTCAGACTTTTCTCGGTTGATTCCAGCACCGCTTTGGCTTTTTCAATAGCCGTTGTCAGTCTCTGTTTCAGCTCGATCAGCTGATGTCGCTCTTCTTTGCTCAGCAGCGCCGATTCGAACTCTTCCGTGTGACTAAAGCGGCTCTCCTGCAACAGAGAATTCCACTCCAGCGTTCGCTCATCAGCGGATTTTTGCAGCTCAAGTTGGGCCTGTTCCAGAGACGTCACCTCTCCCTGAATGGCTTTTTCACTGCCCTGCAATTCAACATACTGCTTCTGTTCTGCCTGGAAACCCGCTTCCAGCTGTTTAATCTGCTTCTGACTGCGCTCTCTTTCCTGAGCCGGATCCTTATCACCAAACAGCGAAATACGTGACTCTTTTACCTGATGCAGCTGCGTATTTTCCTGCTCAAAGCGTATGTTTGTTTCATCCAGCTGTTTAGAAACTTCATCCAGCCGCTTCTGCGCCGCTGCCATGCTGGTTTCCAGCACCGCTTTTTCCTGACGAAGCTGACTCACCGACGCTTCTTTCTCCTGCCAGAGCGTCAGATCCGCCCGTTTAACCTGCAGCCAGTCTCCGATATCTTTATCTAAGGTAAATCCGCTCTCTTTTATCTGCTGGGCCAGAACTTCTTTTTGCTGCTGCTCTTCCCTGGCAGATTGAGAAACCTGCTCTTCCAGCTTTTTCAGGCTGGCAGCATCATGCTCCATTTTCTGCTTTAACAGCATTAAATTAGAATCAAGCTGACTGCTTGCCTGCATCTGCTTTTGCAGTTCATCTTTAAGCTGGCTCTGTTTCTCCTGATTCTGACGGTAGGCTGAGTGGAGCTGAGCCAGTTTATCGCGCTGAGCTTCAAGGTCTGTACCAAAACCGGCCAGACCTTCCGCATCCGAAATCCGGATGTCACACTGAATCAGCGCCGCCTTGTCCTGCCAGTGATTTTGCAGCTGTGTCATCTCCTGACTCAGCCAGACAATGCGCTTGTCACTTTCAGTGATGCCATTTGCCATGGAGTCCAGCTTCAGCCTGGCTTCCTGTCCCTGAGTTTTGATCTTCTCCAGCTCAGCTTCAGCCTCTTGCCTGTTCCTTAGCTCATCAGAAATGCTGATGGTGTTACCCTGCTCAATCAGCGGATGCTTCTCTGAGCCACAAAGCGGGCAGGCTTCCCCCTCTTTCAGCTCGTTACGGTACTGAACCAGAAGCTGCTCCTGATCCACCAGTTTACTCAGCGCTTTTATATACTGCTGCTGATGCTGGTAGCGCTCAACAAGCTGTTCCCGTTCCTTTTGCAAGGCCGCATGCTGCTCTGTCAGCTCTTTCTGCTGTTTACCCTTCTCCTCCTGCTCCTGAGAGTGCGCCTGCCACTGCCGCTGCAGGATCTGAAGCTCATGAGTTGAAGCCAGCCTTTGATTCAGGCTTTGCAAAAAGGAGTCGATTTGCGTTAGTTCACACGGTAAATCCGGCTGTTTTTTCAGTGACTCAAGCTCATGCTCTGCGGTTGTCACTTCCGCCTGTTTCCGGGTAAGCAACTGCGTACTCTCACGCACCGCCTGCTCCGCATCGGCAATTTCTGCCTGCTGCGTATCAAGCAACTTTCTCTGATTCTGAATTTGGTATTCCGAGTCCTGATTGCTCTGGTGAAGACGCTCCACCTGAGCCTGCTGCTCCACCCACTTTTCAAGATTCGCTGCCAGTTGCTTATCTGCCGCATGCTGCTCTAAGTACGTCTCCAGCTCCGCCAGTGTCCGGGTTGTTTGTTCAGACTGCTTAACCGAATTTTCCTGTTGGGCCAGATACTGTTTTAGTTCTGTTTCAAGCCCGCCCCGCAGCTTTTCTATATCAGCAACCCTGCCGCTACCGGCCCGGATCTGCTCATCCAGTGGCAATATGCTCTCGCTAATGAGTTTATCCAGCTCCTGATAAGACTCCTTTGCCAGCTGAAATTCACTCTCGGTTTTCTGTAAATCCTGCCGGGCAGCATCTACCCGGTTCTTGATTTCATCTGACTGCTTACTTTTCTCAGCGAGTTTCTCCCGGCCTTCCGCTAACTGAGCCTGTGCCAGTTTCATCATCGAATAAGGCATTCTCAGCTTTTCAGCAGGTTCACTCCTTTCCAGTTTTTCCAGCTCAGGTTTCGCCGCTTCCAGTTCATGATTCGCCGCTTCCAGATCCAGTCTGCTATGATGCTGCTTATCCTTCAGCTTATCGCTGTTTTCCCACCAGCTAAGGTAAGCCGTTACTTTTTCCTGCTCTTGTTTCTGTTCATTCTGCTCTTTTTGAACAGCATCCAACTCAGTAGTAAGTACTTGCTTATCTTCTTCACTCAGTAACTGGACTCCCTGAGCTCTGGCTTCCAGCTCAGCCATTGTCTGCTTCGACTGAATGTAACGCTCATAAATCTTTGCCGAGATCTGACTGTAGATCTCAGTACCGGTCAGCTCTTCCAGAAGTTCAGCCCGCTCAGACTCTTTTGCATTCAGAAAGGCAGCAAACTGCCCCTGTGACAGCAGCATGGATTTGGTAAAGCGGCCAAAATCCAGGCCGGTGATGCTCTCAATCAGTTCCGATTTTTTCTTCACCTGATTGGCCATTACCTTGCCTGATTCCACTTCAGCCAGTTCAACCTGAGCGGCCTGAAGGTTTCCGTCCACCTTGCCGCGGGAACGTCGCATACTCCAGAAAGCCCGGTAGGCTTTCCCTTTAACTTCAAATTCAACTTCAGACAAACACTCAGCAGTGCCACGGGTCATCAGCTCATTACTGGAAGCGGAAATATTCTCCAGACGAGGCGTTTTATGGTAAAGCGCAACGCAAATGGCATCTAAAATGGTGGTCTTACCGGCGCCTGTGGGGCCGGTTATCGCAAACAGTCCGTTTTCAGAAAAAGGAGGCTGGGTAAAATCAATCTTCCAGTCACCTTTCAGAGAGTTCAGATTTTTAAATCGCAGGCTCAGTATTTTCATTATTCATCCCCTCCAACTTCAACTTCATGCACAACTTCAAGGAAGGTTTGGGTAATTCTGCTCAGCCTTTCCTGCTCTTCTTCACCTTCAAAGGATTCCAGATTGACCCGGCGCTCAAAGACATCCTGCACACTCAGTTCAGACAGTGTTTCGTTAACCTGCTGCTCCAGGGTGTGATTTCTGGTATTTCTCTCTCTTAAAAGCTGAATCACTTCCACATTCAGCCCCTCGGTCATCTCCTGTACCCGTTGCTGAAGGTCCGACAGATAATCCTGTTCAGACACCAGAACGGACACCCAGGTCGCCTGCTCTGAATCACCGGATATCTGCGCAAGCTGCTCTTCGATTTCTGCCAGATCGCCTTTAATTACCGTCATATTACGGAACATGGGTACATCAATGGTGCTAATCGCTTTGCGCTCTTCATGTTTAAACTCCACCAGAACAACCTGCTTCTGAGATTTCAGCTCATCAAAGCTTAAGGGAATAGGAGAGCCGGAGTAACGGATATGCTCAGACTTAGCAACAATCTGAGGTCTGTGAATATGACCAAGCGCAATATAGTCAGCGGGAGGAAAGCCCTCTGAGGAAAAACCGTCCAGTGTACCAATATAGATATCCCGTTCCGATTCAGTTTTGGTTACCCCCAAAGCCGTAAGGTGCCCGGTGGCAATAACAGGAACCTGCAAATTCCGCTTTTGCTTTGTTTCCAGAGCCAGGGCAAACAGGCGCTGGTAGTGATCTTCTATCGCCTCTGCCAGCTGCTTTTGCTTATCCTTTGCGGAATCTCCGGAAAAACTCTGCATAACATCTCTGGCACGGATAAAAGGTACGGCGCAGAGTAAAGCCCCCGTCTCACCTTCACGGCTTTTCAGCTCTATAAGCTGCTGCTGCAAATCATCCGATGTACTTGCAACTACGTAGGTATTCAGACAGGAAAGCAGCTGTTTTGACTCATTCAGGGTAGAAACGGAATCATGGTTTCCGCCAAGTACAATCAGAGTGCAACCCCTCTGATTCAGATCAACCACAAACTGGTTATACATTTCACGCGCATAACTGGGCGGCGTACCGGTATCAAACACATCCCCCGCGACTATGATGGCATCAATGGATTTTTCCTCAGTGAGTTCAAGCAGCCATGCCAGGAATGCCTGATGCTCATCTTTACGGCTTTTAGTGAAAAAATTCTGACCAAGGTGCCAGTCTGAAGTATGGAGAATGCGCATAAGTATTTTTGTTGCTAAATCAGGTCTATGATAAAAATTGATTGTGCCAAGATATTGGAATGAAAGCCACTATGCTAAAGCTAACTCTGCTCCGTCACGCGAAATCGAGCTGGGATTATCCCTGGCTTGAAGATTTTTTAAGGCCTCTTAATGCTAGAGGGTATCGTCAGGTAGTGAATCTGACGGATGATTTCCCCGAAGATGTGGATGAAATCTGGTGCTCACCGGCAGTAAGAGCCTACACAAGCATTCAGGGTGTTCTGAGGGATAAGCCTGAGCTGGAGCTGAAATTAAAAGATGCCATTTATGAAGCCAGTGCCAGGGCACTGATAGAGATGCTTAAAGACGGCGGGACGTTAAAGCATATCGTTTTAGTCGGGCATAATCCCGGTCTGGAGGAACTCGCCTGCCAGCTTACCGACTCTGAAGTTCGTATGAAAACAGCGCATGCTGCTCTTCTGGAACTGGAGTGCGGTAACTGGAGCGAATTAAGGGCAGGAACAGCCAGATTAATCCGCTTGTATCGTCCGGAAATCTGAGCCTGCTCTTTAACGGCTAATGTTCTTTAACCGCGGAGATCTCTTCTAAGCGGGAGATCTCCACAATCGGGAATTAGCTGTTGTGGTCAGTTGCTGTGTAGTGGTAGCTTACTTCTACATTTGCACGGTACTGAATATCACCACGGCCCGCTGCAAACTCTTCTACTGTTACTACAGCATCATCAACCGTTACGCGTTTTGCTGATGTTTCGAATACTGACAGGTTGTTTTTCAGTTCATGGCTGGTCATTGACTCAAGGCTGTCTGCAACATCAAAGCCAGAGTTATAAGCTGCTTGCTTTGTAGCGAAGCCATCCGTTTTTAGTACTGAGTGATTGTAAATGGTATCTGTAGCTGCCAGAGCTGAGCCAGAAAGTACAAGTGCAGTTGCTAATACAGTTAGTTTTTTCATGATATCCTCACAAGATAATTTTTAATTCTTACTTACAAATAGTTTTAATATTGATTGTTCCGGGCAGAGTCATCTCTGCCTTCGGAATTAGCTGTCGTGGTCAGTTGCTGTGTAGTGGTAGCTTACTTCTACATTTGCGCGGTACTGAATATCACCGCGGCCAGCAGCGAACTCTTCTACTGTTACTACAGCGTCATCAACAGTTACGCGTTTTGCAGATGTTTCAAATACTGACAGGTTTTTCTTCAGTTCGTGGTTAGACATTGATTCAAGGCCGTCTGCTACATCAAAGCCAGAGTTATAAGCTGCTTGTTTTGTTGCGAAACCGTCAGTCTTTAGTACTGAGTGGTTGTAAACAGTTTCTGTAGATGCCAGAGCTGAACCAGAAAGAATAAGAGCAGTTGCTAATACAGTTAGTTTTTTCATGATAACCTCACAAGATAGATATTAAATTTTTCATTTTGCTGATTTGAAAACCAGCGTTCCTGAAGACGAGTGCATCATGGCACCTTGCTGCACAACTGGATAGTAAAAGGTTGTAAATTAACATTCACGGAAATTATAAAACACCTTAACTCACTGTTTTTAATATATATAAACAGAATATCACTAGTTAAAGATTAAGGTTCTTTTATGAATATTTATAACTAAAATCGTTGAATTTGAGAGTTTAAAGGCATTGCATCGGGAAGAGCGGGGAAAGCAGAAACAAATACACCTCCCAAATAACTAACTCTGAATGCATTTTCACAAGTTATGCCTATGCCGTTGCCCGGGCACGAAAACTGGTTCAGCCAGGACTTCTATACAGAAGTTATTAGCTTACCCGGTGAGCTCCACACGCTATACAGAGGCAGGGAAAGCTGTCTGTTTAAATCTCTGCGTACTTTCAAGCTTGCAGCCTGACTCTTATACACAAGTTTAAGGAGTCAAAGAATGCTCCTCCCCTTAGCCTCAAAAGGCCGGATTTTCGAAGAAGTAACATCGAAGGGGAGGCAGGGAGGGGTTGTTTCTCATGAGTTCAAACCTTCGTTTCCACACTCCGTGAGAATGCATATCAGGCTCAAAACCACCAGCCTGAGTTTATACTTCCACTGAACTTAATTTCTTTTCGCTCAGTGTGTTACGCACGCGCCTTCAGCCACGGCATGCATTCCCACGCGAGCATGGGAACGAGGGGCTAATGAGGAAAAAGAAACAGTTTGCAGTGGTTTATTTAACCGGATAGCGATGAGAATCGGGAATTGATAAGGGTGAACAGATAATTGCTGGGATTGGTATTAGAGAAATAGTTTAAAACCCGCTCCAGTAATCACTGAAACGGGTTTTAGTTGTCTAAAAGAGGTACTCCCTTCTAAGTAGGAGATCGCCGCTGTTAGTATTAGCTATGATCGTGATCGGTTGCTGTGTAGTGGTAGTTCACATCAACATTCGCACGGTACTGGATAGCGTCCCGGCCTTCAGCAAATTCTTCAACAGTCACAACAGTGTCATCGATAGTTACGCGTTTTGCGGAAGTCTCGAATACAGACAGGTTTTTCTTCAGCTCATGGTTAGACATAGCTTTCAGGTCGTCTGCAACATCAAAACCTGAATTGTAAGCTTCTTGTTTAGTCGCAAAACCATCTGTTTTTAGTACTGAATGGTTGTAAACCGTTTCTGTTGCCGCCATCGCTGAAGCGGAAAGAATTAGAGCAGCAGTTAGTACACTTAACTTTTTCATAATAACCTCACAAATAGATTTGATTTCTTTGCTTGCAATCGGTTTTTGTTACCGGTTGTCCTGAACACGGTTAAATCATGGCACCATACTGCACAAGTGGATAGTAAAAGGTTATAAATTTACATTCAGCAAAACTATAAATTGGCGTAAGTGTTTAATTTAAAGGTATATAAATGGAGGGATTCAGTGCTAGATTTGAGTTTCTTTTACAAAAATTTATCGCTAAAAAGTGTTGAAATGGCGGAAATCGTATCAGACGGATATCGATGCGCTAAAAATACATCAACCCAATATCCGCCCAATAAACCATTTTTGTTAGTTATGGCTACTCTCATGGACTGTATACTGGTAACTCACCAAAACCACGGCTCTGTACTGAATCTGGTCCCGGACCTTAGCAAATTCCTGAACCGTCACCATAGTATCGGTTACCTTAAACTTCCTGGCTGAAGAGTCAGTCACTGTAAACTTCCATTTCAGGTCTTTTTCAGACATGGTTTGCAGACTATCTGCCAAATCAAAACCGGATTGATAAGCTTGCTGCTTAGTGGCGTACCCCTCGGTTCTGAGCGTTTTTGTGTTGTGGTAACTGCTTGTTGCTGAAAATGATAAAGCAGAGAACATAAACAGAGCTGCGGCTATAAGAATTTTTTTCATGGTAACCTCGCTGAAAGATGAGAAAACAGGTAGAACAGCGCCATCTTCTCATCGCACCTCGCCGCCCTTTATCAACTTCCTGTAAATTATTGTCATTTTTCTTTAATGATTTTTTGCTCTAATTCAGCCAGTCACCCGGTCAGATGGATAAAACAGTGCAAACTCCGACAACGCTAAGCGAAGCAACGATCTCTAACCCTGATGCCGTTGAGTATCATTGGGTGCGCACTATGTATGTGGAAGGCTACCAGAGTGATGAAATCAATAAGTACATCCGGACCTGCTTTGGTGGTGATGAGATATTCGCAGACCTGTTCAGAAAAGTCGCTCTGCATGAAGAAAGCATCTATTTACTGATGCAGTATGTTGGCTGCGCCCCTTCCAATAAGGAACTGTAACCTTCTCACCTTCGCTGATATTCAAAATCGGCATCTTTATTACCATATAAAAAACGATAAATTTATATTACAGGTGTATAATATAATCTTTATATATGGCTAATAATAAACACAAAAATGAAAACAATCCTTCTATCTACTGCTGCTATGCTGGTAAGCCTTCAGTGCTTTGCCAATATGGAACAACAGGGGCTTAGCGGTGAACTCTCCGTTATGGCCGGATACAGCTCAGGCAAGAGCAACTTCGATACTGACAACAAAACAAAGGAAGGAGAGCTGAACAGCCCCGGTGGATCAGAGTCGAATTTTGTTCCGCTGGCTTTAGGTCAGCTAAGGTACACCTTTTCCGACAATCAGATTTTTATCGGGACGGCTAAATCCGATATCGTCTCAGGTGTACTGGCTCTGGAAGCTGGCTACAAACGAGCTGTAGGGCAGAACTCCAGTATCGCCTTTTCCTACCTTCCAACCATTATGGAAAGGGAAACCTTTGCCGATCCCTATGTAACCGGTAGCGAAAGGGATGAGACCGATGTGACCGGTGACGCCTACCGTCTGCGCTATAAAAACATGCTCAACACCGGTCTGACGGCTGATATCGCCTATTTCACCAGAGAGATTGACGATGAACTTTCCGGCTCAACAAGCTATAGCTCCTATCAGAGCCAGCTAAAACGGGGCGGTGACGGCTTACATGCCAAGCTAAACGGCACTCTGTTTGTTGCTCCCGGATTTATGATTCATCCGGCGGTTCTGATGGAAGACTATTCCGCTGATGGTAACGCCATGTCCTACACCAAATACGGTGGCGAACTGCGTTTTATGCTCAGGGGTAAACACACTTATGTATTAACTCTGGGTTACGCTGAAAGTGAACATGACCAAACGAATCCGATTTTCAACGAAATTCAGAAAGATGAAGAGCTGAAAGCGGTGCTTTCCTACAACTATTCAGGCCTGATGGGCTGGGATAGTCTTGGTCTGAGTACACTGGTAAGTTACAGCCAGTCAGATTCAAACATCGACTTCTATGACAAAGAAAATGCACTTGCCGCTGTGGGAGTCAGCTTTAGGTTCTGATTCAGTTTAAGGCTTTGCGTGGCAAGACTAAGATCTGCCGGCTGCATCGCCGGCTGCATCAATTGTGCTTAACTGTTTACCTCTATTTGCTGATTGATAAAAGCGAGAAGCTCATTAACATCATCCCCGGACACCCTGGCAACGTCGGAAAGGCGTGCGAACTTACCAACGGTCCGGAACGCAACCGGATTGTTCAGGTTAGCAAACAGTTTATTCCTGGCTATCAGTATCTCTTTAAGAAACGGATACTGAGTGATAACGTCTGCGATTTTATCTTCCGCTTTTACCTGCTTTATCTCCGGAACGGATTGCTCTTTAGCATGCTCAGCAAAGATTTCATCTTCGCTCGATAAAACAGGTTCACTCTTTTTTACACTGTTTTTTGACTTTGGGATCTTATAGAAAGTACTGACATCCGGGTTATCTTCACCGAATTTATCCATCAGATCCCGGACAACCTCACTGCGTTCCATCCCTTTTTCTTCCTGCATTTTTATCAGCTTATAGGCTGCAAACAGCGAAGAGGGGCTAATCTCTGAGGCAAAATAACCTGCCCCCTGATTCCAGGCAAACATCTCAAACAACTCATCAAACTCTTGCACGGTTACGCCCAGTGAATAAGCCTTAATTAGCTCCCGGGTGGCCTGTCGCATACGGCCGGCACCAACACCATTCGCAAGAGAGAGCAAAAGGCGGGTTCTCATATCAATTGCCGTATCTTCCCGCCCCCAGATAAGATCCCAGAAATTAACCACAACATCAGCTAACTTATTGCTCACATGGTTGAAGTTAACAATAGCCGTTGGCTTTAGAGGCACGTCTAATCCCTCCGGGTAGGTCGCTTCCTTTACACTTCGGCGATAAAAATAAGCCCTGTATTCATCATCAGCAACTTTATCCGTATAGTTTTCAAACCCCAGATCTTCCAGCGCTGAATAGAGCGGAATTGGTTCGAAGCTCTGTACGACGCATAATCCTTCACCCTCACTAATTCTTTGCGCCTGTTTTAATAAAGAAGGTAAGAAATTGCCCCGCAATGTTCTCACATCCTTAACTTTGAAACTGTCTCTGATTTTTATCCATTCTTGTTGCATTTTTCTCTCCGGAAATAGTTTTCAGTTATTCAGATAAGCTAAGAAGGCTCTGGTTATTTTCAGCATATAGTTTTGGCACTTCGATATCCGGCCTCACAGGAATAAAACTGGCACCTTCGCTAAACATTTTTTGCGCTTCATAGGACACCAGATAATCCGCTATTTTTTTGCTGTCTTCCGTATAGCCTTTTTTCATCAGCATAACCTGGGTAAGATACAGCGCTCCCTCTTTTGGCCAGCAGATTCCGGTTGCATTATCCTTTGAGAACATAGCAAACGAGAGCGGCATAATTCCGATATCATACTCTTTGCGTGACACCGCTCTGTTAACATCAATAGGCAGCCCTATGTAGTTAACACTGTTTTCTACAAACGCTTCCCCTTCTTCGCCTTTCGTCTGTTTAAAGAAGCGTTTTAGCAAGGCTGCTGGAGGCGTCGCCTCATCTGTGGTAGCGATCTTGCCTTTAAAACGTTCATCAAGCAGATCACTCCAGGACTCAGGTGGATTTTCGATATCTTTGTTATAAAAAATAACCAGAGGCATAATAAAAACAGGCTTTAAAATCCAGTTGTCATCGAGAATATTTTTCACCTTCAGTTCACTATCGATATCATACTGATACTCATCATCAAGCGCCTGGCTATTAATAATCTGATCTTTCTGCCAACGAAATTCCGGACGAATAGTGACCAGGATATCGGGAACCTCATCAAGCTTTCCTGCTTTGATTTTTTCCAGATACATTAGGTCATCCGAATAGTATTTTTTTCTTGAATTAAATACTTCAGAATCTGGACAGAGTTCTTTAGCCTTAATTAATACGCCCCTTGCAGCATTAACTGGTATAGAAATATAAATCTGATTCTTTTGCATATTATGCACCTATATTTTCTTGTAAAAACTTAAGCGTGTTTTTATCCAGCTTATTTCCATGTCTGAGGTTTTCTCTGAACTCTTCAATAATTCCGTCCATTTTCAGAAAGTATTTTAAGTGTTCCCGCTCTGTGTCATCAGATATAATAAGTTTCGACATAGAGCCGTTTTTCATAATGACCCTTTTCTGAGCGGTTATTATCAGGTTTGGATCATGAGACGCGATCAGCACCATTTTTCCTTCAGATGCCAAAATTTCTATCCCTTTGGTTTTATTTATCCCTGCATTCTCGATTTCATCCACCAGCACAATAGGTGCATTGCTTATAAGCGCAGTATCTGCAATCATCAGAGCCCGTGATTGCCCGCCACTTAATGAGGTCAGATTGGAACGGGCAGACAAAGGCTCACCGGCTAAGCTGTTTGCCAAATCCAAAATCTTTTCAGTTATCGCTTCATCTTTTATATTCCGGCTTTTTGCATGCAGACGAATAAAACTGCCTACATCTAAATCCATCATAAAATGCATATTTTGTGAAAGTGACGCGGTTATCTGCACATCCAGCGGGTCGATCTGCTCACCATTCACTAGTACCTGTCTTCCAGAAGGGGAATCACCATTAGCCAGCTGTTCAAGATCAGAAAGAAGCAGACTTTTTCCTGAACCGGTCGGACCGGCCAGAATAATAACGTCCCCTCTTCTGATAACCAGCTCATCAACGGCTTCTCTGTTACCACTTTTGTCATGTCCGGATATGATTTTAATTTCTTCTATATTCATACTTCTTGCACATCCATCTTGATGACATTCCCCATCTGATATTCAAGACCCAACCTTGTTTCACCTTCACAGTAAGAACACACTGCAGAAGGCATATCATGCCTTAGCTCCATGCCACTTAAGGACTGAGTAGATTTAGCGTCCAGAACCAGCCTTTTTAGACTTAACGCCCCCATACCGGTTAATCCATTAAGCTCAATGGCTTTTGCTGTCGGATTGACCTCTAAAACATTGCTCCTGAACACTTCCCTTTCGGCCTGAGAAACCATATCTCCTTTGGTAATAACAACGACGTCTGCCGTCGTTAACATGGGTCCGATTTTTTGCGGAGTATCAATACCACTAACACAATCCACCACTGCGATTGCCAGGCAGTCTTTTATCGCTGGAGCGCACCGGTGACATAGCCCGGCAGTTTCTACCATTGTCATGTCCACATGATGCAACCGGCCAAAGCGGAAGATTTCTTCTGCGTTCACCGCACCATAGTGGTCCGGACAGACGTAATCGCTTATGCCAACGACAACAGGAATGTCTAATTTCTCTTTAAATAACTTGCCATCTGACGTCTGATGACAATCAATTTTGCCAACAGCAACATTAATACTGTCTTTTTGCAGGAGCTTTATCAGATGGATAAGCACCATTGTTTTTCCTGACGAAGGAGGCCCTGCTATGGTTATAAATCTCATTTTATTCTTAGCTCCAGACAACTATTTCAAGTAATAGCCTGTGATTTCATATCACAAAAATGTTATTGAGAATTATTACCGATTAGTAACAAGGAGGTGCTTGATTATTGTCAACCACATATATTTATACCAATCCCAGCAATTATCTGTTCATCCTTGCTTGTCAAAATCGCTAATAGCTGCGTTAAAATTTTTGTAATTAGATCAGAAATACGGGCGACAACTCAAGTCCAGTCACCGCTATAGAGGGGGGATATTGGGATATTTGCCGCTATGTCAGGATGCAGCAAAAATATCCGGGGTAAGATCAACTGACTTGCATAAAGAGGGAATATCAATCAGAGCCAGGTGATGACCGCTCTCGGCTATATGGCCTTCAGTTTTCAGCTTTTTTATCACCCTGGACAGGGTTTCAGGCTTCATACCCAATTGAGAGGCCAGCAGCCTTTTCGTTACCGGCAGGCAAAGCTTGTTCTCTTGCGGTAATTGCTCACGATATATTTCAGCCAGTTTCATTACCAGCCTTTGGTTAGCATTTAGCTGAGTCAGGATATTTAGGGTATTCATTAGCTTGTGAACACTGTTACTCATATGCTCCATCACCTTTAACGAAAGATCGGGTGACTGACTAACCAGACTAACCACATCATCATGGCTAAACTCCCAAAGCACAGAATCCTGCTCAACACGGGCACTCATCGGATATTCCAGGGGAGACATAAACATCGCCATTTCGGCAATGGCACCGCCGGCAAGAAAAACCTTAAACAGTTTTTCATCACCACTTGGCATCAGGCGATAGAGTGAAACCTTCCCTTTTTCAATCAGATACATATGTTCAGCCCGGTCACCACGACTAAACAACGAATGCCCGGCAGCACAGAAAATCTCTTTTCTCGTCGAGAATAACTGTTGTTTCTGCTTTTCATTCAGCAGAGAAATAATGGAGCCAGACAACCGATCTTCCTTAGCTTGATTATTATCAAGCGGTATATTCAGGGCATAATGCATGAGTACAAATAATAATCATTCCTATCTATATATGCAACTGACAAAGAGACCATTATGCTCTTGCGCATAAAAAACGAAGCCTACTTTCCAGAATACAGAAAGCAGGCTGTAAGTCAGAACCTAAGACGTTTTACCAAGCGTAGCTAAGCTTAGTTGTAACACGGTAATCTGTGCCTAATGTACCGGCTGTACTGTCATTATAATCGCGGTATACAGGAATACCGACACCGGCAAACAGTTTAAACTTCTTGGTAATACCTGAACTGAAACCTGGTGTCAGGAAGATCTCATGACCACCGGAGTTGACGGCTTCAGTGCCATTCTTAACGTTTTCATCAGCTAATGTACCGTTCAGTTCAATAGATGGCATAAACTTAGGATGAACCAGATAGCTATAACCTAAGTTATATGTCAGTTGGTCACCTTTCTCATAGTTGTTGTCGCCTTCCTGATTAAAGATATACATCGCAGAAAAATCTATACGAGAGTTAGGCAGTGGCTTGGTGATACCAACTTCAATAATAGGATCCGTAGATCCGTCACCATTTTGCAAGCCATCAGATAGGTTATCTTTATCCGTTGAGCCCGTTGGCAGTTCTACACCGATACCAACTGTACTGAAAAAGCTGTCACCCAGTGCCGGAGAGGTAAGCTGGTATCTGGCAAGTACCCGAACATCCCCAAGCCCGGAATTATCGTAGTCCGCCATCTTGGTTGACATAGATTTATCTACATAGGGAACAAGCATACGCACATCAAAATTTGAACCTAAACCATAGCGGATAATTGCGTTGCTTTTTAATGACGTCATCTCTTTGTTAGCGCTATTGGTAATAGTGTCGTTGCCACTATAAAGATCACTCTTTTCCACAAAAACCGTTTTAAGGTTGGTTGCCAGCTTTCCTTCGGGGAAAACCATACCAGTGGAACCGTGAACAGGCCCGGCAGGCATTTTCATCTGTTTTGCCTTTTGGCTTGTTTCTTCTGCAGCATAAGCATTAAAAGCCAATGCAGAAACAACAGCAGAAGCGATAATCAATTTTTTCATGTTTAACTCCGTAGTTTTGATTTATTCGTTTTCCATCATTTTCTTTATCGTTATTATTGTCCGGTTAACCTATAACCCGATTTACCCTTGCTTACCGTCGACCCGGCGACGGTGATATCTGCTCCAGAAAAAACGCAAATAAAGCAAAAAGCTGAGCGATATAAACACCGCTATAAGCGACTGCTCCATTTTCAGTGAATAGAGTCCGGCCACCGGCCCCGATAGAGCCAATGCCAGCCCCAGCACGGAAAGAATCATCAGCAGTACTGGCCCTTGATAAGAGAGCGTATAACCTGTGTGCTTTTGCCCGACCACCAGCATAATCACCAAAGCCGCAATGCCTGCTGCGCAGATAAACAGCAGGTAGACGGAATGATAAATATCACCCGCGCCGGAAATGTTATTTATTCCTATGGCAACGAAGCCGCCTGCGATAAGCAGATAAAAAAGGTAAAGCGCCTGATAGTAGAGATCGCGCCACGCCTTAGGCAGATGCCAGTCGTTGAGAATATTTAGCAGCGCAGCCGCACAGGCCAGTGCCAGCCAGCCTGAAGCTGAGCTGCCAGGAAGAAACAGGTCAGCCGCCAGAAAAGCCAGAATGATCCAGATAGCAAAATTACGTCTTGGTGGCCTTGCCAGAAACCTTTCATCCGTCACTTGATACTTTTCCAGCGCATGATTTACAACAACCATAGACATCCGGCTCAGAATGGTCAGAACGATGATAAGAAAAATACCGCCACAGACTTGTAACCATGGCTTAGCTTGTTGCAACCCGTCGCTCAGAAGGAAGAAGTAGCTGATTAAGGTCACAGTAAAAAGAAGCAGAAGCTGATAATAGAATATCCGATGACGCTGCTGCCTCTTGTCGGTAATCGGATGAAACAACACCGCCAGTAACATCAGCAAAAATGCGCTGTTAATCAGGGTCACAGGAAGCATGCCAAAATAGCTCACCGCCAGAGCAAATAACCGGCTTATGCCCCATAAACTCACCAGTAACATAAGACGTCCGGAATCAACCCGTTCAGTATCAGTCCAGGCCGGAAATGCCGTTAACAAAAATCCTGCGATTAATGCACCACCAACGCCATATACCAGTTCATGCAGATACCAGATTTCTGCAGCTCCGGGAAAGTCTGAGATTAACCGGCCGCTAAACAAAACGTTATATACAGCAAGTATCACCGCATAAAACGCCGTCAATAAAAAGAATGGCCTGAAGCCACAGGCATAAAGTGGCGATTTACTGTCAAAAAAACTAACGGCCATATTCATTTTTACCTTCTGTCTGAAATGCCTGTTTAACCCTGTCTTCCTTAAGAAGCTGCATAGTTGTAGAGTAAAGGTAATCCTGATCCCGGCAAGCTCTCGGAACATCGCAATGGCAGGTATAGACCTGACGGCCGGGATTATCACTCAGCACGACAATCTGGTCCGCCAGCCTGACCGCTTCATTCAAGTCATGGGTAATAAAGAGAACCGTCAAACTGCGCCTTTCTATCTCATCGCACAAAAGTGTATACAGCTCCTCTTTAAGACCGATATCCAACGCACTGAATGGCTCATCAAGCAGAAGCAACTCAGGTTTTACGGCAAGGGACCGGGCAATTGCCACCCTCTGGCACATGCCGCCACTCAGCTCGTGAGGGAATTTGTCCAGATCCTCTTCAACCAGCCCGACTTCCTGTGCAAGCTCCGCAGCTACCTTATCCCGCTGTTTTCTGGTAACCCCCTTTGCTTTCATCCCCCAGCCTATGTTATCCAGCGTGTTTTTCCAGGGCAGCAAACGGGTATCCTGAAACAGGATTGATGTGGTGCTAAAGCCGTTCTCAATTGAACCGGTTTCGACATCAATCAGGCCGGCAACCAGATTAAGCAGCGTTGATTTGCCACAACCGGAACGGCCGACAATGGCGACCACCTGCCCGCAATTGAGATTCAGATTGATGTCGCTTAGCACCAGCTTTTTATCAAAGGCGTGGCTTAGCCCGGTTATGCTCAGTTTATTGCTGTTAGTCACGCCACTTCTCCACCCGACGTTTAAAAGGTTCGAAGATGGCATACTCGGCAACCAAAAGAACGACAACAATGGCAATAATCCAAGCCATGGTAGCGGCCGTGTCTATGTTGACCCGTGCAGCAGCCAAGCCTGCACCTACCCCACTGTTACTTGCCAGAAGTTCAGCCATCACCACCACTTTCCAGGATGTGCCCAGAGCCGTGACCCAGGAAGGAAACAGATAAGAAAGAATATGAGGCAGATGTACATCGTAAAATGTCATCCACCTTGATGCTGAAAAGCTATGCGCCATCTCTGTCAGGCGCACATCCAGAGTCCGGGCTCCCTGTACACCGGCAGCAAAAGTGATAGGAAGGGCGGTTACCGTAATGGTAAAAATAGGCACGCTGGCATCACCGGAAAACCACAGTAATGCGAGTACAATCCAGGCAATAGGCGGAATGCCGATCAGTATAGTAACCAGAGGACGGACAGCCATTGAAAGCGTTGCGGAAAGTCCGGCCAGCGTTCCCAGCAAACTGCCAACAAAAATAGAGAAACCAAAACCCAGCAGAGCTCGCCAGGTAGTTACCCACAGAAATTCAGCCGCAACCCCCTGTTCGGACAGTTGCCAAAGCCGCTTTAAGGAAGCTTGCGGGGAAGGCAGGATAAAATCACCATAGACCTGGCTCCCGTAATCCCACACAGCAAAAAAGACCAGGATACTGGCCAGAGCGCCAAAGCCACTCCACAGATAATGACCAATCTGTCTAAGGCAACCCATAGACCTTCCACACCTTTGTGTTAACAAATAGCAACAGAGCCCGGATACGTATTCTCCAACCAGACTCATTCAAGTAAATAAAATCTACCCCAGATAGAAGTCACTGCCTGGCAGCTTGTCACCGATAATGCCCGGATTTAACTCAGCAAGGATGGTGAAGAAATCTTCTATTTCCTGCTGAATATCCTTAGCTTTAACCAGAGCAAAATTGGAGAAAGGAATGGAGTGCTCAATAACCGGTGCCTTCAGAGGCATATATTTCTGACCTAAACGTCCGGCATCAGCCGGGTTACTCACCACCCAGTCAGTAGAGTTTTGCAAAGAATTGTGCAGTTGGTCAGGCAGTTGTGGCATCTCATTTAACAGAGAATCCGATACCATCATGCCCGCCTGCGGAATTCGTGCAGGTCCGCCGGTCGCTTCTCCCCACATCGTCTGAAGGTTGATAACACGAGCCATTTTCTTCCCTGCTTTCTTGCTTTTTAGCAAGGCAGCTGTCGCTGCTGGCTCAGGCAGTACGGCGTGTTTTACTCTGCCTGAAAGCAATAACTGCAGACCTTCAAAAGGTGTAGATACATAGTTCAGACGGTAATCCTTGTCCTGCACCATTCCCTTCTTCTGAGCCACATGCTGGAAAACCAAATCGGGCATATCCGCCTTATATGGCATAACAATTTCCTGCCCCTTCAGATCTTCCATTTTCTTTATACTGCCATCGACAGAGATGACATACAGAAGGCCCCAGGTCATGATATTCATCAAACGAACTTTCATTCCTTTGTTATGCAGATTTGCCGCCACATAACTTGGCGCTCCCGCTATCTCCCAGCGGCCGGTAACAAAGTTTGTTCTCAGTACATCCGGGTCACGGTAAATATTAAAACCAAGATTATTAACCAGTCCCGGCAAGGCGTTGTTTTCAGCTGCATGAGCCAGTGGCAAAGATGGATCTGCCGGAGGGCCATATATGGTTAACTCTTTACGAGGCGTGTTTTGCGTTGCGAAGGCCAACCCCGGAAACAAACTTCCTGCTGCAACAGTTGCACCAAGCAGACTACAATCTCTAATAAACTCACGCCTTGTTTTACTCATGGTAATTCTCCTCCGAAATTGGTATTGCACCAATTAACGCAAATGATAATAATTCGCATTATAACGCACACATATCAATCTCTGGCTTGATAATTATCAAGAGTGTCTACCTGTGTTAAGTATCAAAAGAGACAACGGCTCCGAAAGGAGCCGTTGGACAAATATTGCTACTTCAGAAAAAGCCGTGACCTTATAACCGGAATAACCGCTTTAAAATCACGAGAACAATATAGATGCACCCCGCCAGTATTACGGTTGTTGAGCCGGTCGGTGTGGCCAGCAGGTAGCTGGTAATCAGTCCGGATGTTGTAACCAGAGCACATATTACGCTGGATAGCAGCATCAGAGTTTTCATCCTCCTGGCAAACAGAGCTGCGATGGCAGGAGGAAGCGTCAGCAGTGCAATCACCATCACAATGCCCACCAGCGAAATCATCAGAATCACCGTCAGAGCAATCAGCAGGATAAGAAAGGTCTCAAACAGAGAAATATTGATGTTTCTGGACTTAGCGAAATCCGGGTCGAAGGAAACGGCCACAAACTGGTTATAGAAAATCAGGCTGACACCGGTAATCAACAGATTAAGAGCAGCTATGGTAACCAGATTTCCTTTGGAGATCAGAAGGATGTTACCAAAAAGGTAGCTCATAGGATCAAGGTAGCCGGGAGTCAGGTACATAAAGATCAGACCTAACGACATTCCGATGGCCCAGATAGCACCTATCACAGTATCGACCCGTGCATCAGTCTGGGTGATAGTCAGACTGATGATCAGCCCCGCGACCAGCGCAAAAACCATCGCACCACCCATCGGTGTAATAAAAGAGATACCCAGTACCGTACTCAGATAAAGCGCGAGCCCAATACCGCCAAGAGCGGTATGGCTGATAGCACCAGCGATATAGGTCATTCGCTTAACCACAACAAATGAGCCGATAATGCCAAACGGAATACTGGATAGCAGCCCTGCAATCAGGGCATAGCGGATAAAAGGAACATCGGGGTTAGCTAACGCTTCAATAAATCCGTTCACAAAGCCACCTTCAAGCCATGTACTTCACCTTGTTTCTTCCCGACAAACGGATGACAGGACAGAGGGTCGAACGGGCTGTAATGGCTTCCTTCCGGCAACTCCTGAAGAGTATGATTTACCCATAGCAAGCGGTGCGCTAAGTTATCAACAAAACCGGCATCATGGGTGACAAACAAGATGGTCAGAAACTGACTTAATTCAGTAATCAGGGCTTTAAGCCGATCACTGCTTTCTTTATCAATATTGGCAGTGGGCTCATCCAGCAGCAAGATTTCTTTTGGCGATACCAATGCCCGGGCAATCAGCATCCGCTGGGCCTGTCCGCCAGACAACTCGCTCACAGAGCGGTGTTTCATTGAGGTTAATCCAATGGATTCCAACGCCTGGTCTGCCGCTTTCTTATCATTTTTTGTGTAGAAGCCGAAAGACTTGACCAGCCCGGATAACACCACGTCAAACACAGTCATTGGAAATTGTTTATCAAACCGGGCGTACTGAGGTACATAACCAACCAGACTGTCGTTCTCCGAAGCACTTCGGTTACCACTGTTAATGGCAATCTTTCCGCGCTCGGACTTGATCAGCCCCGCCAGAAGCCGAAAGAGGGTGGTTTTACCACCCCCGTTCGGTCCCATGAACGCGACAATTTCATTTCTTCTTACGGAGAAGTTAATGTCCGACAGCACCAGATTCCTGCTGTCATAGGAAAAGCTAAGCTTTTCCACGCTAATATGGGGTTCGTTCATTAATGTTACCTAACTGAGCCTTTCACTGCGTCAGCGATATGCATCAGGTTATTAATGTAATCCGGGTTAAGCGGACTCAGGCTAACCACAGCGCCATTAATCGCCTGTGCAATCGCTCTGGCCGAGTTCTGAGAAAACTCAGGCTGAACAAACACAATGCTTACATTATCTTTCTTCGCGTTCGCAATGATTTGCTGAAGTTTTGCCGGAGCCGGTTCTTTACCGCCGGTCTCAATCGCCACCTGCTTCAGACCATAATCATCAGCGAAGTAACCGAATGCCGGGTGGAATACGAACATAGTATTCCCTTTATGAGAAGCCAGAGAATCAGACAGAATCCGGTCAATGTCATTCATTTCCTTGAGCAATTGATCATAACCTTTCTGATAAACGGCTTTTCCTTCAGGATCGATATCCACAAGCGACTGATAGATGTTTTTTGCCTGAATCTTCACAAGACGAGGTGAAAGCCAGACATGTGGATCTTTCACTTTCGTGTTGTTTTTCTTAACAAGAGAACGGTACTGAATTCCTTTCGTTGTATCGGTGATCTTCAGAGATGGCAGAGTTTGCTTGAGTGTTGGTAAAAATGCTTTTTCAAAAGGGACACCAATACTGAAAAAGACATCGGCTTTACCTAAATCGATCACTTGTTGCGGCGTAGGTTCGTACGTTGCAGGACTTTTTCCCGGGCTTACCAATACCTGAACATCAACACGCTCACCACCGATTTTCTCAACAAAATAACGCTGAGGAAGAATACTGGTGTAAACACTGACAGGCTTAGCGCTGCCTGCTTTGGCTACTGTTGCAAACACCGGAAACAGAAATAACAGTGTAAACGACAAAATAGCAGTAATCACTTTTTTAATGGGGTTCATTAAAAACTCCTTGTTTAGAAATGCAATACGTTAAAAATTGCACACAATTAAATGCGAATAATTATCATTTGTCAAATATTGTTATGTTATAACAGTTTTAAGATTACCGGGATTGGTGTTAGATGCTATCGGAATGGTCAGTTTGCAGGGCTCTGGCGCAAATAATAAAAAACCCGGAAAACTCCGGGTCCAGGTAACAAAAACCGTTAGCATCAAAAGTAAGGAATTAGCTAACAGCCAGCTATGCGTACCTTAATACTTACCGCTGTTAACTTGTCGGCGGCCAAACCAAAAGGTGTTAACAACAGGCAAAAAATGAGCGGCCATCTGGCCGCTCTTATCATTTTTATCCTTTCACACCACCGGCGGTAAGGCCACCCACCAGCCAGCGCTGTGCTAATAAGAATACAACCGTGATAGGTAGTGCTGAAAGTACCGCTGCCGCCGCAAAGTCACCCCACAGGTAGTTCTGAGGGTACAGGTACTGCTGCATACCTACCGCAAGCGTATACTTGTCTACATCAGATAGCAATAGCGATGCGACAGGCACCTCACCAACAACCCCGATAAAGGCCAGAATAAATACCACGGCAAGAATCGGCACTGATAGTGGCAGAAGAACCAGACGGAACGCCTGCCATGGTGTTGCGCCATCCAGTGCTGCCGCTTCTTCCAGAGAGCTGTCAATCGTCTCGAAGTAGCCCTTAATGGTCCAGACGTGCAGCGCAATACCACCAAGATAAGAGAAGATCAGACCGCCATGGGTATTCAGTCCCAGGAACGGAACATATTGACCCAGCTTATCAAACAGCGCGTACAGAGCCACCAGAGCCAGCACAGCCGGGAACATCTGGAAGATCATCATCGCCTTCAGAATCGTCGTCTTACCACCAAACTTCATACGGGCAAACGCATAAGCTGAGGTTGTCGACAGCGCCACAATCAGCACAGATGAAATACCTGCAATCTTAATCGTGTTCCAGAGCCATGTAAGAACCGGGAACGGCGGTGGCGTTACGGTTCCGTCTGCATTGGTGACCGAGAAGCCAAGCGCCAGTTTCCAGTGCTCCAGTGAAGGATTTTCCGGGATCAGGCTACCTGTTGCGAAGTTACCTTCGCGGAATGAGATAGCCACAATAATCAGCAGCGGAAATATAATTAGTGACAGGAATACCCAAAGAGCAATATGAGTTCCCCATACACGGTATTTTAAATTTTTACCTTGTACCATTGGCATAGCAGCTCTCCTTAATCCTGCTCAAGTTTAGTGAATCGTAGGTTCAACAGTGCTAACGCGCCAACCAACAGGAAGATAAGCGTTGCGATTGCACTTGCCAGACCAAAGTCCTGACCGCCACTACCTTCAAACGCGATACGGTAGGTGTAGCTCACAAGCAGGTCGGTGTAACCTGCAGGCTCAGAGGTACCAATCATATTCGGACCACCGCTCGTCAGCAGGTAAATCATTACAAAGTTGTTGAAGTTAAACGCAAAGCTCGCAATCAGAAGCGGAGTCAGCGGTTTAATCATCAGCGGCACAGTAATACGGGTGAAGTTCTTCAGCGGACCGGCACCATCAATCGCTGATGCTTCGTAAAGATCCCCGGGAATGGCTTTTAGCAGACCCATACACAAAATCATCATATAAGGAAAACCAAGCCAGGTGTTTACAATCAACACCATCACACGAGCCAGAACCGGATCGGAGAACCACGCCGGGCTGATACCAAACATGGCATTCAGCACCATATTGATTTCACCAAAGCTCTGGTTAAACAGACCCTTGAAGATAAGAATCGAGATAAATGCCGGTACTGCGTATGGAAGAATAAGCAGAACACGGTAAACCGCACGGCCTTTCAGCTCTTCCCACTGAACCACGCTTGCCAGCACCAGACCAATAACCAGAGTGAATACCACTGTCAGAGCAGAGAACACAATGGTCCAGATAAAGATGCCGATAAACGGCTCTTTGATGCCTTCATCTTTCCATACACGCTCAAAGTTTGCGGTATCAATGTTAACAACAAATCCAGGAGAGATGGTGCTACCGATAAAGTTACCACTCTGATCAACAGCCTGGTAGAAACCCACTTCCATATTTGGTTTCAGGACTTCACCGGTTTCGTTGTTGATCAGTGTCTCACCATCTTTTTCAAGGGTGTACAGAGGCACAACCGCAGCGAACTTACGCAGCCCGCTCATACGAATGTTGTTACCGTTTGGCAGCTCTAAATCAATCAAATTCAGTGTCGGACGGTTTTTGATGATGGCTTTGATTTTTTCTTTTTCACCAACAAGCTGATCCACCTCTTTCAGCGAAAGGTTTTTCTCAGCAGCGGCATCCATTCTGAAATCGTCAGAAGAGAGCAGCTTGTCGCCATCTTTAACAACGATGCGGTAACCGTCATCGGTTTTATAAAGATTAAACGGATAGCTTTCACCACTCTGGAATGTTCTGTCCATCAAAACGGACTGAGCTCTGTCAAAAGAGAGCTGATTTTTAGCACTATAGTTGGTAAACGCCAGGCTGACCGTATACATCAGAGGGAAAAGGATAAAAAGGATCATCCCTGCGATGCCAGGGTAGATATAACGGTGTGCGTAAGTCTTTTTACTACCAAAAACGTAAAGTGCCAGAGCGGTTAATACGACGGTAAGCAATGCAAAAGCAAGCTCACCCCGGGAATACATTAGAATTGTGGCGTAGCCATTTACAATGCCCACTGACGCCAGTATCGCCCATTTGATGAATACGGCTTTGCTGGTAGGCATTGTGGATGCTGCAACGGCACCTGAACCTTGAACTGACTGCATAAAAGAAACCTGCTAGCGGTAAATAAAAACTAAGGAGGGGTTACCCCCTCCTCAAATTAAGGGGTAGAAAACTAACTTATTTAGTCATCTGTTTTTCTGCATCTGCAAGCGCAGCATCTACAGTCTGACGACCGTCAACAATGTTGATGATTGCTGTTTTCGCGCTGCCCCAGAATGCGTTCATCTGTGGAATGTTTGGCATGATTTCGCCGTTCATAGCGTTATCCATGGTTGCTGCGATACGCTTATCTGAATCCAGCTCATGCTGGAAAGAGTTCAGAGCAACAGCGCCAAGTGGCTTGTCATCATTAACCATGCGCAGACCTTCGTTTGTCAACAGGTAGTTTTCAATAAACTCAACTGCAAGGTCTTTGTTTGGAGAAGCTGTGCTGATACCAGCAGACAGAATACCAACGAAAGGCTTAGACGCCTGACCGTTAAACTTAGGCAGAGTTGTTACGCCGTAGTTGATGCCTGCTTTCTCAACGTTGCCCCATGACCATGGACCATTGATAGTCATAGCCACGTTGCCTTTAGTGAACTCAGACTCAGAAACAGAGTAGTCCATGTCAGGCGAGATAATTTTCTTATCAACCAGGCCTTTCACAAAGTTCATAGAACCTTTAACACCCGCGTTGTTGATACCGGCATCTTTTACGTCATAGCCGTTAGCTGTGTATTTGAATGCGTAACCACCGTCAGCCGCCATCAGAGGCCATGTGAAGTACGGTTCTTTCAGGTTCCACATAATTGCAGACTTGCCTTCTTTCTGAAGTTTCGCGTGTAGCGCTTCTACTTCTTCCCAGTTCTTAGGCGGAGTCGGTACAAGATCTTTGTTGTAAATCAGAGAAAGAGACTCAACAGCAACCGGATAACCGATTAGTTTGCCGTCATACTTAACTGCATCCCATGCAAAATCCACGATGCCGTCTTTAGTCTCTTTAGAAGGTTTAATTTCTGCAAGAAGACCTGCTTCAGCATAACCACCAAAACGGTCGTGCGCCCAGAACACGATATCCGGACCATCGCCAGTCGCTGCTGTCTGAGGGAACTTGTCCTGAAGTGCATCCGGGTGAGCTACTGTTACTGCAATACCAGTATCTTCTTCGAATTTCTTACCAACTTCAGCAAGACCGTTGTAACCTTTGTCGCCGTTAATCCAGATTGTTAGCTGGCCTTCTTCAATAGCAGCGTTGGCACTCAGAGAACCTAGAGCAGCCATAGTACAGATAGCAACAGTGCTTAGGGCTTTTTTCATGTTTATATCCTTTATTTATTGTGATGTAGGGCTGTCCGATGGGTAAGCCATATTTCGATGGATATAATCTTAAAAACAGAGGCTTTTATCATCATCCTGAATTCTACGCCCCCGCCACAATGCAATAATTTCGTGATCCCGATCCGACCAGATTAGAGATCTCAATCACAAAAGGTTAAATTTTTGTGATCTAAAGCACTTTAAATCTATGCTTTTATTTGATCTCCGTCTTACTTTGTATTTATCCCCCCTCTAAGCCTCCTCCCCCTCTACTACCCCCGTAATTATTTTTTCCGGGAGGATGTATGAACAGCCAAAATCTAAGAAACTGCATACATCCAAGAGTGGATGGTAAGAACCCTTTCCAGTGTTATGTAATCACTGGCTTGTAATGCCCGGGGGTCAGCTGTCACAACTTGTATGCAATTAGAGGTATTTATTTACGGGGGATGCATACAGGCTTGTGTGGGGGAAAGCTGACCCGCATTTGGCTTTAATGGGTGATGTTTGTCCTGAAATAGGCATCACCCTTTTTTCTTTTTATAAAAACAATCCCTAAACAGTTTCCAATTACTCTGCACCCTACAATGCTCGTGTGCGAGGTAAGTTATAAAAAATTAATCGAGGACAGGCTACATGGCGAGCGTCACGTTAAAGAATGTATGTAAAGCTTATGACGACGTACTTATTTCAAAGAACGTCGATCTAGAAATCAAAGAAGGCGAATTTGTGGTTTTCGTTGGCCCGTCAGGCTGTGGTAAATCTACCCTGCTTCGTTGTATCGCAGGCTTAGAAGATATTACTTCAGGTGACCTGTATATCGGCGATGAGCGCATGAACGATGTAGAACCATCTAAACGTGGCGTTGGTATGGTGTTCCAGTCTTACGCTCTGTATCCGCACCTGAACCTGTACGATAACATGTCATTTGGCCTGAAGCTGGCAAAAGCTGACAAAGGTGAAGTTGATAAGCGCGTTTCTCACGCAGCTGAAATCCTTCAACTTGGTCACCTGCTGGATCGTCAGCCAAAAGCACTTTCAGGTGGTCAGCGTCAGCGTGTGGCTATCGGCCGTACTCTGGTTTCTCAGCCGCAGGTTTTTCTTCTGGATGAACCTCTTTCCAACCTTGATGCCGCACTTCGTGTAAACATGCGTAGTGAAATCACTAAACTGCAACGTCAGCTTGGCTGCACCATGATCTACGTAACCCACGATCAGGTAGAAGCGATGACAATGGCTGACAAAATCGTAGTACTTGATGCCGGTTACGTTTCTCAGGTTGGCCGCCCTCTTGAGCTGTACCACTACCCGCAAAACCGCTTTGTAGCAGGCTTCATCGGTTCACCTAAGATGAACTTTATGAGCGTGCAGGTTGAAGATGTACGTGATGATCAGGTTATGGTTCAGCTTTCCAACGGCGAAACTTTCTGGATCCCGGTTGACGGTAAAACAGTAAACCGTGGTGAGCGTATGTCTCTGGGTATCCGCCCTGAGCACCTACTAAATGCTGATGAAGCGGACGCAACAATCGAAGGCAAGGTACAAATCGTTGAGAAGCTGGGTAACGAAACTCAGGTTTACCTTCACCTTGACGGCGCAGACGCCGATGTTATCTACCGCGTACCAGACACAATCGGCGTAGAAGTCGACGACAAGTTCAAGATTGGCATCGCAGCAAACCGCTGCCACCTGTTCCACAGCGACGGCACAGCCTGCCGCCGTCTGCACAGAGAGAACGGTGTGGATTATGAAAGAATGCTGGAAGAAATGAATTAATCAGTCAAAGTAAATGCCCCTTTAACGAAAGGCCCTTTTCGAGAGAAAAGGGCCTTTATCTTTTTTTGCGCTAAATCAAATTGCAACATATCCCCTCCTCCCTCAATTTGCGAACTAGTGCATCCGCTCTACACTTTTAATGTGGCCAGAAGAATGCCACAAAAAATAATCATTACAGGCAAGGTGACCATGGATAAGTTATCTCTTAAAGAATTGGCTGTGCCAATGATCAAAGCTATCGACAGCTTTAACTACTTACTGAAATCACATCACAGACGGGTTGCCGTTATCTCTTACCACATAGGTAAGCAGATGAACCTGAAAGAGGACGAGCTATTTGAGCTTGTGGTGGCCGCTGCGCTTCACGATATCGGTGCGCTATCGGTCCAGGAGCGGGATATGCTGATACAGGATGATGTGACTAACCCAAAACCACACTGCATTGTCGGCTATCGCATGCTGGGGTCATTTGAAGCCTTTAAGACAATTGCTCAGATTATCAAACACCACCATATCGTTTATGAAGACTCTGCCAGAGCTGAGCCTGGGGAAGTTATGTTCCAGAGTCATATACTCCACTTAGCTGACCGGGTGGATATTCTCATCTCGCCGGATGAATTTATCCTGAATCAGAAAGCGAAAGTGACCGAAGGCATACGGGAAAAGGTAGGCACCACCTTCCATCCCGAAGTGTTTGAAGCATTTGTTGCTGCCTCTAAGTCAGATATTTTCTGGATCGATATTAACAATATGGATATTGACCAGCTGTTCAGAAAGCTGAACTTCTCGCTCGATTTTGAGCTCACCGCTGACAACGTTATTGATTTTGCCATAACCCTGTCAAGAATCATTGATTTTCGCAGCCGCTTTACCAGCTCCCACTCATACACAGTTGCCCATTTAGCGCATCTGATTGGCAGCTACTTTGACTTCGACGATGAGAGATGTAAAAAGCTGATGGTAGCCGGATATCTGCATGATATTGGCAAAATCGGTATCGATCCGGGCATCATTGAAAAGAAAGGACCACTTACCGACGATGAGTTCAACCTGATGAAGCTGCATGCCTACTACACAGGCCAGATACTCAATGAGCTTAGCGTTTCAGACTGGTTTGCTGAAATTGTCACATGGTCAGAAAGGCACCATGAGAAGGTAACCGGTAACGGTTATCCGTTTTCTCTGGGAGAAGAGAGTATCGATCAGGGCACCAAGATCCTGGCCTACTCAGATATTATCTCAGCATTAATGGAAGAGCGGCCGTACCGTGAAAGCCTGTCCATCGATGTTGCCTTTGACATCATCAAAAACAAGATCTGTGATTCGCTCTCTGCCGATATGTTCGGGGTTATTGAGGAACACAAAGAAGAGATAAACAGAGTGGTTCAAAGCTGTCAGAACTTTGCTAATACCACCTATCAGGACACGATAGAGATGGCGACGGCCTAATCTTTCTACAAAGCGATCAGAAGGGAGGTTTCAATGCCTCCCTTCTCTATGAGTCGCATTTTAAACAGCCAGAACAGTTTCTTAAATACTATTGATATTTAAGTAACTGTTCTGGTTTCCTCTTCTATAATTCCAGTAGATACTGCAAAAAATAAGGACTGGATATGATAAAGCGACTCAGTATCAAACAAAGGGTGATATACGCGATTACCTTTATGATCCTTCTGGTTACTTCGCTGCTGCTTTTTGTTTCCAATAACAGTGTAAAAACCATTATCCATGAAGCAGAAAAAAAAGAGCTGCATAACTACTATGATATTGCCAAAGCCCAGTTGGACAGTACCGGGCAACTGGCAATCGGTCTGGCAACACTTATCTCATTAAACGAAGATATTCAGAAAGACTTTGCTCAGGAAAACCGGGAAGAGCTTGCCAGAAGAACCCTGCCTACCTTTAAGGTAATGAAAGCTGATTTTGCCGCGCGCCAGTTTCAGTTTCACAAGCCACCCGCTTACTCATTTTTCCGCGTTCACAAACCTGAAAAGTTTGGTGATGATCTCTCTTCTTTCCGTAAAACCGTTATAGAAACCAACAGTAGCAAATCACCGATAATGGGACTGGAAAAAGGGGTTGCCGGTATTGGTATCCGGGGCGTAGTACCTGTCTCCTACAAGGGCGAACATACCGGCTCTGTGGAATTCGGTATGTCTTTCGGGCAGCCTTTTTTTGAAAAGTTTAAATCCTCATATAACGTTGATATCGCCTTGTACATAGATAAAAAAGGTGAGCTGGCACCATTTGGTTCAACCCTGGGAGAAATGGTTTTTTCTGATAAAACGCTAGTCAGAGAAATACTCACAGGAAAAACCGAAGAGTCTTATTATCAGTCGACAATGAATGACACTCCGCGTGCTGTCTTCCTTCACGCCATCAATGACTATTCAGGCAACCCTATCGGCGTGCTGGAAGTTGTGATGGACAGATCCCGTAACGTGGAAGCCATTAACAGCGTATTTATGCAGTTTATTATTATCGGCGTTATCGTTTTACTCCTGGGCAGTCTGGCGGCTTATATCATCAGTTTGGGTATCACCAGACCAATTATCGCCACGGCAGCGGCAATGCAGGATATCGCCGAAGGTGACGGCGATCTGACGAAAAGGCTGGAGGAGAATACCGGTGATGAGCTTGGCATACTGGCGCAAGCTTTTAATAAGTACTCAAGTAAGGTTCACAGCACCGTTGCCAAGGCTTCCAGTGTATCCATTCAGCTTGCGGGGTCATCGGAAGAGCTTGCCGGTATCACCACTGAGTCGGGCAGAAACCTGGAAATGCAGCAGCAGGAAACCGAACAGGTCGCAACCGCCATGAACCAGATGCTGATGACGGTACAGGAGATCGCCCAGAATGCAGAAGAGGCCTCATCTGCTGCCAATAGTGCGGATCATGCCACCATTGAAGGCCAGAGCAACGTAGAAAAAGTGGTTGAAACCATACAGCAACTGGCCCAGAACATAACTAAGGCTGAAACTGTTATCAACAAACTGGAAACTCAGAGTAAAGATATCGACAGCGTTCTGGTTGTTATCCGGAATATTGCTGAGCAGACCAACCTTCTGGCACTGAATGCTGCCATAGAAGCCGCGCGGGCAGGCGAACACGGACGGGGCTTTGCCGTTGTAGCCGATGAAGTCAGAACACTCGCCAGCAAAGTTCAGGGCTCCACTGAAGAGATTCAGGTAATGATCGAAGCACTTCAGTCTGGTGCCAATAATGCGGTAGAGGCAATGCAGTCCAGTATCAGCTACTCAGATGCCTCTGTTGAAGTAGCAAAAGTGGCTCAGACAACACTCAGTGAAATTGCCGCTTCAGTTACCACAATTAACGATATGAATATGCAGATTTCAAGTGCTGCTACCGAGCAGGTTTCAGTATCCGATGAAATCAACAAAAATATCGTCAATATCAGTGACGCTGTGGCCTCTTCCAAAGACAGCGGTATACAGATATCCAAAGCAAGTGATGAACTGGCTCTTCTTGCATCGGATATGCAAGAAACAATGAATCAGTTTAAGCTATAAAACAAAACACGCACTGACCTGAGCCAGTGCGTGTTTTTTTATCCCGGACAATTCGTGCTTAGTGAACTGGTACCTGGTTTTCCTGGTTGAATTTACCAAAATACTGCTCCATCACTTCCGGAGTCAGTTTGCCTTCTGCTTCCAGCTTTTTCAGCTCAGCTACAATGGCTTTCTGCTCTTCCAGAGTAGGCAGTTTTTCTTCCGGCTCGTTTGCCATTTCCTGAGACATCTGCTCAAGCTCTTTCTCAAAATCGCTCATCTCTAATACCTGATTAAATACGTTTAGCAGGGAGTTTACCTATTTCATTTGCATGATTCCAGTTTCAGTCTGACCTGAAGATCAACCATTGAGTCTCAATTTCGCGAACCAGATCGGATTGGTGTCTATATATCAACCAGTTAACCAGGCTTCCCTTGATAGGCGCAGACCTGCCCCAATATTAGTTTTAATCGGAACTTTTTAGCCATTTTGAAGCCAAAGCAGAGTTATAAGGAGAAACTGAGTTCATGCATTCTGAAACCTTCCAAAAGCTTCAACAATATTTAGAATCACAGATTATTGGTCAGTCAGAACTGGTAAAACAGCTTCTGGTTGCTCTGCTCGCCGATGGTCATATCCTGGTAGAAGGCCCTCCGGGCCTTGCCAAAACCCGGGCGGTAAAAACATTGTCAGACTGCATTGAAGGTGACTTTCACCGTATCCAGTTCACCCCAGACTTACTGCCCGCAGACCTGACAGGTACAGATATATTCCGCCCTGAAACCGGAGAATTTACCTTCCAGCAGGGACCGGTATTCAACTCCCTTATCCTTGCCGACGAGATAAACCGGGCACCGGCTAAGGTGCAGGCCGCTATGCTTGAGGCCATGGCTGAAAAACAGATCACCGCAGGCCGTCAAACCTATGCACTGCCGGATCTGTTTCTGGTGATGGCGACTCAGAACCCCATTGAGCAGGAAGGCACCTACCCGCTTCCGGAAGCTCAGTTAGACCGTTTCCTGCTGCATCTGGACGTAAGCTATCCTGACGCTGAAAGCGAACTGGAAATCCTGAGGCTAAACCGTGGCGAGGCCCGTGGGGAAACACCGCCTGAACATGTGTTTATCGGTCAGAAAGAGATTTTTGAAGCCAGAAGCTCGGCGCTGGCCGTGCATATGTCAGAAGGCATAGAGAAGTACATTGTCAGACTGATTATGGCAACGCGCTCACCGGATAACTACAGCTCTCAGGTTGCAGACTGGCTTGAGATGGGCGTCAGTCCAAGGGCCACAATCGCGCTGGACCGCTGCGCAAGAGCGCACGCCTGGCTGAGCGGCCGCGACTTTGTCACTCCCGAAGATGTGCAGACAATGGCCTTCCCGGTACTAAGGCACCGCCTGCTGCTGACCTATCAGGCTCAGGCTGAAGGCATTCACCCGAATCAAATCATTCAGCAACTGATTACTCTGGTGGGCAGCGCTTAAGCTCTATGCAACACGAACTCCCTAAATACAGCGACGGAGTGACTCTGAATTTTAACGAGTTACTCCAGTATAAAGCTCAGACCATTCGCTGGCTTCCGCCGGCGAAGAGCCTGTGGTCTCAGATAAATGGCCAGCACCAGAGCAAACAGATTGGCCGGGGAATGAATTTCTCTGAAGTGAGAAAATACCAGCCGGGCGACGATATCCGCTCCATAGACTGGCGCGTAACCGCAAGGACAGGTAAACCACATACCAAGCTGTTTACCGAAGAGAGAGAGCAGCCCGTTATTATCTATGCCGATATCAGTGCTTCCATGAGATTTGGCTCATCACTGATGCTTAAATCGGTGCAGATGGCTCATATGGCCAGCCTAATTAGCTGGCTGGCGGTGGAGCAGAAAGACAGGATTGGCGCGGTTATCGATACGGGAAACCGGCTTGTGGATATCAGGCCCACCTCGCGAAACCGGGGGCCACTTCAACTGCTGCATCAGATTGTCAAAATGCATAATGACGAATTACAGAATGCGCAACCCGCCAGTAATACCATGGAAAACGGCTTAAACGCCCTTCGCAGGTTGTGTCCGAAAGGCAGCGAAATTATTATTCTGAGCGACTTTGTCCGTTTTCATGAAGACGATGCCGCTATACTGACTCAGATAAGACAGCATAACCGCGTTCAGCTGGTTCACTTTTATGATCCTTTGGAGATGGGCAAGACGAAATTTAAGGGAACAGAAAAAGTGACCAACGGACGCAATACTCAATGGTTGAACTTTTCGGCTAAATCAACCAGACAGCAACTGGAGAACCTGTTCAACAGCGAACAGGAAAAAATAAAACAAGTGAGCCGCTCGCTCGCAATTCCATACTATTCTATATCCAGTGCTAAGCCATTAATCTATCAAATTGCCGGGACATAAAAATGACACAAGAAACAACAACTCAAAGTCATCCTTTGCCTTTAGAGGCGCTACAACTGCCTGAGCCTCCGGGTTTCTGGCCGTTTGCCTGGGGATGGTGGAGTCTTATCGGCACAGTCATGCTATCAGTTGGCCTGATTTATCTGCTTATTCGCTGGCAGAAGAAACGACATGCACCGAAAAAAGCAGCTATCGCACTGCTAACTCTGGAAAAAAATACCATTACCCCTTCCGGCGCGATGGAAATCGTCAGACAGGCCGTGCTCAGTTACTACTCCAGAGCGAAAGTGGCCCATCTGTCCGGAACCAGCTGGCTTGCATTTTTAGACACTCAAGTTAAAGACCCCATTTTTGCTGAAAATGCCGATGACTGGATTGCAGCCCTTTATGAAAAAAGCCCGGAATACGACCGCGAATACCTTATTCAGCAGTGCGACAAATGGCTGCATGATGCCCTGCCACCAAAAAGGAGGGAGCGTTGATACAATTTGAGTTTGTCTGGTGGTGGATGCTGTTGTTATTGCCGCTGCCGGTACTGGTTTACCTGTTTGCTCCTCCCGCGAAAGAAAGTGCTGCTATTCACCTTCCCTATCTGCCGGAAGGTGGTTCCATGTCCGGCCCGTCCAACCGGCTACTGAAAGTTCTGACCCTTATCATCTGGGTTGCACTGGTTACGGCATCAGCCAGACCGGTTCTGTTTGGTGAGCCGGTGGAAAGTCACCCTAAGCACAGGGATCTGATGCTGGTTGTGGACTTGTCCGGTTCAATGAATACCGAAGATATGGAGCATAAGGGTGACTTTACAGACAGGCTGTCAGCCGTTAAGCGAGTGCTTACAAACTTTATAGATAAACGTCAGGGCGACCGCCTGGGTCTGATTCTGTTTGCTGACCACGCCTATCTGCAAACACCGCTGACTCTGGACAGGCAAACCATTTCAGCTCAGCTTAACCAGGCGGTTCTTGGACTGGTTGGTAAAAAAACCGCTATCGGTGAAGGTATAGGTCTGGCAACCAAAACCTTTGTGGACAGTGATGCCCCACAGAGAGTGATGGTGGTACTGAGCGACGGTGCCAACAATGCCGGTGTACTTGAACCGTTAAAGGCCGCTGAGATCGCGAAAAAGTACGGCACCACCATTTATACCGTGGGTGTCGGTGCCGGCGAGATGCAGGTAAAGGAGTTTTTCTTTACCCGCACGGTCAATACCGCCAAAGATCTGGATGAGAAAACCCTGACAGAGGTCGCTGAACTTAGCGGGGGCAAGTATTTTCGCGCCAGAAATCAGCAGGATCTTCAGGATATTTACGACACGATTAACAAACTGGAGCCTGTCTCAAACATTACTGAAACATGGCGGCCACAGTCAGAGTGGTTTAAATATCCGCTGACTATCGCACTTATTTTATCCGCAATACTGGTAGTACTCAGACGTCATCATGGTTGATTTTGTATTTCTTTACCCGCAATGGTTAATCGCTCTGGCTCCTTTAGGGCTGGTGCTTTACTGGTACTTTAAAAGTTCATCATCAAGCGGGCTTATTGCTTCCCATATCGCAGTAAAACTGGGATTAACGCATAAAACTGACCGCAAACCGGCTGTTGCCATCATTGGAATCTGCTGGCTGCTGACCACTCTGGCACTCTCCGGCCCAAGCTTTCAGAAAGCACCGCTTCCGGCCTTTGATGTGGATAGTGCGCGGATTTTAGTGCTGGATATGTCCCGCTCTCTTTATGCCAAAGATATCAAACCCAACCGCCTTACTCAGGTGAAATACAAGGCGCTGGACCTGCTTCCCTACTGGAAAGAGGGAAACACAGGCCTTATTGCCTACGCCGGTGATGCCTATACCATCAGCCCGTTAACATCAGACTCCAGGACGCTGGAAAACCTGATTGTGAATCTTTCTCCTGAAATTATGCCCTATCCCGGAGCCAATGCAGGTGCAGCCGTTGAACTGGCGATTGATACCTTTCGTCAGTCAGGATACAGCAAAGGTGAAATTATCATTGTGGCCGATGATATTGACGATCAGGAGCTGAAAGCCATTAGCGGACAAGTCAAAAGCAGCAACTGGTCTGTCTCAGTGCTGGGCGTCGGTAGCAAAGAAGGCGCGCCCATTGAGCAGAAAGACGGTTCGCTTTTGTCCAACTCTGCCGGTATTCCGGTTATCGCCAAAACCAACCTGAACAATATGCAGGAACTGGCAAAAAAAAGTGGCGGGCTGTTTATGCCAATCCAGAACGACAACTCAGATGTGGAAAGAATCGGTGAATTTACCGCTAAAGCCGACCTGGACTCAGCAAAGCAGGATTCACAGACCTTTGAAGAGAGAATCAACAACGGTTTCTGGTTGCTTCCTCTTCTGTTGGTCCCTGCACTGTATCTGTTCCGAAAGGGCGCTATTTTCGCTCTCGTCATCACCCTGGGAAGCTTTGTTAACCCGAAACCGGCGCTTGCAGGGCCATGGATAAACAACAATCAGGACGGCTACCAGCTATTTCAGAGCAAACAGTATCAGGATGCTGCAACAAGCTTCGATGACCCCTACTGGAAAGGGCTCGCTCAGTACGAAGCCGGTGACTATCAGGCAGCGATAGAAAACCTCAAAGGCAACAACAGCGAAGAAGCAAAATATAACCTTGCTAACGCTTATGCCCAGAGCGGCGATCTGGAAAAAGCCTCAGAGCTGTACAAAGAGATTCTGGAGACTAATCCTGAGCATCAAAGTGCGAAAAAAAATCTCGAAATCATTGAGAATGCAAAGCAGCAACAACAACAACAACAACAACAACAACAACAACAACAACAACAACAGGATTCTGAGAACTCGTCTGAGAATCAAGATAAAAACTCTGATAAAAGCCAGAATAGCGAAAACCAGCAAAGTAACGACTCTCAGCAGAAAGACTCATCGTCGGATTCGCAACAAAACTCACAGCAGGATTCGCAGAAACCGTCCGGACAGTCCCAACAGGACAGCCCCGATCAGGAATCTGGCGCAGAGCAACAAAACAAAGAAGAAAATAACTCAGAATCAGAGCAAGCTCAAAAGTCAGCAGAAACCAGAGATGCTAAACCGTCAGATGAAGATGGCGATAAGCCCGAATCTCAAACGGCAGCGCCGCAACAAGACAATAGCGAGCAGATTGACCCTGAACTGAGAAAACTGGAACAGGTAGAAAGTGCCCGCGATCCAAGCCAGCTAATTCGCGCTCAGATGATTTTACAGGCACGGGAAAAAGAGACACCAAAGAATTCAGGAAAGACATGGTAATGAAAAGAACAAACCGACTTTTTTCACCGCTAATTTCACTGGCCGTCATGGCTATCATGCTAATAAGCCAGTCTGCTCTTGCCGCCACCGCAAGTGTATCCAGCACTAAGCTGGCTAAAGAAGAGGTCTTTCAGCTCAGAATTGTCGCAGAAGAGAACCTGGATTCCGGGGATATTGATTTCTCAGTACTGAAAAAAGATTTCTATACCGGCACACCAAGGTTCGGCTTTTACTCAAATATCACCAATGGCAGAAAGTCGGTAAAAAGTGAATGGACCATCTCGCTCGCCCCCCTGCGCTCAGGCGCTCTTAGCATACCTGCCCTGCAGGTCGGCAAAAGTAAAACCAGGCCCATAAAACTCACCGTAACCGTAGACCCAAAAGCCAAAACTCAGGACGACTTTGTTGAAGTACAGGCAAAGCTGAGAAAGCCTGAATTCTATCCGGGCGAACTAAACCAGTTAAGCACCCGAATCATTATTAAAGCGGACTCCAGACAAATCCAGAGTGCCAATATTGTTCAGCCAAGTGTTCAGGGCGCTGACTCCGATGCCTTCAACCTGGAACCTATTGGTGAACGTGAGGAATATCAGGCGGTAGTGGATGGCATGGAAGTGATCGTTGTGGATCAGAACTACAGCATTACTGCCAGTCAGGCCGGTAAGTTCGTAATTAACGGCCCGGCTCTGAAAGGCGCGATTATCGACGGCAGCAGACGCTCCGGCTCTTCAAGAATCGTCCGGGTAGATACTCAGCCTGAAATTCTGATCGCCACTGTTCTTGCTAAGCCAGAGAACTACACCGGAAACTGGCTGCCAAGCTCAAACCTGACTCTGGAGCAGAAATGGTTTGATGAATCAGGACAGCAAATCCGCAACACAGACAAAATAGAGCTGACGGTTGGCTCTCCGGTTACCCGTCAGATCACCCTGAGTGCAGAAGGGATTGCCTCTGAACAGTTGCCAAATCTCAAGATATCCTACCCAGACAGTATCCGGGTTTATGAAGAAGCGCCTCAGCTGACTCAGGAAGAAAACACCGCCACACTAACGCTTAAACAGGTTCTGATCGCGAAATCCGCAGGCTCGGTCGCGCTTCCGGATGTAAGCCTGTCATGGTGGAATACCCGGAATAAGCAGGCTGAAAACGCGATTGTGCCGGGAATCGAGTTTCAGGTTAGCGAAGATCAGAGCGCCCCACAGACTATCGCACCACCAGCCCTAGTTCCTGCACAGACGGAAGTGAAAACAACCGTTGAAACGGTCACAGTTAAAGATCCCGGGCTCTGGCCATATCTTTCTCTGGCTCTTGGCCTTGGCTGGTTTGTAACTTTAGTGCTTCTGCTAAGAGCAAGACGTGTATCTGTCAGTGCAAGGAAAACCGAGACTCACCCAGAGCAAGAGAGTGCAGATATCAGCGCCTTAATCAAAGCGATCAAAGGCAGAGACGGCATTAAATCTCAGGCCCTTCTGGATAATTTATTGAGTCAGCACCCGGATACTGACCCAACCATCGAATCGGAAATCCGCAAAGAGCTGAGTAAAATGCAGGCTTCGCTTTACGCAAAAGATGCGGGTAAATGGCAGGATAAGCAGTTAATCAAACTTCTGAAAAAAGTGGGTTCTAAGCGCAAAGCCAGGGTCAACAGAGAGCCTGATTTAGCAGCTCTGTAAAAGAGTGCTCAATCAACCATTTGACTTCTTTTTCTGATGTAGTCAGGCAGATCAATTCCCCAGCGCGATAACTGACTCTCGCTGAAAATAGGCTCGCCAATCTTTGATATTCCAATCAAAGGATATTTACCCGTTTCCAGAATGCTGTTAACCATTTTGGCGGCGATTTTCCCATGCTCATAACCGCTAAGCACCAGGCCGCCAATGGTTTTACCGTGACCAATCCGGTGACTCCAGAAGGTGAACAGAGGGATGGGGCTGTTCTCGCTGGCCCATTGCAGGATATAGCCATCGCCAACATTGGGAGCGGCATTTTGTTGCAGCGTTGAAAAGCTTCCGACAAGGATCGCATCGTAATCATCGGCACTCAGTGATTTGATCTTGGACTGCCAGCTATTAAAGCTGCCTGCGATAAATACATCCAAATCAATGCCTTTAAAGGCGACTTTGTTACGCCCTTCCAGAGTTTTATCAAAGAATCCGGTTGACGTTGCCCCGCCATCCATCATCAACAACATGCGCTGGTGCGTCATTGGCAATAACTGAGAGATATAGGCAATATTTTGAAACAGTAAGGGGCGCTCCATTACGCCGCTTATTTTTGCAGGCAGTTTGCCGTCTTTAAAATAGGTTCTCGGATCATGGTTCACACCTAAAAACACTAGCGGAATTCCCGCATCAGTAATACGCTCTCCAAGATACTTAAGCGCATTATCATCCATAGTCAGAACCAGGTCCGGATTGGTGGCTACAATTTCTTTCCAGATAGCGTCCGCTTTCTCAGCGTACAATTCCGTTGAAATACGCTTGGTGTCCATCTCATAAAAGGTAACCTCATGCTCGTCAGAAATATTTTCCACAAAACCCGTGCGATTGGTTTCTGACCATGGATAACCGGCATTGTAGCTATCAACCGCCACAATCGTTTTCGCTGACAGGCTCAAAGCCATGGTCAGGCCAAAACATACAATCACAGTACGGACTAGACGAATAAATAGCATTCAGGCTCCCTTATACTCAATCAGCGCAGAGACTTAACAGAGCCTGCTGAACTTACAACAGACTCTGACATTCGCCTCTTCGACACAATAAGTATAGCTTTGGATCTCCGCTTCGCTATAGCTTATTGATGACCACCTTAATATCCTCAGGACCAGCATAGTACGGCGCTGAAGTAATAAACAGATTAAGGCCGGTTGCTGCAAACCGGGAAATATTATCCCGGTTAACACCACCTGCAAGAGAGAGAACCAAAGGTTTGCCGGACTCTGCCAGCATAGACTTCGCGGTTTCAACATCCTGCAGAGAAAACTTATCAAGCTGAATAATATCCGGACCAATTTCCAGAATTTTAGCCAGATGCTCAAGATCATCGGCTTCAATGGTTACCCGGTTTTCCGGTAGCTTTTTACCAAGTGATGCCAGCTGTGATAAGCCCTGCTCTTCATCCAGCAAACGGGAATGATTAGCAAATACCAGCACAGTTTCACTGGCACCGGCACGGTGGATATGCCCTCCCCCCGCAATTAATGCAGCGGTCGCCAGTTTGCGCGATCCAGGTACACATTTGCGAGTACAGGCAACAACCGCATCCGGGTTAACCTTTACTGCGTTATTTACCATATCCGCCATATACTGAGCCACACCACAGCTCCATTCCATAATCACCTGAGCCACTTTCCAGCCCTGGTGCAAGAGCTCAGCTCGCCCTGTTACTTCAATCAGCAAGGTTCCGCTTTCAACGTCCACACCATCTTCAACCAGAACCTCTGGCTCCAGTCCAAGCTTTCTCAGAACCTGAGCAGCAACTGCAACACCCGCTACACGACCGGCATTTTTTCTCTTAAAGGTCATTCTGGCCGGTACATTGCCGATCCCCATCATTCTTGTTGTCAAATCACCACGATAAACATCTTCGAGAAGAAACGCATCCAGTTCGGCATCGGAAAAGAAAATCATAAAAAATTAACCACGCTTGAATAATAATATTTTTTAACTTGTTATTTAGGCTCTATAAATTTCGCACTGGCACGGGCCAGAGCCTTTTGCCCTGTGCTGATTAATGCTTCCAGCTGATAGATACCTCTTCTCTGACCGGTTAAAGAAGCAGATACAGTAACCTGCTCACCCACTTTAATCGGTTCCATAAAACGTACCACCAGCTCGGCGGTCAGCGCTTTCACCCCCTGAGTAAAAAGGCAGTGTGTCATGGCGGCATCCAGCAGAGTGCTTGTCATGCCTCCGTGCAGTAAACCACTGTATCCCTGATGCCGGGGCGTCACATCAAACAGCGCTCTGACACTTTTTTCACCATCGCTCTCAAAGGAGAGTTGCAATGCATCCGGGTTATTATCCTCATCTCCGCAAACCATACAGTGCGCATGCGCTTGTTTTGCTGTTTTATATCTCTTCATCTCTAAATTACCTGCCTAATACCAATCCCAGCAATTATCTGTTCATCCTTGCTTGTCAAAATCGCTAATAGCTGCGTTAAAATTTTTGTAATTAGATCCACTAGTTACTGCAAATTTTGCCTTGCTCTTAGCGATTTTTCCTGCGCAATCACTGAACAGCTAATTACTGGTATTGGTATAACAAGACCACTACCGCCATCAGAAACCCTTTCTCCAAGCGCATCTTTCAAAGACATGATCGCCTCTTCGCCCGTACAATGAGTGGGAACCACAAATTCCGGCATCCAGTCAGCCAAAGCTGAAATTGTGGAATCCAGACGCTGCGCGCTTGCTCTGTTTAGATGCAGCCCTCCGATGATGCCTGCAATTTTCGGCTCACCTGCAGCTTTACAGATATGCTGCACAGTATTGATCAGCCCTGAATGACAGCAGCCAGTGAGGATAATCAGGCCCTTTTCAGTGCTGAACCAAAGAGAGATATCGTCTTCAATAAGATCCGGTGTCACCTTATCTTTATCCAGATAAAACGGCCCGCCGGTATCTTCAAGCGGATGCTCTCTTGGTATCGAGCCGGAAAAGCCAACACCGGGAAAAATCCCGGAGGCATCAGACCAGAGCACGACTCTTTCCGGCGCAAGAGCTTCAATGGCAAACCGGTGTTTTTCCGGCATGGCGATTTGTCTTGGCGCCTTGTCCGGATAAATACTGTAACGCCTTTGCATCAGCGCCTGCGGGTGGCAAATCACCTTTAACTTAGTATTCACTTCCAAAAGCTGGCTGACTGCCCCCGTATGATCATAGTGCCCATGACTGAGCACCAGATAATCCACCTTTGTCAGGTCACACCCCATGGCCTGCGCATTCGAAAACAGGATGCCATTGCCTTCGGTATTCTGCCCGGTATCGAATAAGATAATTTTGTCATCGCACTCAACCCAGACAGCAAATCCATGCTCGGTCGGCAGCCCTTCTTTGCTGGTGTTATCAACAAGAATTCGAAATGTAAGTTGCTTTACCACGGGAGCTTCCTTTTAATTAGTGATCACACACATTGGCACCAGATACCAGAGTTCCGCCCATGTAGGCTTTCACCAGAGCTTCCGGTGTTTCGGCAGGTGCGCCAACAATAACTTTTATTGATTGCTGATCAAACAACTGCTTCGCTTTCTGTCCCATACCACCGGTAATGACCAGATCCACTTCTCTCTCACCAAGCCAGCGCGGCAGTAGGCCCGGCTCATGCGGGGGAGCATCTATATCATTTCTGTTAGTGATATGTTTTGTTTCCTGATCCACATCTAAAATCGCAAAGCTCTTACAGTGACCAAAGTGAAGATTAAGTAAGCCGTTCGCAACTGGTATTGCTATTTTCATTCTGTTTATCCTTTTTCAGATTATTCACAAGTTATCTTTAAAACTTTTTTCCATATATTCCGGATCTGCTCTGCAATCTGGCTATCGCCCATCTCGATTACGCTTTTCCCCGCAACCTGAGCCTGAGTGACCAGCTTGTCGTAACCTATCCGGCCAAGCGTATAGGCGCCAAAGCTCTCTCCCAGCGCCTCTATCTGCTCAGTAAGTTCAGGGTTGATATCCCACTTGTTCACGCACAAAGAAGCTGGCAGGCCAAAATGTTTTGCCAGTTTCAGTACCCGCTCAATATCGTGCTTACCGGACTGAGTCGGCTCAGTGACAAGCACCAGATGATCCGCTCCGGTAATGGAAGCAATCACAGGACAGCCAATTCCCGGAGGGCCATCCACCAAAAGCAGTTTGGCATCCGCTTCCGTGGCCACCTTTCTTGCTTCATTTCTGACCAGGCTGACAAGCTTTCCTGAATTTTCAGCGGCAATACCTAAGTGAGCGTGAACCATTGGTCCAAACCGCGTCTCGGACTGATACCACTCACCACACTCCCGCTCCGGAAAATCGATGCAGTTATCACGACAGAAATAGACACAAACGCCGCAACCTTCACAGGCTGTCGGATCAATGCTGTAGGTGTCTTTTTCTTCATCGTGAATAACGGCATCAAACCGGCAATACTCTTTGCACAGATTGCAGGAAGAGCACTCTTCCTGACGGATAAACGCCTCGTTACCGCTGGTAAAAATGCTTTTCTTTTTCACATCAGGATTCAGAACCAGATGCAGATCTGCCGCATCCACATCGCAATCAGCCAGAACCGCCTGCTCTGCCAGTGCCGCAAAGGATGCTGTCAGGCTGGTTTTTCCTGTTCCGCCTTTACCGCTAAGAACCACTATCTCTTTCATTCTGCCTCCCCCACTTTTAGCTCAATCGCAGACAACATCTGTCTGAGCTCAGGTTTGAGTTCAGGAAGTGCTGAGATCAGTGTTTCACCACGGGAGTAAGCTTTCGCCACCTCGCGCTCTTCAGGAATACGCAGCATGACTTCAATGCCTTGTTCTGCGCAGTACGCGTCCACGCAGTTATCTGCTTCATCAAAACGGTTGATGATCACTGCAAATGGCCTTTGCAGTTCACGAACGGTTTCAACGGCAATTTTCAGATCGTGCAAACCAAAAGGTGTCGGCTCAGTTACCAGTAATACAAAGTCCGCATCCCTGACTGTCACCACCATTGAGCATGAAGTCCCCGGTGGCGAGTCGATAATGGAAAGACCGCTCCGCGGAATTTGCTCTTTTACCGCCCGGATAACCGGTGTGGCCATGGCAATGCCCACATCCAGCAAGCCTTCCGTAAAGTGAACTAAACCTGTTTTTCCCATGGAAAGCGTACCCACAGGGTGCGCAATTTCCGTCAGCGCATCATCCGGGCAGACTCTGGTACAGCCGCCGCAGCTATGGCACAGCTCCGGGAAAACAATGGCATACTCGCCCTGAGAGACAATGGCGTTAAACTGGCAGATTTCAGAACAATCGCCGCAACCACTGCACAGCTCGCGATTCACCGACGGAACCTGAACAGAAACCGTTTCGTCCGACTCAATTTTCGGGTGAAGAAACAGCTTCCCGTTTGGCTCCTCAACATCACAGTCGAAGTAGTAGGCTTCACGATCTGCTGCCAGAGCAAGTGCAACGGAAAGCGTGGTTTTCCCCGTTCCTCCCTTACCGGAAGCAATGGCTATTTTCATACGCTTTCTCCTGTACTCTTTGCCAGCTCCGTTGTGGTGGTTACTATCCAGTCTCCGACCTCGTAGTCGTAGGCTCTGGCGATCACCGCGCACTTAATCTGAGTCAGGAAGAAGATCTCCCGGTCAGCCGTATTCAGCGTTTCAAAGTTGGCCTGCCCTTTGGCAATAACAACATCAGCAGAATCATAAACCGCCCGGAATGAAGGTGAGCACTGATCTAATACCGTACCCGGAGCATCCGTACCGTTATCAATCACGCTTGCAAGCTGGTCTATTCCTGCCTCTGTGGCATCTGCGGCCACTGCATCATTGATGACAGGCGAGCCTTTAACGGCATAGGTTACCTTCAGATGCGGCGGCAGCTGCTCTATCAGGAAGCGGTCAAAGACTGTCTCACCGGCGTTGTCAGCCAGAATCAATACATTCTCTGCTTTTTCCAGTTTCTGCTTCAGTTGCTCCACCATACCGGTATCAACCGGGTGCTTACTGGCTTTATCAAAGGAATCTATGATGCGGTTATCGTCCCAGACCGAAAGCAGTGCAAAATCCAGGATATTCCCGGCAATGGCAAAACGCAGCGCCAGCTCAAAGGGATTCTCTGACAGTTCCAGCAGATTACTCACCTGAGGAACCAGAGATAACGCCATTTGATTCGAGTCTTTCTTTATCTGAAGATAAGGATCGTCACAGCCAACTTCCTCCCGGAGAATACGGTGAATTTTCTGCCCCATTTCCGGCGGGGAAAGGCTCATATCGAAATCGGCCACACTGCGCGAGATACGGCGCAGCGCCTCTCCAAGTAACTGCTCGTCATTCGTGATCCGGCGACCGGCTTCCAGAGCCTGACGCATAAAGCACGGGATACAATCGAGACTACTTCTCATCCTTAGCTCCAGTGTGATTCGACAGTCGCACCGTTAATTTCTTTCAGAGCACCACCGTTAAACTGCTCCACACACTCTTGCAGAGAGACAGCTTCAGTACTGAAAATTTTAATACCCGCGCTCTGCAACACTTTAAATGCTTTAGGCCCGCAGTTACCTGTGATCAGGCACTTGGCACCGGTGGAAATAATATTCTGAGCAGCCTGAATACCGGCTCCCTGAGCAGCGTTCAGGTTCTGGTTATTATCAACAAACTCACAGCTTTGCTGCTCTGTATCGTAGATAAGAAAGCCCGGCGCACGGCCAAAGCGCTTATCCAGTTCACCATCCAGTGTTTCTGAAGATGTTGTCAGTACAATTTTCATTATGCTCTTCCTCTGCCAAAGCCACGCGTTCCGCATCTTTCCTGATTTCTGCCACCGGCGTGTTTTCTGCCGCAGCCACGCCCTCTTCCGGCGCCTTGTCTCCGGCCACAGCCTCTGCTGTCGTCTGCCGCCATACTTCTGCCCATTCCACGGCCCTGCCTTATACGCATGCCCTGAAATTCACCCTTATCCTGCTGTTGATTTTCAGCCATGTTCATCCCACGGCCAGTTTTAGGTCCGTTACCCATTGGGCCGGTTCCGTCACGTCCAGGCATCATTGCCTCCTGTTTTTCTGATTAAATCTTCCTCGCGGAAAATCACTACATCTGCAACCATTTCCTCTGCCTTTCCGGCCTCGCCCTCTGCCGCAACCCGGCATAGCGAATGTTTCCTGATCCAGGCGCTCCCCCATCCAGGCATTAACCAGTTGATTAATTTCACCCAAGCAGAAGGGGTAAACCTTGATTCCCTGCGCTTCTACCGCGCATTGCAAAGATCTGGAAATGGCACCACACACCAGCAAATCGACGTTTTGATTTTCAAGAAAGGCCAGCTTTTCCATCACCGAATCTACCGGTAAGGCAAAAGTTTCCTGACGCACTACCTGATTCTGATCGGACTCCACAAGCAGAGCCTGTCCTGCGACATCAAACACAGGTGATATCCGGTCATTCCAGGTAGTAAATGCTGCTTTCATACAAAATGCTCCATACTGATATGATTCAGATAGAGCAATTGGCGTTCCAGTTTTTTAAGGGAAGGAAAATTAGATTTAATTGATTGTTTTTAGAGACAATTTAAAGATAAGAATTAAAACCAGACACTCCTGACGATTGCATACTTGCAATCATTATAGTTTCATATGATTGCAACAAAGAAACCATTACTGCAACTATCGGTTGCGACCATTCTGCTCAGGGAACGGGATCTGCAACGACTTCATTTTTCGGTACAGCGTTGTTTTGTGGATACCCAGCTCTCTGGCCGTTGCGGCTCTGTTGAACTTATTCCTTTTAAGCGCGGTTTCAATGGATTGTCTTTCCGCAACCTGGCGCGCAGAGCCGATATTTTCATGCTCTGTTTCATGTACAACCGATCCGCCAAACTCAGACGGCAGGTGCGCCGGACTGATAGAACCGCCGGCGCAAAGCACAAAGGCCCGCTCAATCACATTTTCCAGCTCACGGACATTGCCCGGCCAGTCATGGGCCATCAGAAAACCGAGCGCTTCAGGGGATATCCCCTGCACATCTCTGCTCTGAAGGTGATTAAAGTTTCTGACAAACTGATCAACCAGCAGCGGAATATCTTCCTTGCGGGCTCTTAACGGCGGAAGTTTCAGGTCAACAACATGGATCCGGTAGTAAAGATCCTGCCGGAACTCTCCCTCTGCAACCATACGGGTAAGGTCTTTATGAGTGGCGGTGATGATTCGTACATCACTTTTTTCAGAATGAACCGCCCCAAGCGGCTCATAGGTATGCTCCTGAAGCACACGCAGCAGACGGACCTGAAGTGCCGGGCTGATCTCACCTATCTCATCCAGGAAAAGGGTTCCGCCTTCTGCCAGAGCAAAGCGGCCCGGCTTATCCTGAGTCGCCCCGGTAAAGGCCCCTTTTTTATAGCCAAAGAGTTCTGACTCAAGCAGATTATCGGGCAGAGCACCACAGTTAATGGCAATAAAAGGCTTATCTGCACGCGGACCCATATCGTGGATGGCTCTGGCAAGAAGCTCTTTACCTGTACCGGTTTCGCCCTGAATCAGAATATTACTGGTACTGGCAGAAACCGCAGGCAGCAGCTCAAACAGGTTGCGCATTATCGGGCTGTGGCTGACAAAACCTCCCGCCTGAGAGCGGCCTTTCAGCGCATTTCTCAGCGCTTCCACTTCACTGAGATCCCGGAATGTTTCAGCGCCGCCAATCACCTCACCTTCCGCGTTTTTCAGAACGGCAGTCGATACCGAAACCGGGATCCGCTCCCCTTCGGCATCTATGATGTAGCAGGATTTATTTACGATGGGGTTGGTGCTGTTTAAGGTATGGCGCAAAGCACAGTCAGCCTCACACATACTGGATTTGAATACTTCAGAGCAAAGCCTTCCCAGTGCTTCTTCCCGAGGTATACCGGTAATCTCTTCCGCTGCCCGGTTAAAGAAGCTGATTTTCCACTGGTTATCTACCGTAAACACGCCATCTGAAATACTCTCCAGAATGGAATCGGTAAATTCAGTCAGACAGAGGTTTTGGCTTTGCTCTTCCATCGCTTAATCATTCAATACAGGTAATGTGCATCGGATGATAATAGCATTATATGCAGGAGAGGAATAAAGATACCTGCTTATTTTGACAAATATCAACAACGCCCTTCTTTATCTGTAACTAATGATTGAATCAGTTCCAACCAGGATCCGACTACTTGAATTTTTCTCAGCAGCCATAATATCGGGCAGTTATTTTCCGCAATTTTAATTCCATAGATTAAGGTAAGTTAATTATGAAGAAAGCTACCGTTATTCTTGCTCACCCAAGATTTGAGCAGTCTTATGCGAACAAAGAGATCATCCGTCAGCTGGATATACAGATGCCTAACGCAGAAATACGTGACATTGCTAAGCTGTATCCGGACTTCCAGATTGACGTAAAAGCAGAGCAGAAGGCACTGCTAGATTCTGACGTTATTGTGTTTCAGTTCCCATGGTGGTGGTACAGCTCACCAGCTATCCTGAAGCACTACATGGATGAGGTTCTTGAGTTTGGCTGGGCATATGGTCCAAACGGCAACGCTCTTGTGGGTAAACACCTGATTGTTTCAACAACCGCTGGCGGTGGCGACTCCTTCTACAAGCCAGGCGGTGCTAACCATTTCTACATTGACAGCCTGCTTGCACCTTTTGAAGAAACAGCGCTGAAAACCCGTATGATCTGGCACCGCGCAGTACGAAGCCACGATATGGCCTATGTACCGGGTATCTATCACAGTGAAAAATCGGTAAAAGCACGTGCGAAAAATCATGCCGATGAGCTTATCGGCGTAGTTAAAGGCATCGTAGAGTTTTCAGAAGAGGAATACATCAAAGAGTTCCTGCTAAATGACTGGTTCCCGGCATCTGATGATCTGGAAGAGAACGGTCATTTCACCGCTCACTTTACACTGACAACTCACTTCGACTTTGACGGCAAAGTTTACAAAGCGCACGAAGGCTTTGTTGAGTGGATGGAAGGTCTGCGTAAGGTGTTAAAACCCGGCACTGTTAAACATACAGTGTCAGATTTAACCGTTCAAAAAGGCACTAAGTCAGCGCATAAAGCAGTGATGACGCTAAACGTTAAGGCCGAGACACTGGATGGTCAGGAGATTAATGTGACGACAAACGAAGAGTGGTCAATGGATCTGACAAATGATCGCAAGGTTATTATTACTGAGCGAATTTCCAGAAAAATCTGAGTGTACAGACGCATATACTATCTGTCGGTTTGGCAATGTATTTTTGCCAAACCGACAGAGATTCTACGCAGCTTCAATCAGGTACTGGTTAATTTTCCAGGAACCTGGCTTTTCCCCCGGCTTCAGCACAAAGCGGATGCGGCCTTTTACTTCTATCTGAGTTAGTGGCTCAGGCTTTTGATGAGCTGTAAAAGTAACATCACAAGCAGCCTCTATGCTGTCGTTTGCTTTTCTGGTCATCATAAAGTTTTCGACCTTATGAGCGCTATTGATGAAGACCTCACTCGTTTCAGCATAAAACTGTTGATACTCCTGCTCAGTACGAATTTTTCGATCCGGAGAGCTCATCAGAAAACCATCCCATTCGAAGTCTTCTTCAAACGCTTCTGCCGCTTCACGCGCATCAAACTTGCGGTAGTAATCCAGAATAAAGGCTTCAGCCTGCTGTTTGGCCGGGTCGGTTGCAAACACATCAGGATCAACCACCGGATAATCGATAATGCCTTCTTCTGCGCCGCCGTAATATGATTCTCGATGACCTTCATTAAGTTCCAGATCGTTTTTAAAACGATACACCAGATCAGGGTTAGCAATGTAAGGTTCGCCAAAAGCCACCATGTCAATCAGGCCGGTATCCAACATTTCCTGCGCTGACTCTTTGGTGTAGCGACCTGCGATAATTACTTTACCGCTGAAGTTATCACGTACCTGCTGGCGGAAAGATAAAGGCACCTCTCTGAAGTTCATTACATTCTCTGAGAAGTGCACATAAGCGATTCCCAGAGGTTCAATCGCTTCCAGGAACTTGATTGCGGTTAACGGCATATCCAGATCATCAGCCGGATGATCAATCGTCAGATAAGGAGAAAGACGAATTGACGTTTTATCCGCGCCAATGGCATTAGCAACCGCCGTTACCACTTCAACAGCAAAGCGGATCCGGTTCTCATCACTACCGCCGTACTCATCGGTGCGTTTATTGGTAGCCTTATGCATAAACTGCTCAATCAGATAGCCATTTGCACCATGAAGCTCAATCCCGTCAAAGCCAGCTTTAATTGCATTTTCAGCCGCAATCACATACTGCTGAATAACTTCTTTGATATCGCCCTGAGTCATTTCCCGCGGCACTTCGGTTTTCAGGAAACCATAACCACCTTCCGGCAGAGGACCAAACGCAGGACTTACCCCTTCAGTCGGAGAAGATGAAATTGGCAATTCTCCACCTGTAATAGCTTTATGCGAAGTACGGCCTACATGCCAGATCTGAGCGAAAATTGCACCGCCAAGATCATGCACCTCTTTAGTTACTGGCTTCCATGATTCAACCTGCTCATCCGTATACAGACCCGGTGTGAAAGAAAAACCACGACCCAGCGTTGAGATCGGAATACCCTCAGAGATAAGCAGACCAGAGCTTGCACGCTGACGATAATATTCACGCATCATATCATTTGCCAGATCACCTGGCTGTGTTGCCCGTGAACGAGTCATTGGTGCCATCGCAATGCGATTTCTCAGGTCTAACTGACCCATTTTCAGGTTACTAAAAAGCATTTTTTATTCCTTGCCAGTTTATTGTCATATGCTGACATCATAAATTGGCGTTGAGATGAGAAAAATGCTGATAAAAACAATTAACTCTTGTTGATTTTTACAATAATGAGTTGGTTAAATGAGATAGGTTCTTCGGTACAAAAAAGCCATGTTCCGAGGTTTCAGTTTGATCACAGGTTACAAAGCTCGTCCACTAAACACACATACAGCCATCGAGATTTACAGTGAACTAACGGAAAAATACATGGATGTTCGCAAAGTATCTTTTAAATCCAGACAAGCAGCTATTTCAACACTTAAGTCATTGGAAAAAGTTGGAATCTTAGAGTCGAAAGCGGTCGGTCGTGAAACCTTGTTTATCAACAAACGCCTACTAGACCTGATGTCTTACGATGCGAATGATTTTATGCCATTTGCGTAGACAGGACATACTTTCTAAAAACCACTGCATAAAGTCACTAAGGCGAACGGCAAGGTACTAATGAGAAGATCACTTACGGGTGCCAGTTCCTGATATGATTCTCATCTGCCACGGTTCGGAATTAGGAGATATCAATGAACGAAAGCAGACACTTACTTGTATTTCTGGATGTTGTTGATCAGGGCAGCTTTGTAAATGCGGCCAAACTACGCAATACAGACCCCGGCAGAGTAACCAAACAAATTAAGGCACTGGAAAGTGAACTGGGTGCCGTATTGCTTAACCGATCGACCCGTTCAATGTCTCTCACGGAAGTAGGTGAAAAAGTCTATGCCAAAGCGAGGCAGATTAAGGCTTTAATGGATGAAGTCAGCGATATCCCAAAAGACTATCAACAGAAGGTGCAGGGTGTGGTTAAGGTTACCTCGCCCGTTTTTATCGGCCGTAAGTATGTGGAGCCGGCGATACGTGCAATACAGGCTCAGTATCCAGATGTGGTATTTGAACTGGAGATCACCGACGGCCACACAGATATTATTAAAGAAGGCTACGATGTTGCGATCCGCCAGTGGGAACCTAAAGACTCTAACCTTATCGCAGTAAAGCTCAGAGACGTCAGCTTTAAACTGGTTGCCAGCCCGGCCTTTATTCAAAAGCATGGCAAGCCTGAGTCAGTAAAAGATCTTGAGACGCTCCCCGCTTCCCTTTATCGCAGAAAAAATTTGTACCGGAATAAACTGCAGTATTTTAACCATGAGCAGGAACTGGTTGCAGAAAGCTTAAACGGGAACTTTATCGTTAACGATGCAGATCTGATTATGCGGGCAACATTGGCGGGCAACGCATTTGCTCAGGTTGCCGATTATATGGCTGATGAATATCTGAATTCAGGTGAGCTGATCCAACTGTTACCAGACTTATCACTGCCACCAGAGCTGTCCGTCTACGCCGTTTACCCTCACCGCGGGGCAACAAAAGGAACGAAGCTGCTTATCGAGCAGCTTAAGCAGTCGTTGGTCGAAAATTAGGTACCTGTCAGGTATTTCAAAACAGATTTAGCTACTAAGCCGGTCCACAATAAAATCGATAAACAAGCGGATACGTTTCGGTAAGTTCTCCCGTGAAGAGTAGTAGATCCAGACCGGTTTTGGTTCAATCCAGGAAGATTCTAAAACGGGTACAACATCTCCCCTCTCCAGATCTTTTTCCACATGCCAACGGCCCATGTAGGCAAGGCCAAGATTCTGCTGCATCGCTATTTTAGCGGCGCTTATATTGGAGATGCTCAGATTTCCTCTGGGGATAAACTGAATATGTTCACCAGCGGGGTCCATCAGGGGCCAGGAAAATTTCCGTCCTGAAGAGAGTGGTCTGTAGGTGATACAGTTGTGCTCCGATAACTCCTCAATTGACTGAGGTAGCCCGGATAATTCCTGGTAATCTCTACTGGCAAAAATACCTCCCTGCATCAGATACAGCGGACGGGCTACCAACCGGCTATCCTCGTTTATCTGGTTACCCACACCGACATCAAAGCCTTCTTCAATAATATCCAGCACCTGATCGTCAAACACCAAATCCAACTGAATGTCCGGGTAAAGCTGAAGAAACTCGGGGATATGCGGCATAATAAATTCACGGCCAAAGCTGTCTGGCAAATTTATCCGTATTTTCCCGGCAGGATTTCTGTTCTGCTCAGCCAGACCGTCGATACTGTTTTCAATCTCAGACAGCAACGGAGATACCTGCTGATACAGAGTTGCACCATCTTCAGTAAGAGAAAACTGTCTGGTATTGCGGTGGAATAGCCTTACACCTGTCTGCTTTTCAAGTACCGCAACCCCCTTACTGACTGCAGCAGCAGAGATCCCTAACCTTCTTCCGGCGGCAGAAAAACTGCCTTCTTGGGCGGCAACAATAAAGAGTGGTAGTTGTGAAGGGATCATACTGGCCTCGATAATCGCTGGTTATGCACACTTATACTAGCCTAAAACATGCCGTCACTTTTTCAACTTTTAGTTATAACTGATTTAACCTATTATCATCTACCGGTTACAACTCAAAAGCGTAATATGCACCATTTCATTGGTATCGAAGAAACCTTGTCTGCACTAAATTCATAAATCTAAGGAGAAGTATATGCAACCAACTTATGTTTACATTCAATTTAAAATCAAAGACATGCAGGCATTCAAGCGCTACACAGAGCAGGTGTCTGAAACCACCAAAATCTATGGTGGTAAAACTATCGCGGTAAATAAGGCTCCATCAGCGATTCATGGTGAAGTAGGCGCAGATGTCTGTGTTATTCAGGAGTGGCCTTCCCTTGAAGCGACACAGACCTGGCATGACTCTCCTGAATATGCACCGGTTAAAAAGCTGCGTGACGAAGAAGCAATGAGTGACCTGAAGATCATACCAATTCCTGCATTAGGATAATTTCTATATTTATTCTTAATAGAAAGTCCTAATGTCAGGGTAGAGCTAGGCCGAAACTAATTCACTGTAATCAATCCTTCAAATATCACTCTTATGTCATAACAAAAAGGCCAGGTAAAACATTACGTTTCACCTGGCCTAAGGTATCTGAAGGGTACACTCTGTTACTTAGCTTCAACCAAATATTGATTAATTTTCCAAGCGCCTGGTTGTGAACCTTGCTTTAATACAAAACGAACACGACCTTTTACTTCAATCTCGGTTACCGGCTCTGGATTTTGTTGTGCTGTGAACGTAACATCACACGCCGCTTCTATGCTGTCTTTAGTTTTTCTGGTCAGCATAAAGTTTTCAACCTTGTGAGCACTTTTAGTAAAGACTTCACTGGTTTCAGAGTAAAACTGCTGGTACTCCGATTCTGTGCGAATTTCCCGATCCGGTGTGCTCATCAGGAAGCCATCCCAGTCGAAATCTTCCGTAAATGCTTCTGCGATTTCACGCGCATCAAACTTGCGGTAGTAGTTGAGGATAAAATCTTCTGCTTGCACCTTAGCCGGATCAGTTGCAAATACTTCAGGATCAACCACCGAGTAATCAATAAGTCCTTCTTCTGCTCCACCGTAATATGACTCACGATGACCTTCGCTTAGCTCTATATCGTGCTTAAAGCGATATACTAAATCAGGGTTAGCAATATATGGTTCGCCAAAAGCAACCAAATCAACCAGACCAGTATCCAACATCTCTTGCGCTGATTCTTTCGTGTAGCGACCAGCAATGATAACTTTACCGCTGAATACATCACGTACCAGTTTACGGAAGCTTAATGGAACTTCTCTAAAGTTCATGACGTTTTCTGAGAAGTGAACATAGGCAATGCCTAGTGGCTCGATTGCTTCAAGAAATTTGATCACAGTAGATGGCATATCTAAATCATCTGCCGGATGGTCAATAGTCAAGTAAGGAGAGAGACGGATCGCGGTTTTATCGGCACCTATCGCATTTACCACGGCTGTGACTGCCTCAACAGCAAAGCGAATGCGGTTTTCATCGCTACCACCGTACTCATCGGTACGTTTGTTAGTTGCCTTGTGCATGAACTGTTCAATCAGATAACCATTGGCACCGTGGAACTCAATACCATCAAAGCCAGCTTTTATTGCATTTTTTGCTGCTACCACGTACTGCTGGATAACTTCTTTGATATCCCCGTGAGTCATCTCGCGAGGCACCTCAGTTTTTAGAAAGCCGTAACCACCTTCCGGCAAAGGTCCAAATGCCGGACTTACACCCTCTGTTGGTGAAGAAGAGATTGGCAACTCACCACCAGTAATCGCTTTATGTGATGTGCGACCAACATGCCATAGTTGAGCAAAGATAGCTCCGCCTAATTCATGTACATCCTTTGTCACTGGCTTCCAGGATTCAACCTGTTCATCAGTATATAAGCCAGGAGTGAAAGAAAACCCACGACCCAGAGTCGAAATTGGGATACCTTCAGAAATTAATAGGCCGGAGCTTGCGCGCTGACGGTAGTATTCACGCATCATATCGTTCGCCAGATCACCAGGTTGGGTTGCACGAGAGCGTGTCATTGGTGCCATTGCGACACGATTTCTCAGGTCTAACTGACCCATTTTGAGGTTATTAAAAAGCATCTTTTATTCCTTATTTCATAGAATATCGTCAGTCCAGATATGCCGGGAAGTCCGGCAAGAGATGTTCTGGACTAACTTCGTGTTGAATAATCAGTTTTGCACCAGTGTTCGATAACACTTCCTCCATTCGCTCAAATGAAGCTAATGTATCTGAGCGACTGGAGTTAAAATCGGGTAACTGGGTTTTTAATCGGTTGGCGTTGGAGTGCCACAAGTCACCAGCGAGGATAACTGGCCCTGCCTCTTTAAGATTTACCAGCAATGCCATATGGCCAGGGGTATGACCTGGAAGAAAAATAGACTTGAGAGCACCGTCGGAAAAAATGTCTTCGTCACGATGCAATAGCCGTACGTTATCTTTGCCCCCTCCAGAGATAAACCAAGAGAGTAGTTCTGGAGCGAGATGATTGCGCTGCGCAGCTTTTTCATTCAATAAGACTTCATACTCTTCTTCCTGAATAATCAATATGGCATTCTTAAACAGATTGGTATTTCCGGTATGATCCATATTGGTATGGGACAGAATTACATAATCGATATCACCAGGAGTAAGCTCGAGTTCATTAAGTTGCTCCGGCAAAGTTTTATTCATCCACATTTTCCAAAAGCCGTACTGAACACCATCTTTCTTTTCTGCAATGTAGCCGGGTAGACCGGTATCCCAGAGCACCCAGTTTTCACCATGTTTAATCAGATAAGCAGGATTTTTCATTTGCATCGAGCTTCCGGAAAAACTGTCGGTGTCTGAAAGCAAGTTATTATTCCCAAGAATTAATGAACCGCCATCCAACTCGTATAGACGGAGCTCATTGTCCTGCTCTGCAGCTGTGACACAAGAAAACATCGATACTGCTATTGCACTAGCTAGTGCTAGTTTGCTGAATGTTTGTCGCACCATATTAGAAATACTCGTAAATAATAAAGCCTAAGCACCCAGTAAAGCATCACGATGCTTTACCGCCCATTCTCTTAGCGTTAACGACGCACGACCCGTAACATAAGGAACATCGTCACGCACCGTTGCCAGATAGGCCATTCGACCATCTTGCATTTGCCTCATCCCTTCTACGACGCCTGCGGCGTACTTAGGCTCTACTTCAAAATCACCAGAGCGAAGAAACTCTTCGAGGTCATCTGGTGTACGAACCTCACAAGAAATTTGAACACCCAGCGCTTCTGTCAGAACTGCTGCAGCTTCAATACCATTCAGTGATTCTGTGCTCAGCCAGTAGTCTTTTCCATGATGCTTTTCTGGTCCGTCTCGCAAAACAACTGCCGCAACTTCTGCACCATCTTGCAACGCGAACCACCCCCAACGAGCATTCCCAGAATAAATCGGGAATTTGCCATCCTGTATAGGCGTCACATTGATAAGATTTTCCATCGGATAGTTGGGGTGCAGATTCGTCCAGGATAAGCCACTCGCTGCAATATAAGTCTCTATCATCTGATGCCAGACAAAATGTGCGTCTGTCACATCTGGGTTTGGAAAAACTCCCCAGTGTACGATGTGCTGCACACTTGCTTTAACCGCTGCATCGACCAAGGTTTTGCTCTGAACCAACATATCAACGGTGTAGCCTGTTAGTAGAAAAACACTGTCTACACCAGCAAGAGCAACTCCAAAGCTGCGTGGCTCATCCAGATCCAGATAAACTGCCTTACGTCCCTGAGTATTCCATTCATCAACCTGTGACTGACGACGGGACGTAACAATCAGCTCTATCTCATCTGACATCTTATTAAGTTGGTCAACGACCTGACTACCAACCTGACCGGTAGAGCCAATAACCAACACTTTCTTTTTGCTCATAATAATCAACTCTAGTTAGAGATTAGGGTGTGTGCTAAGGATGGTTGATCTTTGGTACACACCGAGTTTTAAGCTGGAAATGTATCGTTTAATCGCTTGATTTACATACCTTCAAGCAATTAAACGATGGTTTGAGAAAAAGTGATATAACCTATTTATTGACCAACCACATTAGCAAGGTACTGGTGAATCGAAACTTGGCCATTGCTTGATAAAGTTACTAACCACTGCTCGTTTATTAGCATTTCAATTTTTTCGCCAGTGTAAGTCTCGGCAGCAAATTTGACTCTTAGGTCGACATTATATTGCCCGTTTCCCTTGTCATTCACTTGCACTTGTTGCACTTCATGTCGACAACCAGGTTTGATGGTTTTACGGATATTGCTATAACAGTCCCTGAACCCTGCATGTCCCTTGAAGCTTCCCTCAGGTACTTCTAGCTCAACATTTTCGGACAACTGCTTGATAAAGTAAGAGTCATCTTCCGGGAGTAAGTCAAACTGTGAAAACCACTTCTTAACAAACTGATTAACGCGGCTTTCTACTGAATTCAATGCGCTATTGATGCTATTAGATAGTCGCTTAGCATGAAGGCGCGCCTTTTCCTGAACGTCCTCCAGTTTGTTATACACACCAGGGATATAGACCATGCCATAGGTATATATTGGTTTTTGGTAGTTCATCCCTGATAAGTATGCGAGCTGCTCTAGAGGATGCAGTGTTTGTTCAATTCTAAAGTGGTTAAAACCTTGTGGATGATATGATTCTTCGGCTCCACCGACCGTGAAAGACAATATAAAGTGTTTATCTTTAAGCTTGTCGCCTTCAGGGCCAAAAGCAAAGTTGAAGGCAAATACATCATCAATCCATTTCTTTAGCAGAGCAGGGACGGAATACCAGTAATAAGGGAACTGCATCACTATTACATCGGCTTGCATCAGTGCTTTTTGCTCTGCCTCAATATCAATCTTGTAGTCTGGGTAAAGTGCGTCCAGTTTACGAATATCAATATTTTTTAGCTGATCACTTAGCTCATTCAGAATCACACTATTCGTATGAGATTGTGTAAGATCCGGGTGCCCTGAGATTACAACAACATTGCTCATCGTCTATTTCCTTGCGTTACGTTCGATCAATGACGGTATGCTAAACAGCAGCCTTTACTGGATAAATAGAGATAAACCCAATTCACTCTTGTGTTTTTTCACAAGAAGGATGAATATCGCAATTAGAGCCGCAGTCGATGCCCGCCCTCTATAGCCTTCGCTTTCAGATAAGCTTGGTTCCCATCTTTGACATAGGCGAGAGTAGGTAACACTTCTTCAATGCCGATTCCCAGCGCCTGCAGTTCCTTTATTTTCTTAGGATTATTCGTGATTAATCTAACTTTCTCGACATTAAGTGCTCTAAGCATTTGGGCAGCTTCGCTAAAATCACGAAGGTCATCATCAAACCCAAGATGCCGGTTAGCTTCATAGGTATTCATGCCCGCGCTCTGAAGCTCGTAGGCATCGATTTTGTTGTATAACCCAATACCTCGACCTTCCTGACGAAGATAGAGAATGATGCCACCTTGTTTACCCATTTTCTCAATCGTCTCATTAAGCTGCTCACCACAATCACAACGCGAGGAATGAAAAACATCTCCTGTTAAACACTCAGAATGAATACGAACCAATGGTGTTTGTTCCGGAGAAATAGCCTCAGCCGCTTTGAATATCAGAGCTACATGCTCTTTATCAGTATTCAGACCATAAAAAGAGAGCAGCTCTACCTCAATATCGCTCTTAACACCAATATGAAGGGTTACTCTGGCTCGAATTTCTGCCATACCATTCTCACTCTTTAGTTCACGATTTTTCACTAGTCTATGTTTGCCGGATAACACTTGTCCTTTGCGTGAAAAGTGTTATCTCAAGTTTCTGAAGGCATCATAAACAGGGAGTCTTTTGGGAAAAATAAGAATAAACACAATTTACTCTTGTGAATTATCTCAATAATGAATTGGCAGAACTTCCTATTCTCACCTCGTAGTATTGTGCCTACAATTGAACTATGTTGAGGTCTGGAAAATAGTTATGAACGACAGTAAGTTGCTTTTTGTGTTTATGGATGTGGTGGATCAAGGAAGTTTTGCTGGGGCAGCAAGGCTGCGTAATATCGATCCTGGGCAGGTGACGAAGCATATAAAGTCATTGGAAAGTCAATTAGGTGCGGTACTACTCAATCGTTCTACTCGCTCTATGTCCGTAACGGAGGTGGGAGAAAAAATCTACGAAAAGGCCGTTCAGATGAAAGCCTTACTGGATGAAGTCAATGATATACCTGACGAATACACTCAGAAAGTACAAGGTACCGTTCGTGTAACCTCCCCTGAGTTTATAGGTCGAAAGTACATCGGCCCTGCAATACGTGAGCTACAGGCACAATATCCAGAGCTCATGTTTGAACTGGAAATAACCGACGACCGTACGGATCTCATCAAAGAAGGCTACGATGTTGCCATTCGTCAATGGCAACCCAAAGACTCCAACCTCATTGCGACCAAACTACGCGATGTAGAGTTAATGCTGGTTGCCAGTCCTGATTTTATTAACACACATGGTAACCCCAGCTCAGTTAGCGAGCTTGTGAAGCTCCCTGCTTCTGTTTATCACAGAAGAGGGTTTACTCAGGATAAGCTACGCTATTTCAACCAGGAGCAAGAGTTAGTAAAAGAGAAATTAAATCATTACTTTATGGCTAATGATGCCGACCTGATGATGCAAGCAGCATTGTCTGGTAACTCATTTTGTCTGGTTATGGATTATATGCCCGATGAATATCTGGAATCAGGCGAGCTCGTACACCTCTTTCCTGAACTGGCATTTCCTACAGAACTCCCAATCTATGCTGTCTATCCACACCGAAGTGTGCCAAAAGGAGCCAGGCTTCTCGTTGATGCATTAAGGCAGAAGTTGGCATAAATAAATCATAATAGCCCTGTTTAAGTTTTCTGTACCCAATCAGGGCTATTTTCTGGTTAACTATAATTAGTCGGTAAAAGACCTATAAATTCCTCTGAGACAATTTCGTCTTGCCTGCTTACAAAACTGCTGCCTGCCTGTTTTTGAGCTTGCCACTCTTTACTAGCTAACGCTTGCTCTAACATCGAAGTATCCTGAAACCAAAACTCTTCTACTACTGAGTAATTTCCTTCGGTATCAGCACTATTGATTTGCTCTGGTAAGTTGTCCACGATAGATATTGTATAACGCAATAAACCTTCATTTTCGACCATGAGAGCAATTACATCAAAAGCGTGCTGACTCAGCCAATAATCTTTCAGCGCACCATGACTCACTGACGGTTTTTTTTCGGAAGCAATAATGAGCTTTGAATAACATTGATCCTTTTCAATCGGGCCGTCCAATACAACATACTCATCCACATTCAAAACTCTCATCGAATCTTGCTTAAGCATCATAGGTTCTTGTCGAGATATAATATGCCAGAATGGGCTAGCATATGTGCTGCTTTTGGCTTCCTGCGTATCAAACCAGACACCAACCACACCATCATAAGGAGATGTCATGTTTTTTGGTTGTGCTGGTAATTTACTGTTCTGTACATATCCGTCAAAACTGAATAAATACGCCATTGGATAGTGCAACTTACGCCAAACGTGTAAGAACCTTTCGTAAGATATGCCATCAGCTTTCTTAAAGAAGATCAAGCTTTTATCGCTACTACTTTTCTTCGCCAACGGGGTAGTAACAGTAAATTCTGATTGTTGCTCGCTCATTGATTTAGTCCTATAAAAAAGTGGAAGCATTTGCTTCCACAGTTAACAAATTAGTTCCGAGTTAAAGGCTACATAGCCATAGTCATTCCGCCTTCAACAGGCAGTACAGCGCCAGTAATAGAACTCGCAGACTTAGAGCTCAGGAATTGAATAATTTCAGCAAGCTCTCGTGGCTCCGCAACACGCTTTAGTGGCACAGCATCAACGATTTCTTGCATTTTCTCTTCCGTATTGGTTTTCATCATAGGTGTTCGAACCGGACCTGGGGCTACGGCATTCACTCGAATATTGTATGGTGCATAATCAACGGCTAACTGACGTGTCAACGCATCTACACCACCTTTCGCAGAGCTATATGCCAGGTGGTTAGGCACACCAACAAGAGATGTTGCTGATGACATGTTAACAATTGAGCCAGCGCCTTTTTTCTTCATACCTGGTAGCAAATGTTTTGCAGCCAACCAATGGCCTTTCAGGTTCGCACCTAATACTTTTTGCCAAAGTTCCGTAGAAAGCGTCTCAGCGTTGTCTTCCATCAAACTGTAACCAGCAATATTCACAATGATATCTGCATCACCTTTCACCTCAGCTAGCTCTGCTGCTTTGATCCAGGTTTCTTCAGCACTGACGTCACCAGTAATAAATTCAGCACTGCCACCCGCTTTTTTTATCTCTGCTGCAGTTTCATCTGCTAGTGACAGATCAACGCCAATTACATGAGCACCTAACTCAGCATATAGTTTGCTGGTTTCAGCACCAATACCGGATGCGGCACCACTAATAACGACAACTTTATTTTTGAATTCACTCATTTCTATCTCCAATATGTTCTTGTCCTAGCCCTTGGCTAACGAGTAAAGAATAGCGAGAGAAAGTCCATCGAAAAATGGAGATAAAACCAATTAACTCTTGAGTTTATTTTCACTAATTAAAATTCTTTTAAGTTGTTATTTTTAAAGAATAAATACAGGCTTACCAATAGTTCCTACTTATATAAAGGAGCGCAAAAAAGATGAAGAAAAAAGTAAACTAATAACTCAAAGTAGAGTAAGTAATGACCGGATGAAACGCAGAAAAGCCCAGTGAATTCACTGAGCTTGATGAACACTTGATAACGCTATCTTCTGACTGTTTTATTTAAAGCAAAGATAGCTAGAGCAAACAAACCTGACAGGGTGTATACCAATGCAACTTGAGTCAAATCAGTACTATCAGCAAGCATGGCAAACAGTGTTGCCAGCAAGGCACCGGCACCAAATGTTGTAGCAGTATACAAGCCACTTGCGATCCCAGCACTCTCTTTAAAGTCGGCTAAAGCCTTGGCTGGGCTACTGCTCATCAATATAGTACAGCCAGTAGCGACAATGACCAGAGGAAGAATAAGTGAATACCAGGCTAAGATGTTGCTAAGCGAAAACATCACCACACCACCTAGTACTATCAAAGAAAGTGATAATGCAATCAGTGCTTTAGTGCTCAATAGAACGCTTAATTTCGGTGACAGGAAGCTGCCTGACATAAAAACCAAAGCAATGATCATGAACATTTGACCAAATGCGACCTGAGACGTACCCAGTTTGCCCATTAGGTACATAGGAGCAACAGTAAGAATGTAAATAAACAAGCTTTGTGCAATTAGAGCAAAAAATAAATATGTTCTAAACCGGGTATTAACTATTACGGAAAGGTAGCGATGAAAAATGTCTTCTCTATTTGATTGTTCCGATTTGACTTCTAACCCTGATCTATCATTTGGCAGCGAAAGCATAATCCAGATAAAGCTGATACCTCCGAGCACAGCCATAACCGTGAATAAGGTAAACCAAGCGTTGTGCTCCGCAATATACGCGCCAACCAAAGGTGCACTCACTGGTACTAAAGCCAAAATTCCGTTTAAGTAACTGTATGCTTTGTTCAATATTTCACCATCAAAGCGTGTGCGAACTATTGCGAATATTGCTGTGAATCCAGCACTCCCCCCAAAACTCTGCAATGCTCTTAGCAGCAAAAACTGCAATGATTCGTCTTGAGTCAAGATAGAAATCATGTATGAGCTTATTGTAAAAATAACAAGGCCAATTAGAGCGATATTTTTCTTTCCTAAAGCGTCTGCCATCCCTCCCCAAAAAAGCTGTCCTAAGCCTAAGAAAAGCATATATACGCTAATGGCCAGTGTGGGAACTTCGTGACTGCCAAAAAACTCACCAATTTGGTGTACTGATGGTAGAAAAATATCTAAGCCTAATGGTGGCAAAGTAAAAAGTGGGAAGCCAGCTAAAAGAGTCAGCCCCACACCATAAGTTAGCGATATACGTTGCGTAGTTGTATTCATGTTTATACCTGTTATTCATAGCCTATCGTGACAACAAGCTATGAATGTCTAATTATATTTAAAAGAAGAGTTACTCTGTGTCGGATAAGAATAAATAAAGCTCTACATCGCTTTATCTTCTTGCCATTTTTCAGTTAATATTTTTTTGTATTCAATAAGCCTTTGCATGAGTTCGTTGCGTGAAATCGACCCTCCTGAACCATATAAGAAAAAGCCTTCTGTATATTTCATACCTGCTTTGTAAGCAGTCTGCCTGAAGGGTAAGGTCAGTTGGTTGATAGTGAAATTATTGAATCCATCTGATTGATATGCGTACTCAGGAGCTCCAATTGTTGACGCTATTTTAAGCTCCTTACCACGAAGTTTGTCTCCCATCTGGCCGAATGCAAACCCATAAGTAAACACTTCATCAAGATAGGCTTTTAGCATCGCGGGGCTGCTGTACCAGTACCAAGGAAATTGAAATACAATTCTGTCGTGTTCCATTAAAAACTGTTGCTCTAACGGAACATCAATCGCCTTTGTATCTCCACCGTACAAGCTATCAAGATGCCTGATAGTCAGATTACCTAAATCACGAACGCCATCGATTAATATTGAGTTAAAGACTGATTGCTCCAAGTTTGGATGAGCTAATATTAATAAAGTCTTTTTCATGTTCTTTATATCCTCTCCAATGGTTGTATTTGCCACTAATTGAGGTCAATGGTAATGAATAGTTCTGTAGAGAAAAATAGATATAAAGCCAAGTCACTATTGGGGTTTGTTACAATAATCACTACTTCTTAAACTTCAGTTAAATAACATAAAGCCAGCAACTTATGTTACTGGCTTAATAGTAAGCAAATACTTATTTATGAACGAAACTGTTGTTGTGTCAGCGTTTACCAACCTTCAGAAAGCGTATCGATAACAAACAGAGAAGCCCCCGCTGTGATATACAGCTTGTGTTTAAACTCTCCATTAGTTAACGCAACGTTAGTTGGTTTTACTGGTGTTGGTACAAAATCAATCAATTCACCTTGTGGGTTAAAGATCTCTATACCCACATGATCTTCTGCGCGTGAAGCAACATACAAGTTACCATTGGTATCGGTCACCATTCCATCAGGGCCATCATAATTAACGACAACACGAGGCTTGCTGGTTACTTTCACGCCATCAAGATCGTAGGCCAATACACGCATAGGGCCGTGGATAAGCGCTTCTTTTCCATCATAGGTAAATAGATTGTCGTTATTGATATAGTGCTCTGCCACATATAGCGTCTTTCCATCAGGTGAAACGGCAACGCCATTTGGTTTTTGTACATTACCCAAGGTAAGTGTCACATTAAGATCTTTATCTACAGCATAAACACCATAAACGGGTTGTGAGCGCGGTTCATCCCCGAGAAAGCGTGGGTCAGTGAAAAACACGGTACCATCAGGAGCAATTGCAACGTCATTCATACTGTTGAAAGCCGGATATTTCATCAAACTTTCTAGTATTCAGTCGTGTTCAGTATGTTCAGAAAAAGACTGGCAATGACGTTCAGTTTGAAATTACTCAGAGAACACAGCAAACACTGAGCCATTGGATTAAAGAGCAATCTTTGCAACCAACGGACTACCTATTCCCAAGCCCACGAAAGTCAAAACAACCTTTAAGTTACTCATACTATCGTAAAATCATACGCAGTTGGGCACTTGCTTTAGGTCACAACCCTGATCTCTATGGCACTCATTCATTGCGCCGAACCAAGGCCACATTGATTTATCAGAAGACTAAGAATATTCGCGCGATTCAACTTTTGCTAGGTCACACCAAGATCGAAAACACCATCAAATATTTAGGTGTTGAGTTGGAGGATGCTCTCCGCTTATCCGAAGAAATTGAGAGCTGATTGATAAGGTTTAATTATCAAATAGCGGTAAATTAAAGCTTTTACTCTGTCTCATTTCTTCTGTCCAGAAGCGAGACATAGATTCGAACGAACCGCCATAACAATGCAACCCGCGAGGTAATATACAAGAGCGCAGTTTATACCACCGCAGCCATCTCCGGAGCGTGCGGCTTAGGCTTAACCGCAAACAGCAACTGAGCCAGCAACAGGATGCCTGTCACACCAAGCCCGACACCTATTCCGCCCCAGATACCGCCAAGACCATACTGCTGCATCAGCAGCCAGGCAGCAGGCAGACCGAACAGCCAGTAGCCGATTGCTGTCATTACCGTAGGCCCTGTCACTATCTTCATCCCACGAAGAAGGTTAATTGCAAGCAGTTGCCATGCATCCACCACAAAGCAAAGCGCGACTATCCAGATCAGCGATGACAACAACTGCGACAGCTCTGTATCAATAGAACCTTCCTGCTGGAATAAGCTGGCGATAACTTCCGGCCAGAACATAAACAGCCCCGCCATCACTGAGCTCAGCACCGTTACCAGCATAAAACTCATATTGCAGATCCTTCTGATCCCGGAAAAGTTTGCTGCGCCAAAATCTTTGCCAACCAGAATGGCCGCAGCCTGAGAGAAGCCAAAGTTGATATTCCAGGTAAAGCTCAGACACTGAAGCAGGATCTGATGCATCGCCAGTGACGCCACGCCCAGTATTCCGGCCATCAGTGTGCCGCCATAAATCAGGCCATGTTCCAGAATCCCTGCAACGGCAATGGGTACCCCCATACTCAGCATAGGGGACATAAGACGGACACTGTACTCTTCTGTGTGCAGCCAGGGAGCAAAGGCGTTATATCCCGGACGACGAAATACCCAGATGGCATAGCCGACCATCACAATAAAAGCAGCCAGAGCCGTTCCGGCGCCAAGACCGGCAATCCCATAGTTAAGCTCAAAGGCCAGCAGATAAGAAACCGGTACATTCAGGGCAACAGTCACCACGGACATAACCATGACCGAGCGGGCATCCCCAAAGGTGCTGGTTAATCCCCGCAGTACCAGAAGCAGCAGTGTCGGTAGCATTGCCCATTTCAGGCTGTCCAGATAACGCATGGCGGTAGTAATAACATCCTCCGGCTGCTGCGCATATCTGAGCAGCTCAGGAGCCAAGCTAAAGCTCATGGTCAGCAGCAGTGATAGGATCACCGAAAGCATGACAGCGCCTTTTACCGCTAAGCGGATCTGTCTGTTACCGTGTTCCGGGCGTGCAACACGCTGCCCGTAAGCAATCGCAATCAGGTTAGCCACACAACCCACAATGCTTGCCGGGATAAGAAACACGAATGAATAAACAGAAGCCCCCAGCCCGCCAGCGGCCAAATCGGCAATGCTCAGTCTGGACATCATCCAGATATCGGTCAGCACCAATGCCATGGCGATCAGTTGAGAAATAATCAGGGGGAATGCCAGCGTCAGAATCTTTTTCATATCTACCTCAAAAATACCCGGCAAAAATAAGACTTATCACTCTGGTGTTCAATTAACATTTATGCCATTCTGGCATTCCTTAAACTCATGCGAATCTATTATGACGCCCTATCCGCACATTCCTTACTCGCACAACAGCCTTAAAGTCTTTGAAGCCGTGGCAAGACTGATGAGCTTTACTCTGGCAGCCGATCAGCTGAACGTAACCCAAAGCGCGGTAAGCAGGCAGATAAAACAACTTGAAGATGAGCTCAATGCATCTTTGGTGATTCGCAGACACAGAGCGATTGAGTTAACCGAAAAGGGACAGGCGCTATACAGTGTGCTGCTGAAAAACTATCAGGCCACCGAAGCCCTGATTGCTTCCTGGAATGAACCCGCCCAGAAGAAGATAGTGATTAAGGCCGGGTTAAGTTACGCCACCCGCTCTCTTATTCCTAAGATCAGCGCGCTTAGCGAGCGATATACTGACCATGAAATAGTGGTGATACCGGCCATCGACGAAGAGGCCAGCCTGAAAAGTGACGATTATGACCTGCTGATCTTTACCTCTCGCAACCCTGACCGCTTTGCCAGAACTCAGGGAATCTTCACCCTGCGCAAAGAGTACATGGCGCCAGTTTGTGCCAGACAGCTGCTTGCACAAAACGATCAGCCCGGCAGCATATTAAGCTTACCCAGACTGCACCCCACTCTGGATCATACCGACTGGAAAGTCTGGCTGAGCAGCACCGGGCGGGATGATCGCAGAAACAGCCGCAATACCACTTTTTATACGCTGGATCTGGCATTAAGTGCCTGCCTTTCAGGCCAGGGAGCCACGGTAACCGACCTGCTGCTGGTACTGCCCGAAATTGAAAGAGGCTTTCTGGTCTGCCCCGAAGGCACCGAAATCCATAACAGCCCGTGGCAGTATTACTGCCACCAGAGAACCCACTCACCAATTGTGGATGAAGTGATGGAATGGGTAAAAGAAGAATCGGATAAAGAGGCCAAACTTCTGGCTCAACTGGCAGAGCAATATAATTGGAAAGACTGCACCTGATTCAGACAACAAATTGGGTTCTCGACATTCACCATTCCCGCCACTACACTGCTTCACTCTGAATGGACTCGATACAGATTGAGTCAGAATGTAGGCAGGTAACGTTAAAATGAAAAAGTATACAACCTCAAGCCACTGGGGCGCAGGGATTGCGGAAGTGAAAGATGGCAGACTGGTGGGTGTAAATGCCCACCCTGCTGACCCGGATCCGTCCAGAATCAATGAGAATATGGATAGCTCTCTTTACGGGCCAGCCAGAATTAAACGACCTGCCGTTCGCAAAAGCTATCTGGAAAACGGACCTCAGTACCAAAACAATAAACGTGGTCAGGAACCCTTTGTGGAAGTTTCCTGGGAAAAAGCATTCGATCTTATCAGTGAAGCCATGGAATCAACCCGTAAAGAGCATGGCAATGAAGCCATATTCGGCGGTTCATATGGCTGGGGCAGTGCCGGACGCTTTCATCACGCCCAAAGCCAGCTTAAACGTTTTCTGAACTGCGCTGGCGGATTTGTAAAAAGTGAAGGCAACTACAGCTACAACACCGCACTGGTATTACTGCCACATATTGTCGGTGACTTTGATGAGCTGACACTCACCGGCACCCGCTGGTCTACCATAGCTAAAGAAGGTGAGCTGGTTGTGATGTTTGGCGGCATCCCACTTAAAAGTGCTCAGGCCTCACCCGGTGGCTGCTCGCGTCACCGCCTGAAAGGCGAGTTACTGGCATGTCGTGAAGCAGGCATACGCTTTATCGACATTAACCCGTGCCGGTCAGACTCACCTGCTGAGCTTGACGCAGAATGGCTGGCCCCGGTTCCGGGTTCCGATTCCGCTATCATGCTGGGTCTGGCACATACGCTTCTGACTGAAAACCTGCATGATCAGGCATTTCTGGATAAATACACCGTCGGTTTTGATGAAGTAAAGGCGTACCTTCTTGGTGAGAAAGATGGCACACCTAAAACTGCCGAGTGGGCCAGCGCTTTATCTGAAATCCCGGCAGAGCGCATCAGGCAACTGGCTCGCGAGATGGCAAGCTCGCGCACCTTTATCTGCACGGCAGCTGGCGTCCAGAGAACAGAGCATGGTGAGCAGACGTTGTGGGGTACAGTCACCCTGGCCTCCATGCTTGGCCAGATTGGTTTACCCGGCAGCGGTTATGCCATCGCTTACGGCTCTGACGGCGGGATTGGCCTGATGAATCGTCCGGTTCACTGGCCTGCTTTCCCTAAAGGTAACAATGGTGTAAATACCTTTATTCCTGTCGCCTGCCTCTCCGATATGCTGCTCAACCCTGGTGAAGAATATCAGTACAACGGCATGAATCTGACCTATCCTGATATCCGCATGGTATGGTGGGCCGGCGGAAATCCATTTCATCATCATCAGGATATTAACCGGCTGATTAAGGCGTTTCAGCAGCCTGAAACCATTATCGTAAATGAAATCAACTGGACATCAACGGCGCGCTTTGCCGATATCGTCTTACCCGTAACCACAACGCTGGAGCGGGAAGATATTGGAGCAGGCTCCCGCGACAACAGCCTGATCCCTATGCCCCGCATAATTGATCCGGTCGGTGAGGCGCGTAATGAATTTGATATCTTTACTGAAATCGCTAAGCGCTTAGGTATTGAGGAAGAGTTTACACTCAACAAAGATTCACGCCAGTGGCTGGAGGATATGTGGCAGGAACTGATCCCTAAATCAAAAGATCTGGGCATTGACCTTCCTGATTTTGATACCTTCCTGCAAGGGGACATTATCGACCTTCCAGACCCGAATCCGGATACGGTTTTGCTGCAAGAGTTCCGCAGTGATCCGGATAAATTCCCTTTAACCACACCAAGCGGCAGGATAGAACTTTATAGCGAACGCATCGCCTCGTTTGGCTATTCAGATTGTCCGGGACAGTTCACCTGGCTGCCTCCAACGGAGTGGCTAAATTCGGAACAGGCGAATACCTTCCCGCTGCATATGATTTCAGGCCAGCCTAAAACCAAACTGCACAGTCAGCTTGATCCGGGCAGTTATAGCCGCAGCCTCAAAATTAAAGGGCGCGAGCCTGTCATGATTAATCCGGTTGATGCAAAAGCCCGTGACATTAAAGATGGCGATATAGTCAAAGTCTTCAATGACAGAGGCGCCTGCCTTGCCGGGGCTGTGATTACAGAAGACATCAGGGAAAGAACCATCTACCTATGCACAGGTTCATGGTATGACCCGCAGGATCCGGGCGTAGAAAACAGCCTGGATAAACATGGCAACCCAAATGTCCTGACCCATGACAAACGGACATCAAAACTGTCACAGAGTACGGCTGCTCACAGCGCACTGGTCAATATAGAGAAATTTGAGGAGGTATTGCCGGAGATAAGTGTGTTTGATGCTCCCCGGTTTACTAATGACTTTGGAAGGATATGTCAATAATAGTGAATATGAAAAATAAGGGCTAGGAATTTGCATTAGAAATGACTAATATATAATTTATTCATTTTTAAAGTCACTGCTGATCATGAACAATCAAATACTTATTTTCCTGGCCATTGCTGTCATTTTTATCGCCTATAAAAAATACCGCTCCAGACAGGTAATGTCGGCGCTGTCCGAACTTAATGTGAATGACATCCTGCTACTGGATGTAAGAAGTGAAGCTGAGTTTGCCGGTTTTAATGCCCCGGAAAGCCTGAATATTCCGGTGCAGTCATTGGTGTCCGGAAGTACGAAAGGGCTGGATAACTCAAAAACCATCGTTGTGTATTGCGCCTCAGGAATGCGTTCCGTCACGGCAGCAACCTGGCTGAAAAAGCAGGGATACAAAGTAGTCAATGCAGGTACTGTAGGTAATGTAATTCAAGCCATCAAACCTTAAAGCAGACGCTTCAGTCAATAGCCCGGGGTCATCATAAAAACTCCGGGCTCACAGCCACTAGGTCCCCCCCTCAAAGCATCACCAATACATCTTTGCGACGCATATCTAACTGGTATGCATCAACTCCGTGAACCCCGCCGAACTTATTGAGCCAACATCACTTTTCACCGCAAACATGAAGTAGAGTTTTTGCTCTAATTTGCATGTTATCAGTTATTGAGCAGGCAAAACTGCAGGCATAAGGCAACCAAGCTGCTATGCCTCCCTTCCGAAAAGTTAAAAACACCGGAGATGTTATGGACATTCCATTGATGCAATATGTTGTTTCAATGAGCGGATATATTCTGTTTCTGCTCATACTGGTTGAAGTGATGCGGCGAACGCCACGGGCGACCGCTGTATTCTGGATTCTTTCCCTGTTTACCTTCCCGCTTTGGATTGAGCACCTTGATGGCTGGTTCCGCTGGGCGAAAACGGTCAGCGTTATTATTCCCACCGCAATCTTTGTCGGCGGAGCCCGGATCGCCTGGGTTTACTACGACAACCCGAACAGGATTCTGAAATTCTTCAGAGGCGACTGGGTACTTAAAGTCTTTTATGCGGTTCTGTTTTTAAACATTGCTGAAGCCACGCTAAAAGATCTGGTAACAGCAAACTATTTCAACGGAATTTGCGGGATCATTTTATGTATCACCATACCTTTCCCTCGCTATAAAAACGGCACAAGACAGTACTGGCTTATTGGCAGAGACAAACCCAATGATCTGCTGTTCTACTCAACTGCGGCGTGGAACTTCCTGTACACCACCTGGAACCTGGCCTTCGTTTATGGCGAGAATGCCGGCTACTTTGCCTCTTCGTTCTGCATTCTGATGGCGGCCGAGCTTTACCCGATTATCAAGCGCCGCCCGGAGCTCTATATGACAGCCCGTGTTTACACTCTGGCTATCCATATTCTTATCCGCGCAAATGGCGACATCTTCACACCGGTTATGGATTCATCAAGCTGGGCTAATGAGACCGTTCTGAACTACTGGGGCCTGATCAACCTGGTTATGCATATCCCGTTTGTTTATTGGTTCTTCTTCATTCAGAAGAAAAACGGCGAGCCTCCTTATGGCGAAAACCCGCCACCTTTAGTTGCTGAACTGGAAAACACTCATCAGCAAGATAATGCAGCCCCTAAAACCGACCCGAAACAGTAGGCAATACCATTAAATAAGTTACTTCTATGAAAAAGATCTTAATAAACACCTTTATGATCCTGAGTCTTATGCTGTCCGGCATAAGCCACTCACTGGCGCAAAGCAGTCACCAGCAACAGTCGGCCGTGAATCCGGCAAATACCATCTGGCAGGGAACCAGAGACGGCAAACCAGGCGAAGGCAGCCTCTTTTACCGGATGGAGTTTAATGCCGACTATACGGTTCAGATCCTGAAGCAGTCCGGCGGATTTAATGAGTCTGAGCTTTTAAGCTGGAATCAGTCCGGCGACATCATCACCATTCAAAGCCAGGCGGGAAGCCAGATCACCGACTTTGACGGCGCTATGCTCCATGTGGTCGATGACGGAGAGCTTCGTTTTATTCTGGGTGAAGAAGGCTTCAACATTCACAAATGGCACAAATTCTCTGCTTACGGACATGCACTGTTCGTTCTGCTGGGCCTGATGCTGCTTAACGAGCTGTGCCGTAAATACAGAAAGCTGAACTATCTGCTCTGGTTTGTTCTGCCTGTGGTACTTATCCCTCTGTGGTCCAGCTACGGCGTTACTTACTGGTTCAAGTGGGTAAAACTTTACTCCGTTGTCGGTGCTGCCGCTCTGTTTACTCTTGTCAGGTTTACCCGTATCGGTGATATGAAATGGGCCCGCTTTGGCGCTGCTGCGTTCCTTGCGCTGAATATCTCTGAAGCCGTGTTGCAGGACTTCAGTATGGGCAATACCGCCAACGTTCTGAACGCCATCGGCGGCATCTTATCCATCATTACCCTTTCCGGCTGGGCGCGTATTCACGCTGACAGCAGCAAGGAAAAGGACATGATCTGGCCTGAGATGACCACCTTCTGGATTATCGCCTATGACGTCTGGAACATTGTGTTCGTTTATCTGAACTTCCCGGGCTCTGCTGCGAACCAGGCCATGGTGTTGATTGCAGCCACACTGCCTTCACTGTTTATCAAAAAAGGAACTTGGCTTCAGGCCCGTGCCTTCACCCTTGCCGGTGCCTTTATGTACTACTTCACCTGCCCGTTTATGAACGAAGGCAATGTGGTACCTCTGCCACGTAATGATGAGCTGATGCTTCTAGCCGGCCTTGCCAGCTTCCTTATCAACGGTGCTTACGCCTGGGTCTTTTTCAGCAAGAAATTCAAACAGCGTCAGGCCAAAAAAGCAGCCGCGTAATTAAACCCATTATTCCACTAAGAAAACAATCCAAAATTTGGAGTCAATATGAAACTAAAAGCGTTACCAATAGCGTTAGCCCTGGCGACTGCGCCAGTCACTGTTCTTGCCGAGCAGAAGTCTGATATCGATATGTCTAACCCGACCGATGTTTACACTTCGGTTGGTGTTTCCTACGGCAATAAAGGCACCAACCTGAAAGCGCAGCTTATGCTGTCAGAGACTAAAGGGGAGCATGGCAGTAAGTCTGGTGTGATTTTTGAGGCTAAGAATGTTTTTAATGAAGGGGATAAGAGAGCTAAGTTTTCCGGCGGATTTAAACCAGGACTAGTTAATGGTAAACCGGACATGGTACCGAATATGAATGATGAAGCGAATGCTAGTTCCTACCGCCTTCGCTATGGCACAATCAATACTGAAAACGGGACCGGCTGGTCTATTGATGCCATATTAGCTGATCATGCATTTTATGGAAAAATGGCAGCTATTCAGGCTGGCCCTGTGATTACCATTCCTGTTTCAGATAACTTTTACATATTCCCTGTTCTTTATGCAGGGCCCGTAATCGTCGAAGATAACCTTGACCTTCTTACAAGTGGTTCTGAAAAGACTATTGGAGAGAAAAACGGCGCTATGGTTAAAAAAGGCCTCAACGCCAGAAGCAGCGGCGTAGACGTCCCTTCAATTATCGGTACCAGCATGACCTACGCCCGTTACACCATTAACGATAACTGGTGGATTCTTGGCTCTGTCTCCTATACTCAATCACTACTGGGTAAAGAGTGGGATGATGATGTTAAAGACGGCGGCCTGCAGCTACCAAGCTTGGCAGGTGAAGTCTCTCTGGCATATCAAATCAATAGTCACCAGAATATTCGTGTAAACTATCGTACTGATAACAGCGACCATACCGATGACATGTACTGGGTCGAGTATAACTACGCGTTTTAATTAACAGGGGCTCTTCTGACCGAACGTTGGAAGAGCCAATATAAAACCAATACGGGTACAAAATGAAAATTAAATCTGTTCTTCTTGCTTCTCTGCTTTCTGTTGCTACCAGCGCGATGGCAGCCACTGAAATCTCTGGCGTAGAGGTTCCTGACAATATCAACGTCCGCAATGTGGATCTGGTATTTAACGGCGCTGGCGTAAGAAGCAAATTCTTTATCGATCTGTACGTAGGCTCTCTGTTTACACCTGAAAACACATCGGATGCAAAGCTGGTGATTGATGGTGACAAAGCAGCGGCAATCAGACTAAATATCACCTCCGGCATGATCACCTCTGAAAAAATGTCAGAGGCGGTTTACGAAGGCTTTGATATTGTCACCGGCGGTCAGACTGATCAGATTAAAGAAAAAATTGAAACCTTCCTGACAGCTTTCTCAGAGCCAATTAAAGAGGGCGACCAGTTCACCTTCCTGAGTGTTCCGGGAACAGGCGTTATCAGCTACAAAAACGGCTCTGAGCTGTCTGTGACAGAAGGCGAAGAGTTCCGTAAAGACCTGTTTTCTATCTGGCTTGGTGAAGAGCCGGTGGATAAAAAGCTTAAGAAGAAGATGCTGGAAGGCCAAAAATAATAATCCGGCAAATCATACATGCACTGCCCGCTGTGATGTGGGCAGTGCATTCAACTATAGCTTTCTGACAACATGCAACTCAGAGTTCAAATCCACTCTTTCACAGCCATGCTCTGCTAAATAATCAGCATCCAGCGAATAAGTACTAAATGAAACCGGCAATAATACCGCCCCGGGTTTCGCATATTTAGCAAAGAAATATTCGAATACCGCCTGACCATGTTCTAAACCGTTATGAGTGGTTGACTGCTCATAAACATAAAAATAGTCGATATCTTCAAATTTATGGCTGCCTAATTTCAGTTCAGAAACGGCATCAGAAAAGTAATCGCCGATATAGATATCCGGTTTAAAGCCAAGTCCGGACAGAGAGCGCTTACTCAGCTCAGCAAAGTGAGGATCAACCTCAACGCCACCAGCAAATTCAAACCCCATAATTTGAGCCTGAGCGACAATCGCGCCATGCCCTGAACCCAAATCGATAAATTTACTTTTTTGTACCGGCTTTAAGCCGTGCTCTTCTTTGGCTAACTCATCACAAAAAGCGGCTAGAGTTTGAGAGCCGCTGTAACCCTGAGCATATAGGTCATCAGGAGCGCCAAGCAAAAACGGTAGATCTTCGACCTGAATGCCAAACTTATTCATTTAAACAAACCTATTTTTCTCATTTAATTACACGGAATTTACCAGAATAGGCCTATATGTAAATCTTCAAGCTTATCTTTGATTGCTTATTTATTCGCTGTGTATAGAATCGTGCCATCAGATAGTTACGGCTAATTCTAAACCTATACAGGAGTACAGAAGTGCACCAGCGGCTCATTATTCTGTTCGTATTCATTACCATATGTTTTGTTGCTGGTTTACTTTTTCAGCGCAGATACACGTCTATCAGCCAGCCACTTAGCGCATTTCTGGGTAAATTTACCCTTTTGGCTGTGATTCCCTATACCATCTTCTCTTCTATCTGGCAGTTACCGAAAATTGAAACTCAGCTACTGTTTCTTCCTTTGGTTGGATTGGGTGTGATCCTGTTTGCAGGCTTTATTGGCCTGATGGCGGTAAAGCTGAAATCGCTGGAGCCAAGACAGGCCGGCGCACTGGTTTCCGTCACTGGTTTTTATAACCTTGGGGCTCTGGGAAATCTCTGCGCCTTTTTTATATTTGGAGAAAGCGGTGTTGCTTTAGTAGCACTCTACAAGCTTTGTGAAGAGCTTGTCTATTTTGCAGGTCTGTATCCTTATGCCCGACGCTGCAGTGAAGAGAATTTCACCGCAGGTAAACGGTCCTTTTTCAGCGACCCGATATTTCTTGCCGCGATAAGCGCCATACTGCTTGGACTGGGCTTCAACCTGAGTGGCATACCAAGGCCTGAGATATTGGGAGATATCAACCAATACGTTATTCCGGCAGGTAGTCTGTTGATGGTCTTTTCGGTAGGGCTAACCTTCAATTTAAGAGGCGGAGACAGATGGAAGAAACTGGCGATACAGGTCTCCTTCACCAGAGCGTGCCTGTCACCCATTATTGCCGTTGTGCTGATTTCGCTGCTTGGACTCTGGTCTGTTTACGACGGACTGGTGGCTAAGGTCTGCATACTTCTATCTGTTATGCCCACAGGCTTCACATCAACCCTGCCAACCGTGCTTTACCGCTTAGACTGTGATCTAGCCAATACGTTTTGGTTCCACAGTTATATGGCGTTTTTTATTGCATTTCCGGTGGCAGTGGTTTTTCTGGCTTAGTTATCAGGTGTGGTTAAAACGTAAATATCAATGCGCAGCTTGTTAGCTGCGCTTAATTTTAATTTTTTATACTAATTCTGGTTCTTTTTCTGTCTGCGTAGTTTTTACCGGCTCTACTTCTTTCAGGCGAGCGGTAAAGTGACGCAGTACAGGCGGCTCATAGGTAAAATCAAGACCCTTCACTTTACTTGCGTTCTCTTTCACTTTTTCAAACGCTTCAATAATAAAGTCCATATGAGTTTGAGTGTAAGTTGCACGTGGAATCGTCAGACGAAGCAGCTCAGCCGGGCAAGGGTGCTGTTTACCTGTTTGCGGATCACGTCCTAACAGCAGCGAACCAATTTCTACTGCGCGGATACCGGCTACTTTGTATAGCTCACAAGCCAGAGCATGTGCAGGGAATTGACCTGCTGGGATATGAGGAAGCAGTTTACCTGCATCAACAAATGCAGCGTGACCACCAGCCTGCTGACAAACGACACCGATAGCTTCAAGACCGTCAACCAGATATTGAATCTGAGTGATTCGGTATTCCAGCCAGTCCTGATCCATTGCTTCATGAAGACCAACAGCCAGACGCTCCATTGCGCCACCTTCAAGGCCGCCATAAGTCGGGAAACCTTCCTGAACCACACACAGAGTGCGGCATTCGTTAAAGGCATCAAGCAAAGAGTCATCTTTAAAGCAAAGCAGACCGCCCATAGGCACCATAGCGTCTTTCTTTGCAGACATTGCTAAGGCGTCAGCATACTTGTACGTCTCGCGGGTAATTTCTTCGATAGTCCAGTCTTTGTAAGCTTCTTCACGTTGCTGTACAAAATAAGCATTTTCAGCAAAGCGGGCAGAGTCCATTACTACAGGGATATCGTATTTACGAGCAATCTCATACGCGCCTTTCAGGTTTGCGATAGAAACAGGCTGACCACCGGCTGAGTTACAGGTGATGGTACTTACGATATAAGGAACATTCGCAGGGCCAGCTTCAACAATCGCCTGCTCCAGCTTTTCAAGGTCAAAGTTACCTTTGAAGTCGGCATTAACAGAGGTATCAAAGGCTTCATTAGTGTAGACATTTTTCGCCACGGCACAGTTCATCTGGGTGTGACCCTGAGTTGTGTCAAAAAAGTAATTAGACAGCGCAACCATCTTGTCACGATCCAGGCCTTTCTCTTTTTCCCGCTTCTTAATCAAAACAGGAATATATAGCTGCTCAGCACCACGGCCCTGGTGGGTAGGAATGGTGTGTTCGTAACCAAAGATATCTTTACATGCATTTGCCAGAGCATGATAGCTACGACTACCCGCATAAGCTTCGTCGCCACGGAACATCGCAGACTGCATATTTTGAGTGATTGCACCTGTACCGCTATCCGTTAGTAAGTCGATAAAGATGTCATCGCTATTTAGCAGGAATGGATTCATCCCTGATTCAAGGATTGCTTTTTCTCGGTATTCGCGAGTGGTACGTTTTACCGGTTCAATAACACGAATACGGAATGGTTCTGGTAGGTGCTTAAAGTTTTCCATTATAATACCTTTACAAATTAGTTATATCAGACAAATTCAATTACATTTAAAATATAATAATTCCCAGCAAACTTAATTAAGATCGCCAATATATAAATTAATTCTAAGTTTCAAATTAGAAAGCACAGCAATAACCATCACCTCTAATTAAGAATAAGAGGAATCATAATAAAAAGCGCAAGACATACTTTCCTAGACCATGCTTAAAATAAATAAGATGGCTATTAGAAACAATAGAAATAGAGTGATCTGTTAATCACTACTGAAAGGTATTAAAGAGTCGATACTCGAGCGGAGATAATACGATCTAGATTGAACCAAGCTGACAGATACAGCTTGCTCTTTATGTTTAGGCGTATTTTCATTTAATGATACTCCTAGTTAGGTTTAACTTACCCGGACATTATATATGTGTTTTTTATCATGTCGAATAGTAAACTAATAAAAGTGTGAACACGTATACAAACATTCCTTCCCATATCTAAAGGATATGGCCAGACCAAGCGAAAATTGAAACTCAGCTACTGTTTCTTCCTTTGGTTGGTCTGGGCGTGATCCTGTTTGGAGGCGGTGCTGCTCTACCCCCTTCTATTCCTAAATTGTTCTATACTATTTGCATGTGGCATTGATAGCTTTATCATAATATGTGCAAATATAAGCCTCTATCTTACTTAGTTAGTTTAATTTGGCTGATTCTGAGTTGCTCGGTATTCGCGGTCGATCTGATTCGATATGAATCTGGCCAGTCGAATGCTGACCCTCGCATGGCTTTTAAGCGAGATATTATCATAACTGCCATGGAGCGCACACTTGGTGCTTATGGGCCCTATCAATACACTTCTATCGACTTCAGGGTAAATGCATCAAGGGCTCTGCATGAGCTTGAAAATGGTCAGTTACTCAATGTGTTTATCGCCCTCACAAATGAAGAGTGGGAGAGCAAAACAATCCCTATTCGGATCCCTATCCGCCGGGGTATTCTCAATTACCGTCTGTTGCTGGTACATAAAGATGATTTACCTTTGTATCAGGATATAACATCCGTTGAAGACTTAAAGGCTTTGACTGTGGGATTAAGGCGCAGTTGGACAACCTGGAAAGTACTTAACCATCTTGGTTTTAACATCATATCCAGCTCCCATTATGAAAGCTTGTTTATGATGTTGGAGCATCGACGTTTTCACTACATTCCCCGTGGAATTAATGAGATTTATGATGAATTAGAGCACCGAAAAGATGCCTTACCGAATGTCATGGTGGAACCAAACTTGGCTTTGTATATCCCGGCGCCGACCTATATATTTGTTTCTCCGAAATATCCACGGCTGGCTAAGCGCCTGGAAGATGGCTTAATGCTGATGGTGAAAGATGGAACATTAGAAAAAATGTTTAATAAGCACTATGGCAGATATATCCAACAGACAGGAATGAAAAACCGGCGGGTAATTGAAGTCGGTAACCCGCTACTACCTGATACTGTACCCTTGAGCCGCTCAGAATTATGGTGGTCACCTTAATTGCCACACAAAGCTATCCATTGCATAGAACTCTCTTTTGTTTAACAAAGGAATTTTTTCATTCTCACTCAGAACATAAGTGTGCACTCACTATCATACATGGCTACACTTTTACTAATCCAAACGATTTCATTGAAAGCAAGTAATATTGGAATGTGAAAAAATTGAGTATTGATTCACACTTTCCCTTTATAGTTTTTGCCACTCATTCTTACTTGTTTTATTGTATTACAAATAATCAGACCTAATACAAAGATTAGAGAACATTAGCCATTAACAAAAAATAGAGAGAAGTATCAATGTTTGGTTGGTCAGAAGTAGCAAGTCGAACGATAAGCTACTTAAATTATTAGCAATACTTATTGTTAATCAAATGGGTATAAACCCCGAAACATTGACGCTAGAGAGTAGAATATATGAAAACAACAAATAACTCATTTCAGCTCGGATTTAAAAGTAAACTGATTCTTATGATTACAATCGTGAGTTCAGTTACCCTGATAAGCTCAAACTGGTATTCATTTAACTTGCTGGAAAAGCAACTTAGACAAACCATCTACAATGAGATTGACCATTCGCTTTCTGTAGAAGCAACTAAGATTGAAGGGAATGTACAGCGAACCATTGATACAGTTAATGCTGTTGCTGAAGAAATCCGCAATCCAAAGCATCCCACACCTAAAGAAGTACTGATGCATTATGGTGCCAAATTTGGCGGTATATTGAAGGTAGTTGTAGGCTATGATGACGGAACAAGCTATACATCCCGACCTTCAGCGTCTTTCCCAAATGGTGTGGGCATTCCTGAAAAGTACAACCCCACAACGCGCTCTTGGTACAAGCAAGCCAAGCAAACTATGGGGCTTTCTTTTAGTGACCTTTTTTTTACAAAGAGTGATAGTACACCGATGATTGGGGTTATGTATGCGTTTCCGGACAGCGTCATACTTGCTGATATCCGATTTAATGAAGTTGAGGCACAGCTTTTGGAATTGGAAAATATTTATCAGGCCAAAGGCGTAATGGTGGACGAAAAGGGAATGGTTGTGGCGTCAACAGTGGAAGGGATTGATGGACAAAGTCTGATTTCCTCACTGCCAACGGAGTCTAATTTCTCTCATGCAACCCAGAACACCGAACAATTTATTAATGGTGAACTCAACGGCCAAAGTGTACTGCTGATGGCGAAAATAGTCCGGGTTGGTAGTGAACAATGGTACATGATCTCGGTTATAAACCCTGATGTCGCGTTTGCAACACTGAACAATATAATACTTAGCGAAGGAATAACCATTTTCCTTACAATAGTTGGTTCTATTATTTTTATTATGCTGACAGTGAACAGACTATACCGGCCTATTGTATCTCTGCGTGATGTTATCGATGATTTGTCAAAAGGAAATGGGGACTTAACTCAGCGATTAGAAGTGAAAACTAAAGATGACTTAGGTCAGATAGCCGGTGGTGTGAATCACTTTATTGAGCATATTCAAAATCTAATGCTCAAAGTTGAACGGGCCTCAACAGAGTTAAGAGATAACGTTCAGCAACTAGAGAACAAGTCTGACGAAAATAGCCACATGCTGAACAAACACGTTCAGGAAACTGAGCAGATTGTTACCGCTATTGAGGAGATGAGTGCTACAGCAGATACCGTTGCCCAGAATGCCAGCGAAACAGCTCAATCTACGAAAGTTGCTTCAGAACTTGGCGGACATTCACTTTCAGCAGTAGGCAGTGCTCAGGATAAGGTGAGTGAACTGGTCTCTGAAGTTGAGAATACCGCGACTGATTTACAAAGTATGAGTGAAGAGTCGAAAGGTATCAGTGAAATACTGGCAGTTATCGGAGATATTGCAGATCAAACTAATTTGCTGGCATTAAATGCTGCCATTGAAGCTGCACGGGCAGGAGAGCAAGGCCGGGGCTTTGCTGTTGTGGCAGATGAAGTTCGTGCACTTGCAAGCCGGACTCAAGCCAGTACAGAAGAGATTGATCAAGCTCTTGCCCGGTTGCTGTCCGTAAACGACAGCGTTGCTCAGTCTATGGGGCGGACCAAGGCAACTTGCAACGAAACATTCAGTAATACCGAAAAAGTAGGTGAAAGCCTCAATGAGTTAACGGGACATGTTGCAGGTATTAACGATTTAAGCCTGCAGATTGCAACCGCTGCAGAAGAACAGAGCAGCGTTACCCAAGAAGTCAGCCGTAACATGAATGCCCTGAATGATATCGTAAATGAACTCAATAAAAATGGTGCGGAAGTATTAAGCCAGACCAACAGCATTTCTGATATTAATACCCAGCTAGTATCTATGGTGAAGCAATTTAAGCTTCGCTAGAGCGTGTTGATCTTTCGTGATGGATTTTTGAGCGGCCTACAGGGTTTAGTGACTGGAGCGCCGTTCATCCTTGCTTGTCAAAGTCGCCAATAGCTAATGGTATAAATTGAATTTATGTGACTTTAGTCATTGTTTGCCTATCTATATTATCTTTATTGGTTACTTTTGTAATACAATACCACAAACGTTAGCTAAAAAGGAAATCTTGCTACGTTCACTCTGCTTTAAATCAGTGACTTAGATATTTATGTTTGCCCTTTTCCGGACCTTAATACGATGAATATAGATACCAGTACAATAAAACTAGAGTCTTTATCACGATTGATTAATCATTCAATGATTAAACTGTATCTTGATATGGCTTACTCCGTTAGAAAACTCACCATAGAGCAGAGAAATCACTGTATTGTGCGTTTTTTAAAATCCGCAATTAAAAAGAGTTGTTATAAGCCGGTTAAATCGAGCATTCGTGAGCTGATTCATTACGCTAAGAGACCTAAAGCCAATATGGAGGCTAAGCTAAATGAAATGAAACAACTGCTCATTCTGACAAAGGCTACAGTAGATAGCGATTCTGATCTTTTTGTCTTTATTGGTATTCTGACAGGAATAGATCAATTATCACCTGTTACCACGGATGCTTTTATTCCGGACAATTGTCAGGTCAATTATTGTTATTTGGAAAATGGTTTTTTGGTAGATAACTTTGATGAACATGGATCGTTAAAAAAAGAAGTCTCATTAATTATTCCTGTTGTACTAGAGAAAAAGCTAGAGAGCATATTAATTTCGTATGGCTGGAATTATTTGGTCACAGATTTTTTGGATTGTATAACTCATCAAAGATACTTAATTTCAAAAAATAACAGATAAGATCAAAGTGGATTATATGTCCATGTATTTTCACATATCTATAAACGCTAAACAGAGAATCTTAGATATTCAACCAACAGAACTTCACGAAAGAGCCCTATTTTACATTAGCTCATCTTCTATGATGAAAAAATTAGAAGAATTTTTAAGTGAATTTAGTTAATTACTTGAGAGTATAGAATGATTTCAAATGACACGGTTTTCAGTGTGGTACGTAAGACTGACAACCTGAACCAGATGCACCTGATGTACCAAAAAGCACTTGGCTTTGAGTTACTGGCAAAGTTTGAAGATCTCGATGGCTACGATGGAGTAGTATTGGGGCATAAAGGTTACGGTTATCATCTGGAGTTTACTAACCGGCCAGGCACTGTTCCTAAGGAATACCAGGTATCTGATAGTTATCTGGTGTTTTACATTGCAGATACCAGAAAGTGGGAATGGACCTGCAGGGCTATGATCGACGCGGGATTTAAGTATGTAGATGCCCGTAACCCTTACTGGAAACGTGTCGGAAAAACCTTCGAGGATCCAGATGGTTATCGTATCGTAATTCAGAACAGAGAGTTTGAACTCAGCTCGTAGTGATCAGATTGGGCAAACTTCAGACGGACTTATTCGTACATCAATTCCTTTGCTTTGTCGTGATCAAACTCTCGCAGAAGCTTCCGGGCTTGTTTTCGCATAGATGGAATCTTAATGGCTTGCTCAATAACAGTAACCGCGTAAACCCAAAAGATAGAGGCTTCAAGCACCAATACAACAAATGCACATAAGGGTAAGGCAATAAGCCAGCGTGTGACAAAATTAATATTGAAGACAGCCCTAGTTTTACCGAAAGCTCGCAGCACTTGGCCATGTACTGTGACATAACCTTGAATTAAAGGCATTAATATATAAAGTGGGGCGATGGTTGTTAAAGCCTCATAAGTTGCTTGTGAATGTCCGGGGTAAACTTTATCTATCAATAGGCTCAAAATTGAAGAAGCTATAGCTACAAGCACTGAAACAGCAATAGTTACCTTAATGCTCAGGTTTACATCAGAATCCAGGGTTTCTAAGCGATTTGCTCCGATAGCTTGAGATATGATGATGGCCGAAGAAACAGCCCAGGCCACCACAAATTGAGCAAGAGCTGACAGCCAGGGGCTTATCATAACAACCGCTGCATATGCCTCAGTAGGCAATTGTGCGTATAGAAAGTTATATGCTGCAAGGCCTGTTGCGAGCACCATCATGTTGGCTGCTATGGGAGAAATCTCATGAAAGTGTAAGGTCACATTGCGATACATTCCTCGTAATGTATGAGTAAAAGATAAGCGTGATGAGTTTTGATATCTCAAACATACGATTAAAAATATCATTCTCAAGCTTAGTGCAACCACAGAGCCCAGTGCAGCGCCTGAGATCCCTAATCCAGAAAAACCGCCCAGCCCATGTATAAGATAATAAGAACTCACAGCATTGACAGGCATTGTGATGAGGTAACTAATCAGTGGAAGCTGAGTTTTTCCCATTGCGTTAAACAAGGCAATTGAGACCTGAGAAACTCCGGTTAGAAGCAGAGTGTATTTAATAACACTAAGATACGCATCGATATCGGAATAAATATCGGGTTCATGGCTTATCAGTTTTATAAGAGGCCATTTAAAACCCACAAGCAGAGAAAAAAATAATACCGCAACAGATAGGTTTATGATAATGCCAGATAAAAAAGATTTTGATAATAAACTGGAATTTCCTGAACCAAATGCTCGTGAGAAAACATTTTGTGAGCCATTAGCAAGGGCATTCTGGACTCCAAGCATTAATGATACAATCGCGCTGGAAACCCCCATTGCGGCAAGGGCGCCTTCCCCCAAAGGAGAAATTATCAGGGTATCGATCATTAACATGCCCTGCATCAACAGAGCATTCAATGCGATGGGCCACGCCATCTTTATATTCTTTTTTATATACCTACTATTTTTTAACACGATATTCCTCCTCAGCTTATTAAACGCTAGGTGATGTTCTTTCGTTCACAATAGATGCTGACTTATTATGTTGCTGTTGGTTGAGCATGGGAGGAATAACACGGATAAAATAAACAACAGCGAACAACGCAGTGATAGCATTGGATATAAACATCGTATTCCAGATACCATATTCCGCAAGCGATGGTATGAAAGTATAAAATAGAATGATTCCGGGGATCCTAAGCCCCCAAAGGCGAACAACATCTACAATCAGGGTAAACATAGTTTTTTGAAAACTGGTAAAAATAGCCTGCAATGTGTGAAAGATGGCCCAGGCAATAACTGTCCACCCAACCAGGCTGACATAGTTAATGATGTGTTGATAGGTTACCTGGTCATCCTTGGTTAAGAACTGGGCAATAGGATGTTTTATTATTTGAATTACAATGCCTGACAAAATGCCAAAGACTACCGTATAGATCATCCCTAACCTGATGGTGTCTTTAACTCGATCAACTGAACCTCGTCCCCAGTTTTGAGCCATTAATGGGATAAGTCCTGAGCCTATCTCTCTGGCAGGTGTAAACAGCAACGAATGAATCGAATTGCCGATAGCAAAAGCAGCAACCGCCTGATGGCCATATTGAACGATGAAAATGTTCAGAACCATAAATCCAAAGTGTGCACTAGCTTGTGAAAAAGAGAGTGGCAGTCCAACAATCAGTAGCTTGCGCCAGATTTTGCGTTTGGAAAAACCCACAGGAGTCTGCCATCCGAGTGTAAAATCATGCGTGCCACGACGATATAAGCAGACAGCAACCAGCATTTGGATCACTGACGTCAAAAGTGTGGCATAGGCTAAGCCGTCAATCTTAAAATCTAACCAAAAGATAAAAAATGCGTTCAGTAAAGCATTACACACAATACCAAAGACAGAGATCTTTGAAATGATAGCCATTTTTCCCTGTGACCGAAAAAAACTTTGGTAAAGCTGGAACAGGAGAGTCATAGGTATCGATAAAAATAAGATCCTAGAATAAATTAAAGATTGGATGTAAAGCTCTTTCGAAAGGCCCGATAAGCCGAGTATAAACGGTAGCAGCAAAATACCAAGAATGCAGAAGAATACCGACAGCACCATGATCTGCAATCTTAACTGAATGGCGTAAGCCGATGCCTCAGCACTCTCTTTTTCACCAAGCAGTGTAGCGATAATACTAACGCCACCTTTAATGACACCAGAAGCCAACGCTTGAAACATAACCACTAGTGGAGCAATAAAAGCGACTGAGGCGACTTCTACACTACCAAGTTGGGCAGCAAACACCATATCCAGCAGGCTGTAAGATGTTACGACCAAGCCGGCTAACATGCCCGGAGTTGTCATTTTGAAAATTAGCTTCTTGATAGGATCTTTATGCAAGTCAGGCGCAGGGGACATCTTTTATTCACTGTGTTTATGTCTTAGATAAAGTATTATATTCATTTATTGTATGATGATAATATCTATAAATTGAAAATGACTTTTGCGGAATTGCAACAATGAATTGGCAGGGTATTACCGAGTTTGTGGTGGTAGCAGAAACACAAAGCTTCTCTGCAGCTGCTAAAAAACTTGAAGTTTCAACGTCTCAGATAAGTCGTCACATTAGTGCGCTGGAAAAACGTCTGCAGGTAAAACTGTTTTATCGCACAACACGCAATGTCACTCTCACGCAAGAAGCTCAGCTGTTCTACCAGCAGTGCCGGCAATTAGTGGACGGATTAGAATCCGCTGAACAAGAGCTCACCCAAATGCATAGGCGGCCACAAGGAAAGATAAAAATAACCGCCCCTGTAACATATGGGGAAAATAAGATTTTGCCGCTTGTTAACGATTTTGTTGCGATTTACGAGGGAGTGGAAGTCACCACAGAGTTAACGAACAACCAGGTTGACTTAATTGAGGGAGGCTTTGACCTGGCAATAAGAATAGGCAACTTGCAAGACTCAAGTCTGATCGCAAAGCAGATAAGTAGGCGCGTTAACTACGTTTGTGCGTCAGCAAGCTACTTAGAAAAATATGGCACACCTCAGGCGCTAACTGACCTTGCAGAACATAATTGTCTTCTGGGAACTCAGGATTTTTGGTGTTTTACAGAACAGGGCAAAGATCGAAATATCAAGGTTAAGGGGAACTTACGTTTCAACAGCGGTATGGCCCTGCTTGATGCAGCCTTAAAAAATATCGGTCTGGTTCAATTATCCGACTACTTCCTGCTGCCTTATATCCAGTCAGGACGGTTAGTAGAGGTACTGGAGCCATACCGGAAATCTGAAGATGGAATCTGGGCCGTCTACCCCCAGAATAGGTACCTTGCACCAAAGATACGTTTACTGATCGACTTTTTAGCTGAACGCTTGGAATAACTTAACTTAACATTTATCTGGCATAGCTATCTATACCTCCCTCACATCAGGCACAGTAACAGATAGCTTCCTTTCAAGCCATTGAAGAAACTGCTCCTCCTTGGCTTCAATCTCTTTTGACTGTCGCAGCAGTACGTAATTATGCCCTGAGCGGGTAAAACCAAGGGGTGCGACTAACCTGCCGTTTTTCAGGTCATCGGCAACCAGAGGGTATGAACCAATAGCGGCTCCCAGGCCGTCTGCTGCTGCCTGGATGCAGAAGTAAAAATGGTCAAAAGACTGGCTGGATTTATTCAGATGAATGCCATGGCCTGAGCCGGATGACCAGTTTTCCCATGCATGGGGCCGAGTCTTGCTATGAAGCAGCGTGATAGCCGCAGGGTTATTCTGAATTTTGTGCCAGTACTCCGGGGAAAACACCGGGCCAACCCACTCCTCAACCAGCTTATGGGTTACATAATCAGAGGGAATATCAAAGTCATCACGCCGGATTGCCATCGACAGCCCGGCCTCTCCTAAAGTAACAGGTCCGCCAGCCGTTGAGAGCCGGACATCAACACCGGATGCCTGATAAAAACCGGAAAGCCTCGGCATAAGCCAGCGCATGGTTAATGTGGGCTCGCACGAAACCTCAAGGTAATTGCCACTGGTTTTCTTCAACTTACTGACACCAGTATCTAACGCCTTAAAAGCCACATTGGTATATTGTTTAAGCAACTCTCCTTCCTGGGTAAGACTCATACCCCGCCCTTTCTTATAAAACAGAGACTGAGCAAGATGCGTTTCCAGCTGTTTGATCTGTTTGCTCACAGCTCCATGGGTGATATGAAGCTTTTCTGCCGCTTCACTGTAGCTGGAAGACTCAGCTGCAATATGAAAAACATAAAAGGATTTAAGATATCTCACTTGTGCCTTTTTCTCACACTAGATTTGCATTCTTTTCGATTATATATAACTCAGTAATAGTTACAATATCGGCAAGTGAACGGTATAACGAGAATAAATATGGAAATCACAAGCTATTTAATACTGGGCCTGCTAATCGTACTTAGCCCGGGGGCAGACTTTGTTCTGGTGTTTAAAAACAGTCTGGGAGGAGGAAGAAAAGCAGGCTTGCTTACCGGACTTGGCATAGGTATCGGTGTCTGTATCCATATTAGCTATTCAATACTGGGGATCAGTCACCTATTCTCACAGAGCGCATTTCTTTTCAATCTGGTTAAGTATGCCGGTTCCGCCTACCTGATCTATTTAGGAATAACCGGAATATTCAGCTCAAGACTGAAATTTGATGGTGAAAACGTAGAGAAGACTAACCGCAGTGCCAGGAAATACTTCGCGCAGGGATTCTTCTGTAACATGTTAAATCCTAAAACCATGCTGTTCTTTCTCAGCGTATTTAGTCAGCTTGTGGCGCCGGGCAATGAGACAAACTTCTACTTTGTACTGAGCTATGGTTTATATATTGCGCTATTACATATTGTCTGGTTTTGCCTTTTGGCACTGATTATTACCTCCAGCCAGATTTCAGGCATTTTCGAAAGATTTGGCAGGAGAATAAATCAGGTCTGCGGAGCAGGACTGGTCACCTTTGGAGTGATGCTATCGGCTAATAGCTAGCCTATTAACTTAACGAAGTAATCAGGTTTTAATCCAGAACAACCTGATTCCAAATATCAAACTCAACAAACAATTATCAGGAAGCAGTAATGAGTAATGCTATCAATCTGAAAGAAAAATTTACCAAATTTAATGACTTCTGGTCGCCTCGTGTTATTTCTGAAATGAATGACTACCAGATAAAACTGGCGAAATTTGAGGGCGAATTTACCTGGCACGATCACAAAGACACAGATGAGCTGTTTTTGGTGGTTTCAGGATCAATGCGAATTGAACTAAGAGATGGTGCCGTTGAGCTTAATGAAGGCGAAATGTACGTTGTGCCTAAAGGAGTGGAACATAAGCCTGTTGCTGAAAAAGAGTGTCACGTAATGCTTATTGAGCCGAGAGGCGTAGTGAACACAGGTGACAGTGAAAGTGACCTGAAAGCGGAAAATAATGTCTGGATTTAAGCGCTGATCCCCGCTCATGCTTTATGAATAAAGCATGAGCATTTTCTAGTTATTCCCGCCTGTTTTCCATGGAAAAACAGGAGGTTCAACCTGGCTCATTTCCTTAATCAGTTCATCAGGCAATGTGTTTCTATAGTGTTTCAAAAGAGCCCCTTCTCTTTTCATATCATCAAGCGTTTTTTGCAGCAGCTCTACCGTTTCATCGGGGATCTCTTTAGACAGTGCGTAGTAGAGGTATTTTTTATTGAGCGTATAAACAACTTTTAGATCCGAAAACTCATATGGACCTGTATCCGAAACCAGCGTCGGGGCGTTTAAGGTACTGACCCACAAATCCACCCGGCCTTTTACTAATAACTCAAGACACTCCAGATTCCGGTAACGTGGTAATAGGTTTTTAAATCCGCTCTTTTCCAGAAAAGTCAGCTTTGCATCGCCAATATAGCCGCAAATATCCCCGAGTTCCTTAGCCTCTTCTAAGCTATTTAACACTATGTCTGAATCTTTATTTGCGTAAAAAACCCAGGTGACTATCACAATAGGCCCGACCCACTTCGCTTGGTTTTCTCTGGCCTCTGTCCGGGTGGTGGGAAACAGTACGACGTCAGGCTCGCTTTGCATTAGCGCATAAGCCCGTTTCCAGGGATAAACCTCTATATCGCCCGGAATGCTCAATCTTCTCATAAGATCTCGCGTCAGCTTAGCATCCCCGCCCATAGCCTGACCTTGCTCATCAGTAAAAACGGTAGGTTCAGTAATAAAGCGTAAATCTTCTCCGTGCCCGCACACAGGCAAGGCTGCAAAAAGGAGTGACAGTAATACCGAAAAAAGCCGCATTAGCCCAATTACCTCCACTGATCAGATCATGCGATATTGCTTCTGTAAGAATAGCACTCTCAATACTAAATGGAGCGGAATAATAGGCAACTATAAATTAACGACTTCACTCTGATTCTGGCAGATAGCGACAAAGTCATGCATGCTGCCAATCCGGCCTACCGCAAGCTTGTCTGTCAGCTCAAAGAAACTCAGGCAGGTGCCACAGACAATAATTTCCGTTCCCTTTGATTCCAGTACTTTTAATGCAGCCAGTGCTTCTGCGCCTTCTACACAAAGTCTGGCACCTGTATTTAAGAAAAACATTGAGGCAGGAACCTGCTCATATTGAGAATGAACACTGAAGAAAGCTGTCATCAGCTTGCCGCCTAACAGATCATCGCCACTGCCGAGCGTATCGGAGCCGACAACATAAGACTTCTGCCTGATGACCTGCTTATTGGCCAGATTAGCAATGATCTTCTGTTCGGTATCGGTGGTCAGCATTTCACAACTTGCTCCCTGCTCCATCAGTACCTTAACTAAGGCTTTAGTACAATCTTGATCTGAGCTGAGAACTTCCAGTGAAACGACTTCCTTAACTTCAAGCACGCCTTCAAGCTGGCGAAGTGCAGTTTCTGTGTCCATACCCCGAACATCAAGCTTGTTGTTCATATTCTGTTACTCCATCTATTTGTTTCTTTGTGAAGATACCGGCATAAACCGCCCCCAGAGTCTCTAATTTTTCTGCCAGATTGCTGCATTCCAGTCTTTCCAGAAGCAGGCAAAATCCACATTCAGAACTAATACTTCTTGGCGCGGCAACCAATCTGACCCGGACACCAGCCTTATTCAGCAGGCTTTCCGCTTTCAGAGCCAGGTTGCTGGAAGAAAAAGTAACGATGTAATCAAGTGTGGCCATTGTTCACCCTGCGAGCATTTTTTATGCCCGCTATCATACTCTTAAATCGGTAGAAATCGTGTTGCAGGTTCGTTAACTTAGTTTTCAGCAAGCGAGGTTATCACTTCAATGACGCGGGTTATCTCTTCCCTGGAAGTGAAAGCTCCGATACTCAGGCGAATGGTGCCCTGCGGAAAAGTCCCCATGGTCTTATGTGACGCGGGCGAGCAATGTAATCCGGTACGGCAGCATATCTGGTGCTCATAGGCTAACTGAGCGTCAATCTCTCCGATATCTTTCCCATCAATGGAAAATGAAATTACGCCCACATGCTGAGCTTCCTCCGCATGACCATAGACAGAAACCTTTGGAATGGCTCTCAGCGAAGAAACCAGAAAAGCGGTCAGCTCCTGCTCATGCCGGCTGATGTTTTCGATCCCCTTCTCTTTCAGCCAGTGAATACCGGCGTTAAGTCCCGCGATACCAGGCAGATTAGGCGTGCCGCTTTCCAAAGCATCGGGCAGAAAATCCGGCTGGACTTCAAGCTCAGAGTTGCTTCCCGTACCGCCGGTAAACAGAGGTTTTATCTTCTCCCTCTGAGCCTTTTCACTCAGAATCAAACCACCGGTTCCCATTGGACCAAGCAGGCCTTTATGACCGGTAAAAGCAAGATAGTCGATGTGCGATGCATCCATATCAATAGGAATCACACCTGCGCTCTGAGCTGTATCCAGCAGAAATAAGATGCCCTGCTTCTGGCAGAGCCGGCCGATTTCCTCAATGGGCTGCACGGTTCCAAAGGTATTAGAACCGTGATTCATCGCTATCATCCGGGTTTTGGCGGTAATTGCTTCAGCTATATCACCAGGGTTTATCAGACCACTTTTTACATCGCAGGGAATGACCGTCACGACGACACCAATCTGCTCTAACTCTCTTAGTGGCCGCATCATGGCGTTATGTTCCATGCTACTGGTGATCACCTGATCTCCGGGCTTTACTACCCCTTTCAGAACTAAATTCAGAGACTGAGTAATATTTCCGGTAAATACCGCCTGCGCATTTTCTCCGGCATGGAAAAAATCAAGCAGGTTTTCTCTGGTTTCAAATATCAGTCGTGCCGCATCATTAGCCAGAGGATGACTGCCCCTTCCCGGATTTGCGCATCCCTCGCTGATAAAGTGCACCATCGCCTCCGCAACAGAAGCGGGCTTGGGATTGCTGGTCGCCGCATGATCAAGATAAATCATTTTAGTCCTTGCCTTGTTACTGACTGTGTCACAGATCTGCCTATGATGACGGCATTTTACTGATTACTCAATTGGCTTATCTTTATGCATCCACTAAACTATTTGCAACGATTATTAATTTTGTTGCCAAAAGTTAACTAATGATTAGAAATACTGACGACTTCCTGATTTTTTACCATCTGATTGAACTTGGCTCTTTTAGTAAAGCGGCTGAGCATGTGAGCCTGACTAAGTCGGTGATCAGCAAACGCATCACCCGGCTCGAGCAGGATCTGGGGGTTCAGTTAATTTACCGCACAACCCGCAAACTGACTCTGACCGAAGCCGGTAAGATTTTTTTCAACCACGCCCGCGAAATTCACCGCTCGGTTCAATACGCCGAAGAAGAGCTGCAGGGGCTGGGAGAAAGTCTTTCCGGTACCATCCGTGTTACCGTCCCAACCATATCGGGTGAGCTGATTCTGCCTCAGGCGGTGGCTGAGTTCTGCGCAAAATATCCGGATATAAAGGTGCATATGGATCTGGATAACCGCTTTGTGGATCTGATTGAAGAAGGTTACGATCTGGCAATCCGCACCGGGGTGCTGCCCGACTCAAGTTATATTGCCCGTCGCATGGTTGATGCTCAATGGGTGATCTGCGCAGCGCCTGAGTACCTGGAAAGCCACGGCATCCCGGAAAAACCGGAAGATTTAACTGAGCACAACTGCCTGGGGTACTCCTACCAGGAGACCGGCGCGTATGAGTGGTTATTTAAAGGAGATCCAGAAAACTTCACCCTGAACGTTTCCGGAAACTTCTGCACCAATAATGCATCAGCATTAAGAAAGGCGGCTCTGTTCGGACAGGGGATTATCTATGTTCCCCGCGTTCTGGTGGCAGAGAATTTAGCCGACGGCACGCTTACCGAGATACTGCAGGAGCAGGTGGCAAAAAGCCTTGGAATCTACGCCGTCTATCCTTACACCAAGCATTTATCAGAAAAGACCCGGCTCTTTATTGAACATATTTATGAGTGTTATAACCGGGCTAGTGGTAAGTTCTGAGGAAACTTTTAAATTACTGATAAGGTAAAAAGTATCATCCCCGCGAAGGCCTGACTCTTATACACAAATTTAAGGAGCCAAAGAATGCTCCTCCCCTTAGCCTCGAAAGGACGGATTTTCGAAGAAGTAACATCGAAGGGGAGGCAGGGAGGGGTTGTTTCTCATGGGTTTAAGTTTTGGTGGTTTAACCATGCATGGCATAACCAACCCCCTCTAACTCCCCCTTCTATTAGCTTTATCAACCAGTTAGGCTTTTTCACTCAAGGGGGAGAACCGTTCTCTGGTCACTTTGATATTTGTGTATAAGAGCCAGGGCTTAAGGTTGTCATCCCCGCGAAGGCGGGGATCTGATTTCTGCGCGCTGTAGAGTCTGAGTAACTTATTGTCTCTACAGCGCGTTTTTAGAAGATTCCTGCCTTCGCAGGAATGACGGCTTGTTAAAGATAATTAAACAACCACACTCATCCCCGCGGCCACAAGACCAAAGGTCAGCATCGGAATAACTGTCCTCTTGATAATGTAACCTTCCTGGTTAGCGATACCCAGAATGGTGGATACGGCAATAATGTTGTTGATGCAGACCATATTACCCATAGCGCCACCAACTGACTGTAGACCAAGGATGGTGGTCTGAGACAGGCCAACGTTCAGCGCGATAGTCTGCTGAATTGCACCAAATGTCAGGTTAGATACAGTTGCAGAGCCAGAGAAGAAGGCACCCAGCGCACCAAGGTAAGATGCCACATACTGCCAACTGGTACCCATCAGATCAGCAAACGCCTGGCCTGTTACCATAATTGGCGAGTTCTCATCTCCCGTCATCATCAGTTTAACCATGATCAGAGCACCAACCAGAGCAATAAACGGCATCTTGATACGGCTTCCGGTTTCAGTAAACATCTGCTTAACCAGGCTGGCCTGAAGCTTAAATACAGGAATGGAGATCAACGCCACCAGCAGGAACGGAATAAGCGCAGGCACATACAGAGTCTTATACGCCCAGCTAACATCTGTGCCCAGAATATGGCTCAGTTTAAAGATTAGCGCCTTACTGATGCTGAAATCTCCTAGCGCACCAAACGAAACAGTGAACATTTCAGTACTGTCAGTCAGCATCGCCTTGATACCAAACTGCTTGATACGGGTTACAATCAGGATAGCAATAAGAAGCAGTGTCGGCGTCATAGCCTTAAAAATCTCAGCCCCTGAAACAGGTTTAAGATCCGCAGCTTCTTCTGATTTCACCTGCTTCTCAAGACCAAAGCCAGACTTAGCAACCAGAACAGAAATTAACAGACCAATCGCACCGCCAACAAGCGCCGGAAACTCGTAGTTCCACTGAGCAATCAGGAAGTACGGAACGGTACAGGAAAGAGTACTAAGCAGAACAAAGGTATAATTGGATTTAATCTCCTTCCAGCCCACCACAAATCTCAGTGCCATTGGTGGCACCACAAAAGCAGCAACCAGATGGATCATGGCACTTACTTTACCGGCTTCAAGCAGAGTTGTTGCATCCAGCCCAAGGTTTGAAAAACCAAACCAGGTTGGGGTGCCCACAGCACCGAAGGAAACCGGAACTGAGTTCATCACCAGGGCAAGCATTGCGACTTTTAAAGCAGGGAATCCAAGACCAACCAGGATAGGAGCAGCGATAGCAGCAGGCGTACCAAAGCCTGAGGCACCTTCAATCATAAAGGCGAATGCCCAGCCGATAATCATCAGCTGTGCAACCTTGTTATCACTGATACCTTCCAGCCAGCGGCGGATGGTCGCTTCCGCACCGGAAAGATAAGTCAGTCGGTTAATCAGTATCGCACCGGCAACAATAGAAATTGGGGTAATAGCAGATAGGGTACCGGCGATAATGTTAGCGCTTATCAGCGTAAAGTCCGTCTTAAAGTAAAAGTACTGCAGCAGACCCACCATAAGTGCGGTAAGTGGCAGCGCTATATGGGAAGGAATACCATTCTTTTTTGTCATCATCCATATGAGAAGAATGATAGGTGTGACAGAAATAATTAGGGTTGTCATGTAAAACGACTCCATTGTTTCAGTTTATTTTATTGGGCAACAAATATTATTTTTGTAATTTTCGTTCAGCTTTTTATTGCTGACACTAACAGTTTAAATAATTAATAATATTTTTGAAGATAGGTATTTCCCCGAAAAATAATAATATCCAGATGGGATTTACAGATATTTAACTTTAGTAATGACTCAAATCACAGAACACCTTCTGTATCGCTTATCTTGTTGTCCTTGTGTTAAATATGGCGAGAAAAAACGACCAAAGGAAACAATATGTTTCCCAATAAGTGGCAATGATGGCATAAAAATCGGCGCAGATTGAGCACAAAAGCAGCAAATGTGGAGCAGGGAGAGTCATCTCAAGAATGGCGGTGTTGTTTTATTACAGATAAAACCAACCTAAAACAGCTGATTTTACCTATTTATGGGTAAATCAAGTGTAAATTTATTACCATTCATAAAATAACTTAAACTTACCCAATTAGAATTATATGCTAACAGAAAAACTTTGAACTTAATATTTGTATATAACTCCATTGGGTAATATTTAAAAAAGGCGAGTCTAAAGAATCGCCTTTTCATATTTAAATAAATAACCTTCCGGACATTTCTCCGGTTCAGAAATAATGTGCTATCGCTAAATACCTGGCCCGTATATGTTCTATCAGCATCTTCACTTTCATTGAAGGCTGGCGGGTAAACGGGTATACCGCGTATATCCCAAGGTTCTTACCCACCTGATCCGGAAAAAGGTTAACCACATTGCCTTCCTGAATGTCATGATAAACCAGGCAACGGGGAACATAAGCAATCCCGTAGCCGCCAAGAACCGCTTTGCGCAGGGCCGTTGCGTTATTAGTAGAAAAGGAGCCCGACACCTTAATAAAGTAGTTTTCATGCTCACCTTTAAACTCCCAGTCAGAAGCACCTGTGCTCTGATAGGCATACAGAAGACAATTGTGGTTAACCAAATCCGCCGGTGACATCGGCTTGCCATGCCTGGCAATATAGGTAGGTGATGTGCAGACAATCCACTGCGAATCCAGAATATGGCGGGCAATCAGGCTTGAGTCATCCAGATACCCGGTGCGGATAACCAGATCAAAGCCTCCGGCAATCAGGTCCACAAAGCGGTTGCTGAGCGACATATCAATCGTCAGGCCCGGATGCATTGCACTGAATTCCGCCACAGCATCGGCAAGAAGCAGATCCCCAGAAATGGTCGGTACAGACATTTTTATGTGTCCAGTCACATCTTCACCAAACCCGGAAACGGCATCCATCGCCTGCTGGGTGGCTTGCTTCACATTTTGAGCACTTTGTAAAAGCACTCTTCCGGCTTCAGTAAGCGTCAGTTTTCGCGTTGTACGATAAATAAGCTGTGTGCCTATTTCTTCTTCAAGCCGGGCGATTCTTTTACTAACTACCGAGTTTGTAAGGTTATTTTCCTCAGCTACTTTGCTAAAACTGCCCAGTTCTATCACCTGAGAAAACAAAATCAGATCATCTGCTCGCATTGGATTATGTCACTTTTGGAATTAATTATTTTCATTATTTCCCTATATCAACAAAAAATAAAGGGTTAAATTTTCGCTTGCTTAACAAACCTATTACAACAAAAAACAAAGTCAGCCTACGAGGATGAACTAATGAGTGAAACACTACTAGCCCTGATAGCTTTTTCACCAATCGTGATTGCCGCTATCCTTCTGGTCGGATTAAACTGGCCCGCTAAAAAAGCCATGCCGGTGGCTTTCCTTACCACTGTTGCCATTGCCCTTCTTTTCTGGGACATGTCAGCCACACGTGTTATCGCCTCTGTATTCCAGGGACTCGGTATCACAGTCTCTGTTCTATGGATCGTTTTCGGTGCCATTTTCCTGCTCAACACTTTAAAACATACCGGCGCGATCACCACCATTCGTAACGGATTTACCGATATATCGGCAGACCGTCGCGTACAGGCCATCATTATTGCCTGGTGCTTCGGCTCCTTTATTGAAGGCGCATCCGGATTCGGTACCCCTGCGGCTATCGCAGCGCCGCTTCTGGTGGCCATCGGCTTCCCGGCACTTGCTGCTGTGCTGATGGGGATGATGATCCAGTCAACACCGGTATCCTTCGGTGCTGTGGGTACGCCTATTATCGTGGGGGTAAACAAAGGTCTGGATACCCATAATATTGGTGAAACTCTGCTGGCTCAGGGTTCCAGCTGGGATATCTACCTGCAGGAAATCACCTCAAACGTAGCCATGATCCACGCCACCGTCGGTACCCTGATGCCGGTTCTGATGGCAATGATGCTGACCCGCTTCTTTGGTAAAAACCGCAGTTGGAGTGAAGGTCTGGATATCCTGCCGTTTGCCCTGTTTGCCGGTGTGGCCTTCACGGTACCGTATGCACTAACAGGTGTGTTCCTTGGGGCAGAATTCCCGTCGCTGATTGGCGGTCTTGTTGGTCTGGCCATTGTGGTCACAGCGGCGAAAAACGGCTTCCTTGTACCTAAGTCAAAATGGGACTTTGAAAGTGAGGATAAATGGCCGACAGAGTGGCTTGGCACCCTTAAAATAGACCTTGATGAGGTTCAGGGTAAGCCAATGAGCCTGGCAAAAGCCTGGGCACCTTATGTACTTCTGGCAGTCATTCTTGTTGCCAGCCGAGTGAGCCCTGAACTGAAAGGCATGCTGAAAAGCGTAAGCCTGTCCTTTAGCAATATTCTTGGTGAGGCCGGTGTCAGTACCGCAATTCAGCCTCTGTATCTGCCTGGCGGTATTCTGGTCTTCGTTGCTCTGCTGGCTGTGCTGCTTCAGCAAGGCGGTGCAAAGCCACTTGCCAAAGCCTTTGGTGAGTCCAGTAAAACCCTGATTGGTGCGGGCTTTGTACTGGTGTTTACCATCCCTATGGTACGTATATTTATTAACTCAGGTGTTAACGGTGCCGACTTAGCGAGTATGCCGGTCACCACAGCCAACTTCGCAGCAGACCTGGTTGGCTCAGCCTTCCCAGCACTTAGTGCCACCGTTGGTGCGCTTGGTGCCTTTATCGCAGGCTCGAACACAGTTTCCAATATGATGTTCAGCCAGTTCCAGTTTGAAGTGGCGCAGACCCTGTCTATCTCCAGTGCTGCACTGGTCGCTCTGCAGGCGGTAGGTGCCGCTGCGGGTAATATGATTGCGATTCACAACGTGGTTGCGGCATCGGCAACAGTTGGTCTGCTGGGTCGCGAGGGTGCAACCCTGCGTAAAACCATAATCCCTACATTCTACTATCTGGTTCTGACCGGCATTATAGGTCTGACCCTGATTTATGGCATGCAGATAACCGATGCTCTGATGGGCGGCTGAGCCGCAACCCTTTCCTGAAAAGATAATCCCGCTCTCATTTATATGGGAGCGGGATTTTTTATAAGCGAAAAAAAACCCATCCTAGGGGGATGGGTCGCAGGCACAATAGCTGTTTGACGATCGATTATTAATTCGTGCCTCAATTGTCAAACGACATCAATGCGACATGTTGAAATCCACGGGGGTGAGACTTACTGCGCACGAGCCATGATGTCGTTTTATGAACCGACTTCCGTCTGACAAAGACGCCAGTTCAATTTCGTAAAAACTTTTTTGGTAAAAACTCTGTGTCTTAAGCAAAGTTTTCCGTATCCACTCTTATCTGTAAGAGGCCGTAGCCCTGCTGCCATCTGTCTGGTAAAAAGCCCCCTCAATAACCTTCAATCAGTCAGTAGGACGTTCAGCCTCTTACAGATAAGAGTGGTTTTTAATCTCCTAGAACTTGTCGCTGCCAAGTTTCAGGATAGATGCAATATTTCTTGCCGTTCTGGTCAGGTTCTTATCCGCTTCTTCCAGCACTTGTGCCAGAGGTTGTGGAGAGCGAACCGTTCCGAAGATGCCCGACATTTTTGAGTAAAGCTCTTCAACTTCTTTACCCAGAGAGCCCGCAATACCAATAACCGGGATATCTCTTGCCTGAGCACGCTTAGCGATACCAAATGGTGTTTTGCCCTGAAGCGTCTGATTATCCATCTGGCCTTCACCGGTAATCACCAGATCCGCACCTTCAAGCACTTCATCCGCATTCAGCGTATCCAGCACCATATCAATGCCTTGCTTGATCTGGATGTTGAACGCCAGGCTAAGTGCCATCGGAGCACCACCTGCTGCGCCAAAGCCTTTAGTATCTTTGTGATTAATGCCGGTTAACTTCTCAGCTACCTCAGCAAAATTTGCCAGGGCCTTATCCAGATCCTGTACATTTTGCTCAGTCGCACCTTTCTGAGGGCCGAAGATGGCACTTGCACCGTTCTCACCGCACAGCGGGTTGGATACGTCGCAAGCTACGACAAACTCAGTCTGGTCACAGCGAGAGTCGATGTCAGAAAGGTCGATTTGAGCCACTTCTGATAAAGCCGCACCGCCTCTCGCTATGTCATTACCTTCAGCATCCAGAAGCTTGCCTCCCAGAGCCTGAAGAATACCTGCGCCACCATCGTTGGTTGCGCTACCGCCTAAGCCAAGCAGTATCTTTGTTGCTCCTGCATCAAGTGCAGCTTTTATTGTTTCACCTGTACCAAATGACGTTGCTTTTAACGGGTCACGCTGCTCCGGAGTGATAAGATCCAAACCAGAAGCCATCGCGATCTCAATAAGTGCTGTTTTACTACCGTCTTTTTCATTCAGCAGCGCCCACATTGCATCAACCGGCTCTCCCAGAGGGCCTGTGACACGAGAGGTCTGCTTTTCACCGTTCAGTCCCTGAAGCAGTACTTCAACGGTACCTTCACCGCCGTCTGCCAGAGGAAGTTTTACATATTCTGCATTTGGAAAGACTTCAGAAAAACCTTTCTCAATACAGGTCGCTACTGCCATCGCATCAAGCGATTCTTTAAATGAGTCTGGTGCAATAACAACTTTCATTTTTTTACCTCATGACTAGGTGTTTCAACGTTATCTGTCAATTTCGTTTTGCCTGTGAAGGCAAGAATCTTTAGCTTTTGTAATAACCCGGAATACATCCGCCAGAATATTACAGAAGCCGAAGATATTGTTGATTAGGTGCCTGTTACTTTTTAGCAACAGGCGCCAGGGGAATGTGGCTTCCTAATCAACAATCTTTATCTGGCTCTAGCCTTAGAACTTCACTTTGAAGGTCTTAGCCTGACACTGTGCCAGTGTTCCGAAGGTTCCCGCTTCTACAGCGTCTACACCCGGACGTGGCTGCTCATCCATCTGAACTTCAGTCCACTCTGTAACAGGCTTCTTAAAGGTTACTGAACCTTCAGAAGTTGCTGTTTCAGACGGGTTGTACACGCGCAGAATCAGTGCATCTTCGTCTTCTGCTTTCTTCAGTACGCTCAGTACCGCACCTTCCATATCTTTCTCAAGCAGGCTGTAAGTCAGTGGCAGGTTCTGCTCACCGATGTTCAGCTTCATTGCGTTGTATGGAATCTTGTTGTACACAGCCATTGGAGTGACATACTCACGAGCCTGAGACATAAGGTTCGCAGAGATGTGGTCACCAGCGAAGCCGCAGATAGAGAACTCACATACCAGCTTACCGCGGGTCTGAGAATCCGGAGCCGGGATCTTGATACCTGACGGACGTCCAGGACGTAGCAGCAGGTTCTCTTTACCCAGTACGCCAACACCGCGTAGCAGAGTCAGGGCGAAAGTATCGCGCTCTTCGTTACCCTTAGAAGAGATAACTTCAAACTCACGCAGACCGTTAGTGAACAGAGCCACACCGCCCTTGTCATTTTCAAGCGCTGCAAAGTTCATTAGCTGGTAAACAGGAACCGGAGCTTCTTTCCACTTCTCTTCTTCCCAGACTGCCATTGCAGGGTCTTGAGTAGGACGAGTGATAACACCGAACTGGTTGTCAGCAACTACGTTTTCAGATACCCAAGGCGTCGGGATAAGAACACGCAGACGGTGGTCGTCAGCCTGGTTATCCAGTTCCATGCGAACATCGATGCGGCGAGAGCCCTGACGCAGGATTACCTGAGCCTTAACATCAACAAAGCCATCCTGATTTGTACGCTCTTCACGAGCTTCAAGGTCAGTCGGAACATTCATGCGAAGTGAAATGTTTGCAACTGACTGGAACGCCTGCTGCTCAACGCTTGTTTCAACTTCAAACTCGTCAGAGTAGATTAGCCACTCTTTACGTGATGGAGAGTAGTCGTATTCATCACCGTCATCAGAACCGTCTTCGATACGCAGAACCTGGTCGTAACTGTTGCCAGTCTCTTTGTCCTTAACAGTCAGAGTACCGTTGCTGTTAACTGTGATTGAGTAGAATTCGTTCTCAAGCTCGTTGCCAGCCGCTTCAACCGCTTTCTGAGCACCCGCTTCGTTAGCCTGGATGTGCAGCGTTGTGTAGCCCATCGCAGGTACTTTGATCTTAAGCTGAATGTCGTATTCAACGAACGGGTCGTAGTTACCGTAGTGAACGATCTGACGGTCAATCTTGCCCGGGTCAATTACGCGAGAGTCTTCAATGAAGTACTCAACGTCGTTACCCGCTTCGTCAAAGATCTTGAACTCGTTAGCACGGATAGTGATCATTGTGTTCACTACTTCTTCACGCTCGTATGGCATCAGGTTGAAGAATGCCAGCTTGTCACAGTCGCCGTTTGCTGGCATGTGGTCAACAATCTTACGCTTGTAGAAGTTGATCAGGTTTTCTGCCATGTCGTCAGCAAGGATGTAGCGAGCCAGGATTTCAGCATGTACTTTGTCTGAGCAGCAGCAGCCGATTGAGTCGTGAGCGTGGTTCTTCATGCTCTCTTTCCACATTTTCTCAATCAGACCGTGGTGGTATTCGAAACCAAGGTCGTAAGCGATAGAGGCAAGAGGCTCAAGAATGTTAACAATCTTGTTCTCAACTTCAGCGTGGATAATCTTGATATCCATACGGGTAGAAGAGATAGTGCGGTGTACACGCATGTACTTACCGTCGTTGAACTCGCCTTTAATAGTGTCAAGAGAGTCACGCATTGCTTCAATTTTCTCGAACACTTCTTCAAAGCGGCTCATTACGAACTCACGGTCAGGGTAGTATTCACGTAGCTTATCCATTACTTCGAAGATGTCTTTCTGGATAGGCATCTGGTCGTGACCGTTTGGAAGCAGGATATCTTTAGTTACAGAAGCACCTTCAAGAGCCGGGAAATACTTGTCCAGACGAGCACGAAGACCTTCTTCGTCCTGTGGAAGGTATTTACCGATAGCGTAACCAAGAGGAAGAACCTGAGTGGTTACTTCACTGCCGTCGTTTGACTGCCACAGGAATTCCGTTTTGTTTGTGCCGTGACGCTCAGAACAACCACGCCAGAACATAGTGCGGTCGAAGCCGAAGCCGTTGTAAATCATTGGAAGCTGAGAACTCATTGAGAATGAGTCCGGCAGGTAACCAATCTTCATTGGTTCGCCAAGCGCTAGTGCATCACGCAGACCGTACATCATGTTACGTACGATAGACTCACCAGAAACCTGCATGGTATCTGTCTGAGAGTACCAAGGGCCAACAATCAGTTTACCCGCTTCTACCAGAGACTTAACGCGATCCCAGTTTTCTGGTTTGATTGCGAAGTAGTCTTCCAGAACAGCTGTCTGACCATCAAGAACGTAGTATTTGTAGTCCGGATCGTTTTCCAGACGGGTCATGATTTCTTCCATGTTGTTCACTAGAAGGATACGTGATTCTTCAGTAGTGAAGTACCACTCACGGTCCCAGTGCATGTGCGGGGTAATATGAACGCGAGATGTAGTCATTTTTTTCGTACCTGATAGTTCAGCTATTTAAAGCCGGTAAAAAATAAATTATGTGTAGAGCAATGTTGTAGCCGGTGTTTGTAAAACAAGAGCCATCGAAATGGCTCTTAACACCCGATAGTTGATTAGCCTTTGAACCAGCTAGCAACTTTAGCAAAGAAGCCCTGAGGTTCTTCTTTCACCTGTGGAGCTGCTGCAGGAACTGGCTCAGGCTTAACTTCTGCTACTGGCTCTGGAGCCGCTTCTTCTTCGTCTTCGCTCTGAGCATCGAAGATGGCAAAGATTTCTTCTTTGGTCGTCGCCTTAAGTACCGCTTCACGAACATCGTCATCAACCAGAGTTGAAGTCAGCGCAGTAAGAAGGTGCATGTGAGTAGAACCCGCTTCTGCGTTTGGAATTGCGATAAGGAAAACAAGGTTTACATCTTCCATCTCGTCTTCATCAATGCCAGGCCACTTAACGTCTTCTTTTAGTGTTGCCAGAGCAAATGCCGCTTCTTTAACTGCGTCTGATTTACCGTGTGGTACAGCCAGGCCTTCGCCCAGTGCAGTTGCGCCATGCTCTTCACGAGCAAATACTGCTTTCAGGTATTCTTCTTTATCGTGTAGCTTGCCCTGCGCTTCAAGTTGCTCAGCCAGTGCCTTGATTGCATCGTCACGGCTTTCAAAAGTAGTCTGCAGATTGATAAGTGCTTCGTTAGTAAGAGTTGTTAATTTCATAACCTTCGCCCCGTTGTCATAAAATGCGGTTAGGAATTGATGTAGACATTTCTTGTCTTCGATGACTACATAATACACCAACAATACAAATCTTCTGTGATTGAGATCTCATTTGATACATATTTGTATTCCTGTTGTATTACTCACTTCAAAATAGTGACTAGATTGCTATTGTCTTACAGAAAGTAATTTGTATCATAGGTGACAGTTTAAATTTATAAGAAAGATGACGAGGGGTAGATATGGCCAGACTACCGATGTACCGCCAGATAGCCGATGCTATTCGAGAGAAGATAGGTTCCGGAGACTATAAAGTCGGGGAGGCACTTCCTACCGAAGCTCAGCTTCGTGAAGAGTTTTCCGTTAGCCGCGTAACAGTAAGGCAGGCACTTAAGCTTCTGATTGAGAACGGCGAACTGGAAAGTGTTCAGGGTAGCGGTACCTATGTAAAAGCCAGCAAAGTCAATTACGATATTTATCAGCAGACCAGCTTTAACGAGAAGTGGGCGCACTTAAATGTAGTAACCAGAAGTGAAGTACTGGCATTTGAAATCACACTGCCAAGCCTTACCATGGCCGACAACCTGAACGTAAGTGAGAACGACCGCATTTTCTACATTAAGCGCGTTCGCTATATGGATGACAATCCTATCACTGTCGAAGAGACCTGGATGCCGCTGGCTCTGTTCCCTGATTTGACTTACGAGGTGATGCGCAGTTCTAAATATGACTATATCGAAAATCAGAAAGGTATGGTTATCGACAGAAGTGAACAGGAAATTGTTCCAATTCTCCCGCCAGATAAGGTATCAGAGCTGCTGGGTATTGACCCTAACCAGCCGATTATCGAGAAACGAACCCGCAGTTATCTGGCTGACGGAACCGTGTTTGAATACAGCCGGAACTACTTTAAATCCACCGATTACAAGTTTACCCTGGTCGCAAAACGACACAAAGGATAATACAACTTCCGTCACAAAAAATAGAAAGACTGGTGAAATACCAGTCTTTTTTGTTCTACATAGATCTCATTGGTATTGTCCGGAAAATTTGTATCAATTAAAAATTTTATGAATTTCCGGTTACTTACGCCTGTTCGGGTATCTTTTATAAATCACAAAAGCGGCCACAAACATCAATGCAAGCGTCAGTGAAAAGCAAAGCGTAAGCAAATCAAGATAATAAGCCACTTCCCTCTTCTTCTCTTCCACTGTTTCTATGGTCCGCATATCCAGATCGGTAAGAAAGTCATTTAAAGGAGACATTATGCTGGCCTTATCCTGATGGTACTTTTCATCATGCATAATGCTGGTAGCCATCTCAATATCAGCTTTTCCTTCAATAACATAGTTACCAAATCCGTCGTTATAGAGCCCTTTTACCGCATTCATTGCCACTGTCTCGGTTTCCACCAGAGCATCAGAGTTGTCCTGAGCTTCCTTAAGCATGGCAAATTCTCTGAGCGTGAAACCCGCATGTACCATCAGGTCATGGAGGGAAACCAATTCCGTATCCGGGCGCGGTTTTTCGCCATAGTTCAACATCAGATCCCAGTAAATGCGGTTCATATGTGCAGGGCGGTTCAGTTCTCCATTGCGGATTGCCAGTATATCCCAGTACATTTTTTCGTATTTTTCGTCCTGAGTAATGACATAGGTCCGGGCCATACGGGTAAGGTCATCAGAACTCTGTCTGAGCTCGTCGGCTAAAAGATATGATGCGTATCTGTCCAGTTGGCTCTGATACAGCTCTTCGTCTTTATCTCGTACGCAATTTAGTACAAACAGTGTTGCAAGCTGAAGTCCAACTGCAACAAAAAAGCCTGTAATCAGCAGCGTTCTGGCAGTCATTGTTTTTTTTCCTGTCTCATTGTTATTCTTCTACGCACCTACAATACCAATCCCAGCAATTATCTGTTCATCCTTGCTTGTCAAAATCGCCAATAGCTGCGTTAAAATTTTTGTAATTAGGTCCACTAGTGACTGCAAATTTTGCCTTGCTCTTAGCGATTTTTCCTGCGCAATCACTGAACAGCTAATTACTAGTATTGGTATAAGCATAGGTTAAAACTGAGACATTTAAAGGTTTTACAGCGTATCTGGTCATGAATCGACGGGCGCTTTCATTCATATCGAGTCCATCTCTCAAAAATCCATATACAACATAGAGTATCGCTAGAAAGTCGAATGAAAAATATGCACACTAGAATAGTATTTATTCGTGCACATTAAATAAATCTACAAGGCTTTGATTAAGCGCTCATAAAATATGCTACGAAAACAGTATCAACCCATAAAATTAAAAAAATCTAAATTCAATAATTAAAATCTATTCGTTTTATTCAGGTGACAGAGGAGAGCCTAAATGTACGATATAACTGGGTTTAACAAACTGAAAGTCTATCTGGCGGCACTCTGTTCATCGCTTTTAACCTCATTGTTAATTCTCTATTTTTACTCACATTTACCAGATGAAAGCGGATACATCGGACACTATATACTCACCTTTATCCTTGTACTTTTTAGCCATATATTTTTAACGTTTTTTATACAAAAGAAAATTAAGAAGCATTCCGATATTATTAAAGGTCTGCTCCACGCCATCAGTGATGTCATTGTATTTAAAGACTATCAGGGTAACTTTTTATTTTGTAATGAGACAGTTGCAAATCTTTACAAATCAACGCCTGAGGAGATGATTGGTAAAGACGATTACTATTTCACCAAAAACAAAGAGCAGGCTGATTTTTTCCGCAAAAATGTTCAGTTAATAATGGACCGCTTTGAAAAAGAAGAGGTTTACGAATCATCCACCGACGCAAAAACCAATGAGGTTCGCCATTTCCATTCGGTAAAGATCCCCTTCAGGGATGCGCAGGACAAGCTGAAAATTGCGGTAATAGCGAAAGATATTACTGATATTACGCGTCTTAAAGAGGAGTCTGAAAGAAACAAGCAGCGCCTGCAGAACGTACTGGATGTTTCTGAGGAAGGGCTGTGGGAATGGAATACGGTGACAAACCAGGTACTGCATAACCGCCAGTGGGAGCTGATCACCGGGATTGAAACTAGCGAAAACACCTTCGCGGAATTTGAAAACGCCATAGCCCCGGAAGATATAGGTATGGTGAGGTCAGCATTACAGGCTCTGCTGACCGAGAACAAACCCTACAGCATTGAGTTCCGGATGAAACGCCCCGACGGAGAAGTTATCTGGGTATGGGACAGAGGCCGGGTTGCAGAATACGATAATGAAGGAAAACCAACCTGGCTTGTGGGTATCGCTTTAGATATTACTCAGAAGAAGCTCAATCAGCAGAAGGTGATTCACCTTGCCTATTATGACCAGCTCACAGGTCTGGCTAACCGCACCCAGCTTGAAATCGATCTGGATAAAACCATTGATGAAAGCGCCAGGGAAGATAGCTACAGTACACTTCTGTTCTTAGATCTGGACCGCTTCAAACTACTCAATGACAGCTATGGCCACCATATGGGCGATAAGCTGCTGGAAGCCATCGCAAAAAGGCTTACCGGGTTTAATCAGGATCGCGGTTTAGTTTCCCGCTTCGGCGGTGATGAATTCGTTATCATTCTTCCTTTATTAGACAAGAGCCAGAAAGCAGCCACGCTAAAAGCTCAGGAGTATGCCGACAGCCTGATTCAGGACATATCCCGCTCACTAATATTAAGCAGCGACTTGCAGGAGCTGGAGATCAATTATGCGATAACCGCCAGTATCGGCGGGGTTGTATTTAAGTCCGCTGATGTGGCGCCCGGAAAGCTATTACAGCTTTCCGATATCGCCCTGTATCGTGCCAAAGCAAATGGTGGTCACTCCGCTTTAATCTTTGATATGGAGATGCAGAACGAACTCAATCACACCAGTGAGCTGCAAAGAGCGATGAGAAATTCAATTGAACACCGCGATTTCTGCATCCATCTACAACCAAAACTCGACTCAGACGAAAGGGTTGTCGGAGCAGAGGCGCTGGTTCGCTGGCAACACCCGGTACTAGATCTGCTTTATCCAAATTCGTTTATGGAGATGGCTGAAGAGAGCAATATGATTATTCAAATCGGAGCTCAGGTGCTTGAGCAGTCTTGCCAGCAGCTTCAGAAATGGCAGTCGCATCCAGAAACAGAGCACCTCAAAATTGCTGTGAACTTAAGTGCAAAACAGCTTTGGCAAGATCAGTTTGTCGAGGAAATCATCAAAACCATCGCCTCCTTTGATATCGACCATACCAAGCTTATTTTTGAAGTAACAGAGTCAGTTCTTATTCAGGACATAAATGACGCAACAGAGAAGCTGAGCCGTCTGAAAGAGCACGGTATATCCATTTCTCTGGATGATTTTGGTACCGGATACTCGTCCCTTAACTACCTGAGATCGCTGCCTATCGATGAAATAAAGATCGATCGCTCCTTTATCAAAGACGTAACCAGTAACGATCAGGCCAACATTATGGTTAAGTCTATTGTTGACCTGGCCAGCGCTTTTAACCTGAGTGTCGTTTCTGAAGGTGTTGAAGATAGAGAGCAGTTTGAACTGTTGAAAAAACATCACATCGATGTATATCAGGGCTATTACTTCTCCAAACCTGTTCCGGTATCAGAGTTTGATGAGGTGATTTGTCGCGATTTCGGGAATTGTGAAAACCACTAAACACTAACTCACGATTTACCTCTAAACTAATATTATAAAAACAAGGAGAGAGAAAATGACTTATAAGCATATACTTGTCGCTGTCGACCTATCTAGTGAAAGCCACCTTCTGGTAGAGAAGGCGGCCAGCCAGGCAAAAGCCAATCAGGCAAAATTGTCTCTGATACACATTGAAGTTGTTCAGGACGACGACTTCACCCGTCAAATCGTCAACTCATTGGTTGAAGAGAGTGCAGAAAATAAAGTTCTGAAGGAGTCACAGGATAAGCTGAAGGAACTGAAGGATAACGCATCTTATCCCATCGAAAATACACTCGTCGCATGCGGTGGTCTGGACGACGAGCTGGAAAAAGCAATCGCTGAATACGAATTTGATTTAATTGTCTGCGGTCACCATCAGGACTTCTGGCATACCGTGAAATCCTCTACCAAACAGGTTATGAGATCCATCCCGGTTGATATGCTGGTGGTTCCTCTGAAATAACTTATTCCGGGCAGGCATTCACGCCTGCCCTGTCATAACAATTCCCCTGCCTAGATCTAACTTCACTCTTCCAGATTTAAGTTACAATTAAAAACTCAAATTTTAAAAATTAAGTTGAAAGCATTTGGCTTCATTTATAAACTTAAAAATCGAAAATTAAGTTATAAATTGGTATTGATATGGCCAGACTGAGAAAACCCAAATCCCTAGCTGCCTTGATGGAGCAGTTTAGCCTGGAAGATATCTTCCCGCTGATGGGCTCCTACGGTGCAACCGACAACAATGGTAAGTATCTGCACTGGGATAAATTTCAATGGAGAGTAGCTAAAGGTATCAATCCCGAGCTTGCATGGGTTTCAACCAAATTTGCGCGCCAGTCAATAACCAAACCGATAACGGGCCTTAAGTCTGAAGGTGATTTTTGTTTTAAGTACTGCGTGCCTGATTCTTTATGGGCAATGCTCCATAGCATTGATACCTTAACCGGAGGTGGTCATAAAATCGGCGACAGCTCGTTTATTACAAGCCGGGAGAAGGACCGCTACCTTGTAAGTAACCTTATGATGGAAGAAGCTATCACCTCGTCTCAGTTAGAGGGAGCCTCTACAACCCGTAAGGTTGCCAAGGATATGCTCGAAACCAAACGCAAACCGAAAGACAAGTCAGAGCAGATGATCTTCAATAACTTTCTGCTAATGAAGAAAGCTGTTGAACTAAAAGACGAACCTCTGACCATAGATCTTATTCTTGAACTTCACGCTATCGCGACATTCGAAGCCATCGATAACGATGCTGTATCAGGGGAGCTCAGAGATAACAACGATGTGACGGTAGCCAATATTTACAATGAAACCGCGCATGAGCCGCCATGCTACACAACATTAGTTGACCGTCTGAATGCCCTGTGCGACTTTGCCAACGACGGCCCCAATGAAAAAGCCTCTGCTCACTTTATTCACCCGATAATCAAAGCCATCATTCTGCACTTTATGATGGGATATATTCACCCTTTCGGAGACGGAAACGGCAGAACCGCCAGAGCTCTGTTCTACTGGTTTATGCTGAAATCAGGCTACTGGCTGTTTGAATACGTCTCCATCAGTAAACTGATACAAGAGAAAAGAAGTGAATACGATACGGCTTACCTCTATACAGAAACGGATGAGTTCGACCTGACCTACTTTTTATATCATCAGGTCGATATCGTCACCAAAGCCGTAAATGCATTGCACGAACATATTGAAGCGAAGAAGAATGAGTTTTACCACTTTATGGAGTGGATCGATAAGAGCCCGGTTTCAAAACGTCTGAAACGAGGCCCGCTTGAAATACTGAAAAACGCAGTTAAACAGCCAGGCCGCACATTTACAGCAAAACAGGTAGCTCAGGATTTGGATGTAAACGAAAATACCGCCCGCTCTTACCTGAACGCTCTGGTAGACGAGGAGCTTCTTCTGGCCTCCTCTAAAAAAGGCGTCCGGGGTGTCATATACCTGGCTCCGGCCGGACTCAGAGAGCAACTAAAAATATAGGACGCAGCAAGGGCGATAAATTTGTGCTTTAGCTTTTAGGCAACCAGCACTCGATTTTCAGGCCGCCGAGGAGTGAATGCGAGGCTGTGATGCCTCCGTTATGTGCCTCAACAATGTTCTTGCAGATGGATAATCCCAACCCGGAACCACCGCTGGCTCTGCTTCTGGATTTGTCCACACGGAAAAGACGGTCGAACAATCTGATCAGAGCTTCATCGGGAACAGCAGGATCGCTGTCTTCAACAAACACCTTCAGGTACTGCTCATTCTGTATCAGGCCCACAGCAACAACGCCTTTTGAATCGGTATATCTGAGGCTGTTTTCCAGCAGGTTGGTAAACAGCTGGGTTAAAGCCAGCTTGTCACCATTGATAGCCAGTTGCTGATCCTGCTGATAAACAACCTGCAAATCTATGTTCTTCTGCTTCATTCTCAGATCAAAACTTGAGGTCACCTGATTCAGGATACCGATAACATCCACCTGATGACTTGTATCGTATCTTGCTCCGGAATCAGAGACAGAGAGCTGATGCAGATCATCCACCAGGCTGCCAAGGGAAATAATATGATTATGAAGCGCGCTCAGATTTTTCTCATCCGGCTGGCGAATTCCATCTTGTATCGCTTCCACTTCTCCCCTCAGAACAGCAAGGGGGGTTCTGAGCTCATGGGAGATATCGGAGATCCACTGCTCTCGCTGCTCTTTTTGCCTTTTAAGGTTCACATTGAGCTGGTTATAACTCTCTATCAAATCGCCAAACTCATCCGTTGTTGTCTTTGGGATCCGGTAATCAAAGTCACCACTTTCTATCGCTTTCGCACCGCCATGTAAGGCTTTTAGCGGAGATAAAAAGTGACGAACCAGAACAAAGGCTATGACGAAAGATACAAAAAACGACACCGAAGCGATAATGGTAAAGTTACTGGTTTGAGATTTCAGGAAGCCATCTGCGATACCGGGTGGCAGTTCTTTCTTTTGCACAACCCTCAGCCAGCCTACTGCCTGATCATTTACTTTTATCGCGATCTGCCGAACCTGCTCTTCAGGCCCCGGAGCTCTGAGATTTTTAGGATCGCCATGAATTCGCTTGTGATCAATACCCAGCAAGTTAATACGAAAAACCAGAGGAACAAAACTCTGGGTTGCCGGATTACCCTCCGGAAGTGCTGCTTCTGTAAATGTCCGCTGGACTTTTGGATCAGCCAGTCTTGGCGGAGGCGGCATCTCCCCAATCTTACTTAATAACAGAGGCCAGGCACCAGGTTGCAACGCAAATTCGGCCCAGCCACTTTCATTTGAATAGTAGTCTTTGGCATACTCTGCCAAAAGCTCAAGCTGCTCTATTTCCTTATCGTTCAGATACTGCTGCAGCCCTTCCTTAAAACTGCTGTTAATAGTAAATATCATCGCCACCAGCATAAGTAAGCTTACTGATAAAATAGACACAAACAGCTTGGTAAATATCGACTGGCGCACTGGTAAACCTCTTTATCACTACCTGATAATCACCATACTAGAGAACCGCTTTCAGGTCGAATGTAAAGCTATGTAAATCCGTCTGGAGTTAATACCGACATTAACCCCGCCTTAACCACCAAGTGATTATCTTGTCATCACCGTTGAGGGAGACAAGACAGATGACCTTTAAATATTCCATTCTTTCACTGATGCTTGTTGGACTGATCGGGTGCTCCAGCACCAGTGATTTGCAATACTCAGAACAGGCAACAGATACAACAAACCAGACAAGTATTACTCTGGTTGAAAAGTATATCTCTGAACATCAGCAAGCGTCTGATGCAACAGAAGAGCCATTGCTGATCACAGATCTGGTGAACATTCCGGAGCTGAGTCAATATATTGAAACGGCACTCGAGAGCAGTCCGAGCCTGCAACAGAGCATATCTGCACTGAAAATTCTCTATGCGCAGAAAGGCTATACCGACTCAGATCGTATACCTTCTGTTGATGCAACCTTTAAAGCACAGGACGAAGAAGATTCCGATGAAACCTATACCGGAGATCTAACCGTAAGCTGGGAGCTGGATCTGTGGAGCAAAATCAGTGCTGACGTCGCTGCCGCCGATAAAGATATCGCTAACTCTCAGGCAAGTTTGCAGGAAACTCAGGATGTGCTGGTTGCCAATATTATGCAGGCATGGCTGAAAATAAGCCTGAATCAGCAGCTGGTAGAAATCGAAAAGCGTCGTCTGTCTGCCTACAAAAATAACGAAACCCTGGTACTGGAGCGCTACAGAGCCGGACTAGGCAGCCTGGAAGATTTGGATAACGCAAAAACCAACAGCTCATCGACGCTTTCCACTCTTGCGGAATATGAAGAAAATCTGGAGCAGAGCAAACGCGATTTGATTCTGTTAACCGGTCAGTGGAGCGGTGAAGAACAGCAGCTGAACATACCGTCACAGTTCCCGGATGTGTTAAACCCGCTAAGCGAAATGTCAGATCAGACGCTGGCCCGTCGCCCGGATCTTAAAGCGGCATTCTATTCCATCGAAGCTGAATCACTTCGCACCGAGTCTGCCTATAAAGCACTGCTGCCTTCTATCAGTCTGTCAGCCAGCCTTACTGATGCAGCAACATCACCGAGCGAAGCTCTGTTTACCAATCCGCTGTGGAGTCTGCTTGGTCAGGTTTCTGCACCTATCTTCCAGGGTGGCAAACTAAGAGCATCTGCGAAAATGCAGGAACTCACCACGGAAAAAGCATTCTGGGAATATCAGGACACTCTTCTGACTGCGGTCAATGAAGTAGAAGACGCCATCGGTCAGGAATACGCATTAACAAAGCAGCAGGACCACCTGGGCGACGCCTATGAAAGTGCGCTGCGCAGCTTTAACACCTATGAAGAAAAGTACCGTCAGGGTCTGGTGGATATTCTTGATTTGCTGACTATCCAGCAGCAGACCTATGACAAGGAAGCACAACTTGTCAACGCAACCTACAACCGTCTAGTTAACCGAATTGATTTAGGCCTGGCTCTTGGCCTGGGGACAAAAGCATGAAACTGAATCCAATTACCATCACTATTACTCTGATTTCTGCCTCGGCCATTTTTGGCGCAGCGGCATACAATGGCTCTAAGATGCCAGAACCAAAGCAGTCAAAAGCAGCTGAAGAACAGAAGATGGAACAACCAGTAGCAAAACCGGCAGCAGTTGTTCAATTGCAGAAAATCGCTGTACAGAACACCTCTGCTTCCAGCTATCAGGCAGAAGTAACCGGATACGGTGAAGCACACTCAAAGTATGAGCTTAGCTACACCAGCGAAGTAAGTGGCCGCGTTAAGAGCATAAGCAAAGATTTTGAAACCGGTATGGTGGTTAAAAAAGGCACCATTCTGGCCAAAATCGACGACACCAGTTATCAGCAGGCTCTGGCTAATGCAAAAGCCGATGTAGCCCAGGCCAAACTGGATCTGCTTGAAGAGCAGCGTGAAGCTGTTCAGGCTAAATCTGAGTGGGAACGTTCAGGACTAAAAGGAGAGCCGGACTCTCCACTGGTACTTCATGAACCTCAGCTGGAAAATGCAAAAGCTACGCTGCAAAACGCAGAAATGGCATTGAAAACAGCGCAGCAGGACCTGGATAATACCATTGTCAAAGCACCTTTTGATGCCCTGATTGTCACCACGGATATCCTGCCAGGCAGCTATATCCAGACCGGAACTCAGGTTGCTACTCTGTATAGCATCGACAACCTGGAAATAGAAATTCCTCTTTCTGGTCTGCAGTGGGCAAATCTACCTCAACCAAGCAACAGCACTCTGGAAAAAGGTGACTGGACGGTAACACTGACCAGTCCGGACAGTCATTATGAATGGCAGGGTTATGTTGACCGCAGCGAGCTACACCTTAACGAAGACACTCGCCAGCGTTCAATTGTCGTGGTGGTAGATAAGCCTCTTGAGCAGGAATATCAGCTACTGCCTGGCACCTTTGTACAGGCAAGCATCCCCGGAAACAGCATGAACAACCTTTGGGAACTGCCTTCTTCCGCAGTTTCGCAGCAGGGCAATATCTGGACGGTAAACAGTGACGGGCTGCTGACCAAGTCTGTTGCCGACGTACAATTTGCAAAGCAGGACAAGGTATATGTTTCACCTGTAACAGAGCAACCCGTAGCACAAGTGGTTAAAAGGCCATTGAGCAGCTTCCAGGCAAACATGAAAGTAACTCCAGTTGTTGAGGGTGACCATGAGTAAGTCAACGACCAAATACACCGGGCCTATCGCCTGGTTTGCCAAAAACCCAGTAGCCGCTAACCTGCTGATGATCGGCTTTATTGTGGTGGGTATGTTCTCCTTAAATACCCTGCGTAAAGAGGCCTTCCCAAGCCTGGAACCGGACACTGTTTCTGTTGCGGTAACCTACGACAGTGGTGACCCGGTTCTTGCAGAAGAAGGGATTGCGATAAAAATCGAAGAAGCGGTGGAAACCGTTCCTGGTATCAAAGCCATTACCTCTACATCAAGCTCAACCGGCAGTTACGTCTCCATTGAAAAAGAGAGTGACTACGAGCTGGATACCCTGCTGGCAGATGTGAAAACCCAGATAGACGCTATCAACAATTTCCCGACTGAAGCCGAAGAACCTATTATCGACAAAGCTCGCAAACAGGACCATGCACTCTGGCTTCAGCTATCCGGTGATGCAGGCAGAGCAACGCTTCAGGCATTGGCTGAAAGGCTTAAGTCTGATCTGCTGAGTCAGGATGCGATTCACGATCTGGAAATCAAGGCCACCGCTGATCCTATGCTATCTGTAGAGGTTAATGAAGCCATGCTGCAAAGCTATGGCCTGACCCTGAGCGATATTTCAGATGCTATCAACAATGAATCTTCAACCTCGGTTTCCACCAGTCTGCGTAATGGTGATAAAAGTGTTTATCTGAAGGTTTCCGAGCAGGCTTACGAAATTGAAGAGTTTAAAGCGATCCCGGTACTGACCGGCTCAGACGGCACACGTATTACTCTGGGCGACATCGCAACTGTTACCGACACCTTTGAAGATGACACCTTTGTAATGTCCCGGTACAACGGCAAAAGCACCATGGGGATTCAGATCCTGATGGATGAATACAGCGATGTTGTGAAGATCGTTGAACAAGCTCAGAGCGTTGTTGAAAACTGGAAAACCGGAAATATTCTGCCTGAAAATGTAGAGCTGGAAACCTGGCTTGACCAGAGCAAAGTCATTACCGAACGTTTGTCACTGCTGATTAAAAACGCACTGACAGGTATCGCACTGGTATTTATCGTTCTGGCTCTGTTCCTGAACATTCGTGTTGCTTTCTGGGTGGCGTCCTGTCTGCCGTTTGTATTCTTCGCCACTCTGTATTTTATGACAGACACCTTTATCGGGCTGAGCCTGAATGAAATGACCACCTTCGGCTTTATTATGGCATTGGGGATAGTGGTGGATGATGCCGTTGTTGTAGGTGAAAGTATCTACTCCACCCGCCGCCAGGAAGGCGATTCTCTGGACAGTACCATCAAAGGAACGCTAAAGGTTGCTGCGCCGACTGTATTTGGGGTACTGACTACTGTGGTTGCCTTCTTTGCTATCGCCAATGTTGAAGGCAAAATGGGGCAGGTCTATGCTCAGTTTGCAACCGTAGTAGCCATCTGTCTTCTGTTGTCGCTGCTGGAATCCAAGTTTATTCTACCTGCACACCTGGCACACCTGAATACTCACAGAAAACAGACAAAAGGGATCTGGAACCGTATTCAGCATGGTGCGGATGCAGGGCTTCAGTGGTTTAACAAAAACATCTACCGCAATGTTATTGAAATGGCGCTTAAGTTCCGCTATGCCGTGGTTATGCTGTTTGTCTCTCTGTTTATTCTGGTGATCGGCATGCCGTTTACCGGTAGTGTTCGTGTCGCTTTCTTCCCGGACATTCAGGGAGATACGGTTTCAGCGTCAGTAACTATGCAAAACGATGCCGCCTTTGGTCAGACCCGTACTAACCTGCTGACTCTTGAATCCACAGCACTTGAAGCAGATAAGCAGCTACGTGAGGAGCAAGCACCTGCAAGCTACGACAACCAAAGCGAGATTCTGAGTCTGCAGGTTATGGCAACAGCCGATGACACTGGCAGCATATCCATTGAACTGGATAGTGATGCGGTTTATTCATCTTCCGACTTTGCTAAACGCTGGAAGGCACTGACAGGAAACCTGGAGGGTACCAAAAAGCTGAAAATCCTGACCAAACGCGAAATGATGGACAACTTCAAAGTAGAGTTGAAATCCTGGGATGACGAAACCGTTGTCGCCGCGGGTAATCAGTTTAAAGAAGTTCTGAAGCAGATTGACGGTGTCAGTGGTATTGATGACAATCTGGATAACGGGCAACCACAATACAAGTTTGAACTGACTCAACAAGGCCGCGCTCTGGGGATGGATACATCAACACTTTCAGATCAAATTCTGCAGGCGTTTGGTGGTAATACCGTTCAGAAGTTCCAGAGAGGAACCGATGAAGTTAAGGTTCGTGTAAGCTACCCACAGCAGGAGCGTCAGACGCTGGCCGATATCAAGAAGGCCAATGTCCGCACTCCGGATGGCACTCTGGTTCCGCTGACAACAGTTGCCAATGTCTATTCTGAGTATCAGGCGTCAGAAGTAACCCGGATTGATAACCAGCGTGCGGTTTATATTACTGCTGCTGTCGATCAGGATATTATCGCTTCTAACGAGTTGGTTGCTAAACTGCAAAGTACTCTGGACCCGGAATTGCTGGCTCAGTACCCTAGTCTGAACATCGACTATGCCGGTGAAGCAGAGCAGCAGAAAGAAGCCACAGACTCTATGGAACTCATGTTTGTACTGGCTTTGTTTGCTATCTATGCATTGCTGGCTATTCCGCTAAAGTCCTATATTCAGCCTTTGCTGATTATGACAGCAATACCTTTTGGTATCGTAGGCGCAATATTAGGTCACTGGTGGAATGACCTGACGATCAGTATTCTGTCTCTGAACGGTATTCTGGCTCTGAGTGGTGTTGTGGTGAACGACAGTCTGCTGCTGGTATCCAAGTTCAACCAGTTGATGGAAGATAAGGAAATCTCTGTCCATGACGCGATTGTGGAAGCCTGCACAGGGCGGTTGCGTGCTGTAATGCTTACATCAGTAACAACATTTGCAGGTCTGGCACCGCTGCTGAGTGAGACTTCACTACAGGCACAGTTCCTGATCCCTGCCGCAGCGGCACTTGGATATGGTATTCTGTTTGCTACATTTATTACACTGATACTGACGCCTTCACTGCTGCTGATTCAGTGTGAAATCAAAGAGCTGCCGGGTAAGATTCGCCGGAAGTTGTTTGGTAACAATGAAATCGCTACTCAGGTGAATGCTGAAGGGTAATCCCCCGGCGACCTCTCGTTCCCACGCTCCGGCGTGGGAATGCATACGGGAGGTAAAGACGAACACATAATCTAACCACGACCTTTTCTGGCAAAGGCGTCTTCCACACAAAAGTGTGGAAGTGGATGAGGTAAAAACCGAAAGCGTTATACGATTTATCGTACCAATAAGCCGAGGTATGCATTCCCACGCTGGAGCATGGGAACGAGGAAACAAGACATAAAAGGTTGAAATAACAATGAATAATCTAAACATGCTACTGGTTGAAGACGATATCGATCTGGCAACGGCAGTCGTTGACTACCTTGATCTGGAAGATATCCAGTGCGACCACGCGGCAAACGGTTATTCCGGCCTGACGCTTATTCAGGAAAACCGCTACGACGTTGTTATTCTTGATCTTAACCTGCCAAAAATGAGCGGACTTGAAGTATGCGAAAAACTTCGTGCACAGGGCATTGATGTGCCTGTGCTTATGCTGACAGCCCGCGATACTCTGGATGATAAACTGACAGGCTTTTCCAAAGGGGCTGACGACTATCTGATCAAGCCCTTTGCTATGGAAGAGCTGATTGTCCGAGCTCAGGTTCTGGCACGCCGTCGCAGCGGGCAGATTTCCCGCCTGAGTGTTGCAGACCTGGTGCTGGACACAAACCAAAAATCCGCCAGCAGAGACTCAAAGCCGTTAAAGCTCTCCCCTACCGCTTTAAAAATTCTGGAAGAGCTAATGCGCGCAAGCCCGAACCCGGTCAGCCGTGAACAACTGATGCAGAGCGTATGGGGAGACGAACAACCAGACAGCAACAGCCTGAAGGTGCATATCTTTAATCTGCGCAAACAGGTTGATGGTCAGTCAGAACATAAACTAATGCATACCATTCCCAACCACGGCTTTGCAATCAAGAACGGAGACTGAAAATGAAGATCCGTTTAAGTCTGAAGCTGTATGTTCTGGCAGCAGTAATGCTAACCGGTACAATAACCATCTTCGCCTTTTCAGCACTAAGTATGCAGTACTTCTTTTCCGGAATGGATATGGTGATGGAACGTACCCTGGCCTCTGAAGCATTCACTGTTGATGCATCGGATGGAAAACCATTTGTCAGGAATATCCCTCAGCTCAACCGCCGGGGAAAAGACACCTTCTATATCACTTCCCGCTGGGAAGATCTCCCGGAAAGAGTGCAGACCCTGTTTAAACCGGAAGAACTTGAATTTCATCACTTTACCAAAAAAGTATTTGGTGCCTCTATTCTGAACCCTCCGGAAGAGGGGTACTTCGTAATGAAAGTGCAGACAGATAAGGGGTTACGTTACACCGCTGCCACTATACAGGCGGATAAAGACGTGAAAGTCGGAAAGTTTTCACACGTACTGGTCATCGCATTAACAGCTGTCGGTGCCATCGCGCTGTTTTCTCTGGTGCTTATTCTGATTATGCGTTCAGTCGCCTCCCCCGTAGAGAGACTGAAATTCTGGGCAAAGCACTTTTCTGAAAAAGATCTGGAAAAGCCTGCCCCGGATTTCCAGTACAACGAACTCAATACACTGGCTACGATTATTAAAGCCAGCCTGGGCTCAGTCCACGAAACGCTACAAAGAGAAAAGCGCTTCTTAGGCTTTGCCAGCCATGAGCTGCGAACGCCGATTGCCGTAACACGCACAAACAGCGAACTGCTGAGAAAGCTTATCGAAAAAGAAAAAAGTAAAGAGAAGCAGCTTGAGGTTCTGGAACGTATAGAACGTGCCGGACTGACCATGACGGACCTGACAGAAACCCTGCTCTGGCTCAACCGTGACGAAGAGAAAACACTGCCTGCCCACGAAATTCATCTGGGGCAACTGGTACAGCAGGTAACACATGAACTTGACTATCTGATCCAGAGTAAGCCCGTTACGGTGGAAATCACAACCGATAACTCAGCCTGTGAGTTACCGGAAACACTGTGCCGGATCATCTTAAATAACCTGATCCGCAACGCTTTCCAGCATACCCATGAAGGCAAGGTAGTCATCAGACAATCCGGACTTGATCTGACCATTCTGAATCAGAATCAATCTGACAGTATGATTTCTGATGACCTTGGATTTGGCCTTGGTCTGGAACTGGTGAAAAAGCTGATTGGTAAATACGAATGGTCCTATACCACCACTGAGCTGGATGCAGGCCGGGAAGTATCCATCAAATTTTCATCTCCTGAACCTGAGAGCCCTGAGTAATACCAATTCCAGCAATTTACAATCTTGTTTCTTAGTAAGTTTCAGCCGGGCTCTCAAAAGGTTAATAAAAAGCTCATGGGAGGGTTACTTATTTTTGATTTTGTTATTAATATGGCGTCTTGTTAACTTAGAACGTGACACCGATTCCAGAAATCATGAAGTACTCTTATGTAGCAAGGCAGCCGATTCTCGATAAAGATAAGAAAACAACAGCCTATGAGCTCTTGTTCCGCGACGGTCCGAAAAATGCTTTTCCTCTAGTTGATCCTGAGTATGCAACCAGCAAGCTGCTTTCCGATCAGTTTCTGACGCACCAGTATCACTCCATTGATGATAAGGTGGGCTTTGTTAACTTCACTTATGAAAGTATTTTAAGCCAGTTCCCGACGCTGTTTCCTGAAAGCAAAATGGTCGTCGAGATACTGGAAGGATGCAAACCTACCACCGAGTTGCTGAAGGAATTTAAGAACCTTAAATCTCTTGGCTATAAGATTGCTCTGGACGATTTTATACCTTCACCTGAATGGCGCCCTTTCTTCCCTTACGTCGATATCATTAAAATCGATCTCAGGCAGGTTCCTGTCAATAAGGCCGCTTCTTTTATCAGTAAACTTAAAGAAACAGAAATTGAATTTCTGGCCGAAAAGGTTGAAACCTATGAAGAGTTCCAGAGTGCTCATAAAGCAGGGTTCGATTATTTTCAGGGCTACTTTTTCAGTCAGCCGGAAATTATTGAAAAGAAGGCGCTGGACTCATCCTTCTTCACCATTATTGAGCTTTGTAAATGTATCGCTCAGGATGAAATAGACTTTACCAGAGTAGAACAGCTCATCTCTGTGGATGTCACCCTCTCCTTTAAACTGCTGCGCTATGTAAACTCAAACGCTTATATCAAAAAGCCGATAGATTCCTTTAAACAGGCCCTTGCCTATCTTGGCGAAGACAACCTTAGAAAGTTTATCTCGCTGGCTGCACTTGCTGCGGTGAAAGAGAGCAAACCAGATTCCCTGTATAACCTTTCTGTTCAGCGCGCCAAATTCTGTGAACTGATAGCGGTCTCGCTGAAAGGCAAAGAAGCAAATGGTCAGGGTTTCTTGTGCGGCATGTTCTCTTTGCTGGACTCGCTGCTGGATATGAATATGGAAAGTATCATTGCTTCCCTTCCGGTGGACGAAGAAATAAAAACAGCCATACTCTCGCGAGAAGGCACTCTGGGCGATATCTTAGTTTTGGCAGAATCACTGGAAAAAGCACACTGGAAACAGGTAATGTTACTGGAAGAAAAACTTGAGCTTTCAGATGAGACGATTTCCGATGCCTACCAACGCTCTATTCGCTGGACAGATGAGATATTTTAATGACAATCCCAAAGGTCGGTTTCAACCATAAAAAAGCCAATAATGCCGGTTTCGAAATCATCGATCTGCAATCTGTTTATCAAAGAGAGAATATCAGCCATAGTCCGCAGGAACCGCACAGGGTCAGCTTTTTTAATCTGATCCTTGTTGAACAGGGAACCGGCTCTCATATGATTGACTTTGCTGAGTACCCTTTCCGCCCCGGCTCAGTCATTATGCTACAGCGTGAACAGGTGCAGGCATTTGACTTTTCTTCCCGCCCGAAGGGAAAAATGATCCTCTTTACTCAGGACTTTCTGGATAAAGTGCACGCCAATATGCGTCTGCCAAGCTATACACCAACGCACCTTGACCATCATTACCAGCCCGTTCTCAATTTAGATCAGGAAACTAAGCTCAGCTTTGACATGCTTATCGGTGAAATGGTGAAGGAGATAGCCAGAACCGATACCGATCCGCTTATTGTTATGCATCTGTTTTCGTCTCTTTCACTTATGCTGCAACGCATCCGGCCTGAGTCTCATCAGGAAAAACTAAGCAAAGAGCAGAACATCAAATTTGCCCGCTTTTTTGAACTGCTGCAAAGCAATTTCACCCGGACAAGAGATGCCAACTGGTATGCCGATCAGGTTCATATTACCTACAAGACGTTAAACCTGATCTGTAAGCTTGCCACCAATCTGACCGCCAAGCAGCTTATTGACTCTTACACCATTCTGGAAGCCAAGCGCCGCCTGGTGATCAGCAGCACCAGCACTCAGCAGCTTGCCTATGACCTCGGTTTTGAAGACGCCAGTAACTTTGTTAAGTACTTTAAAAAGAACACCCAAATTACCCCGAGCCAGTTCCAGAAGAAGTACACCAACCCGGAACTATAGATAAACACGCTCTAGGTTCGATATCTACCATTTTTAGGCCTGAACTGACTCTGCTCAGGCAAAACCCTTTTCTCTAATATTGTCCTCAACCAAACATGAGGACAAAAACAATGACTTTTTCTACTACTTTTAAACGCACTCTTGTTGCTGCTGGCGTTATGGCTCTGGCAGCTTGTTCTTCAACAATGACTGAGCAAACAGAAACGGTCAGCAACAAGGACAAAGGTGTTGCACTAATCTCAAGCATCGAAACCGGTGCACATGAGCCAATCGCATACATTAACCCGAACAAATACATCCAGCACAACCTTGCTGTAGCTGACGGTCTTGCCGGCTTTGGCGCGGTAATGCAGATGCTTCCTGAAGGCAGCGCAAAAGCAGACGTTAAGCGCGCGTTTCAGGATGGCGACTATGTTGTCACTCACACCCAATACGATTTCTTCGGCCCTAAAGCTGGCTTTGACGTATTCCGTTTTGAAGACGGCCAGATTGTTGAGCACTGGGATAACCTGCAGGAAATCGCACCGGCAAATCCAAGTGGCCGCACTCAGTTTGACGGCGCGACAGAGATTAAAGATCTGGACAAAACCGAAGCAAACAAAGCTGTGGTTGCAGACTTCGTAAGCTCTATTCTTATGAAAGGCGAAATGGCAAGAATCGGCGAGTTTATCGGCCCGGCTGATTCTGACTACATCCAGCACAACACAGCTGTTGCAGACGGCCTGAGTGGCCTTGGTGTGGCACTGAAAGCCCTGGCAGAACAAGGCATGCCAATGGTTTACACTGTAAACCATAAGATCCTGGGTGAAGGTAACTTTGTGCTTTCCATCAGCGAAGGCCAGTTCCTGAACAAGCACGTCTCTTTCTACGACCTGTTCCGCGTCGAGAACGGCATGATTGTAGAGCACTGGGACACCATCGAAGAGATCCCGGCAGAAAAAGACTGGAAGAACACAAACGGTAAGTTTGGTTTTAAGTAAGTTAAAGCAACAAGTCAGTTGAAGCTACTGCCTGTTCCTCCCCTTTTCCGGGGAGGAACTTTTTTCCACTAATCATCCATGTCAGGAGGCGTTATGAATCTTACCTTATCCCAATACCAAAGCGAGATTGCTTTGCTGGAACCATTCGTAAAAAACGCTGACAAGCTTTCTGACCAGCAAGAACAGGCTATTGTTTCAGAGCTGCTGGATAAACTGAATTCTGTGACTAAACAACTGGGTGTTGATGAGCATGCAGCTTTCACTGCGCAGGAACAGAGAAAGCTGTTGCGTGCCGCTCTGAATGTTATTCCGGCTGATACGCTTTCCTCTGCGAGTACGACAAAACTCAACAGACTGCTGCAAAGCGAACTGCTAAAGAAAGAGATAGCCAGGTCAGAAGAATTGGCAGCAGTTCCGTTTTTCACTCTCGGCTCCACCAAAGTCGTGCTGTGGCAGGGCGATATTACCCAGCTGGAAGTGGATGCGATCGTCAATGCTGCTAACTCTCAGATGCTTGGCTGTTTTCAACCACTGCATGCCTGTATCGACAATGCCATTCACAGCTCGGCAGGTGTTCAGCTAAGAGATGACTGCGACAAAATTATTAAGATGCAAGGCCAGCTCGAAGAAACTGGGTCAGCCAAAGTGACCCGTGCCTATAACCTGCCGTCTAAATTTGTGCTTCATACCGTCGGCCCTATTGTGAACGGTCAGCTTACAGAGTCGCATGAGAAAGCCTTAAGCAGCAGCTACCGGAGCTGTCTGGATATATGCAAAGAAGTGGATCCTGTCCGCAGCATCGCGTTCTGCGCCATTTCCACTGGCGTATTTGGCTACCCGATTGAATCGGCAACCAAAACCGCACTTGAAAGCGTAACCCAATGGCTGAAACAGAATCCGGACTCGTTAGATGTGGTGGTTTTCAACGTATTCAGCAAACGCGATCACCAGATCTATCAGGAAATAATGGAAGAGTTTGTCTGCCAGCTATAAAAACAGGATAAAAAGATGCAAAACGTAATTGATTTTTTATTTGAAAACGAGCTTCAGTACTTCGCCACTATCGGCCTTGACGGCAAGCCAAAAGTCAGACCATTTCAGATGATGTTTAATGATGGCGGCAAGCTTATCTACTGCACAGGTGCCAACAAAGAGGTGTATCAGGAACTTCAGGAAAATCCTTCCATCGAATTATGCATCTCAACTCTTGAGCACTGGCTACGAATCAGAGGCGAAGTATGCTGGATGGATGATATGGAAACGAAAGAGAAGATTATTGAAACCAGTGAATTGGTTGCTTCCATTTATAAATCTGCGGATAACCCGAACCTGAAGGTTTTCTACCTGAAAGACGCAACCGCTGTATTTACCGATTTCTCTAAAAAAGCACCGGAAATCATTAAGCTTTGCTAATACCTGCACGGAGGTACGAAATGTCAGAATTTGAAAGACGCCTTGAACAATTCGCTTCTGCTATCGACAATGCAGACGCCATTCTTATTGGTGCCGGTGCCGGTTTATCTGCAGCGGCAGGGCTTACCTACTCCGGTGAACGGTTTGAAAAAAACTTTGCTGAGCATATTGAGAAATACGGAATTACCGATATGTATTCCGCAGGCTTTTATCCCTTCGAGACTGCTGAGGAAAAGTGGGCCTACTGGTCAAAGCATATTGATGTAAACCGCTATCAGCCCGGAGCGACGGAGGTCTATCTGAAGCTGAAATCACTGGTGGAACATAAACCGCATTTTGTTATCACTACCAATGTTGATCATCAGTTTCTGCTTGCCGGCTTTGATAAAGAGAACGTCTTCGCTACGCAGGGTGACTATGGCCTGCTCCAGTGTGCAACGCCTTGTCATGACAAGCTGTACGATAACGAGAAAATCGTTTCTGCAATGCTACAGCAGCAAAAAGACCTGAGGATCCCGAAAGCTCTGGTTCCCCAGTGCCCGGTTTGTGGCGGGCCTCTGGATACGCATCTGAGAAAAGACGGCACTTTTGTTGAAAATAAGGACTGGCACAAGGCTGCTGAGTCTTACCAGGAGTTTATCGGTTCAGTGTTTAATCAGAAATTACTATTGATTGAACTGGGCGTTGGCTACAACACGCCATCGATTATCAAGTATCCTTTTGAGCAGATCACCGCTCAGGCTCCGGATGCAACTCTGATAAGAATTAACAGGGATCATCCTGAAGTAAGTGAAACCAACAAGAGCAGAACCATAGTGTTTAATGAAGATATTCTGAAAATATTTGACAAGCAAGGATGAACAGATAATTGCTGGGATTGGTATAAGCACTAAAAAAAGAGCCAGCGCACTGCGCTGGCCCTCATAAATCTGATAAAAACGGAGAATTTAACCTTTCACATTCTTTAAGAATTCAGCCAGTTGGTTCACTGCCTGCTGAGATGTTGACTGTACCGTAACTTCTGTGCCCTTAACCAGGCCAAGAGTCTGCAGCTTAAACAGGTTTTTCGCCGTTGCTGTCTTACCACCAGCTACCAGCTCCACTTCCTCAGCAAACTGTTTTGCTTCTTTAACAAACTGCGCTGCAGGACGAGTATGAAGACCACTTTCAGCTGTAATAACGACTTTCTTTTGATACATAACACTTACTCCTCAATATAATCATTCTCATTTGTAGCGGTTATAAATCAAAAGATCTGCGATCAATCGCTCATTTTGCATACACAAAATTTATCGTAATTCTAGAAAAGCTCATACTTTTCAGCTGGGCTCTTCCATTTTTATTGACAGTTAACATACTCACCTTATCACTTAACCAAGCATTAACTATAAAGCTCAGTCATTAACTTACTGGTTATAAAATGAACTGGTCAGGCCACTTTTTTCTTTTATTATTTCAAGATGATATTAATATACCGTTACATTTTCCATGGTTATTGATTCAGGTCATTCATTGACCAGGCGATGAACCGATACACTTATGTTTCCATCAAATATCTAATCAATAGGTACTACTTATAATGAAACTTAACAGCGTGAAGGCTAAGCTGTGGCTGATGGTTGCTACCTCGGTAGTTGCTCTGGCCATTCTTGGTTTTTCATCAGTGAAAGGATTGAAAAGGGCCTCTCAATCAATTGAAGTATTACACCGTCAGGGAATGACCGTTAGCAACCGGGCAACTGAAGTGATACAGCATATTGGTGATGCACGATCCTCTCTGCTGTTAGCGTTTCAGCACGATCCGGCCAGTAAATTTGCATCCATGCATAATCATCAGGTGTCGCTGCACTTAGATGACGTTACCAGACGTCTGAACAAGGTTGAGGATACGGTCAGACATGAAATCCTGACTTCTGAGCTATCCGGGGAGCAGAGAATTCAGGTCGAAGCTTTTCTGAAACATTTTGAAAAGATCCGAACACTCGGCTTTAACCCGGCAATTAATGAGATCAATAAAGGCAACTATCTTAATGCAAACCAGCTTCTGCTAACGGTAATCAACCCGCGTTATGTTGAACTGGAAGAAGAAGCGGTGGCCTTTCTGAAATCTAAGACGGACGAAGGAAATATGGTCTATCAGCAGGCTGAAAAATACCTGCTGAAATTTGAGATCGTGATGATGGCAATGAGCATAGGTTTCGCCTCAGTACTTTGCCTGTTAGCTATCCTGATTATTCGTCGTCTGTCCAGGGCGCTGAATGATATCCATAATACAGCAACCGATATTTCTGGCGGTGACCTGACTAAAAAAGTCAACCTGAGCGGAAATGATGAACTGGCGGCAATTTCAGGTTTTGTCGATGAGATCGCAGACAGCTTCCGTTCCGTTATATGCGGCATGAACGACCGTACAGGCCAGCTTAGCAGCTCTGCAGAACAGAGCTCAGCCATCGCTGAACAGACTAAACAGAATATCGTTGAGCAGCAACAGCAGACTCAAATGGTGGCAACCGCTATCAATGAGTTCAGCTCTACCGTGCAGGACGTGTCCAATAGCGCGGCATCTGCTGCAGGCGCGTCAGAGACTGCTGAGAAGGCAACATCTGAAGGTATGAGTATCGTTGAGCAGACCATAGATAAAATTACCCAGTTGGATGGCGAAATACACTCGGCAACTCAGCTAATTCAGGAGCTTTCTGAACAGAGCACTGAAATCGGCACCGTAGTCGACGTTATCGAAGGTATTTCAGAGCAGACTAACCTGCTTGCACTGAACGCCGCTATCGAAGCTGCAAGGGCCGGTGAAGCAGGCCGTGGCTTTGCCGTTGTTGCTGATGAAGTACGCTCTCTGGCAAGCCGCACTCAGCAGTCTACCGAAGAGATCAAAAGCATGATCAGCAAGCTGCAGGACAGCAGCAAGAATTCACTAAGCAAAATGGAGCTTGGTGCTGAAGATGCCAAAGCCACTGTGGATATGGCTCAGCAGGCGGGTATCGCTCTGAACGAAATTACGCAAAGCGTTTCGGTTATCAATAGCCTGAATATTCAGATTGCTGCCGCGGCAGAGCAACAGAGCGTGGTTACAGAAGAGATCAGTCAGAATATAAACTCCATCAATGACATCTCCACAGAGACAGCAGCCGGTGCAGAGCAAAGCAGCATCGCCACTCTGGAGCTGGCTCAGATTGCGGATGGAATGAAGAAAGACGTAGCGCAATTCTGCTTCTAAATCTGATTTCATTAAAAAAAGCCGCCAGTTCCTGAGTCCTGGCGGCTTTTTTATTATTTCCTTCTCATCTGCAGCATATCGGTAACTGAACCGTCAACCAGCTCAGCGGCAAATGCCAGAGTTTCAGAAAGTGTCGGATGGGCATGCACCGTTTTTGCGATATCTTCTGCTTCTGCGCCCATCTCCAGCGCCATCACAGCTTCGTGGATAAGTTCACCTGCATTCACACCGCATATTCCGGCTCCCAGAATTCTGCCCGATTTCTTATCAAACAGCGCCTTGGTTACACCACCTGAAGCACCAACGCTCTGAGCCCGGCCGCTGACAATCCACGGCACCTTACCCACTTCATACTCAATGCCCTGAGCTTTGGCCTCTTTTTCCGTTAGCCCCATCCATGCGACTTCCGGGCTGGTGTAGGCAACAGATGGGATAGCCATTACGTTAAACTTCACTTTATGCCCGGCAATCACTTCTGCTGCCACTTTTGCTTCGTGAGTGGCTTTATGCGCCAGCATAGGCCCGGCAACCACATCGCCAATGGCAAAGACATGCGGCAGCTCTGTCTGCATCTGTTCATTCACCGGGATCAGCCCTTTCTCATCGACCTGAATACCCAGCTCCTGCAAACCTGCCTTTTCTGTATTTGGGCGGCGTCCCACTGCAACCAGCACGGCATCATACAGCTCAGGTTCAGGTGCTTTACGCCCTTCCATGCTAACCCGGATCCCCTCTTCTTCAGCCTCAATTGCCGTTACGCTTGTCTTGGTGAAGAGGCGGTATTCACCCTTAATCTTCTTAACCAGAGGCTGAACAATATCTTTATCAGCCGGAGGAATAATCTGCTCCTGAGCTTCAACAATCGTAATATCAGAGCCAAGCGCCGAGTAAACCTGCGCCATCTCAAGACCAATAATGCCGCCGCCGATAATCAGTAGTTTCTGAGGAATACTTTTTAATACAAGCGCATCTGTTGAATTCCAGACGCGAGGGTCTTCAGGTGCAATCGGCAAGGAGAACGGGCGGGAACCAGTAGCGATAATCGCATTTTTAAACTTCACCAACTGTCCGCTTTCATCTTCGATTTTAAGCGTGTTCTGATCCTGAAAACTACCGCGAGCCTGAATACGGGTAATCTTGCGCGCTTTACAAAGCGCATCAAGGCCGCTGGTCAGGTTGGTGATGGTTTGATTTTTGTAGTTGCGCAGCTCATCCAGATCCACACTGGCCTGCGTAAAGCGAATGCCCATTTTCGTCGCTTCCTTCGCTTCTTCCAGAATCGCTGCTCCATGCAGCAGAGTTTTAGAAGGAATACAGCCCACATTAACGCATACCCCGCCAAGCGTGCTTCTCTGCTCAATAAGGCATACCGAAAGACCAAGATCCGCAGCCCGGAATGCCGCAGTATAACCACCCGGCCCGCCACCAAGCACTGCCACATCAACGTTAATTACTTCTGACATTGTTTAAATTCCTTCTTACTCACTTAATAGAGTAAATATAACCACATAAACTATGCAGAAGCAGCAACTTTTTTGGTTACAAGTCAGGGAACTAGCATTAAAAAGGCCGGACATAAACTTGCCCGGCCTTCATTCATTATTTTTCCAACTCCACATCCCAGTATGGCGGTGAGCCATAATAACCCGCCAGGTAATCAATAAATGCCCGAACTTTAGGGGCAAGAAGGCGCGAGCTTGGATAAACCGCCCAAATAGCAGCGTTATCCACCAGAGGATAATCTTCAAGAACCTGTATCAGCTCTCCCCTCTTCAACTGTTCATAAGCGATCCAGATGGCACACTTAGCGATACCCATACCATCTACGGCCGCATCTCTTACTGCTTCACCATGATCAACCCGGATATTCCCTTTAATCTTTACGTTTAACGGTCCGTCTTCGGTATCAAAAGTCCAGCCTTCCAGACCAGTCTGATTAATACACTGATGCTTGTTCAGGTCTTTCGGCGTTACAGGCTTGCCGTACTTCATCAGATATTCAGGAGAAGCGCACATAATTCGGTTGTCTGTCGCCAGTCTCTTTGCTATCAGGCTTGAGTCTTTTAGCTCCGCGTTACGAATAGCAACATCAAATCCGCCTTCCACCAGATCCACCATAGAATCTGTCAGACGTATATCCAGAGAAAGATGAGAATACTGCTCAAGAAAACCTTTTAATGCAGGCATAAGGTGCATACGGCCAAAAGAAGCCGGAGCCGTTATTCTGAGTGTCCCCTTCGGGCATGCCTTACCCGTTCCTACCGACGCTTTTGCAGCATCGACGCTGGACAGGATTTCCTCGGCATAGGGCAGAAAAGCAGTGCCCTCTTCGGTCAGTGAAACTTTGCGGGTAGTCCGGTGAACCAGACGGGCACCGATACTCTCTTCAAGCTTGCTGATATGCATACTTGCCACCGGAGGAGACAAACCCAGCTCCTGTCCGGCCTGGCTGATATTGTGCGTAGAAGCGAGTCTTACAAATAGTCTGAGGTGTTCAATATTCATCTTTCACCAAAATATTAATTAAAAATCTGTTCGACAGTTTTCATTGGCAAAAACATACGAATGCGCCCGTTATGCTCACACAAGATCTCAAAACCAAATTTGGCATAAAACGTCTGAGCCGAGTCTGTAAGGCAATCAACAACAATCGCATAAGCTCTCATATGATGATTAATTTCCCATAGATACTTCAACGCACGAATCAAACTGATTTTTCCAAGACCTGAACCGTGAAACTCCTTATGGACGGCAAGTTGGGCTAACAAAAATACGGGAACAGGATATCCGGGTAACTTTTTCGACAACTGTTTTGGCAGGGTTTCACGACTTATCGAGCTCGGAGCAATGCTATAAAATGCACAAATTGCGTACTTTTGATTTAACAAAGGCTGTACACCTGGCAGGATCATAGTACGACTAATCCCCGCCTGCATATGCTTAGCTGCCTGAGTTCTGATAAATGTATTAAGCTCTTGCTCACCACAGTCAAAAGAGCTGCGGTCATGCTCAGATTTACTTAGCTCTACAAACTCTTTTCCCCAGCTCACTTAATATTACTCTCATCTGCAAACTTAGCAGCGTCAAGCAGAGCTTGATTTGGAGCCTTCGCTTTATCACATGCTGCAATAAACTCATCAAATACGTCATCTTTTACGACAATACTTTCATGCTCTTCAATAACCTGTGTCGCATCTTCATCCATAAGCCTGACCACATATTCCGTAAGGCTTTTCAGGCCAAGTAAAGCGGATGCTTTTTCTGCCTTTATCTTAATTTCTTCGTCAAGGCGGATGTCCAAACGTGCAGTTGCCATAATACCTCCTGTGTACAGAACTATTCCGTATCAACCAGGATTATAGTTCACTTATTAAACACAATCAATTTGTACGGATACTTTACGGATTAAACCGGCCAGCATATGCAACTCAGTCTAAACTACCGCCTGACTTGCATCTGACAGCATTAATTTTGCTGAATAAGTCACCAGATAACATTTTTTAGTTAAATGTGTGAAATACCATCCTTCCGCCAAAGTGACATTTTTGATAATTTCTTACCGTAAGGCATTTTATTTAATGTTAATTTTATAAATTGTCTGAGCTTAGAGTATAACGTTCAGGCCTGCTGTTAATATCATAATCCGGCAGGTGTCGCTTTAGTTGCAAGGAAGACTATGACATGAAGATGTTTGGGTTTAAAGGCTCTCTACTGGCTGCAGCACTTATTGTTCTGTCCGGAACCGTGTTAGTTAACAGCTTTGTTTCTTATTACAACCAAAAGGCGTTGCTCGAAGAGCAAATCACGCATAGAACACAGGAATATGCTGCTGATCAGGCTGATTTGATAGGAGGCTTTCTTAAAGAGAAAGTCGCCGGTATACACCGCCTGACCGAGCGTTATAAAGAAGGTATTGGTACAGATAAATCTGAAGATATCATTGAACTGACCAAATCTTTTGCCGATGCGATGAACGTTTACGGGACAGTAATCGCCTTCAAAAATGGTGATGCTTACTGGACCTATAGTACGGCATGGTATCCGGAACATAAGTACAAAGGTGATATCAATACCGTAGGATGGTACAAGCAGTCGCAGGAGCGCTCGGGCACCACCATAACCAAACCCTATATCGGTTCAGACGGTAAAACACTGTGGGTGAGTATCGTTGAGAAAACCAACTTCGGTGCAATCGCCGGATACCCAAGTATGGCGCTGATGAGCGATATCGTGGCAGATACCTCTCTGGAAGGCTCACAGGCCATGGTGTTTATCGACGACTCAACAGTACTGGCATCGTCCAGTGAAGAGTTCGCTCCTAACTCAAAACTTAGTGAAAAACCCTGGTACGACTCAGTTAAAAACAAGGTATTTAACCAGGACACTTACATCTCGCAATTTGAGCAGGACGGGCAAACAAAACTGATCTTCTCAAAGCAGATCAAGTTTGGTGATACAATCTGGTACTACCTCATTATTATCGATGAGTCTGTTGTATTTGCTCCGCTTCAGGACATTGTATGGCAGTCTTCAATAACAGGTGGTGTATCCATTGCCCTTGGCTGTTTCATTATCTTTTTCGTGATACAGCTACTGTATAAACCGATACTATCGCTGAAGTCTACCATTGTCGGTTTGTCAGAAGGTAATGGTGATTTGACCCGCCGTATTGATGTCAAATCCAAAGACGATTTAGGACAAATTGCTGCAGCGGTTAACCTGTTTATGGAAAACCTTCAGGGCATAATGCTCAAAATCCAGAGTGCGACCCATCAGCTTGAAGACAATATCGCCTCACTCAATGATCAGTCGACGAAAAATGCCGTTACCCTGCAAAACCACCGGAGTGAGACTGAACAGGTTGTTACCGCTGTCACTCAGATGAGTGCAACCGCTGAATCTGTGGCGAGTGATGCCGCAAATACCGCAGAAATCACCCAAAAAGCGGTAAGTGCCGGTGAAGAGTCGCAGAGCAAAGCTTGTGAAACTCAGGACACGGTATCCTCTCTGGTTGACGAAGTTAACTCCGCTTCCGGTCATGTCCAGGAGATGAGTGCTCAGTCAAACAACATTACCTCTATATTGAGCGTGATTGAAGATATCGCAGAGCAGACAAACCTTCTCGCCCTGAACGCAGCCATTGAAGCGGCACGGGCAGGTGAAGCAGGACGCGGTTTTGCCGTGGTTGCCGATGAAGTCCGAAGCCTGGCAACCCGCTCGAAAAGCTGTACCGAAGAGATAGAAAAAGCACTGGGCCAGCTAACAAATGGCAGCAACGCTGTCGTAGATGCCATGGACAAAACGAAAGGCCGTTGCGAAGAGACTGCACGTGAAGCGGGTGTCACCATCGAAAGTTTGGGCGTTATGTCTGGCCATGTTAACGAGATCGATCAGTTGGCAACACAGATTGCAACTGCAGCTCAGGAGCAGAGCGCGGTAACGCACGAAGTGAGCCAGAATATGAATGCGATTAACTTAATCGTGACAGAGCTTGACCAGTCAGGGCAATCCACTGTCGATGAAGTAAGTAAAATTGAGCACATCAATGCTGATCTGGTGAAGATCGTAGATCAGTTTAAACTAAGTTAAGTGTGTTGTTGGTTGATTATTAAAAAAAAGCCGAAAGTGTTTTCGTTATCCGGCTGGTTATCGCGAAGAGTCAGACTGTTAAACTGACTTTAGTGAAATCATTTTTTAAATCAACGAACATATAAGCGAGGATTTTATGCTAGGCGAAAACCACTCTCTACTTAATGAGTTCCCTGAATTCAAAGAACTGATCGCTAAACTGGTTGAAAGCGATAACGTATTTGCTAACGACACAAGAAAATACAACTCACTGGATGAAGAAATCCGTAACCTTGAACTGAATGGCTCGCCGGTTATTGATCAATCCATGCACCAGATGAAGCATGACAGATCTGTACTGAAAGACTCGCTGTACCAGCGATTGCTTCAGGCAAAAGCATAATGACAAAACTTGCTGAAAGGGCTGACGCCATGCGTCAGCCCTTTATTTTTGCCCGCAGATTATTCTTTAGTTTTCTTTAAAACTGATTCCACCTTTGCCCCAATTATCAACCCACAACCCCGCTGATACACTTCAACGCATAAAAATCAAACAAGGCTGAGGAGCTTAATATGCATTACGAAGGTAAAATTTATCGTCCGTGGATGGAGGCAGAAAGTGTTCTTATTCAGACGACTCTGGGTTGCAGCAACAACCAGTGTACCTTCTGCACCATGTTCGATGATAAGCGCTTTAAGGTAAGGGATATTGAAGATGTTTTTAAGGATATCGAAGAAGCAAGAATCATCTATCCACATGTAAAGTCTATCTTTTTGATCGACGGTAATGTTATGGCTATCCGGACTGAAATGCTGATTGCCGTTTTGGATAAGATCAAAATGACTTTCCCGGAAATCGAAAATATCGCGCTTTATTCAGGCTTTAACGATTTCCGCCGCAAGAGCGTTGATGAGTTGAAAGAGATTAAATCAGCCGGTCTGGACATCGCCTATACCGGTCTTGAATCCGGTGATCCAATCGTGCTCGAGCGTATTAAAAAGCGTATGACCCGCGAGCACGCCATCGAAGGCATGGAAATGGCAAGAGAAGCCGATATAAAAGTGTTAGCTTCATTTATCTTTGGCCTTGGTGGCAAAGAGCGCTCGAAAGAGCATATTGAAGGCACCACCAGCCTTCTGAATATCCTGCGTCCTGATGCGATTGCACCAATGGCTCTGGCTATCCAGCCTGGCAGTGAATTGGAAAGAGAGGTTCAGCGAGGTGAGTTTGTACTGCCTACTCCTCTGCAACTGCTGGAAGAAGAAAAATACCTTCTTGAAAACATGGAAGACTTTCACTGCTACTACTGGGGTGACCACGGAAACAATATATCACCGATGCGTGGTGTCTGGCCTCAGGCTAAGGAACCATTCCTGAATAACGTAAACAAGCAGATAGCATACAACCCTATCACCAAGAAAAACGTGATTGAGACATTTGCCTGGTAAAAGTTGCAGCACAAGTTCAAGGAGTCAAAGAAAACCCCTCCCCTTAGCCTCGAAAGGGCGGATTTTCGAAGAAGTAACATCGAAGGGGAGGTTGGGAGGGGTTGTTTCTTAGAGGTTTAAGATTCTACGATTTAGTTAAATTATTGTATAATCAACCCCCTCTAACTCCCCCTTCTATTAGCATTATCAACCAGTTAGGCTTTTTCACTCAAGGGGGAGAACCATTCTCTGACTACTTTAATATTTCTGTATAAGAGTCCCCCCACTCGGATGGCAACACGAAGGTGGGGATTTTGAAGAGCATGTAATTATCAAATAATTTTTGATAATTATTCAAACAGTGTGGCGTTTTTCAAAAAGCCTGTATTCCGTACAATTACATTAAACAACCTAACTTCCCGGATAACTGTTTATGTCACAGATTCACTTTCAGCAAGGGCCAATTCGCCCGCCTTCAGAAGCAGACAGCCTGCTTATCAGAACAACACAAGGGTGTCCCTGGAATAAGTGCAGCTTTTGTACCCTGTTTCGGGGAATGGCGTTTTCTGTTCGCCCTGTTGAAGAGATAAAAAACGATATCTGGGCAGCAAAGGCTTTCTACAAAAACCGGAAATTTGACAGCTGCTTTCTTCAGGATGGCGATTCCTTTGCCATGGAAACCGCTGACCTGCTGGACGTACTGAAAACGCTTAAAGAAGCATTTCCGGATCTAAAGCAGATAAGCTCCTACGGCCGCGCTCAGAGCATGACTAAAAAATCCCCTGAAGAGATGAAAGCCATCTGCGATGCCGGGCTGAATATGCTCTACTGCGGTATGGAATCAGGTTCACTAGATGTGCTTAAAAAGATGAAAAAGGGCATCACGCCAAAATCCATCCTGAAATCTGCCGAATACGCCAAGCAGGCAGGCATGAAAATGATGACTTTCATCATTATTGGGTTAGGCGGGAAAGAGCTTTCGGAGCAACATATCACTGAAACGGCAAATCTGCTTAATCAGATTAACCCTGATGAAATCCGGGTTCTGTCACTTGCCGTAAAACCGGGAACGGATTTAGACGATATGGTGCAAAACGGCAGCTTTACCCCGTTAACCGAAGTTGAGATGGTTGAGGAGCAGAAAAAACTTATCAGCCTGCTGGACGGTATTGACAGCAATTACGGTAACTATCACTCTATAAACCTGCTGATGGAGTTAAATGGCCGTCTTCCGCAGGATAAAAAGCGCTTTATTTCCACCATGGATCGCTTCTTATCCATGGACAGAAATGATCAGTTTAACTTTGTTCTTGGCCGCAGAATTCACTACTACACCAGGCTTGATGATATGAATAACCGCCTCTCCTTTGATTCTGTTCAGCGTGAACTGACTAGAATCCAGGATGAAGCTCTGGGTGAGTTCGAACACATTTTCTATCAGCTGCGCCAGCGTATGATTTAACAGGAGAAAAACGAGATGAATAACATGAAAAACTGGAACATACTCAATAACAACCCTGTTCACTGGCAGTCTGATGACAAGGCATTAAAAATTCAGGTATCAGAGGGAAATATCTGGGGTAGCGACGCAGAGGTAGACAATATCTTCGTTCACCCGGTGGAAAAAAATCGCTATTCCGCACAGGTAGAGATTAATCTGATACCGCAAAAAGCCTTTGAGCAAGGCGGTCTGGGGGTCTTCTGGGATAAAAACAACTATATTAAGATCAGCAAAGAGATGTTTAACGGCCGCTTGTCTCTGGTCTTTGTTACAGAGCAGGATGGCTACCCTCAGGTCAATCATCTTATTGACTACCCTGAGAGCGATGTCACTCTGAAACTGGAAAAGCAGGATGATCAGGTTACAGCGCTGTATCAGATACCGAGTGAAGATAGCTGGCACTCCATGGGAACGGTGCAAGCCCTTCCCGGCAGCGAACAGGGAGTGATGCTGTATACCTTCAGCGGCTCTGTGCAACAGCCGACCATTGCAACCTTCTCCGGTTTTTCACTGAATTATCTCTGATTTATCAATAATTAACCTCGTTCCCACGGTCTCCGGGGGAACGCATACCAGACTCAAGTTAATCCAGAATTCCTTTAGCAGACATTTGATTCAAAATGCTTTCCGTTTTCTCTCTGAAAAGATCCCTCAGTTGCCTCACACTGGGTGTAATTGACTGTCTGCTGGGGCAAATTAACCAAAGTTCAGTTGAGCTTGGCCTATACTCCGGCATCACATTTATCACTGTACCTGATAGCAGATCCGACGACATATCCAGACAAGACTTGATCGCCAGTCCGTGTCCCGAGGCGCACCAGCGTCTGACCAAATCACCATCATTCGAAGCCCGGTTACCCTTCAGCTTTATTTTGTAATCCTGCTTTCCGTCGGAGAATTTCCATGTGTCCTGCAGGGTATCATGCAGTTGGTAGAGAAGCGCATTATGCGACAACAGATCATTTGGCTGACCGGGAGTGCCGTGCTTTTCCAGATACTCAGGAGTGGCACACAGCAAACGGGGCACATCGCATATTTTAAACCCGTACATATTTGAATCGGTTGGAGAGCCGTAGCGAAGCGCCATATCAACGGAATCGCGGTAGAAATCGATATTACTGTCGCTGATATGGCTTCTCAGCGTCACTCTGGGATTAGCCGCTATAAACTCATCAAACCAGGGCACAACCAGATTCCGACCCAAATCAGAAGAAAGCGCAATCCGAATTTCACCATCAATCGCATCCTGATCATCGCGCATATTCTGCTTTGCCCGCTCAAGCATCTGGATTGCCTTCTCACACTCAGGCAAATAGCGCTCCCCTGCACCGGATAATCTGAGCTGGCGGGTAGTACGGACAAATAACTCAGAGCCAAGCGTCGCCTCGACACGTTTTACCGCAGCACTGGCTGTTGCCGTTCGCATATCCAGAGCCGTTGCAGCAGCGGTAATACTGCGAAACTCAGCAACTTTAAGTACAACCTGTAAATCTTCAAGCAGCATCCCAACTCCCCCAGTTCAACATAACAAACTCAAAAGGGCCGACTATAATACCAATCCCAGTAATTAGCTGTTCAGGGATTGGTATTGCAAGTCAGCCCTTTGCTTTTAATCAGATACAGCGACCGTCTGTCACTATAAGTTATTTACGCTATCTGTGTCATCTCATTAAGAGTGAAGCTTTCCACTGCGCCTTCCGTCGCTGCCATGTAGTCTTGCAGATGCTGGTTACCCATGTGAGTTTGCCACAGTTCACGTGACTCCCAGTTTTCATAAAACAGGAAGTGAGCCGGGTTCTCATTGTCCTGATGCAGGTCATAGTTGATGCAGCCTTCTTCAGCACGCGTGATATCGATAAGCTTAAGCAATTCTGCTTTTACCAGTTCAATTTTGTCTTCATTTGCCACGATGTTCGCAACGATTGTCAGTTTCGCCATTGTTTATTCCTCGGTTAGTTCTCTGTAACAACGGGATCCATCATAGCGCTGGCATATTTCGTCATAAATAGCCTAACATTGGAATCATTTTCAAGTAATTTTTGATAATAGACTGAATGCCAGATAAAGCAGACAAACATCATCAAGGTATTCATAAATTCGTCTGATTTAGCATATACACAACGGTGGATGCTAAGGTGATCCCCAGGCAGCGATTGACGATAAGCATTTGATGTGAGGACTTCAGTGCATGCTTTAGTGCAGCACCAAAATAGGCCCATACCGAGGTGCACAATATCGTAATCAGTACAAAAATGATGACAATCATTCCAACTTGCAGCAGGTAATTCTCTGATACATTCATGAACTGGGAAAATACTGTCATTGCGGCAATCCATGCTTTGGGATTTAAAATCTGAATTAAGGCACCTGATGTAACGCCCGCTGCGCGGTCTGCTGTTTGCTTTTCATCTATTTCCAGCCTCGCTATTCCCCATGCGATATACAGCAGGTAAGCCGCGCCTCCGTACTTTAACGCTAAATATAATTCGGGGCTTGAGGCTAATACGCTGTATAGTCCGGCACTCGACCCAACAAACACGACCAGCACACCCAGAGCAGTACCTGCAACAAAGGGCAGTGCCGCGAAAAAGCCATACCGGTTGGAGATCCCCAGTAACGTAAGGTTACCTGCACCTGGCGTTATCGACATAGATACTGAAAATACTAAAAAGGCCACGAAAACCTGAGGGTCCATAAACATTAAGTCACTCCTGTCAGAGTCCATCTCTCTGAGCAGTTAAATTAGATAACACGAATAGTTTATAAAAACGGGAAGGAAGAACCTTGCTTTATGCGTTATGATTGACCCATATATTGAAAGGATATTTCCATGAACAGCACAAATAAGAAAGAAAATGCCCATGAGGCACTTGATGACACAGATCTGTCAATGCTCAGACACATCCAGAAGGATGGACGAATTAGCAACAGCAAACTTTCCGAAAAGGTAAATTTGAGCGAAACACCATGCTGGCGACGCTGGAAAAGATTAGAAGAAGCAGATTACATCAGCGAATATACAGCGGTACTCAATCGCAAAAAACTAGGGTTCAGCATGGTTGGTTTCACCCTGGTGACACTTGGAAGTCACGAGATAGAAAATACGGACTATTTCGAGGAGTTTGTATCCAAAACAGACTGGATCCCCCTGTGCCACTGCATAGCAGGTGGGGCCGACTATATTGTGCAGGTAATAGCCAGAGATCTGGACGAATACTACGAGTGTATAAGCCGGCTAAGACGTGTAAAAGGAGTCAGTGCTGTACACTCCAATGTTTCCGTTAAAGAAATTAAAAGTAGCCACATGATTCCATTGGAGTAGCCAGATTAGTAAACCAGCCTGTTCCGGCCAATTCGTTTCGCCTCATACAGTTTCAGGTCAGCGGCTTTATACACAGCATCAAAATCAGAGGTACTGAGATCGGTGCTGTTGACCATTCCCATACTGACGGTGATCTTCAGCTTTTCTTTGGTAAATTCATTCTCCTCAACTGCCTGCCTGATGCGTTCACAAACAATCGCAGCCTCTTTCTTATCTAAAAACAGCAGAATGGCAAACTCCTCTCCGCCGACCCTGCCGATAATTTCACCCCTGCGCAGCAGCTTTTGAGTCAGCATGGTCAGTTCAACAAGCACATCATCGCCAATATCGTGACCCCAGGTATCATTGACCTGTTTAAAATAGTCGATATCCAGCATCACAAAAGAGACGGATTCAGTCTTATTTTCTTTGATAACCTGCCGGGCAATATCGGTAAAAGCACGCCGGTTATATATCTTTGTCAGGCCATCAGTCTCAGCCAGCTTAGTGAGATTTTCCTTTTCCTGGATATGCACTGTAATATCTGAAAAAACAATAAGATAGCAGCCTTCATCGATTTTTACGATTTCCCGCTCAGTCAGAATGCTGTCACCATTTTTTTTCTGAAATCTTTTAATCTTTTTGCTGCTTTCCTGCTTACAGGTACCAAAACACCCCAGAACCGATTCGATATCAAGGTTCTGAATGTTTTTCTCTTCACCAAGGATGGAAAGCATGGTGCTGTTGACCTTCTGGATAACACCATCAACAACATACATTAAGCCAACATTTGTCCGCTCGAAGATAGCTTCCAGCTCTTTATGGCTTCGTTTTAGCTTCTCTCTTGCATCAACTTCTGCCGTGATATCGTCAAAGGACCAGAGCACAAAACTGCCCAGCTCTGTTTCAAGCGGAATACCGGTAAGTTTCACCCAGAACAGCGTTCCATCACTTTTCTTATACAGTAACTCACTGCTTTCCACAGAACCCTCCAGCGTCTTTTCAAACGCTTCCGAGTACTGCTGAAAATGGGCATCAGACGGGGTGAGAACGCTGGTCTTCCTGCCGGTTACTTCCTCAAGGGTATAGCCGAACAGTTCACAGAACTGCTGGTTAGCTTTGATAATTACCCGGCCGCTGTCCACGATCATCATAGGAGTGATGCTCTTCTGAAACAGCAATTCCCCGGTCAATATGGAGTCGTGGGCGAGGCCAGATTTATCTTCCGCTTCCATAGGCATCAGGCTAGAGCTCAAGCTTACTGGCGGCACCGCCCCTGAGCAGGTCGGTCAGCTCCAGTAAACCACCCACAAGTACTTTTGCATTAAAACCAATACTGTTTAAGTACTGACACGCGATATTAGAGCGGAAATCTTGCGGGCAGGCACAGATAATGATTTTGTCCTTAGGTATTTCCGACAGGCGGTCAGGCAGCTCGTTAATCGGAATCTCTAAAGCAACAGGGAAACCCCAGACACTGGTTTCGCTGGCATAACGGATATCGAGTAAAATGGCCTCTCCTGAGTTATACAGCTCCACAAATTGCTCACCACTCACTCTTAGCCTGGCGACCATTTGCATGTCCATTTCTCTGATAAGATGCTCCATACAAGCCCCCATAATTTTTTTAGAATAAACTGATACCGTATTTCTAACTGAATATAATGGCTTAATCAATCCCGAAATCGCTTTCTATGACTTATTTCGCGGCTTCCATCTTCTCAAGCAGCGCTTTCGCTTTATCGTACTGATAAACCTCGATCAGACTGCGAATATCCTTTAGCACTTTTAACTGTTCAGGATGTCCGCACTGCTTGAGTAACTCATCAACACATGCCTCAGCTTCTGCGGCGTAATCGTCCAGATAGTAAATCAGCTGATCCACGTTCACCCTGTCTGGACGGGCAACGTCAGCCTGTGCATTTCCCGTCTCAGGTTCATCCGTTCCGGGCAGGTTTGTTCTCATATATTCAAACAGGATCTCAGCTTTAATCTGAATATCTCTCATCATTGAGCCTGCCAGTTTTAACTCTCCGGCTTTAAGTGGTTTTTCCAGCTCTCTCAAAGCGCCGCTTAAGGGTGCAGCACCAATAGTGGCAGCCAGTCCCTTCACAGTATGAACCAGAAGTGCCGCAGCTTCCTGCTCGCCGCTTTCTATAAGCAGGGTGACCTGTTGACTGAAGTCCCGGTAGTTTTGTCTGAACTGCCCTGTGATCTTGCGGTAAGTACTCACTTTACCGTTGACCGCCCGCAGACCGAGGGTAATATCCAGTGGAATGCCCTGTTTGGCAGATGCGGCCACATGGACCGCGTGCTGATTTACCGCAAATGATGAGTCTGGTTCTGCAACTTGTTCCGGGTCACTGCTTCCTACCCAGCGCGCAAGCGTCTCCATCAGTTCATTGATCATGGTTGGCTTGGAAATATGGGCATTCATACCGGCTTCAATGGAATGGTTAACGTCTTCCATTGTCGCATTAGCCGTCATTGCGATAACCGGCAGATGGCTAAGAGCCGGGTTGGCACGGATTTCTCTGGTGGCGGTGTAACCATCCATCACCGGCATCTGACAATCCATCAGTACTCCGTCATACTGCCCGCCCTCCAGCATCTCCAGCGCTTCCTGACCGTTGTTCGCAATATCAAGCTGAATGCCGTAATGGAGCAGCATATCGATTGTCAGCTCCTGGTTAATCTCATTATCTTCAGCAAGCAGGAGCTTCTTCTCCCTCAGCTTACTGGCAAAGACTTCCAGATCACCACCACGGGTCTGTATCCCGCTTCCCTGAGTGGCCACGCCTGCAAGCTGACTCATCACCCGTTTTAGCTCAATGGGTGTAAACGGCTTTGTCAGGACATGTTCGATATCCAGACCGGCCAATACGAGCTGCTTCTTAAATACGCCGAGTTCAAGTGCAGTCATAATAAGGATCTTTGATTCACTGACCTGATATTTATTAATCAGAGTAGAGGCCAGCTGTAGACCATTTTTATCATCCGCACTACCATCTATCACCAGAAAATCTGGTTGCGGGTTCTTATCCAGATAGCTATATGCCATCTCTGCCGAACAAGAACATGTCACATTCAGTCCAAATTTTTTCAGGTAACGGCAGGTAATGGCATTGCATCTGTTGCTGGCATCGATGACCAGAACGGAGCTTTCCGGCAACTGGATCTGCCTGCTTTCGTTGACCGCCCCCTCAACCTTGTCCATATAAATCGTAAAATGAAAATCACTGCCGACACCGGGCTCGCTGTCTACATTGATAGAGCCATCCATCAAATCGACCAGATTTTTACAGATAGTCAGGCCAAGGCCGGTACCACCATACTGACGGGTAATGGATGCATCAGCCTGCCGGAAGGACTCAAACAGCTTTTCCAGTGCATCCGGTTCAATACCGATTCCTGTGTCCTTTACGCTAAAGTGCAACAGCTGGTTCTTCTCGTTGTCATCAACCACAATAACCGAAACGACTACCGAACCTCCATCGGTAAACTTAATGGCATTGTTAACCAGATTCAGCAGAACCTGATTCAGACGCATGGGATCCCCGATAAGCTGGTCCTGCGCCCTTTCATCCACATCAAACTCCAGTTCCAGGTTCTTTTCGCTGGCTTTATGGGTAATCACCGCAGCCAGGCTTTCCAGTAGGTCGTTGATATAGAAGCCGCGGGACTCAAGCTCCATCTTACCGGCTTCGATTTTGGAGAAATCGAGAATATCGTTCACAATGCCCAGCAGACTTTCTGCGGCAAGGTGCGTTTTTTCAATATAGTTGCGCTGCTTGTTAGTAAGATCTGTCTGCAGGGCAAGGTAGCTCATGCCCACAATGGCATTCATAGGTGTACGGATTTCATGGCTCATATTGGCCAGAAATTCTGATTTGGTTTTGTTGGCCACCTCTGCTCTTTGCATGGACAAGACCAGATCTTCAGTACGTCTGGCAACCTCATCCTCCAGACCGGCCGCCAGCTCTTTCAGTTGCTCATTCGTTTGATAGAGCTCCCGGCTTTTCGTCTCAAGCAATCCTTCAGCGGCTTTACGGGCCGCCTTTTCTCGTTGTAACCGTCGCTCCAGTAGCTCTATCTCTTTGCTCATACCTGCCTCATTGTGAGCGTGAAAAATGCTTCACTGCCATTACTGCCTTCAACATCTTCCCGTGTCAGCTGTATCTCTTCACCGAAGTGGTCGATAACACCCTTTATCAAGCCTTCAGCAAGATCAGCAAAGGGACGGCTGGAGCTGTAATGCATCACCATATTGCCGTTTTCATCACGACTGGTTTCAAAAGTGGGTAGCTCAACATCCGTATAGAGCTTGCGGACTTCAACGTGAACATGATTTTCAATGGTATCCAGAAAGGAGAATGTGCCGTCAACTTTGGCAAAAAAGTCCGGATAGAGCACAACAAAGCGGCCAAGCAGGTGCTTACCATAACTGCGCACCAGTTCAGCAACCGGAAGGCCTGTCTTCTCACTTAACTTAGTCACCAGTGTGAGCATTTCGTGGTGATCATAAGTGGCAACCGAGGTATAAATTCCGTCAGATGGAAGATCGCTCTCCATAATTATTTCATCAGCAATATCGGGAGAAAATAGCTCTTCCACCATTTCAATAAACTCGGTAAATACAATTCCTTTCATAAGCCGGCTCCTCAATCCTTTACTTGTAATAATTAAAAATTCAGCTTTCCCTAATGATTGAGAATAGAAGAAAAATCAGGGTATTCATAAAGTTTTGTTTATTTTTTGTAAATCAGACAGACAAAAATAAGCAGCAGAAAGATTATCAATATTTTATTGAAACTCTTTTAGTTGATCGGCTATCAATCATCTCAGCTAAAGCTGTTAGTCTATTCAGGCCTGGCTGGTGCTGGGATGATAAACGCTCAAATTATTAAATTAGTAAAGATCTGGAGAAAACCGTGTCTCATCAAATCATTAAAGACCTGAACAGTCGCTACACTGCTAAAAAATATGACGAAACTAAGCGTATCTCAGCAGAAGATATGGAAGTAATTAAAGAAGCTCTGCGTCTTTCAGCGTCTTCTATCAACTCTCAGCCATGGAAATTTATCATCGTTGAAAGTGATGAAGCTAAGCAGCGTTTCCACGACACTTATGCAAACAAGCATCAGTTTAACCAGCCGCATGCAAAAGAAGCGTCGCACACCATTCTTTTTGCCTACGATCCTAACTTCACTAAAGAGAAGTTCTCTAAGCGTGTTGACGCAGAAGTTAGCTCTGGCCACCTTCCTGCTGACATGTACGACATGTTTATGGGTGCATATGCATTTGCTGATGCAAACACAGATGAAAACGGCTACAACGGCGGCTGGACTAAGGCTCAGGTTTACCTTGCGCTTGGTAACATCCTGCACACATTAGCTCGTCTTGGTATCGCTTCTACTCCGATGGAAGGTATCGACGCTGAGCTTATCGGTGAAGCATTCAAAGCAGAGCTTGACGGTCACGTTTGTGAAGTAGCACTTGCAATGGGCTACCACAAAGAAGGCGAAGACTTTAACTACGGTCTGCCGAAAGCTCGTCTTGCAGCTGAAGATGTGATTGAAGTTCTGTAATCGACATTTTCTATAAAAGCTGAATAGATCGTCATTCCTGTGAAGACAGGAATCTGATTAAAGCGCGTTGTAGAAGAAAGGTTTATTGCTGACTCTACAGCGCGCAGACAGTAGATCCCGGATAATGGCTTCGCTATTTCCGGGATGACTGCATTTAGGGCTCCGGTAAGCTTTGAATTAATCACCTGCGACACACTGTCGCACACCAGCACTACACTCTGTATCAGGCAGATTTTCTCTGCTACACATCCAAACCATCACCCCGAATTACCACAACAAACAAATCACACTAACTACCTGTAAAATAAGAATATTCCTCTATTTACCACTCCTTTTGGATATCTGGCACACCCCTTGCTCTATAGCTACCAGTTTCTTAAATATTTATTTTATTAAAATCCGAAAGAGGAAATTCCTATGTCTATAAATGGAAAAGTTGCACTGGTAACGGGTGCTGCAGCTGGTATCGGCCTTGAAGTAACTAAGCGCCTTATCGCTGATGGTGCTGCGGTTGCTATGGTTGACTTTGATGCTGACGGTGTAGCAACAGCTGCTGCAGCTCTTGCTGAACAAGGCGCTAAAGTAACAAGCTTTGTTGCTGACGTTAGTAAGCGCGATCAGGTATTTGCAGCGGTAGAACACGCAGCAAAAGAGCTGGGCGGACTTGATATTATGATCAACAACGCAGGTATCGCTGGTGCTCCACACGGCATTCTGGATATCACTGAAGAAGAGCTTAACTTCATCCAGGCTGTTAACATTAACGGCGTACTTTGGGGTACTCAGGCTGCGGCTGAAATGTTCAAGAAGAACGGCACTAAAGGCAAGATCATCAACGCATCTTCTATCGCAGGTCACGACGGCTTCCCGATGCTTGGTGCATACTGTGCAACAAAATTTGCGGTACGTGCACTGACTCAGTCTTCAGCAAAAGAGCTGGCTGCTGACGGCATTACAGTAAACGCATACTGCCCAGGCGTGGTTGCAACTCCGCTTTGGGAAAAACTGGATCAGGACTTTGCTGGTGAAACTGGTGCGGGCGAAGGCGATACCTTCAAGAACTTCGCTGCAGGTGCTGCACTTGGCCGCCCTCAGACTCCAGAAGATGTTGCTTCTCTGGTTGCTTACCTTTCAGGTCCGGACAGTGACTTTATGACAGGTCAGTCAGTTATCATGGATGGTGGTATGGTTTTCCGTTAATAGGTAAACTGATTAGATAAATTGAGGCGGTCTGCAATTTGCGACCGCCTTTTTTAAAAATTTTTGACCTTCTCTAAACTCATGCTTTGAGATCATACATCTTAATTTTACGGTGGAGAGTGGAACGGCTGATACCCAGAGCCTCAGCAGCCCGGAGCACAACCCAGCGGTGCTCTTCAAGCGCATTCAGAATCACCTCTCTTTCATCATCAACCGAACCTGATTCTGGCTGAAAGTGATTCACCGGAAGGATCATCTTCTGCTCAGAAGTGACAGGGAACACTTCTTCAGGCAGGTCGGTAATTCGGATTTTCTTGCCATTTCGCATACTGTTGGCAAAGTGCAGCACGTTTTTCAACTGGCGGATATTTCCCGGCCAGTGATATTTGTTGAGCATTGCCATTGCATGCTCATCAATGGAAACATCGTCGCTGTTGCTGACAACATCCAGCACCTTTTTAATCACATCAATCCGGTCTGAACGCTCACGCAATGCCGAAAGCGTCAGGTTTACACCGCTGATCCGGTAGTAAAGATCTTCCCGGAAGCTGCCATCTTCAACTTTATCCATCAGGTTTCTGTGAGTTGCGCAGATAACATTCAGATCAATCTTAACCGGCTCAAGCTGGCCCAGAGGGGTAACCTCGCCTTCAGCCAGAACACGCAGCAGTCTTGCCTGCAACGTCAGTGGCATATCACCAATTTCATCCAGAAACAGAGTGCCTCCGTTACTGGCTTCAATCTTACCCACTTTGCCTTTTTTCAGGCCGCCGGTGAAAGTGCCGCTGCTGTAACCAAACAGTTCACTCTCAATCAGAGATTCCGGAATAGCGGCGCAGTTAAGCGTGACAAACGGATTACGGCTTCGGTCACTGCTGTCATGGATGGCTCTTGCCCAGACCTCTTTACCTGTACCGGTTTCACCCATCAGAAGAATATTGATCTTCTTATTGATGACTCTGTGGCAAATATCGGCATTTCGTTTCAGGTGAGAATCACTGCCTGCGGCCTGGTAGAGAGGCGAGTTTTGCGGCTTTGGCTTTATTGACGGACGGTTTGCAGCAGGTGAGCTGGTTTTACTCTCAAGAGAAATAAACCAGCCCTCACTCTGAAGAAGAAGCCTGCGGCTTCTGTAAACATCTTCCAGAGAGTAGCCCAGCACAGACGCAAGACTCTGACCAATAAGTTCATTTCGCTGTGATACGCCTAGCAATGGTAAGGCCGGAGAAGTCACTCCGACTATCCAGCCAGAATCGTTAACGGCAATCATTGAATTTGACTGCCCACTTTGCCTGTGACTCTGGTGCACCAGATTCAGCAGATGATAGCGGTTAAAGGTACTGCGGAAAATAGCCGCTTCTATCTCAGTGGCAGCATCATTCGCCAGCTTCAGCATCCTTGCGTGTTCTGAGTTACCCAGACCGGTATGAGAAGAGACGCTGAGCGTACCGGCAACTTCACCAAAAGGAGAGATAAGCGGAGTGCACGAGCAAACAAGCCCCTGATAGGCGGTATTGAAATGATCTTTTCCGTAAATGGTAATTCCGTCACCGGTGGCAAGGCAGGTTCCGACACCATTGGTGCCAACCTGCTCTTCTTTCAGCACACTGCCAAGATCCAGCTCTTCTTTTCTGATCCGGTAACTGCGGTCTGAATCAGAAAACTCTTGCAGTACTATACCGTTGATATCGGTGGTATGGATTCGCTGATGGGACTTTTCCGCCGCTCCGACTAATCTGTCAAAGATGGGAGCTGCCATATGAAAGGCTTCATCAAACTCCTGTCTGGCCTGGCGAATTTCAGTATCAGTCAGACGAGGCGGAAGAAGTGGCTGGCCGGTATCAAGCTTATATTGCTGAATACATCTTTCCCACGATTCTTCTATTTCAGGTGTTGCGTGCTTAACCAACATAATCCCCGCCATGACTGCTTACCATAAAACCAGGCTATAATAATACTCTCATTAACCCAAAAGGATTATAGATATAAATCAAAATTGTCTTTTGGCTTTTTCTTAATAAACAAAAAAACAGCCCCGGCTCACTAATTAGCAAGCCGGGGCTATTTTGAAAACTTCTATGTCTATCAAGCGAAGCGTGTTAGCTGGTCAACAATTAAGGCTTCACATGCGCCGTCAGTTGCAGCAACAAAATCCTGGAAGTGTTTTGCTTCAGCATGTTTTTGCAGCAGTTCAGCAGATTCCCAGATCTCAAACACAACGAAGTGAGCCGGATTTTCGTTGTTAAAATGCAAGTCGTACTGAATACAGCCTTCATCGTTAGCGTGTGTTGCCTGATGCAGTTTTAGCAATTCTTCTTTAACAAAATCAACTTTGTCAGTTTTTGCTGTAATTGAAGCCACGACAGTAATATTAGCCATTATTATATCCTTGTTTGTATAGGGCAAGAATCAAGCCTACCAGTTATGGCAGGCTATTGTTATCAACTTATTTTGTAATCTTTTTTTTTGATTTTAATTAACGACCCATTGAGTAAAATTCGTCATCAGGTCTCACAGCTAAGAAATTCATCATTCTGTTTGAGAAGTTAAAGATTCCCACAACACCTGCAAGGTCCCAAATGTCCTCTCTGGTCAGGCCGTGTTCTTCCAGAGCTTTATAGTCATTTTCATCAACTTTTCTAGAATCTGTTGTTAGTTTCATAGAAAAATCAATGATCGCTTTCTCTCTGGCAGTGATGTCCGCTTCGTGGTAGTTCACAGCAACCTGATCAGCAATTTGTGGGTTTTCAGTCACAACTCTTAATACTGCACCGTGCGATTGTACACAGTAGCTACAGCCGTTGTAGCTTGAGTGTGCAACGATTGCCATCTCTTTTTCAGCAGCCGTTAGCGTATCACTCTCTTTTGCCACAAGAGCATTATAATAGGTTAGAAAACCTCTTAGCTCTTCTGGTCTGTGAGCAAGTGCTTTCATAAAGTTTGGTGTAAAGCCTAGTTTTTCTTTAAAACCTAAAAATGTATCTTGTAAATCCTGTGGTAGTTCTTCAAATGCTGGCACTGGGAAACGGCTAATTGCTTTTGATTGACTCATTTTCTTATTTCCTTCGATTAAGTTAAGTAACATTCTTTTCTATGAAAAGCGAACGGAAATAAGATATTTTATTAAGCATTAAATGATAATATAGCCTGAGATGAAAATACTTTTAAGTATTTTTTAATAATCGCCCATCCGTGAACAAAGCTTCCCCCTATGTCAGCTTTTCACAAAAATAGCCCTGGTTGTCCTTAATAAATTCAATAAATAGCTTCGACTTCTGAGGAAGGTGTGTCCGGTTGGGATAAACAAGATATGCCGTTGGGGCCTGCTTATTCCATTCCGGCAGCAGGGGGACAAGCTCACCGGTTTGCAGGTACTCCTTTGTCAGAGAGACAGGCAGATAGCCCAGGCCTATACCACTTCTGGCATACATGAGCGATACATATAAATCGTCGGAAAGCAGGTCGGCTTCTGCCTGATGCAGGTAGCTTTCATCACCTTTGCTGAAATGCCAGGGAAGTATATAGCCTTCTACGTGGTTTCTTATTGTGGAGTAGTGAATAAGCGCTTTGGGGTGTGTTATCCGGTTGTGCTGCTCTGCCCACTCACGGCTCGCCACCAGCTCGTAATCAACTCTGGTCAGCGGAAATGCTATCAGAGAAGAGTCTGACAGTTCTCCAATACGAAACGCAAAATCCATACTGCTCTTAGTCAGATCCTGAATGCGGTTGGTGGCATCCAGCTCAATTTTAATTCCAGGATAACGTTTTCTGAAACGGGCAAGTAGCGGCGCAAGCAAATCCTGACAGAAGGCCCGTGGGGCAGAAATGGTGAGCTTACCTACCGGCTCGGATGAAAACTCTTCAGCCTCGGTCTGCAGCTCCTTAAGGGTGTCCTGAATCAGCATCGCCTTAGGCAGTATCCTCTCGCCAAGCTCGGTCAGCGAAAGTGAGCGGGTCGTGCGGTTTAAAAGCTTCCCGCCCAGCTCGGCTTCAAGTTGTTGTATTTTACGGCTTACTGTCGTCGTGGGCAGATTAAGCTGCCTTGCTGCTTCGGCAAAGCTCTCCAGCTCCACAACTTTGGCAAAAATTGGTAACCCTTCAAACTCTTTCATACTCAGCACCATTATCCCTTATTTGGGAAAGTAAAACCCACAACAGCTATCTAATCATTTATTATGGGATGAATTATAGTAGCCCTACAGAACGCAAACAACCCAATGATGACAGGTGAAAACATGACTATTCTGGTTCTAGGTGCAACAGGTAATACAGGCTCTGAAGTGGTAAGACAGCTAAAAGAAAAAGGCGCAGACTTCAGCGTAATGGTAAGAAGCGCGCAAAGTGCAGCTCCTCTTGGCCTGACGGACGATCAGATTCGTATTGGTAACTTTGATGACACCAATTCTCTGACACACGCTATGGAAGGCATCTCTTCGGTTTACCTTGCTATGGTTGCCCATCAGGACAATCAGAAGTGGGTTGAAAATGTGCTGGCAGCCATGAAAGCAAGTAACGCAAAGCACCTGGTTAAGCTATCAGGAATGGGCGCTGCAAAAGATGCAGGCTCTGAAATTATCCGCGTGCACGCTGTTACCGATGAGATGGTGAAAGAATCAGGTCTGAATTACACCCTGATCCAGCCAAACTCTTTCTACCAGAATCTGTTTGGCAGTCTGGAAACCATCAAAAATATGGGACAGTTTTTCCTGCCACTGCGCGATGCTAAGCAGAGCGTTGTCGATATTCGCGACGTAGCCGGTGTAGCTGTAGCGGCACTAACAGAACCAGGCCATAAAGGTCAGACTTACCTGCTTTCAGGTCCACAGGGGCTGACTTTCGCAGAGCAGGCTGAAATTCTGTCAAAAGAAGCCGGAAAAGAGATTCAGTACATTCCGGTACCAAAAGAAGCCGCTGAAGAAGCGATGAAGTCAGCCGGTATGAATGAGTGGCTTGCGGTGCACCTTGCAGAGATTCTGGACTGGTTCGCTCAGGGCGGTTATGACTATGTAACCAATGATGTTGAAAATGTACTGGGCAGACCAGCCCGTACCTTTGACACATTCGCGCAAGAGTTTGCGCCTTTGGCAAAATAGTCCGTAATCATACACATTCGGCACCACTGAACCTGGTGCCGAAAATCGTTTACGCCGCTATTTTCTTAACGAACTCAAAACGGTGAATATCATATTCACTCATTTCGTCTGTGATAGATGATATCAAAGGCATTAAATCAAGCGATTTCTGACTGGTAAAACTGTAATCGGTAATAATCGCCCACCCGTGAACCAGGCAACACCCATCACGCTCTAATATATAATCCGATATCTGACGTGCACACTCTTTGCTATGAGTTTCAATTTTGTAAACAACACTCATTAGATTAAACCCCAACTTTCCTACGCTACAACCATTGTGGTGCAACCATCATCCTAATAACCCCTGTATAAATCAGCCTCAATGCCAATTCAATACATTTCATGGTTAAATTGTATTAATGCCAACCAGGTCAAATAATGAACTGCTCGATAAAACGTACATGTAATCAGGGTGGTTACTCAATGTTACTTTGGTGTTAAGCCAAACAGCATGTGTTAAATTTGTATTAAACTGAATGTGTGCAGCCTTCTAATCCATATCTTCACACAGCTGCGCAGCAGAGACTCCAAACGCTTCCATGCAATACTTTTTGATCAGCCCCTCGCTTTTCATAGACAGCAAGACACTCTCCATACGAGGTATCAGTGCCTTGTGTCTTTTATGAACATAGGGGTACATGTAGGCGGAGCTCATAACTGCACTGGATATGATGGAATCTTTAAACTGAGGGGAGCTCAACTCTTTCCATGCGGTAAGGTTGGCGTGAATAAAAACATCGGTCCTTTTCGCTTTTAGCTTCATCAGACCTTGCTCTACTGTTGTAACCGTGCTCAGCCGTTCTGAAGAGATAACATCCGACAAATGTAATTGAGCAAATAACACGCCTCGCCTGTATTCAACAAAATAAGACGTATCCTGCAAACCTCTCCAGCCGTCGAAGAGCTCAATGTTTCTGGACTTAAGCGTGTAGGCGATAAAACTTTGCTTATAAATGGGTACATTTACCCTGAGCTGAGAGGGGTATGTATCCTGATACTCATAGACACGGGCAACCTGGCCATCTATCTTTCCTGATTCAGCAAGCTCTGAGATTCTTTTGATAGGAATCCCCCAGTTAAACACTAAGGGAACATCGAGCCTCCTAAACAGCTCCTTATATAATTTCTGTCTGAATATGCTTGCCGGAGCGTTTTTGTCTTTTCCCGCCGCCATGACAAAGGTGTCAATTCGCAAATCAGATGAATCAGAATAAGAGCTGTCAACGCAAAGCAGAGCCAGACACGAGCAGGCATAACAGATGATTTTCTTAAAGCCGGTTTTCAGCATACCAAGCGTACCCGCAAAATTTCAGCCGATAGCTTCAGTATAGCGGAATAGTCTGGAGCCAAAGTAGCCTGTCACATCAAGTTTATAATTTCTGTAAAAACAAAACCCCCGATAAATATCGAGGGCTTTTGCTTTAAATACAGACGAACCGATGCTTGTTACTACAATGCGGTTTATTTACGACCCATCATGTAAAACTCATCGTCCGGGCGTACGGCAAGGAAGGTCATCATACGGTTAGACATGTTGAAGAATGCCGTGATAGCGGCAACATCCCAGATATCTTCATCTGACAGCCCGTGTTCTCTCAGAGCATCGAAATCAGCTTCACCAATCTCTGCCGGTGTTTTAGTCTCTTTCATGGCAAACTCAATAATTGCCTTCTGACGTGGTGTGATGTCAGCTTCACGGTAATTGATAGCAACCTGATCAGATACCTGTGAATTTCCGCTGTCGACTCTTAGTTTTGCACCATGAGACTGAACGCAGTAAACACAGCCGTTATAACCTGAGAACGCAAGGATCATCGCTTCTTTTTCTGCAACCGTCAGGCCGCTTTCTTTGTTCATAAGAGCCTGAACATAAGTCAGAAATCCACGCAACTCACCCGGACGATGTGCTAATGCTGAATATACATTGGGAATAAAGCCCATCTTTTCCTGAGCCGTTAACATGACATCTTTTAAGTCTTCCGGAAGCTTATCTAATTCAGGAACGGGAAAGCGGCTGATATTTGCGTTTGGTTGTTTCATAACAAAATATTCTCATTGTCTGGTTTAATTTCCGGCAGAGAATACTCCTCTAAACTCATCCATCACACACTTTAAAATTCAATAAACTATTAAAAGAAATTTAATAGTCAGGATTATTTAAATATTTTTAATAGTCATTTTCATTTTGCTGTGTTTTCTATTTCCTCGGGCTAATTATACTTCTCCACCACAACGAAATTTATCCCGGCTTAAACAAGGAACCTATTATGTCTACCTATTACTCAGTACTTGAAGTTACTCCTACAAGCGAAGATTGGATCCCAGACTATCTGGAACCATCAAATAGAGTGGCGAACCGCTATGGTGGTAAGTTCCTTGCCCGTACGCCATCTCATGAGCGTTTGGAAGGTGAAGGCGCTAACCCCGGCCTGAGAATTATTATTGAGTGGCCTTCTCGCCAGGCTGCAATTGATTTTATGAACGATCCTGAGTATGTCCCTCATCTGAATGCTCGTAGCGCAGGCTCTATCAGCCACCACGCACTCATTGAAGGCAAAGACGAATTTGCTTAAAAGCAAATAAGCGAAATAGCTCTGCTCCCAGTGCCGGAGCTATTTCGCTTTACTTTATACCATACCTTTTTCATGCAGCTCGGTAATAATATTGCCGCACTTTGTTTTAACCATTTCACCAAAATACTTAACAGCGGGTGTTATGGATTGCCGGCTTGGTGAAACCAGCCATAATTCTGTGGAAACAGGCTTGAAGTCGGGCATAACATTAACCAGTTTCCCGGACAATAGCTCGTCAGAAACATCAAGGCACGATTTAATTGCCAGACCCTGCCCGGCGACACACCACCTTCTTACCAGATCACCATCGTTCGCTAAGTGTTTGCTGCTTATCTTAACCTTATATTTCTTATTATCTTTCTCAAATATCCAGACATCATGCGGCACATCATAAAGCTGATAGAACAGGCCATTGTGCTCACTCAAATCATCAGGGCTCTGAGGTGTGCCATGTTTTTCCAGATACTCAGGAGAGGCACAAAGCAGATGGGGCACATCGCATACTTTATTTCCGTAAAAATAGGACTCATCAAGTGAGCCTTCAGGTATGTACCTCAGAGCCGCATCAATGGGCTCCTGATAAAAGTCTTTTACACTGTCGCTGAGACAAAAGCGTACCCCCAGATCGGGATGAACAGATAAAAACTCATTTAACCAGGGAGCAACCAGATTCCTGCCAAGATCAGATGAAACCGATATTCTGAGATCACCATCAATCACATCTTCATCGTTTTTTAGTTGCTTGTTAGCCTGCTCTAACAGATGTAAAGCTTCTTCACACTTACGGATGTATCTTTCACCGGCATTAGACAGACGGATACTTCTGGTGGTGCGGACAAACAACTCCACACCCAGCGTTTTTTCCACTCTTTTTATTGCGTTGCTTGCTGTTGGCGTACTGATATCAAGCTTAACAGCAGCATGGGTTATGGAGTTGAGCTCGGCTACCTTGAGTACAACCTGAAGATCTTCTATAAGCATAGTGTTTACAGCCACTGAAAAATATTTCAATAGTATGCAGCAAATAGCAATTAAAATTATTGAGTCGAAACAAATTAATTAAGCTGAAGCCACCTCTTCCGGTGTTTGCGGCGCTCGATCCTGACTTAAAATAACCCCGAAGAAGATAATTCCAATCGCGATCCATTGAGTTGTAACCAAACGCTCACCCAGCAGCAGCATGGAGAAGACCAGGGTAAAAGCGGGAATCAGATTAATATAGCCCGCCGAAGTTGAGGCTTTAATATGGGAAAGTGAATAGTTGTACAGACCGTATCCGCCCAGAGAGACGACCAGCCCCAGATAGATAATGCTGCCAATAGCGCTGACTGAAATATCAGCAGGCCAGCCAGAAGCCAGTGCCAGCGGTAAAAAGAAAACCGTACCCACAAAGCTCTGAATCGCGGTTAAGACAAACGCCGAATAGCGCTGAATTAAATGCTTAATCAGCAGCGTATAACCCACAGCCATCACCATAGCTCCAAACTCCAGCAAATTGCCTAACACCGGATTTGGTGCCTGCTCACTTTCTGTTCCGGAAAGTGTCATCCATACCACGCCAATCACCGCAATAAAAAGTCCTGCCCACTGGCGTGGCGTGTTGCGCTCTTTTAAAAGAAAATAAGCGGCAACAGCAACCATTAAAGGCAACATCGACGTTATCATTCCGGCCTGACCGGCACTGGTAAAACGTATCGCCTGAGCCTCGAAAATAAAATAGAAGCAGGGCTCAAACAGCGCCATACCGCCCAATAGTTTCCAGTCCCCGGCCTGATAATTTATTCCGTGACGAATCCATGGCCAGGCGGCAAGAAAAGCCAGTGAACCAACAGCCATCCGCAAAAAGACCACCACCATAGGAGCAACTTCACCAACAGCAACTTTTAAGGCAATAAAGGATGTCGCCCAGACAACAACAGCCGTTAATACGGCAAGATGGGCTCTAAATAACTCTCGATTCATAGTGGTTCCAAAAAAACAAAGCGTGATAATCCATAATTGACGCTCAGAAACGAGGGTAGCGTTCAATATGATAAGTAACTGCTGATGATGCCTAAAATCCTGTTTCGTTACAAACCGAACAGGACAAAGTATACAAATTATGGGTTATCAGGATCCGATAACCCATATAATTTAATTCGAGAGACACTGTCTCTCGTTTTCAAACGCATTAAACAAAAAGCCCCACCCCAAACACAATCAGAACCACTCCGGCCCCCCGTTCTATAATATGGATGCTGCGCTGAAGGTAGCTCTGTACATTCGGCTGTCCAATCAGAGCGGCAACCAGAAGATCCCACAGCAATACCGCAAAAAACATCCATACTCCGCAAGCCATCTGCTGAGTAAGCGTCACTTCGCTGCCCAAAATTACCGTCATCAGGGACATGTAAAACAGAGCGTTTTTCGGATTAAGTAACGCGGAGTTGATGCCAAGCAAAAGCTGTTTCGTCACAGACGGAATTTTTGCCTGTTCAGCAGTTGGAATGCCTTCACTCTTCTGACTTTTCAACAGCCGCGAACCAATCCACAGCAGATAAATGGCGCCCATAACTTCAACGACAGAAAAGATCACCGGGTTATCCCGGATACTGGTCCAGCCCAGAATCGCAACGGCAATATAAACCGCATTTCCCAATGCAACACCCAGGCAGATATAGCGACTGCCTTTAAGCCTGTGGCGGATTGAGTGGGCAACAATAAGAAAGAAGTCCTGGCCGGGACTTAACAGTGCCACAAAATGAGCGAGCGCAAGCGCAGGAAAGGCCACCGGGAAAAGAGTAGAAACTAGCATGAAAATTTACCTATAGTCGGACAATGACGCGACTATAGGCAAATCCAGCTATGAATTATTGTCGGAAATTGACGCCACCTGCTGATATTGCCCTGGTGTCGATGCGGTATAGCTGACAAAAGCACGGTGAAACTGGCTTTGATCTGAGTAACCAACTTCATTGGCAACATCCACAATGCTCATGCCACACTTCAACAGGTACTTGGCTTTTTCAATACGGTTGTTATTAAGAAAAGACTTTGGCGTAATGCCAAAACGGCGCTTAAAACTGCGAATTACCGACTCTTTTGGCCGCTCCAGCTGCACGGAAAGCTCATCGATGGAAGGCGGATTAGCCATATCAGCCAGTAGCCGCTCTTTCACACGGAAAGCCAGTTCACTATCATCCTCTTCCACTACCACCGGCGAGCAGTAATTACTTACCAGCCTGAAAAGAAGTGCATCTATTTCCGAGATCAGAGACGAAGTTTCCTGCTCCACCAGCGCATCCACCAGTTCAGATAGCTTTGCGGTTAGCTCCCTATCGGTGTGAATCTCCTGATCACACTGAAACTGGCTGACTTCATCACCGTATAATGCTGACAGCAGTTCACAGCACCATGCGTTATCTACATAGAGCATATGATAACTGCGGGGAATGCCATTGACCGGATTACAGGCATGAACCTTATGCGGCTCAATCAGAATAGTGTCCCCCTGATTTAACAGAATCTTCTGATCATTCAGTGTTAAGCAGGTACCGCCGGATTTTATAATTCCTATGGATAATTCAGGGTGACTATGCGCTTTATAACCCTGGGTGCTTTCGTATGTTGTCCGGACAGTCAGATGAGAAATATGACTGCTGCTCCAAAACTGCTGATTGATGTTGCGAACACTGCTGGTCACGAAATGAAATCTCCGGAATACAAAAACTCTGCATAATTTATCGAATGGTACACGGGCAAGACTAAGAAACAAACAAGAAAAGCTTCTATTATTACAAAAGGATCCCCACAAATTTTCCACTAGCCAGAGACACGAAACATGGCAGCAGACTCAATAAACAGAACAACTGAGTCCTCTGCTCCGGATAACGAGCCCTATGCCGGACTAACGCAGCAGGAAGCAGCGAAACGACTTGAACAGTACGGACGCAATAAACTCCCCGAGCCTCCGATGGCCGGGCCTGTGCTTATTTTTCTGCGTCAGTTTCTCAGCCCCTTTATCTATATTCTGTTTATCGCGGCCGTGGTCTCTTTCTTCCTGCACGAATATTCAGGCGCTGTATTTATTCTGGCAGTACTGGTTCTCAATGCCATTATCGGCACCATTCAGGAATACTCAGCCCAGCGCTCTGCGGCTGCATTGAAGAACATGGTGAAAGGTGAAACCCATGTGATCCGCGATGGCATGGGGCTGACCATAGATGTGGAAGAAGTGGTGCCGGGTGATCTGGTGCTGCTCTCTTCCGGCGATAAGGTCCCCGCCGATGTGCGGTTACTGAGTAGCCATAATCTGGCAGTGGACGAATCTCTGCTCACCGGTGAGTCGCTGGCGGTCAGTAAAAATGCTCTGGCTAAAGTGGCTGAAGATGCCCCGCTGTCGGACCGGATTAATCAGTGTTTCGCCAGCAGCATAGTGACTCACGGCCGGGCCCAAGCTATGGTGACCGCCACCGCAACCGATACTGAGATAGGCAAAATTGCCAGTCAGGTTACTCAGGAGCGCACCTCCGAGCCGCCTTTGATGATCCGTATCAAGCACTTTACCTATCAGGTAGCGGGCGGGATCTTTGTTGCCATTCTGGCACTTACCGTGATGATGCTGCTAAAAGGCGGTTATGACGCCAAAGCCATTGTGCTGATGACGGTCGGACTGGCAGTGTCCGTGATCCCTGAAGGTCTTCCGGTAGCCCTGACGGTTGCACTGGCTATCGGTATGCGCCGGATGGCGAAAAACAGCGTGATCATCCGCAAACTGGTTGCGGTAGAAGCCCTGGGCTCCTGCACCTTTATCTGCTCAGATAAAACCGGCACCCTGACGGTGAATGAGCTGACCATTCGTCAGGTGGTTCTGCCGGACGGAAAAGTATTCCATACTACGGGCGAAGGGGTCGCTCCGGGAGGCGAAGTTCGCGGTCACAATGAACTGCAACAGCTACAGGAACTGTGCATTGCAGGCGTTCTCGCCAACGAAAGCCACCTAAACTATGCCGGCGGTGAATGGGTTTCCAATGGTGATATTGTCGATATCGCTTTTCTGGTGCTGGCAAAAAAACTGGGAATGTCGATTACTGAACTGCGCAGGCAGCAGACTCAGCTTGAGCTTATCCCCTATGAACCGGAAAAAGCCTACAGCGGCAGCGTAAACTATGATGGCGATACGCACTGGCTTTACGCTAAAGGCAGCCCGGAGAAAATGCTGAGCATGTGTCACCAGATGGCAACCGCAGAAGGACTGGTAGATATCGATCACAAGCGGATTGAAGAGCAGTTTGAGTCACTGGCGAAACAGGGATACCGTCTGATTGCGCTGGCAAAACGGGAAATCATAGAAAAAGAACATCACCAGTTAGAAGAGATGTGTTTTCTGGGCATGGTTGCCATGATCGATCCTGTGCGTCAGGAAGCCTTCGCTGCGATTTCTCACTGCCGCTCTGCCGGTATCGAGGTTGCCATGGTAACGGGCGACCACCCCGCAACGGCAAAATCCATCGCACTGGAGCTGGGCCTGTGTCAGGAAGACGCCGAGGTCGTTACCGGGCCTATGCTGCATCAGGTAGCCGGTAAAGGCCTTGCTGAAACCGATGCATTGATCCGCAATGCCAGGGTATTTGCCCGTATCGAACCACAGCAAAAAGAGCTTATTGTCGACAGCTTTATGCGCCAGAATCACTTTGTCGCCGTGACCGGGGACGGGGTAAACGATGCGCCCGCCATGCGCCGCGCCAACACAGGTATTGCCATGGGTAAACGGGGGACGGATGTTGCCAAAGAAACCGCCGATCTGATCATCACTGACGATAACTTTGCCTCCATTGTCTCCGGTATCGAGCAGGGCCGGGTGGTTTATAACAATATTCGCAAAGTGATAGCGCTTCTTGTCGCAACCGGTTTTTCTGCAATCCTGCTCTTCTTCCTCACCGTTCTCGCCGGACTGCCAATGCCGATGACTGCAGTCCAGCTATTATGGCTCAACCTTATCGCCAATGGCCTTCAGGATGTGGCGCTCGCCTTTGAGCCCAAAGAAGGGGATGAGCTTTCTTGCCGACCACGGGATCCCGCTGAACCTGTCTTTGACCGCAAACTGGTCGAGCACATTCTGGTCTCCGGTGCAGTCATGGGCATACTGGCGTTTGTCAGTTACTACCTGACGCTCCAGTCCGGTGAGTCTGTGGAAATGGCCAGAAATCTGACTCTGATGCTGATGGTTCTGTTCGGTAATATCCGTGCGCTAAATGCCCGCTCAGAAACTCAGTCACTCTTCTCTCAGCCCATTAATGCCAATCCATTTTTAATGTTCGCCGTTCCCGGTGCGCTGCTGGTTCATATCATCTCACTTTACACACCCGGTCTGAGCACAGTACTGGAAATCCAGCCTATTTCATGGACTCAGATCGGTGAGCTGATGATGATCGCATCCAGCCTGCTGGTTGTGGAAGAGGTTTATAAATGGTGGCGACGGACCAGAAATTAACTTCCCTGATATTCAGGATAATCCAGAAGGCCTTTTTCTGCTCCACCAAACAGTGTCGCAGGATCGTGATCTGCCAGCGGGTAGCCATTTTTAATACGGCTTGGTAAATCCGGGTTAGAGACAAACGGACGACCAAAGCCAATCATATCCGCTAAACCGTCAGTAATGGTTTTTTCCGCTTTTTCACTGTCGTATTTACCGGCATAGATGATAGTACCTTTATACGCTTCACGTACCGCAGGCTTAAATTCAGCCGGGGTTTCTGGTGCATCTTCCCAATCTACCTCAGCGATATGCATGTAAACCACATCAAGTTTGTTTAGCAATTCTGCTGCTGCGGTATAGGTCTCAAGCGGAGTTTTATCCACTGTGCCATTCAGAGAAGTAAACGGAGCCAGGCGGACACCAACACGCTCTGCACCGATAGCATCAATCATTGCTTCAACCACCTCAGCAAGAAAGCGCAGCCGGTTTTCTACAGAGCCTCCGTACTCATCGGTACGATTGTTAGCTTCTGAGTCGATAAACTGGTTTATCAGATAGCCATTTGCAGCATGAAGTTCTATTCCATCAAAACCGGCCTCTATGGCATTCAGTGCTGCCTGACGATATTCGGCAACAACGTTTTTAATTTCCTCTCTGTTCATAGCTCGTGGCTCTACAACATCCACAAAACCTGGCTCGTCAGTACCGTTATCAATAAACACTTTCACGTTTTCTGCTTTAAGTGCAGAGGAAGAAATCGGTTGTTGACCACCAATGTTATCCGGATGAGTAACACGGCCCACATGCCAAAGTTGGGCAAAGATAACGCCGTTTTTTGCGTGTACCGCCTCTGTAACTTTTTTCCAGCCCGCGATCTGCTCCTTAGTATAAATACCCGGAGTCCACGCATAACCCTGACCTGACTGAGAAATCTGCGTACCTTCAGCGACAATAAGACCAGCGGTTGCGCGCTGTGCATAGTACTCCGCCATCATGTCATTCGCTATGTTGCCAGGTTGGCTTGCACGTGAGCGGGTCATTGGCGGCATAACAATCCGGTTTTGCAGGTGAAGGTTGCCTAATTTAATAGGCTGAAAAAGTGCTTTTTCCATTCTGTAATCCCCTCAATCACTTATTCATTTGAATGAGTTCAATTTGATAACCATCTGGGTCGGTTACAAATGCAATATGAGTTGTGCCGCCTTTCATTGGGCCTGGCTCGCGGGTAACTTTTCCACCAAGCGCTTTAATTTTGTCGCAGGTAGCGTAAATATCTTCTACACCCAGAGCAAGGTGACCAAACCCATTACCAAGGTCGTATTCATCAGTATCCCAGTTATATGTCAGCTCCAGCGTTACTGACTGATCTTCATAACCGACAAATACCAGTGAGTAACGGTATTCAGGGTTTTCAAATTTATCCAGAATGCTCATACCAAGTACTTTGGTGTAAAATTCAATAGATTTTTCCAGATCGCCTACGCGAACCATAGTGTGCAGAAATTTCATATCTCGCCTTGTGCTTAGGATGGTGATAATTAATCAGGCACCCACAATACTCGTTTATTGATATCGCTAGAAATTATTATTAGTGATGAATTTGATAATTTATTGTTATAGCACATCCAGTTAACTGAGCCATTAGTATGAGATCTTGTTACTCTCCTGCACCAACTAAAAAAGTAGCAAATTTCACCTTGACCAAATGCGAATGATTCTCAATAATATTTATAGCAACGCAGAAATGGTTAGGGAGATAAGCTCATGATCAAAACAATCACATTTGCAGTCATACATTTTTCTATCGCTACAGCAGTCGCTTATGCATTAACAGGTGACATTTTAATCAGCAGTTTAATTGCAATGATTGAGCCGTCAATCAACACAGTGGCCTTTTACTTCCACGAGAAAGTGTGGCAATGGGTACCGTTTCTAAACAAAAACGGGGCTAACACAAAAGTGAAAACAGCCAGCTTTGCAGTGGTTCATTTTAGCGTAGCGTTTTTAGTTACCTTTATCATCACAGGTGATGCCTTTATCGGCGGAATGGTCGCCGCGATTGAGCCAAGCATTAACTCTTTCGCTTACTACTTCCATGAAAAAGCATGGGTACGCCGGGCACTGGCACACTCCCATGGCCCGGTGGCTATGGCATAGAAGTTACTGGCTCAGCTCCTGGTCCCAGTTGGGTGGTTTACCGTAATAATCAGAAAAGTAGTCGATAACGGTCATCGGCAAGGCTGGTGGTCAGATAGCTTTAGCTCTGAACAGCGGGACGTTATCAGTTGCTTCAGCCACTGGTGTGCCAGATCATTCTCCCTGCTTTCATGGTAGAACAGCGTATAAGATAAGGGGGCAATGCTAAAAGGTAACGGCACAACCTTCAGGTCAAATTTCTTCGCTATATGTTTAGCATAAAGACTTGGAACTGTGAGTATCAGGTTTGTATGACAACATAATTCTGCTGCGCTGTTAAAGTCAGGTACGTAGATAGCAACGTCTCGTTTAAATTCCATCTCGGCTAACTTAACATCCAGCAGCCAACGTTCATTCTTATAGTATTTGGTTACTATATGCCTGTGTGACAGATAGGCTTCTAACTCCCATTTATCCTCTGAACTAAAATGCTTCGGGTTCACTATGCAGCAGAGCTGATCCTGAAAGAGTTCGTAAGTAGCAATGCCCTTTGGTGGTTGCAGAGTTCTCTCTGCATCTCTGGGGTGCTGTTGTTTACCAGTAATAGCGAAGTCTAATTCCCCCCTCAATAATTGTTCGAATGTGCCAGAATCCCAGTTACAGGTATCGATCGTTATTTTCGGAGCTTGAGAAAGTGCTTCACCGATGAACCGAGGAAACATGAGCGGATAAATACTCTCAACCACTGCCACTTTAAAACATCTGGAGCTATGCTGTGGTTCAAACCAATTTGGGGCAGTAAGCTTTTCTATATCAAATAACAGGTTAACTAAATCTGGATGAATTTGTTTAGCCCTTGTTGTTGGCTCCATTCCATAGCCTGACCGCTCCAGTAGGGGATCATCAAACAGCTCCCTCAGTCTGGCCAAACTTTTGCTGACGGCAGATTGACTCAGGTTGAGATGTTCAGCTGCTTTACTAACACTGTTGTGTTCCAGCAGAACGTGCAGACAAACCAGTAAATTTAAATCGAGGCGGGCTAGTTTTTCTAAAGACATAAGCAGTTTCTGGTCATGTATTCTTTCAAGGAATAGATGCAATGAATTTAAACCATTTCAATTCATAAATCGATTATTTTAACCTTTCTCTCAATTACAAACGTATCGATTGATGAGGAGTGTCATTATGATTGAGATGCTAATAACGATAACAATTGGCCTCCTTGGTGGGGTTGCTGTTGGTACACAGACACCTATCGCTGGTGCAATGTCTCAGCGAATTGGTGGGGCTGCCAGTAGTGTTATTGTGCATTTTGGTGGATTAGTTGCGTCGCTTATTCTTCTGGTTTCCAGACGAGGAGAAGATATCACCCAATGGCGAGAGTTGCCGTGGTACATGTTGTGTTGCGGCGGGTTTGGTCTGGTGCTGTTTCTAACCGTTAGTCATACCATTCCAAAGTTGGGAGCGGTATCTGCTATAACATTAATCATAGTAGGCCAACTTTTGGCTGGGGTAGTTATTGATTATTTAGGTGCTTTTGGCACCATTCCACGAGGTCTCGAAATAAACAGGATGATAGGTCTTGCTCTGTTGTTTGCTGGCGCTTATCTGGTTATTCGATAAACCTTTTACCTGGGTGTGCTCGTGTTCGGGCAGCCAAAATGGGCGTGATCGTGTTACTCAGAATCAGTGATGGGTTGGGGTAATACGCAACCTGGAGCTTGGATACACAGCCCAGATTGCGGCGAAGCGAGAATAATCCAGTTATCCACCGCAAGCTTTCTGTTTTTGTTGAAAGTAGCCTATGCATCGCATACATTGACCTGGCTCATGCCGTATGAGCTAACAATCCACCAACGGGAAAACCAAATGGAAAACATTGCCATCTTCGTTGATGTCCAGAATATCTACTACACCACACGCGATGCGTTTGGAAAACACTTTGATTACAACGCTTTCTGGCGCAAAGCAACGCAGGGAAATCAGGTCGTTCTGGCAAATGCCTACGCAATCGCCAGCAACAACGAAAAGCAGAGGCAATTTCACCACATACTTCGCGGGATAGGATTTCAGGTAAAACTTAAGCCTTTTATTCAGCGCTTTGATGGCAGCGCCAAAGGTGACTGGGATGTGGGCATTGCCATTGATGTCATTGAAACGGCAATGCGTGAAGACGTGGACAAAATCATACTGCTCTCAGGCGACGGAGATTTCGATATGCTGGCTAAAAGAGCCATCGAAAAGTACAGGAAACGCTTTGAAGTTTATGGAGCTAAAGCCCTGACAGCAGATTCACTGATTGAAGCTGCAAGCAGTTATCAGCCGATAACGGATGAGTTGTTGCTGTCCTGAGGAAGGGCAGCTATCTATCAGGTAGTAAAATTCAGTCTGCTGAGATCCCGTTATCTAAACTTCCCTGTCCGGGCCAGCTCCCTAAACCATAACCCATGTTTTTTAGGGATGCGATTTCCACTATCCAGATCCAAACGATAGAAACCATAGCGACGCTTAAAGGAGTTTATCCACGACCAGTTATCAATAAAGGTCCACTGGTGAACACCAAAACAGTTGGCTCCCTCTTCTATGGCCCTGTGTAACTGAGCCAGATGCTCCTTCATCAATTCGGTGCGGAAGGAGTCATCAATCACCCCATTTCCATCCGGCTCCCCTTCCGAGGCTTCATCCATAGCAATGCCGATTTCAGCCAGAAACCATGGAATATTGCCATAGTTCTTCTTCACATTGGTTGCTATATCGTAAATCGCCGTTGGCAGAATTTCATTGTTGTCGCGGTACGGGTTAAACCGGCCTTCCGGATTCAGATAGTTTTCGAAGTAGACTTCCGGTGTAAAGTAATCCAGCTCATATTCCGCCTCACGGGCTTTTACCCGGCGCGGTACATAATAATTTACGCCAAGAAAACCAATTTTCGCTGAGGTAATAGTTTGTAGCTCTTCTTCGGTAGTTTCCGGAGTTACCCCCTGCTCTTTCAGCACTTCACATAATTCCTGGGGTATGTCATTTTTCACCATAGGATCAAGGAAGCTCCGGTTAAACAGAAGATCTGCATACCAGGCAGCTTTCTGATCGGCTTCGCTGTCACTTCGGGTATAAGACGGCGTAAGGTTTAGCACCACACCAATCTGGCTGTTTTCCAGCCCAAGTTTCTGAAAGGCATGAACGGCTTTGGCATGGGCAAGCATAATGTTATAACCAACCTGAACCGCCAGCTTTCCATCTTTTTTGCAGGGGTAATGGAAGTCGTAGAGGTACCCCCCTTCAACCGGAACAATCGGCTCATTAAAGGTGATCCAGTACTTCACCTTATGACCAAATAACTGAAAGGCTTTCACCGCATAATCCACGTAGAGATCGACCACTTTTTTCGACTCAAACCCGCCAAACTTTTGCTGCAGTTCAGCCGGCATATCAAAGTGATAAAGGTTGATCATCGGCTCGATGCCATTAGCTATCATCTCATCCAGATAGTTGTTGTAAAACACTACGGCATCCGGGCAGACTTCTCCGGTTTCAAAATTTTTGATCAGGCGAGACCACTGAATAGAAGTACGGAAGGAGTTAAATCCAACCTGCTTCATCAACTGCACATCTTCCTGATAACGGTTGTAAGTGTCCGTGACCACCTGAGATCCTATTCCCCGGAAAAAACGCTCAGGAGACTCCTTATGCCAAAGCTCCCAGATAGACGGGTTCGCTTTATTGGTGACACCTTCGGTCTGAATGCCTGAGGCAGCCGCTCCCCACAGGAAGCCTTGCGGAAATTGATATACTGTCATTTTACTGCTCCTGTCGGTTTAGATAGTGCCTCAGTGCACCAATAAGATTTGCATCGTTGCCGAATTTAGACACCCGCAGCCGGGGGCGAATAGTGGGAATCGGTATAGACTGCAAAATACCATCCAGTTTTTCATTAATTCTGTCGATAAAGCCTTCTCGCCTGCTAACGGCTCCGCCAATCAGAATCAGTTCAGGATCGACATGATACTGAATATTGTACATACCGGTAGCCAGCTTGAGATACCAGTCATCAATAAGCTTACGGACAATATCATTACCCGCATCTGCCATCTCAAATACCGTCCGGCCATTAAGCTTATTTTCATCAAAATTCAGAGCTGAAGCGACAGATTTCACCAGGGCTTTGGTGGAGGCAAGATTACCCCAGATAACCGGCTTGCCGTTTTGAAACTCAGTAATCGCAAAGCCAAACTCACCGCCATGCAGGTTATGCCCTTTCTGAACTTTTTTACCGGTTACGATAGCTCCGCCAATTCCTGAGCCTATCACCACTGTGCAGAAATGGCCTGACGATTTACCTGCACCTAACCAGGCTTCCGCCAGCGCCGCACAGCAGGCATCATTTTCCAGCTCAACCGGAATACCAAATTGTTTCTTATACAAAGCTCTTACATCAAAGCCATGAATGTACGGCAAAGAACTGGCTCCGCCTATTACTCCGCTCTCCACATCCACCGCTCCACAGGTACTGATTGCGATACCTGAAAAAGCGTACTCCTGGTTATACTTTTCAAAATATGGAGTAAAACCATCCAGCCAGTCCTGATAGCTTTGCGCCTGACTGGGTAGGGAGAAATGCTCAAGCATTTCAGCGCATTCCGTCATAACAGCGCATTTCACTGCACTGCCACCAAAATCTAAAACCAAATAATGCTTCGTCATTGTCGGTCTGTTTCCGGTTAATCATTTGCTTTTATTAATTAATCAGATCTCATCAGGTATCTAAAGGGAATTAGACGAAATACGTAAGCTTCGTCATCCTTTACATCAAAATTAACGTTACTACTTTGTAGTTAAACCACCGACTCAGATCACACAGAAATTAGCGGTTTACCCGTCAGCTAGGCTTCAAAACCATCACCAAAATGATTCCAATAGGAACTTTATTGTTTCCACAAGCGAACCAATCAACAGTTACACAGACAGTACAGAGAGTATTAACAAACTGAAAAATAGTAGAAAAAGGCCTTTTACTGACTGTGCGATAAACGGACAGAGTCACAGTTTCGGCAGTTGAACAATCACTACTAACAAATCCAACAGTAGCCTCACACAAACCCGCTACCTAAAATATCTCTAAGCACAAAAGCACACCTGATAACAATTACAACCCTCTACGAGGGACGGCCTGATAAACAGCGCCATACCACCGGAGCAATACTATGAAGGTAAACTTTTTTGTCACCTGCCTGGGTGACGCCATTAAGTCTGAAGTTGCCAAAAAAACGATCCTGTTGCTGGAGCAACTTGGCTGTGAGGTGATATTTCCACGTGAGCAGGGCTGCTGTGGTCAGCCTTCGCTGAACAGTGGCTACATTGAGCAGAGCAAACCCGCAATGAAAAAGCTGATTGAGGCTTTTGAGGTGAATGACTTCCCTATCATCACACCTGCTGGCTCCTGCGCCGCCTCCATCAAGAAATATCCGCAATATCTGGCTGATGAACCTGAATGGGCTCAGCGTGCACAGGTCATCGCCGACCGTCTGTTTGAACTGACTCAGTTTATCGTGAACGAACTGGGCCTCAGTGATATTGGCGCCCGCCTGCCAGGCCGCGCGGTGTACCATCCTTCATGTAGTCTGATCCGCAAACTGGGTGTGCGTGAAGAACCACTGAAACTGCTGGCGAATGTTGAAGGACTGGAACTGTTACCAATTAAAAACCAGGAAACCTGTTGCGGATTTGGCGGTACTTTTTCGGTGAAGATGTCTGAAATCTCCGGTGAGATGGTAAAAGAAAAAGTACGCCATATCAGTGAAGTAAATCCTGAATACCTGATTGGTGCGGATATCAGTTGTCTGATCAATATTGCCGGCCGTCTCAGCCGTGAAGGCAAGCCTGTCAAAGTAATGCATATCGTCGATGTGCTGCTAAGCCGTTAGGAGAGATTATTATGTCGATGAAAACCAGCGACCTTGGCTTTAAACAGCGTATCAAGGTCAAAATGCAGGACGAGTTTATGCGTCACTCGGTGGCAAACGCGCAGGAGCGGATGTTTACCAACCGCCAGATCGCCGCCGACAAACTGGGAAACTGGGAACAGTGGCGCGACATGGGAGAAGATATCCGTAACCATGTTCTGGAGAATCTGGATTATTACCTCCATCAGTTGAGCGAGAAGGTTGCTGCCAACGGTGGCAAAGTATTTTTTGCCCGGACCGCCGAAGAGGCGACCAGTTACATCGAAGGTATCGTTCAGGAAAAGAAGGCAAAGAAGGTCGTAAAATCCAAGTCCATGGTGACCGAAGAGATCGGCCTTAACAAGGTAATCCAGCGCAACAATTGTGAAGTGGTGGAAACCGACCTGGGCGAATATATCCTGCAGGTGGATGACTGCGATCCGCCATCGCATATCGTAGTTCCGGCGCTGCATAAAAACCGCACCCAGATTAAAGATATTTTCAAAGACAAGCTGAACTATCAGGGCAGTGACGATCCGGAAGAGATGACCCGCTTTGTACGCGACTATATCCGGCAGGATTTCCTGCAGGCCGATATCGGTATCACTGGCTGTAACTTTGCTGTGGCGGAATCCGGCACCGTCGCTCTGGTCACCAATGAAGGGAACGCACGCCTTGCCACCAGCCTGCCGAAAACCCATATCGCGGTGATGGGCATGGAGCGTATTGTTCCCACCTTTGAAGAGCTGGATATTGTTATCAGCCTGCTTTGCCGCAGCGCGGTGGGTATCCCGCTGACCGGTTATGTTACCGCTCTGACCGGCCCCCGCGAGGACGAACACTGTGACGGACCGGAGGAGTTCCATCTGGTTATCGTCGACAACGGCCGCTCTGATATCCTGGGTTCCGATTTTAAAGATATCCTGCGCTGCGTGCGTTGCGCCGCCTGCGTGAATACCTGCCCGGCCTACCGTCATATCGGCGGTCAGTCCTATGGCTCTATCTATTCTGGCCCTATCGGCGCTGTACTTTCTCCGCTGCTGGGTGGCTACGACGACTTTAAAGATCTGCCGTATGCCTGCAGCCTGTGTCGTGCCTGCCATGATGTCTGTCCGGTTAAGATCCCGCTGTCCGACCTGCTAATGAAGCACAGAGAAAAAATGGCAGAGGAAAAACTCACCCCGCTCTCTGAACGCGTTACAGTCGGAGCATTTAACTTTGTTAACGCCAAACCGGCTCTGTGGGACAGCAGCATTAAGGTCGGGGCAAAAGTCGCCGGTAGCATCATCCGCGACGGCAAGATGCCGATCAATATCGGGGCTATCCGTCCATGGAATGAAGCACGTGATCTGCCTAGTCCGGACGGTGAGTCATTCCGGAGCTGGTTTGCTAACAGAGAAAAGAACATGGGGGAATCATAATGTCGGCATCACAATCAAATACAAAGCAAGGCGCAGTGACCAACCGTGATACATTTGTGCAAAACATCGCCGATAAGCTGGGCCGCAGCAAACCACTGACATGTGTTGAACGTCCGGCATTCCGCCACAACTGTCACCATGAGGTAATGGCAGACTACAGCCAGGATGAGTTGCAACAATCACTAACTGAATATGCACGAACGACGCTTGGCGCCCAGGTTATCGGAACAAACACTGGCGAACTGGAAGAAACACTGCGTAAGTTATGCCTTGATTACTGTGACGGTGAGAAAGGAGAAACCATGGTTTCCGCTTCAGCCTCGCTGCTAAATCTTATTCAGCCTGAAAATCTGGCAAGTGAAGAACACACAGTGCATGTCTGGGAGCAACAAAAGGGCTATAAAGCCAATATCACCATAGCAGAACGTGCCAAGGTAGGAATAGTGATGGCTGAGCAGGCACTGGCCGAGTCCGGAACTATGGTTCTGTACAGCCGCCCGGAGCAGGGCCGTGCGGTTAGCCTGCTGCCGGAAACCTCAATATTTGTGGTGGCCAAAAGCACCCTGATCCCGCGTCTGACTCAGGCCACATCGCAACTGCACCAGATGGCACAGCGCGGCGAGCGCATTCCGTCCTGCGTTAACTTTATCTCAGGGCCCAGCTCAACCGCGGATATTGAGTTAATAAAAGTCGTGGGTGTGCACGGACCGGTCGCGGCCACATACGTTATTATTGAAGATATGTAACTAACCCGAGTGATGCTATGCCTCAGATTGATGACCTTGTCCTGTTTACCCAAGTTGTTGAATGTGGATCATTCAGCAAAGCTGCTGAAGCGAACCAGACCACAAAGTCTATGGTCAGTAAGCGGATAAGTAAGCTGGAGTCTGCTCTGGGGACGCAACTGCTCTACCGGACCACCCGTAAGCTGACCCTGACAGAGGCCGGTGAGGTACTTTATCACCGCTCCAGAGATATCAGCACAACGGCCAAGGCCGCGTTTGAGTCAATAACAGGCTATAACGAGGCGGTGGCCGGTCACATTCGTGTATCTGTCCCGACCATTTCTGGTGAACTGCTGCTTGCTGAAAGCATCTCTGACTTTTGCAATCAGCATCCGGGACTGACGGTAGAGATGTCCATGGATAACCACTTTGTCGATCTGCTGGCAGAGAACTACGATCTGGTGATCCGCACAGGCTATCTGGAAGACTCCAGCCTGATAGCCCGCTTTATCTTTAATTCCCGCTGGATGATCTGCGCCTCTCCTGAATATCTGGAGCAATACGGCACACCAGAAGCCCCCAACGATCTTTTGCAGCATCATAACTGTCTTGGTTACACCCACGAAACATCCGGTACCTTTAACTGGATGTTCCGCCGTAACAGTGACAATTACACGCTGAAAGTATACGGCAACTTCTCATCGGACAATGCCGTAGCACTGCGTAAAAGCGCTCTGGCAGGAAACGGGCTGGCTTATCTGCCAACCTGTCTGATATACGATGACCTGCAGGAAGGCAAACTGACGGAAGTGCTGGCAGAGCACACCAGCAAGGTCGTGGGCATCTATGCGGTCTACCCTTACACCCGAAAACCGGCCAAACGCATCCAGGCACTCATCGAGCATATCCGCGACGCCTATATCGCTATTCAGGAGCGCTTCTGACCGCTAACTCCTGCAGCACTTTCCTGTTTCTCCCACCATCGCCACCGGCTCTGTTGGTGGTTTTATCGCTTTCTCCTTAACCACCAGCTCTCCCAGTTGATCCCAGCGGTAGGTCGGTCCATCCAGGCAAACCAGATCGTCAGCAACATAGCAGTGACCGCACAAACCGACTCCGCAGTGCATCCGGCGCTCCAGTGACAGCCAGATACGGTTTGCAGGATGACCATGCTGAGCAACAATTTTACAAACCGCTTCCATCATACCTTCAGGGCCACAGGTAATAACGTGGTCGAAGGGGCCCTGCTTCTCTTCAATAAAGTGCAGGTTATCGGCCAGTTTACGTCCCGGAAGAAAATCCCCTTTTGCGTTGTCGATATCATCCACCGCCTGATAAAGGGTGCACTGATTTTCCCAGCGGGCACGCTCTTCTTTCATCACCAGCATGGCTTCATTACGGGCACTGAAATAGACAACCGGTGCCGATCCGGCTGAGATCAGCGCATCGATTTCCGCCGCAACAGGCGCCAGACCCACACCTCCGGCAACAACCAGTACTTTGGTGCCTTTCAGATCAGGCCAGCCTTTGCCAAACGGCCCGCGAGCCCCCAGAAGGTCACCTTCTTCGTGAAGAAACAGGGCATCTGTCAAGGAGCCGATACGCCTGATCAGAGCATTAAAGCGTCCCTCTTTATCCGGCATGCTGGCATAAGTGAAAGCCGCTTCACCAAACCCGGGGATCGAAAGCATAAAGAACTGCCCCGGCTGCACCACATCCGGGTTGGCAAAATCTGGTAATCCCTTGCTTTTATCCGCCGCTTCAAAGGTAAAATGTTTGATATCCTGCCCGTCGTCATAGCATCTGATCAGGCGGATGGGTTGCGGTGTTAAATCATGCATTCGAAATCTTCTCCATTATGGAATGAACTCCCACAGAGCCCGGACAGGTTGATTCACAGCGTCCGCAGCCAACGCAGCCATAACGCCCCATTTTCTCTGCAATATCTTCAGAAAACTTATGGAACCAGTAGCGGTACATTCGTTTACCGGCCTGTGCTGCCGGGTTTGCGCCGCTTGCTTCCTTCTGGAAACCTTCCAGCAGGCAGGAATCCCATACCCGCTGGCGCACATAGCCGCCGTCCTGTTTTACATCATGGGTGGTATAACAGCTGCAGGTCGGACAGACCTGGCTGCAACCTGAACAGCTGATGCACTGGTGAGCGAACTTTTCCCACTGCTCATCAGGCACAGCGCGGGCATTAATCCGCTGAATGCCGTTGATGATATGGGTATCGCTCTTAAACTCGGCTTCAGTATGACGCAGGTTCATCTCACGCCAGGACTGCCAGCTGTTGTCAGCAGGACGAAGGTCCATATCGGCAACGGCTGCGCGACCGGCGTCACTGCTACAGATAAGCCACCAGCCCTGCATATCACCGCCGATACTCGGCATAGGCGTCAGAATAAGATCGGCAATTTCATCTTTTACCTGAGGCCCGGCATCCACACTGCGGCAGAATCCGTTTTCACAGGGTGTTGAACAGTCGATGCCCACCAGCAGCGTCTTTTGTCTGCGCTCCTGATAATAAGGGTCACCTTTAAAGTGCCTGTCCTGATAAGAGATGGCGGTCAGATCGCAGGCTTTTACGCCAAACAGCACCTGAGAACCGTGCTGAGGTTTTGTTTCCTCAAAGGTCTCTCCATCAAAGAAAAACAGATCTTCACGCTCTGAGAAAAACATGCCTTTCGGAGACATTAACGGGCGTAATTCCGGGTTGAAATGTGCAACCTCACCATGCTCAATCACTTCCCAGCTACTGTTGCCGGTACCTTTATCCACCGGCTGATAAACGTCATTGCGCAGAGCCAGCCAGTCTCTCAGGTGCTCAATCCGGTCCAGTTCATATACATACATAATTTGTTCTTCCTTGTTGCTACGCATTGAGCGCTTCATGCACTTCTCTCAGCACATGAATCGGGCGTGGTTCTGCATCACGGGCCAGTGGTTCCACTCTGACGGCACAGGCTTTAAGTTCCGGCATACGGGTAACCGGATCCTGAGCATCATTGGTCAGTTGGTTCGACGGCACATCATTAAAGTGATACGGAATGCTTACCAGCCCCGGCGGGACCTGATCGGTGACTATCACACGGGTTTCCAGATAACCGCGACGGGAACGCACACCCACAGGAGCGTGGTTAAACAGTCCCTGGTTATTGGCGTCTCTCGGGTTCATAAACAGCAGGCCTTTCGGAGATTCACGCTCCAGCAGCGGAGATTTCCTTGTCATTGACCCGCAGCCGTAATGGAAGTGAAGCCGGATAGTCGTCAGATAATACGGATATTCGCCATCAGGCTGCTCAGCCGTTGGCAGGTAATGTACAGGCATAAGACGGGCTTTGCCGTTAGGGAAGCTACGCTCATGCAAAACGGCAGAACCGTCCGGATGCTGAATATCACATGGCCACTGCAGCCCCTGAGCATCTTCAAGGCGCGGATAACTCATCTGGGAATAGATAGGGACCAGAGAAACCAGCTCATCAAAGATCTCTTCTGCGTGCTGCCATTCAAAACCGTTAATACCAAACCGCTTCGCCAGATCTGCCATGATCTGCCAGTCCGCTTTACATTCACCCGGCGGATTCACCGCTTTACGGACCCGCTGAACCCGGCGCTCACAGTTGGCAAAGGTGCCCTCTTTTTCGGCAAAGCTGGCAGCAGGCAGAATCACATCAGCCAGTTTCGCCGTTTCTGTCATGGTCATTTCAACCACCACCAGACAATCCAGTTTCTTCAGCGATTTGGTGACCTGATTCTGGTCAGGGTCGGTCACAACGGGATCTTCACCAAAAATCATCATGGCGTGGAACCTGTCCTGCAGCGCGGCTTCATTCATGCCCAGAGAAGTCATGCCCGGATGATCAGCCACTTCCGTTCCCCAGGCATGAGCGAATTTATTACGAACCGCTTCATCATCGGTGGACTGATACCCCGGATAAACCCCCGGCAAACAGCCCATATCACAGGCACCCTGAACATTGTTCTGCCCGCGAAGCGGGTTAATACCGGCACCCGGCTTACCCACCTGACCACAAACCAGAGCAAGGTTAGACACCGCCATCACATTGTTGGTGCCGCTCACATACTGAGTTACCCCCATACCGTAGGCCAGAAAGGCCGCGCGGGCATGGCTATACAGACGAGCAAACTGAATTTGCTGATCAACAGGCACACCGGTAATTTCCTGTACACGCTCCGGCGTATATTCCGCTGCGGTTTTACCCAGTAAATCCAGGTGGTCACAGCGCTCGCTAAGGAAGGCTTTATCTTCCCAGCCTCTTTCCAGAATAATGTTCACCAGACCATTAAGAAGCGCAACGTTAGTACCAAGACGAAGCTGAAGATGCACATCCGCCATCTCTGCCAGACGGGTTTTACGCGGATCCACAACCATCAGAAGCGCCCCGGCTTCCTTGGCTTTAATAATATCGCTGCCGATAATGGAATGACTTTCTGTGGGATCGCAACCGAAAACAACGATAACGTCCGCCTTGCTGACATCACCTATGCTGTTGGTCATCGCACCCTCACCCAGCGTCTGCTTCAGACCGGCAACCGAAGGACTGTGACAGATACGGGCACAGTGGTCGATATTGTTGGTTTTCAGTACCGAACGGGCAAATTTCTGAATGGCGTAGTTGTCTTCGTTGGTTGCACGCGCACAGCTAATCATACCCACAGATTCAGGGCCATGATGCTCGCGGTAATAGCTGAACTGTTCATGAATAAGTGAAAGCGCTTCATCCCAGCTGGCTTTCCTGAACTCGTTTCCTTCGCGGATCATCGGGCTGGTAATGCGGTTTTCATGGCTGGTTGCAAAAGCAGAGCTCCACCCTTTTGAACAGAGCCTTCCTTTACTGATTGGATGACCGGCAATAGGCTCCACGCCAATTACCTTATCCCCGTCGCTGCGCAAACCAATGCCGCACCCTGTGCCGCAATAAGGGCACACAGAGCAAGTCGTTTTTATCATATTGCCAGTCCTTAGCAGTATTGCTGTCTGATAACCTTTTTCAGGTCACTTAGTGAATAGATGGGAAAATCCGCTATTCTTAGTAGTTTTTCATGCATACTAAAACTGACCTGAGCGGCAAAATCTTCCCCAAATAAAAGCTGATGACCGTTGTTTTCTGCTGTGACCTGTACAGAAGCCAGCTCCCTGTCATAAAAATCAAAATCCAGTGACTGTACAGAAACGCCTATAAGTCTCGGTTCGTCAATATTCACACTTAGCTTTGTCTCTGATGTATCAATGCTGCTCTCAGGGAATATCTTTTGCAGACAATCCCCTAATATCTCTTTTGCCGTTTTCACTTTTCTCCCTCTCTGTGCAGTTTCAACTGAATTCTTTCTGAGCAACACCTATGGCGGGCAATTACAGAACCTCCTCCCCCTGTGAAAAACAGATAGAGAAGCTCCATGGCAGGCTATTGATTTGTGTTTATATTTGGTGTGCCTAAATAATTTTTAGCTTTCTGATAAAAACGAAAAAGTATTTAAACAGAGATTGAAGCAGCACCAGACAGTGCTGCTTCCGAGGTTTGTTAGGCAGCGTTGCGCTCAGCAATAACCTGGTTTGAGATTTCACGTAGCTTCTTAACAGAAATACGTACCGCTTCTTCTTCCAGACCGGTCCAGTCTTTGTGCGGGAAGTCGATTTCTACAGCCATAAAGCCCTGGAAGTCTGCCTTATCAAGGATACGTGCAAGCTCAAGGTTATCCACCAGACCCATGCCTACAGGAACACCAGCGAAGAAGTGCCACTCTGTTGGCGGAACACTTGTATCAACCATCAGGTCTTTAGTGTGAGTCGCCATTACGTGTGGAGCCAGCTTACGCATACCTTCGATTGGATCGTCCAGCAGACGCAGGAAGTTACCTGTATCGAAGTTCACACCGAAGTAAGAAGAATCAACACCTTCAAGGATCTGCATGATTTCATCCGCTGTGTAGTCGATGTGGTTTTCGATAGCCAGTTTCACGCCAGCTTCTTCAGCAATAACTACCGCTTCTTTAAACTGAGCAATCAGAGCTTCAATCTGTGGCTGGTGATCTTCGTGACGGAACATCAGAGATGAACCACAAACACGCATTACGTCAGCGCCAATCGCTACCGCGCAGCGGATCTGCTCTTTCATATCCGCGAACGCTTCAGGGTTCTGACCACGCTCAAGACCATCCGGGTGACCCCATGCGTAAACACGGTCCAGACCATGCTCATCCAGCTTAGCTTTGATCTTAGCCAGAGTTTCGTCATCACGGCCAGGCAGGAAACAAGACTCAAGAGAAACACCGTCACAACCAACGCTTGCCGCGAAGTCGATGAATTCAAATACAGTCAGATTCTTCTCAGGTACTTCTTGTCCTGGGTAAACTTCACCAAAGAAACGATGGAAACAGTAGCTATCAATTCCGATTTTCATTTTATTTCACCTATTGAATATTCATTTTAATTTTATTAACTGCGTAGGGATTGCTGGTTGTGCCTGATGGAGCAAACATGCCGGTCGGTGATGTATCATCCACACACCGGAGCCTTGCAAGCGGTTTGTGGAATCAGGCACATCCAGTAAGCCCGGAATTTACTCAGGGATTTTAATCCACTTACCTTCAACACTTGACTGGTAGAAGCCTTCCAGAACCTTCATCAGGTGCAGACCGTCTTCAAACGTCGCGTATTCAATCTCATCTGTATTCTCTTTATCCAGAGACGCGTAGAACTTAGTGAAGTTGTGCTTGAATGCATCCGGGAAGCCTTCCACGTGTCCGTTCGGGTAAGTAGAAACCGCCATACTTTGCGGAGAAACACATGCAGACTTAGTTGCAATTTCGTTGTGCTTATCACGGTGACCAACCCACAGCTCAGTAATAGAGTCGGTATCCCAGTGAACAGACAGCTCAGTACCAGAAACGATAAGGTCAGTCTTGTTCTTACGGCCAGGCATTACCTGAGAGATAACAGCAGTACCGATTGCACCGTTGTCAAACTTCATCATCAGGTTACCGTGGTCTTCAGTGTTGATAGGACGCTTGGTGTAAGTCATATCGTCAGATGCTTCAGCAAAAGTTTCAACTTCACCTTCAGGTTGCAGACGCTCTTCCCATACAGTCGCGTACTGAGCCATAACCTCAACAATGCGAGAGCCTGTTACGTTTTCAGCCAGGTCAGCCCAGTGAAGACCGATATCAGCAACACAACGAGAGTTACCTGTGTTCTCGCGTTCTACGTGCCAAGAGTAGTCCGTCTGCTTAGACATCCAGTCCTGAACATAGCCACCGTGAACGTTAAAGATACGGCCCAGTTTGCCTTCTTTAACCATCTGGCGCATTTCAGTTGGCATTGGGTAGAAACGGTTGTGGAAGTTGATGCCGCCAGTCATACCAGTTTCGTTCTTCACCTTAACCATCTCTTCTGCTTCTTCAGGGTTCAGACAAAGTGGTTTTTCACACATCACGTTAACGCCTGCTTTCATCGCATCAACTGTGATCTTGTAGTGAGTGTTGTTTGGTGTACAAACGTGAACTACGTCCAGATCTTCCGCTGCAAGCATCTCGTTGTAGTCGTAGTAGTATTTCTCTACATGCATCAGTTCTGCTTTTTCTTTTGCATTCATAGCATCACAGATAGCAACAACTTCTACATTACCCATACGGCGCAGTGCTTCAACGTGACCCAGACCGATAAAACCAGTACCGATAACGGCAGCTCTATACTTTTTCATTTGTTTCATCCTTATTTCATAATTTGTTGGTTCTGGCGGCGACCTCCGCCCCCCGCAGGCCGCGCCAGTTTTGTTATATGTTGTGTTAGTCGATTACTTTTGCATTCCAGTTAAACACGCGAGCCATCTGCTGAAGTTTCGCCTTCTGGTTACCAACGATAATCATCTGGTGGTGGCTGGATAGTTCATCCATTACCTTCTCGCCATCTTTGTAGCGGATCAGTGATGCGTTTAGCGCGTCGGTTCCAGGGAATTGCATGTACTCTTCAAGCTGAGCAGGGATAATCGCAATCTCATTGAAATCCTGATGGATTTTCGCAAGAGTGATAGGGCCCGTTGGTAGTTCACAATCAATTACGTGCGCATTGTCATCCACGATAGCAAGACACTTAGGAACCATCTTGTACTTAGTACAGAACTTACGGTTTGCGTTACCGCCGTAGCCACAGTGAACACCCAGAGCACAGTTGTCCGGCTCAGGTACATCCGGGAAGGCATCCATTCTTTCGTGAGCAATTGCCGCCATACCAACAAGGAATGGGTAGATGTTTGTCATCATGATTGGTTCGTACAGTGAACGGTACATGATGTAGGTACTAAGCATAGTCAGGGTATCGCCCTCACAGCACCAAATGATGTCTTCTTTCTCGAACAGCATGTTCCATACAACACACGGGGTCGTTGCACAGCTTTCAGATTCGTTCAGACAGTTTGCACCGATACCTTCAACATCACCCACTTCATCGATAACTTCTTTGATTGCAATGTACAGTTTTGCAGGAAGCAGTTGCTGTTGCTGGTTCAGGCCTTCGTTCTCTACATTCCAGGTTTCCCACTCGGCCATCGCATCTTCGTCTGAGATTTCAGCAGCACGTTCGTTAACGGCTTTCCAGCTGCGGTAGATGATCTGAACACCGGTTGCTTCTTCCATGCGCTCAGTACACTCTTGCTCCCACCAGTAGAAACGCTTGAAGATACCTGGCTGCATGCCTTCGCCCGGATCGTCCTGGAACATAAGGAATTTAGCGCCTTCCTGAAGGTGAGACTTAACGCCGATAGAGCGAAGAACCACTTTAGCCAGGTCAACACTGTAAGGTGAGAATACGTTCATGCCGCGAGCACGAAGGTAAGAAACAATTTCCCAGTCCCACATTTCAACTGTGCCGAACTTAGAAGTCAGAACCACCATTGGCAGGTCATACTGGCTTAGCTCTTCCTGATGACGGAAAGCAGCAAAGATTAGCTGAGGAAAAACAATAGCATCAGCTTCTTTTGGCAGTTCGTCACCAACAACAATCGGATCCAGGAATTCAGCTTCCTTACCGTACATCTCTTTCAGACGTAACATCTGGTCGTCAAATTCCAGTTTTTCTCTGTCATTAGTCTCACTGAAAGTTACAGGTACTAATTTTGCTCTTGTATCTAGTTTCATCGCTCCCGCCTTTTTTTTCGAAAACAGTCAGTTTCATTTAGATCCTTTCAGGTCTCCCCGATTTGTAATCTGACTGTCTAATCACTTTATGCTTACACTATACCTTATATTTTCGATATGAAAATGAGGCTTTCGTATATTTGTGCTAGCCGTCAAATTTTTCGATTACTTTTCTTAAGATAGCCATTGATTTTCGATTCAAAAAGAAATTTTGGCATTAATTTTTATAAATACTGACTGTGTTACTTACATCACAGTCAATGTAACAGGCTGTTACACAAGGCCTACGGAGAAATGAAAAGGATTTTTATTATAAGAAACACAAGATAAGAGGCTAAATAGACAGAAAAACGAACATTTGTGATATAAAAATTACATATTTGCTATTGACTATACATTTAGGTCAAAAACAAACCACAAAGAGGTGATAATTTTTGCAAATGGGATTTTTGAAATGAAAGAAAGGAAACAAAAAAAAGATGAAAGCAGAGGCTTGGAACTTCTACTTTCATCCAAGGTGAGATACCCGAACGAAAAATCGTTATAGTTATCCACATAGCGCGATGCTATGCCAGAGGGACAATTTGGAGTTTATGCCTGTAACTGAAAACTACCCTCTGAAGTTGTCCGGTGCACGACAGATATTCTGTCTTAATTTTAAATATTGTTCAGCTCAACAAAGTAGTCGTTCATATCGTGGCACAGCTTGCTGTACAGGCCTCTGTACTTGTTGTACTTCGCCTTGTTCTCAGCAATCGGCTCATAGGACTGCTTCACTTCGATATGCGCATTAGCCGTTGCTGCGATATCATCAATCGCGCCAATTGCATTACCCGCAAGAAGTGCTGTACCCCATAGGGCTTCATCATGTCGGGACATAATGTCCACTCGCAGGTCACATACATCGGCAATAATCTGTGGCCAGACCGAAGAGTTTGCACCACCACCGATCATCTTGATGGATTCCATCTTAATGTGCGGATAAAGCTCTCTGATAGAGTCCACCGTTAGTGAAATCTCATAAGCATAAGATTCCAGAAGTGAGCGATAGAAATGCGCTGGTTTATGCATCAGAGTGTGACCAAGGAACATACCTTTAATGTCTTCGTTAAACGGCATATTGCTTCCGCTTAGCAGGCCAATACACATAAGTGCATCTGAACCGACAGCGATCTCTTTTGCTTCCAGATCGATTTCAGTGAACTCACGGCCTTCACAGAAGTTATCCTTAAACCATTTAATGATAATGCCTGAACCCGGGATGTACTTATGCAGAATGTAGTTGTTATCCGTTGCATTAAGCAGCGCGTCATAGTTCATTGACTTCAGGTTAGGGATGTACTTGTCAACCAGGCAGCTCACTGCGCCGTAGGAAGAAGCTTCAAATACTAAGTCATTGATCTCTGAAACATTTGAACCAACGATACCGGCAACTTTATCACCAGAACCTGATACCAGAGTAACATCTGGGCTCAGACCCAGCATCTCAGAGTATTCCGGCGCCATAGTCGCCACTTTTTCGTTGGACTTGGTAATACGAGGCAGTTTATCAATTGAGATACCAACCAGGTCACAAAGCCTTTTGCTCCATGAACAATTTGCGATATCGGCCAGTCCTGTCCAAGTGATGAAGGAGCTGTCGATAGTGGTATCTTCCACCTTGCTCTTGGCAAGTTTGGCAATGATATAACTGCTGATCATCATGTACTTTTTGATTTTGGCAGCGTCTTCAGGGAACTCTTTCTCATACCATTCGATTTTTGGTGCCATCAATGGTGAGTTGGTGCCTGATATTTCAACCAGCAGACGACTGTGCTTCTGCAGCATGTTTTTCGCATACGGATAGTAGCGAGTATCCAGTGAACAAGACCATGAAGTGATATCGTTCAGGTTCTCATCAACACCCATAACACCGGCCATCTGACCAGTAAAAGCGATGGATTTAACGTTTGCCGGGTTGTCGATTTTAGTCAGTGCGTCTTTGAAGCAAGTTAAAACAGAATCGAAAATATACTCACCGCTTTGCAGAAATACGCCTGCAGCCGGGTTATCAATTTTCATTTCTTTTGTTGATAGCGCGAGACAATTACCTGAAGTGTCGTAGATACCAACTTTTATATAACTTGTCCCTAAGTCAATCGCCGCAAGAAATGTCGGTTCCATTGACTGCCTCCTTTGTAAGTACAAGATGTTCTGAATTCTTTATATTTTTGTATTTTAGCTCCTCCCCCTTCAGGGGGAGGAGCAATGATCACTTAGTCAAAAGCAATCACATGCTTAAGGCCTTTCGCCGCTGCAGCGTTGTCCAGTGCCTTATCAAACTCATCAATTGAGTAAGTTTCTGAAACAATCAGGTTCAGAGGGATACGCTTGTCGTTTACAAGCTTGCTGCACAGACGGTAGTCGTAAACGCTCTGCTTAGTACAACCGTGGATGCTCAGCTGTTTGTAGTGGATGGTGTTTGAGTTCAGTGGCACCATCTCTTTGTCTTTTGGCAGGCCACCGAAGAACAGGATCTTACCGTTCATGTTCATGTACTCGGTAGACTCAGACTGAGCGATTGCCGCAGGCGCTGCGATGATACTTACATCTACACCCTTACCAGTGATCTTCTTGATCTCTTCCTTCAGATCACCCTTAACAGTGTATACATCAGGGAACAGCTCTTTTGCTTTTGCCAGACGCTCGTCACTCAGGTCAGCAACGATAACCTTAGCAGCACCAAACAGCTTACAAACCATTACGTGCATCAGACCGATTGGACCCATGCCCACAACCAGTACATCGTCACCCGGCAGGATGTTGATTTGCTTCTGGCCGTTGTATACACAGCTCAGAGGCTCAACCAGTGATGCTTCAGCGTAAGAGATTTCATCATCCAGTGGTGCAATGTTGCCCTGCTCGATAGCGAATGCAGGAATGCGAACATACTCAGCAAAACCACCGTCCATTGTTACGCCCCATGCATCATAGTCGTCACAAAGGTGTGTCTGACCGCTTACACAAAGATCACAGGTACCACAGCCGATGTTTGGTGCGATAGCCACTTTCTGACCTTCGAAGTAGCCGCCTTTTACTTCTGAACCTACTTTCGCAATTTCACCGGCAAATTCGTGACCGATGATAAGCGGGTTTTCAGGGGAAACATCTTTGTAGCCGTTTTTGTACATACGTACGTCAGTACCACACAGAGAAGCTGATTTTACTTTTAACAGCATCTCGTTTTCTGCGATCTCAGGAATTGCTACTTCTTCAACCTGAATGTCTAATTTGCCTTTAAGACGTGCTGCTTTCATCATACTCATCTTACTCTTCTCCAAACTTATTCTTTGCCAATGTAGACAGGGCGTTTTTCAAGAAGTGACTTCAGACCTTCCTGAACCAGAATTAGTGCCATCTTACCGTCATGACCGGTAACCAAAGTTTCTGTATCGTTCTGGATTGCTTCAACAAATGCTTTCGCTTCTGCGATATAAGCGTCTTTGTACAGCTTGGTCCATGAAGGCATTGAATCTGTGTGCAGAAGCTTGTCTTTAGTCACAAGTTCTACATTGTTGTTTTTCTGGCTACCCACTTTCGCAATGCCGTGAGTACCAAGAATTTCTGCGCGCGCATCATAGCCATACTGAACGTACTGAGCGCCGTCTACCATACCAAGAACACCGTTTTCAAACTCAAGCAGAACTGCACAGGTGTCGTAGTAATCAGGGTAGTCTGCAGCAACTTCAGGTGAACGGAAGTTACGGCCGATAGCGTGAATCATTTTTACTTCTGAGCCTGCGTACCAGCGTAGAGTATCCAGGTCGTGGCTGTTTACTTCACCAATTGGACCGGCACTGTCTGAGATATCGAACATCCAGGCTTTTGGCTCACTTGGGCCGTGAGTAAGAGATTTGATCATTGTCACTTCACCAACCTGCTTATTGTCGATGATCTCTTTACCCTTCTGGAAACTTTCGTCAAAGCGGCGCATAAAGCCAAGCTGAAGCTTAACGTTATTTGCTTTGCACGCTTCAATCATTGCATCACACTCTTCTGCACTACCCGCCATTGGCTTTTCACAGAATACGTGCTTGCCTGCGTTAGCTGCTGCTACAACGATATCTTTGTGGAACTGAGTTGGAGTAACAACAACGATTGCATCAACTTCATCGTTCTTCAGAACGTCGTTGTAATCTGTGTACTGGTATTTAACATTCAGTTCAGCCTGTGCTGTTTTCAGGTTCTCTTCGAACGGGTCACAGATAGCGATCAACTGAGCATTTGGTACGTTACCGTTGTAGCTTCTTGCGTGGATCATGCCAGCACGACCACAACCAATAAGACATACGTTAATTTTATCTTTCATCTTCATTCAACCTTCGTTGGTTTTAAAACTGATGCCCGATACCTATCTCAGGAAGCTGGCCCGGACATCAGTGATTTATTTGGTATTAATTAAGCTGGAGTAGCCGCCAGTTCAGCTTTTAGTTCTTCAACAATCTTGATACCAGAAGAACTACCGATACGAGTTGCACCAGCTTCAATCATTGCACGGGCATCAGCCAGAGAACGTACGCCGCCAGATGCTTTAACCTGAACGCCAGAGTACTGCTTCATGATTGCAATGTGCTCAGGTTTTGCACCAGCAGTACCCATACCTGTAGAAGTCTTAACGAAGTCAGGCTTCACTTCAGCTGCGATCTTAGATACTTCGATGATCTCTTCTTCAGTCAGGTAGCAAGTTTCGTAGATAACTTTACATACGATGCCGCCTTTACGAGCAACCGCTACAAGAGATTCCATTTCACGCTTGATGTAATCCCAGTCGTGCTCACGTACTTTACCTACGTTAAGAAGGTAATCGAATTCTTCAGCACCTTTTTCAACAGCGTCCTGCGCTTCGAAAGTTTTTGCTTCGATAGTAGTCTGACCCAGAGGGAAACCGATAGCAGCACCAGTCAGTACGTCACAGCCCTGAAGCATTTCACGGCACATTTCTACCGGGTAAGAGTTGATTGCAACTGAAGCAAAACCGTATTCACGCGCTTCGTCACATAGTTTCTGCAAATCTTCCTTTGTCGCGTAAGCGTGAAGGTTAGTGTGGTCAAATAGTGCAGCAAGTTCTTTAACTGTTAAGCTCATCGTTCTCTCCGAGATTTTCATTTAATCAAATGAACACTTTTGTCTTTTTTTGAAAGCGTCCCTTTATCTTCATTTCGAAAACACTATACCCCTTAATTTTCGTTTTGAAAAGCCTAATTTGTGTTTGCTTGTGATATAGGTCAAAACTTTTCTTTTTTTTTGTTTTAACTCGCCAGTTGCGATTACCACTTTTGTATAGCAAAAATAATTAAAAACCATTAAGTTCACCACAACTCCTGATAAAGCACCTATTTTTCATTACACTTCAACAAGATAGATTTACACTTTTGATTCGTAATATATTTTTTATTTGGTTGTAATTAGTAAATAGCCCCCATATAATGAAAACAAATAAAAATAGGTAATTTCAGAGGGGTCTGACCAACATGTCTAAGAAAGTGATGTACGGGGAGCAGCGTAAGCAGCAAATCCTCGGTTTAATAAAAGAAAAGAAAAGTGCAAGTGTAAATGAGCTTGCCCAATACTTTGATGTAACAACCGCAACCATCCGCACAGATTTAACCGAGCTTGAAAAAGCTGGCGAAGTGATCCGGACTCATGGCGGTGCTATCCTGAAATCAGACATTGCTCATGAGCAGTTTTTGAATGAAAGGGAAAACGAAGATAAGAAAATAAAAGTCGCTTTTAAAGCGCTGGATCTGATAGAAGAAGATGACTCTATTCTTATCGACACAGGTACAAGTACAGCAGCTTTTGCCAGAATTCTTGCAAACTCAGACATCAGCAGACTGAGAATATTTACCAACGATTTTGAAATCGCCAAATTGCTGGAAGGTAAAAGTGAATTTGATGTCCACATCTTAGGTGGCCGGGTTCGTAAAGGCTTCCATTACAGTTACGGCGGCACAGCCATTTCTGAACTGAGAAAATATAAGTTTGATAAACTGGTTCTTGCAACCTCTTCACTTAGCTTTGATAAAGGTCTGACAACCTATCACACAGAAACTGCGGATCTGAAAGTAGAGATGATTAACTCTGCCAGCAACAAAATCCTTCTTCTGGACTCAACAAAAATCAATAAAGATTCGTTTGCTCAGTTTGCAGACCTGAAAGAGATTGATACTGTGGTGGTAGATAACGAGATATCTAAATTCGACTATCAGAATCTGTCTGAAAGCATTGATAATGTAATCATTGCTTAGCTCTGCCCCAAAGCCCCCCTCTTTTCTAAAGCGCACTTTTCCTTACCGGAAAGTGCGTTTTTTCATCAATTATATCTAATACCAATCCCAGCTAACTATTGGTATTGGTATGACATCACAAATCATCAAGCATAATTTACATTTTTTATACATTTACAAATATTATTTCAACATTATAATTCACGCCTGATTTCCATTTTTTTAATGAAATCACTATAGATAATTAACATAGTTATAAACGTCAAAGGCAAAAAATATGGTTAGAAAATTTACCCGCGTAGAATTTGAAGGCGGTTCTGTTGTAGTAGTGAAGGATCTTGAGAATAAGGGTAATTTTCAGATTAAAGGCAATAAGATGTCTGGCTTAACCAATATCCTCAACTCACAGCACAGCTCTCATGTTGAGATGGTAGACAAGGTAATCAATGATATAGGTAAAAAAGTAAAAAGAAGACTTTGCCATATCAGCCCTTTATACAGCTAACCACTCCTTTCCCGTAATGCACGATGGGAAACAAAAATGGGCGAGCTTCGATTCGCTCGCCCATTTCCTCAAACCTGAAAATCAAAAACCAAACTTATACTTCGTCCGGTAACGATAGACTTCACCTGGCTGCAGAATAGAATTCTCTCCCGGCCACTCCGGATGGTTTGGCGCATCCGGCAAAAGTTGGGTTTCCAGAGCAATACCTGAATAATCCTGATATTCGCCACCGATACGTCTTGGCGTTCCGTCATTCCAGTTCCCTGTGTAGAACTGCATTGCCGGCTTATCTGTATAGACTTCTAGCGAAATGGATTCATCACGGTTGGTCAGAGTGGCAACCGGCTCTTTCGTGTTCCTTAGCGGATTGAAAATATAGGAGTGATCATACCCTTTCGCCCCTTTTTGCTGCTCATCAGCCAGGAAATCTGTGCTGATCGCCTTAAACTGCGTAAAATCAAAACTGGTATTTTTTACTGCTGCAAACTCATCGAAAGGAATACCATCCGCTCTGGTCGGTAAATAGTAGTTGGCATTTATACGAATCTTATGCTCCCGGCAATCAACACCCTCTTCTGCATTCTCAAGGTTAAAATAAGCGTGATTGGTCAGGTTAACAGGCGTTGGCTTATCACTTGTTGCGGTATAGCGGATAACCACTTCATTATCATTAGTCAGTGTATAGGTAACCGTCGCTTTTAGCTCTCCCGGAAAGCCCTGATCGCCATCAGGTGAAACCAAAGCAAACATAATGCTGTTGTCTTCCAGTTCGGTGGCTGCCCAGCGTCTTTTGTTAAACCCCTCCGGACCGCCATGCAGTACGTTCTCGCCCTGATTTGTCCAGACCTGGAATGTCTCGCCATCAATTGTAAAGCAGCCGTTGGCAATACGGTTTGCAAAACGCCCGACGGTTGCCCCCAGATAAGTTCCGTGCTTTTCAAAATCAGGCATAGAAGACAGCCCCAGTAGCACTTCTTTGCCTTGGTTGTTTACCGGAAGTTTGCAGCTTAACCAGGTTGCTCCGATATCCATGAAGCTCACCTTCATGCCATTTTTGTTTTTAAGCTCGTATATCCTTGCACTTTCACCATCATATGCAGGGTGCAACGTCATTGTTTCAGCCATTTGTTCACCTCGTTTATGTCCTGTCTCCCGAAAAAAAAAGCAGTAACCAAAGAGGTAAACACCTTCTGTAGTTACTGCCTCCCAAAAAAGCTTTTACTTAGTATCGACTCAATACGGAGTAGTGTATCTTTAATTTTTGAAATAAAAATGCAACTTTTATGTATTTTTGATTCTGATCGACTTTTTGAGCATTCATCAGTTGAAGTGGCGAATTTAAGCACGAAAATCTGATCAAAATCATTTTTAAAATGAAACTCGTTCCAACGACTATTACCTACAAATTGTCACTCCGCTTCGCATTTAAGTGTCTCAGATCACAGTTTTTCACCAAATTGCGCTTTTAAGATGAAAAAACATGACCAACAACACAAACAATCAAAAGTTGTGTTTTTCGATGTAAAAAATGCGTATATATTATTTTCGAAATAAAAATTGACGATCGCCGCAAGTCATCCTTTTGCAGAAATAACCAATTTTGACGTTCGATGAACGAGGCTTTCTGAATTACATGACTTTCCCTGCCGCTACCGGATTAGTTACGGGATAAGCCAAACAAAACTACCCTACAAATTAGGAAATGGATTATGAAAAAAGAATTCGATACAAAGTTACTGTTTAGAATCGGTAACCTCTCTATCTTTATGATAGGGCTTGGTTTTGCAGTACGTGCAAACATTGCACCTGATCTGCAAGCGGATATCTACGATAAAATCGATATTATGAGCTCAGCCTCTATGGTGGGTGAGGCGCTGGGCGCTACCTTCATCGGCTTTGCCCTGACACTGCTATTTGGTAGTGCAATGGTTGATAAGGTTGGCATGAAAAACATGCTACTGTTTTCCGCTTTTGGCTACATCTTAAGTACTGGTGGCCTGCTTGCAGCAGCAGTATTACCTGTGACTGACCTGTCCGTGCTGATAGTGTGGTGTAGTCTGTTGCTCACCGGTCTGGGTTGGGGTGCGGTAGAGGCCGCAGCAAACCCTATGATTGCCGCCCTGTTCCCTGAAGAGAAAGCACACCGCCTGAACGTGCTGCACGCCTGGTGGCCAGCGGGCATCGTTGTTGGTGGTTTGTCTGGCGTACTGTTCAGTGCCCTGGATCTACCTTGGCAGATTAACCTTCTGCTACTGTTCCTTCCTGGCTTGCTGATGATTAAGTGGTCTATCGGTGTTGAGTTCCCGGTAACCGAACGTGTTGCAAACGGCGTAAGCTATAAAGATATGGTACTGGAACTGGTTCGTCGTCCACTATATTGGGTGATCTGGGCTTGTATGTTCCTGACTGCTGCATCCGAGCTGGCACCAGGTCAGTGGGTAAACGTTGCTCTGTCTAACATTGTAGGTATGAAAGGTATCCTGCTACTGGTTTACGTAAGTGGCCTGATGTTTGTACTACGTAACTTTGCCGGTGTTGTATTTAAGCACATCTCATCTGTTGGTCTGATGACGGTAAGCTGTGTGTTTGCAGCAGCTGGTCTGTACGCACTAAGTATTGCTGACTCTCCACTACCTGCATTCCTTGCAGCGACTATCTGGGGTATCGGTGTATGTTACATGTGGCCAACTATGCAGGGTATCATTACTGAACGTTTCCCTAACGGTGGCGCACTGGCTCTTGGTCTGCTTGGTTTCGCAGGTGGTCTGTCTATCCAGTTCGTACTTCCTATGATGGGTTCAATCTTTGATACAGCACGTGCTGAAGCAGCAGGTGGTGCGGATAAACTGGCTACACTATCACCAGAAATGATGACAGAAGTAACTCGAATTGCATCAGTTGAATCATTCCAGGCAATCTCTGTGGTACCTCTGATTATCCTGCCTGTCTTCGCTATCATCTGGGTTTACGACAAAATCTCAAAAAAAAACAGCTCAGTAACTGAAGCTAACGAAAATGCATAAGCATTAACACATCAGAAGCCAGCCATTTCCCGGCTGGCTTTTTTTCATCTCAACAAAAAGGACTTATCATGCCCGGCTCACTTTCCCTCGGTGAATTTATAATCGAAAAGAAAAAGGACTTTCCCCACGCAACCGGTGAATTATCTTCTCTGCTCAGCTCTATCGCATTAGCAGCCAAGGTCGTTAACCGCGAAATAAATAAGGCGGGTCTTTTAGATATTTTCGGCGCTACAGGTGATGAAAATATTCAGGGTGAAATTCAGCAGAAGCTGGATTTAATTGCCAATGAAACTTTTAAATCTTCGCTGGAAAGCCGGGATCAGGTTTGCGGTATCGCCAGTGAAGAAGAAGAACAGGTTGTTCTTTTTGACGGCGAACTCAACAAGAACGCAAAATACGTTGTGTTGCTTGATCCGCTGGACGGTTCTTCCAATATTGATGTTAACGCATCGGTAGGAACGATTTTCTCTGTTTATAAAAGAATTTCCCCGGTGGGCTCTCCTCCGACTCAAAATGACTTCCTTCAGCCAGGAAGAGCGCAGGTGGCTGCCGGTTATGTCATCTATGGTTCGTCCACTGTGCTTGTGTATACCACTGGCGTCGGAACCAACGGGTTCACCTATGATCCAAGTCTGGGCAGCTTTTTCCTTTCTCATCCGGATATAAAAATCCCGGAATCCGGCACCATCTATTCGGTCAATGAAGGAAACTATCTGGCTTTCCCGGAAGGGGTGAAACGTTATATCAAATACTGCCAGGAAAATGTGCCTCAGGAAAACCGTCCATACACATCCCGTTATATCGGCTCACTTATCGCCGATATTCACAGAAATCTTCTGAAAGGCGGTATTTATCTCTACCCTGCAACAGAAACTCTGAAGGAAGGAAAACTCAGATTATTGTACGAGTGTAATCCTATGGCCTATCTGGTAGAACAGTCCGGTGGCAGGGCCACAGATGGCGTACAGGATATTCTGGATATTCAGCCGGATAAGCTGCATCAGAGAACGCCGTTTTATGCAGGTTCCAATCAGATGATGGCTGAGATCCACGCTATGCTTGATGCTGTTTAACGCCCGCGTTCTCCCCCCACCTAAATCCCATCAATTCTCGTTCCCACGCCCAGCGTGGGAATGCATATCAGACAAGAATTCTTCTTCAAATTTAAACTGTTACACGAAAAGCATCAGCGTAAAAAGGTGTACTATTCACTCCTATTTTAGCCTCGGTATACATTCCCACGCATGGGAACGAGGCATCCAACTACATTTTTACTACTGGCTAAAAGCTAACCCAAACTGTCCTGAGCTGTCTTTTGTTAACCTAAGATCCGCAATAGAACGGATATGTGCTGAAGCAGGCGGAAGATCTTCAGCTTCAAACTGGCTTAATACCGCCACGGTTTTTGCACCCGCTGCATTTCCTGCATTCAGTCCTGACGGCGCATCTTCAAACACAATGCACTCTTCTGCGGTTAAACCCAGCTCTGTTGCGCCAAGAACAAATGGTTCCGGATCCGGCTTACCTTTGGTAACACGCTCAGGAGTAATGAGCACTGAAGGCTGTGGAATACCAGCCGCTTTTATTCGTGCTGTTGCAACCGGCAGAGTACCGGATGTCACTATCGCCCACGGAATACCATGAGCACTGATCTCATTAAGAAACTCAATGGCGCCTGGCAGAGCCACAACGCCCTCAACATCCGTACTTTCCTGTTTCTGAAGCCAGAGAATCTCTTCTTCTACCTTGTCTTCAGAAACGCCGGCAAGAAACTCTTTAATAGTATCTCCGGCTGGTCTGCCATGATAAACCTTAGACGCTTCAGCAAAATCGATATTGTTGCGCTGACACCACGTCTCCCAGGAGCGATCGACAGCCGCGTTTGAATCCACCAGCGTACCGTCCAGGTCAAAAAGAAGCCCTTTAAACTGCATACTTTCCTCTCATAATTTGTCATCAGTCTGACCATGATAAACAAAAACAAGAGAAAATCACGGTTTTCATTATAAAAATATGAGAACTTTAAAATAACCTGGTTCGATATTATCAAACGCACTGATCGACATACCAAAAGTAACCGGGATACATAGCCTCATGAGCCAGGTTCTCGTTATATTTAGTTATTATTTAATCAATAGAAAACATCTTAGTTTCTTCAGAGGGCAGCTATCGGGCACACAAAATGATTAACGAAACAAAGAGAATACAATCCGTTGAACGCACCTTTCTGATCCTTGAAGCATTGGCAGCATGTGAAAATGCGATCCAGTTGCAGCAGTTATCATCCGAGCTGATGATCAACAAAACAACTCTGCATGGGCTGTTAAATACCATGGCGGCAATGGGATATGTCAGTAACTCAAGCGCGGGCTACAGCCTTGGAATGAGATTAAACGAGCTTTCCCGTTCTCTGGTCTGTAAGTATGACGAGCTGAGGGAACGCTATCTTCCCCTGATTAAAGAAATGGCTTCAACCACAGGAAATACAGCATACCTGGCTGTCCCGTGCGGCAGCCGGGAATACCTTTATATTGAAGCCGTGGAGGGCGAACACCCTCTGACCATAAGAAGCCCACGCGGAAAAAGGGAAGGACTGACAACATCAGCAATTGGTAAGCTATTTCTGGCACTGGATGAAGAGCAGGATCTCAGACGCAGCCTTCGCAAGGCGAGCATGCTTGACGCCCCGCTGGAACAGAAGCTGGATCAGATCATCCATCAGGGTTACTCAATAGACCATGGCGGCGCACAGGAAGGACTGAGCTGTATGTCAATTCCCCTGTATCAAAGTGGAAAACTGGTTGCAGCAGCAGGTATGAGCGGCTCATCACAGGAATTAACAACAGAAAAATTATCCCACTATGCACATATATTCAAAAAATTATCTATTAACCCAATAGATTCTTAAATATAAGTCTTGTAACTCTAGATTAATTAAATAGCTTTAACTGGTAATATAACTACCAGTTAAAGCTATTTTTATTTAAAAACATTTTCGGTCACTCATTATCATAAAATAATTCGGCATTATCAAACCACATTTAAATACATGAAATTTTATTTATTTCATCCGATTAAAAGATTATAAATATAAGCGAGCCAGACAACTGGCAAACTTAAATAGAGACAATATAAAATAATCCAATAAGGAATCCCTACAATGAAACTTAGACATTACTTCGCGGCACTGGTACTCGGTTTATCTGCATTCTCAGCATCAGCTGCATCTAAAGCCCCAACAGGCCAGGTATGGCAGGAGCATATCCAGGCATGGGTAGATCGTGACCTTGACGGAATTGCCGTTCACTACGACAAAGATTCTCTGATGATCGTAAATAACATGATGTTCAGAGGGCCAGAAAAAATTCGCGGTGTATTTAATTACCTGTTTAAGCGATTTGACAATGGCTCAAATGCAATAGATCCGGCAATCGTTGATGACCGTACTATTTATATTACCTGGAACTTTACACCTTCTGAAGAAAATGCACCAATCTACGGAACCGATACTTTCTTTGTAGAAGATGGAATTATTAAAGTTCAGACGATTGCATCAAAGCTATACAAAAAACCAACGTTATTGCTGCTAGGTGGTGAAGAACAAAAATAATAACTTCACGAACTAATTTAAACTCAGTGGAAACTAATACCACTGAGTTTAAATTATCAAGAAGTTACGCTTTCCAACGCGATCCGTAAGCCGCACTATAATCAGGAAGACAAATACCTTCCGGCAGATCTTTCACCGCTTCCAGCGGTCCAACCTGAGTTCTGTACGGCAGATAGCCAGCCCAGACAGGTAAGGTCATATCTCCCGCATCATCATTTACCTCACCATTGCTGACTTTGACTGATGCCTCATTCAGCGGTATCCGTAACACCATTGTGGCGGTCAGCTCCCGCTCACCGCTCAAGCGGATCTGTTCGGTTCTTCCGGGTGCTATCTGCTCTATAAAGTGATTGAGCACCCGGTCTTTCTCGCTCATATCCTCTACAGATTCAAATGCACCAAATACAACGGCCGAGCGATAGTGCGCGCTGTGATGAGCTGCCGCACGAGCCAGAATCCAGCCATCAAATAAAGTGAAGGTCAGGCAAGTTTGGCCTCCCGCCTTCAGCGTTCTAAATAACCGGCTATTGTTTGCACCGTGAATATAAACAAACTCATCTACCCGCCAGGCCAGAACAGGAATAACCACAGGGCCAGACTCCTGGTTGATTGCAATATGCGCGACCAGACTTTCGTCGATAATCTGGAAAAGATGCTCTTTCTCAAATTTCGCCTTATGCGCACCCTTTTTAACTTCTGTTCTTTTTGTCGATGAAAGCATCACAGTCCTCCTCATATCTGCCTGTCTGGTTGCAATCTACCGTCAAACTGGTAAGTTTTTTGGATCCGGTTTGTACAAAGTGAGAGATCCAGTTAATGCAACTTATCGATATTGGCGACCTTGCTCTGAGCTCAGAAGAAGGTTCAAAGCAGCAGAGTTTGTTTCTCTCCGTCCAGAATAAAATTGTTTGCGGTCTTTGGCCGAAGGGAGGAAAGCTACCCTCTACACGAAAGCTGGCTCAGGCTCTGGCATTGAGCCGGAATACGGTTATCAATGCCTATGAACAACTTGCGGCTGAAGGCTATATCGAAAGCAGAGCAGGTTCTGGATATTATGTTGCCGTTGAATTACCGGAACAGTATCTGGCAACGGATATAACCCAGACTAAAATCAGCTCAGCTTCCCCGGTTTTAGATATCAATACTTCCTTTGCTCCGGGCGTCCCTGATCTTGGCAACTTTCCAGCCGCAAAATGGCAGCGTTTACTGCAACGGCACGCCTCACGGATATCACTACTTGGCAATCAGGATATTCAGGGGGATGCTCAGTTACGTTTAGTCCTTTCAGATTACCTTGCCAGCAGTCGATCGGTTCACTGTGATCCGGAACGGATAATTATTACCACCGGAGCCCAGCAGGCTCTGTCTCTGGCACTAATGACGCTACTGAACCGCACAGACACCATATTGATGGAACAACCGGGTTACGCTCAGGTCCGGAAGATTATCGACTTGCTCAAACTCAGGTATCAGCCGGTACCGGTAAAAGAACACAGTGGTCTCGATCTGAATACTGTATTAAGCAGCAGTGCCAAAGCGCTTTATGTTACCCCGAGTAATCAATACCCCATGGGCACCACACTTAACACAGAGCAGCGAATTAAGCTGATCGAATGGGCAGCAGAAGGAAAACGCTGGATTATCGAAGACGATTACGACAGTGAGTTTCAGTTTGCCCACCGCCCATATACCAGCTTGCAGGGACTGGCCGGTCAGATGGGGCTGGATGAGCACATCATCTACATAGGATCGTTTAGCAAGGTGATGTTTAACGGGCTGCGGCTTGGTTATGCCGTGGTACCGGAATCCATGGTAGCTCAGTGTTTAGCGGTTAAAGATGCACTCACTGGCAATTCACCTGCCCATACTCAGGCCGCACTGGCTGATTTTATTGCCGAAGGGGACCTGCTCAGGCATATCAGGAAAATGCGCCGCTTGTACAAAGCTAAACATCAGAGAATGCTTGAAGCGATTAAGCATCACTTTGATGAACACGTACAGGTAATAAGCCAGGCCGCCGGGCTGCATATCACCTTGAAGTGGTACGGAGGGATAGATGAAAGCACATGGACAAAACGAGCCAGTGAGGCAGGAATAATCATCCGCCCGCTAAAATATTACGAGCCTGAAAACTGCCCTGAAAGAGACTGGCATGGCGCTGTTATGGGCTTTGGCAACGTTGCAGTTGAAGAGATAGAGAGCAAGGTTAAGACGCTGGCGCAGTTGTTCTTTGTTAACAGCACCTCTCGGTAAAAACGTCAAATCACTCACCAGGCCCTCCCTATAAGAAAACGGGTACCTAACTGTAAGCGCACTAATTCCAAACTTTATTCTCTCCCCCCGTCACAGTTTTTTTTCTAATCAGTCTAAATAGAAAAACCAACAATCTTGAGGGGACAATATGAACCAGCACCTAACAGGCTATGTGATGGCTGCGCTGACTATACTCTATGCATTATCAGGCTATCTGATGCTTCAGCGGAACAAACGGGATAAAGCCGAGATAATATTAACCGGATTTCTCGGTGGGTTCGTTCTGATCGCAGGAGCGATAAAACTGATTGATCCATTTGCCACGATGTTCTTTAACCAGATTGCGGTAAGCCCGAACCCTGTGCCTGGGTTAACCAGATGGCTTGGTCAGTCAGGGGAGATCAGCATTGGTATTCTTATGCTTGTGTTAGCTCTGTGCAGGTCAAAACTCCCACAAAATCTGGCGCATTATGTCTTTGTTCTGGCTCATGTCGCACTGATAACTATTGGAGTGGCCGACTATAGCGTTCAGTATTTCTACGATATTACGACAATCATCCTGCCGATTGACTTTAAACCTCAGGTGCTTGGCATTTTGCTCATAGCATTAGCATACAGAAACCTGCGTATACACTGGATTAACCAATACAAAGATCAAAGGAAAAGCGTGCACAAACGACATTCCAGTTATCATCTCTGATTTTTTTCGCTTTTTTGTGTCACACTTTTTTCCTGAAAAAGTCTAAATAAAAAACAGAAGCTAAAAGGCGAATCAATGAGTTCAAATCTGGAGCAAAATGTCAGGCTTGCAAAGAGCGGTGATCAAGAGGCACTGGATGCAGTGGTATGCAGCATCAAAGACAATATTTATGGTTTAGCGTTAAGGATGTTGGGCCATCCTGAAGATGCCGAAGACCAGACACATGAAATATTGATTAAAGTGATTACGCACCTGAGTGACTTTCGGGAAGAGAGTGCTTTCAACACCTGGGTATATCAAATTGCCTGTAATCATCTGCTCACAAAACGCAAGCAGATAAGTGCGCGCCCTGAACTGACGTTCGACTCCTTTGGAGAAATCATTACCACCGTCACCATCGATGCACCTCCCTTAGAGGTTTCCGACCCAGAAAGAGGGCTCCTACTGGAGGAAGTCAGGCTCAACTGTATGCAGGGCGCTTTGACCTGCCTGGAAAAGGATGTGCGGGTTGCTGTCATACTTGGTGAAACCTACGGCGTTACGAGCAAGGAGGGAGCGTTTATATTAGGGATCACTCCGGAAGCATTCCGGGCCCGTCTCTCCCGTGGCAGGAAGGCGTTGCAGAAGTTTATGACGAACCACTGCGGTTTAGTGAACAAAAAGAACGCCTGTAAATGTCATCAGCATGCTGCCGTCGCCTTAAAGCAAGGTAAAACCTTTTCTAACCAGGACACAATCCTCAGAAAAGACGTAGCGGAGAAAGGCAGAGAAGCGTTGCTGGCTCATTTAAATGAGTTTGCAGAAATCGACCGCACCATCGAGATGTTTCGTCAGTACCCGGAATACCAGTCCCCGGAATCATTTTCTCATATTGTAAGCGGCTTGATTGGCTCCGGAAAATATAACGTTTTTAACTAACCACTGTTGTTTGGAGATCCATTATGAAAAAGCATAACTGTGAAGAATGTAAATTTAGAGGAAAATACGACCAAAATCCGAACTCCCTTTCTGGGAAGTTATGGCGCTGGCATATCAATTTTTGTCCGGGCTGGAAAGCTTACATGGCCTCACTTGAAGATGAGAAGAAAAATGAAGTGCTAAAGAAATACCACCTCAGCTAACCTGAAAGCAAAGAAGTGCAGATGCACACCAGAACGGACAGTAACACTTAAACTAACGAAGAAACCGACTGATATAAGATTGTTGCCCCGATGGCAGAAAAGACAAACCCACACAAGCCATCAATATAGATTGTCACCGCATGCAGTCTCTTCTGCATGCGGGCAGTTGAAAGCCCCCAGGCCAGAAAAGAAAACCAGGCCAGCGCAAGTACCCACAGAATAACCAGCGCGATCCCCTTACCGGTTACCGACATTGAGGCAGGCACAAGGCTTGACATCAGACTGACAAAAAACACTAACGCCTTAGGGTTAAGGATATTGGTCGTTAAACCACGGGAAAATGCCTGGCGTTTGCTGGTCAGCAGCAGCCGGGATGACATCTCGCCCTGTTGCGTCTTAGGTAGTCTGACACGATGCCAAACGCTTTTGAGCGCCCCCGAGCCAAGGTAAGCTAAGTAGCTCCCGCCAGCCAGTTGCAGCAGGGCAAATAAAGTAGGCTGCTGGTGAACCAGGTAACTGATCCCGGTTAAACTCAGTATTGAATGAAGCAGAATGCCGCAGGACAGGCCAAGAGCAATATAGAGCCCGGTTTGTCTGCCATGATGAGTTGCATTCTGGACAACCAGAGCGAAATCCGGCCCCGGACTTAATAAGCCAATAAAATGCACTGTGGCAAGGGTTACCAGAATTGTCCACTCACTCATCTTGTTTCTCTATTTCTCATCCGGGTCAATAAGAATTTATTCGCCGGCATCACTACTTTGGTCGCTAATTCTAAATCGGATTACTGTTTCTTTCAAAGAAGACTAGAATTATAAAGGACAGCTATTTCCATTGTTCAAAATGGGGGTAAAAATGAACAAGTCAGAAAAAATCGGGGCGGCACTGGAGATATTATCCAGTGAAGAATCTATTCGGGAGTTGGGCACCACATCAGCAGAACTTATGGCTATACGAGACCGAATCAATACTGTTATCACCGAGCTGGAAAAAGCCGAACTCAGCATCGGGCTCTATGAGGTATGTGGCAGACAGTTCAAAGAACCGGTCAAAGGTCCGGCGTCTTCAGAGCTGCAATCCGAGATTGATATACACAACGAACACACCGGCGACAACAAGAGAAAGAGTGACTATCTCATCAATGTTATTAACGCATAATAAAAGGCCTGATTCAGGTTAATACCAGAATCAGGCCTCTTATTAGTAGGGCGTTCTAAACCTTAAACCGTGACGTGATTTCACCAATTTGTCCGGCCATCTGCATCACATCTTCACTGGCGTTATGCGCCTCACTGGCGGCGCTCATGGTTTTTTCAATCGTATTGCGAATTTCCGTCATATTTTGCGTGACTTCACCAGCCGCAACAGATTGCTGAGATACCGCCGTTGCAACCAGGGTATTCATTTCAGAAATTTCGTTTATGGTTTGATAGATAACTTCCAGGGCCTGGTCTGTTTGATTGGATTTATCCACCGTATCATTCGCCAGATCAGTGCTGGTTTCCATCACACTGACCACTTCCTGGGTTCCTTTTTGCAGGCTGTCGATAATCTTTTGAATTTCAGCGGTGGATTCCTGTGTTCTTGAGGCCAGTGTCCGCACCTCGTCCGCGACCACAGCAAAGCCTCGTCCTGCTTCACCTGCCCGGGCGGCCTCAATGGCGGCATTCAGAGCCAGCAAGTTTGTCTGCTCTGAAATAGAGCCGATGACATCCAGAACCGAAACAATGTCCGCGTTCTTTTCTTCGAGATTTTTTATTGCAGACATCGAGCTTTGCATACCTTCTGCCAGCGTATTCACTGACTCCAGTGCGTGTTTTAATACGTCCCGGCCTTCTGTTGCATGCGCCATACCCTCTCTTGATTTATCTTCTGAACGCCTGGCCAGATCAGAAACTTCATTAATGCTCTGAGACATCTCTTCCACAGCGACAACGATCTGCTCTGTGGTCTGTTTTTGATAAGCCACAGTATTCACGTTCTCAGAGGCAATACTGGCACTGCGTGTTGCCGAGTCGGTAAGAGAACGGTTGGTATCAACCAGGGTGCCGATAACTGTCCGTAACCGGCCATTCATGCCGCAAATAGCTTTATAAATACCCGAATCACTCTCTTTTACAACCAGATTCTGGCTAAGATCGCCATCCGCGACTTTATGGGTAATTTCTGCGATATCATTCGGCTCACCACCAATAGGCTTTCTGATCACCCGAGGCATAAACACAGCGATAGCTGCGCCCAACAAAAATGCCGACAGAGAAGTAATAGTGACAATGAATAAGCCGTTTTCAGTATCAGTCTGAACCTTTGGTCCAAGCGCATCCTGCTCCCCTTTCACCGACAGTTTCACTTTCTCAATATCGCTCGCGACAATGGGTCCGATAGTATTCAGGGTATTGTCAATCAGGTTATTCCGGCTGAGAATCGTCTCCTCAACACTATTGAAAGCGGCAACATATTTAGAATGGCTATCAGTGACCTGTGCCAGCAGAGCACGCCTTGCCGGATTCTGAAGGCTGGTATCAAGTTTATTCAGGAAAACCGGCATCTTATCTGAAAGCTCTTGTTTCGCTCTTCCGGCATCCTCGGAGCTATTAGTTACCAAATATTTGGTTACGTACAAACGAGCAAGCAAAAGGTGTTCTTGCAACTGCGCAGCGTAAAAGGAAGCTTCCGCATCGTTATCATCGTAAGCCGATATAATAATGTCTGACAGCGCCTTTCTCATGCTAAGGCCGTTCGGATCCAACTGCTGCTTTACTATCTGATTTCGTTCTCCAAACAGTTTAACAACCTGTTCAAAACCATGCTCATAGTCGTCAACTTCAGAAACAATGTTCTTTACCAGTGCCGCTCGTTCTGGTTTCTGGATCTCTCTTTCTGCTTCGTTCAGGAAATCAAACATTTTGGACTTACGCTCTTCATACTGAGCAACGGAAGTGTCTGACTGCGTATTAACATAATTAAGAACAGCTAATCTCATCATCAGCATATTAGCCTGAACCCGGCCCGCAAGGTTGGTATCTCTTGCCAGTCCCCTGTACTCGACAAAATCCTCATTTATCCGGTTAAATCCAATCAGAGATGTAATTGAGATCACTGCCAATAACATCAAGACAAGACCGAAAGAAACGTATAACTGCGTATTTAGTTTTAAACGACTTAGCATAACAGAAAACCTTTACCCCATATGTGACCAAGCGAAAGAGCAGTTCAGTGGCACCACCTGACTCTTTATGCATGTTAGGTGCTAATTGTTGATTATGCTATTCTTTTGTAACAAATAAGTATCTCAGTTGTAACTTTATGATGACTATATGATGTGCATCAAATGATTAGTCAAATTTATCAATGAGAATCTTTTGATATATCCAAAGCCGTATTAAAACCGACAAACGTTTACCTATAAATCCATGGCCAATCTAATATCTATCCGCTCCTACAGCCGCCAGCGAAAAGGGCACTCTCACAGCTTTCACCAACTGGTACTTCCACTGCGTGGAGTGATTAATATTGAGGTAGGCTCTTTTTCCGGAAAGGTCACGCCCGGAGAGTGCGTTGTGGTGAAATCGGGTGAGATGCATCATTTTGATGCTGACAGCGAAGCCCGGTTTGTGGTTGCGGATCTGGATAATCTGCCTGAACAAATCGCTGAATCTGACACCATTGTCTTGTCTATAAGCTCGCCACTTTTACATTTCCTGAACTTTGTAGAAGAACAATTGAACTATCAGGTTAATAAGGATATTGAAGGTCTGATGTTTGATACTTTTTATCAGCTTATGGCGCAGCAGCGCTTAGTCAAACCGGTTCAGCCAAGGATACGGAAAGTTCTTGAGTATATGGAGGCTCACCTGTCGGAGGTGCTTTCAGTCACCATTTTATCCGGTATCGCTAACCTGAGCCCGACTCAGTTTAAAACCGTATTTAAGCAGCAGACCGGACAAACCGTCACTCAGTACATAACCAAATTGCGTATGGAAAAAGCGCAGGCGCTTTTGCTTCATACCGACTACCCGGTCCAGATCGTTGCCGAGACCGTGGGCTACACAGACCTGACCGCATTCAGCCGGCGCTTTTCAAAGTACTTTGGCATGCCTCCTTCTAAGTTTTCGAATTAATTAACCTCAGCTCGGGATAATTGCGTCCCGCAAGCAGAAAAAACCGTCCAATCAGCAAAATATTATGCATAAAAGAGTAATAAAATAGCCCCGATTTCAATAGCTCACCGGGATTTTTATGCTTAAAAATAATGCTTCATTAAGTGGTGTAATCAGTATTGTAGTAGCCTGCGTTTTCTGGGGAACAACCGGCACAGCAGCAAGCTTTACACCAAATGTCAGCCCGCTGGCAACCGGCGCTTTTTCCATGGGTATAGGTGGCGTTTTGTTAGTAATAAGCTCATTAAAACACTTATTTCGAGATAAGGAGCGCCTGCTTTCTCAGCCTAAAATGCTGTTAGCCGGGGGCTTATCCGTTGCCGCTTATCCGCTGGCCTTTTATAGTTCCATGAGACTGTCCGGAGTGGCTATCGGAACTGTGGTATCCATCGCCAGCGCGCCTTTTTTCACTGTATTGCTTGAGCGTCTGATAAGCAAAAAAACCATCAGCCTGCAATGGATAATCAGCTTTATTTTTGGCGGACTTGGCATTGTATTTTTAACCGCAGGAAAACAGAGCGAATCAGGAATCAACCCGGCAGACAACACTCTGTACTGGGGGATCCTGCTGGGTTTAATCGCCGGACTGACCTATGCCACCTATTCCTGGGCAGCAAGGCAGATGATAGAAAAAGGCATCAGCTCAAATTCTTCCATGGCGAGTATGTTTGGAATCGCAGCCCTTTTTCTTCTGCCGTCACTGATGCTTACCGGGGATAACCTGCTTACGGGCCCGGTAAACACCGCAGTCGCAATTTATATGGCCGTCATACCTATGTTTTTGGGCTATATCTGTTTTGGCTTTGCGCTCAGGCATATCGAGGCCAGTAAAGCGACCCTGATAACGCTTTTAGAGCCGGCCATTGCAACGATATTTGCCATCACCATTGTCGGTGAGAAGTTTTACTCAATTGGCTGGATTGGTATGTTGTTTATCGGTATCTGTCTGGTGTTGCAGGTCGTTAAGCTACCTGCAAAAACAAAAGAATCTGACTTCAGACGATTTGACGATCATATCAGCGAAAACTTCTGATTTGCTTCGCCAAAATAAAGACCTTTAACTATTCTCATGTTGTTCCAGTGCATTAAGCAGTTTGGCCAGCAAACTATCGAGCAATTGCTCTTCTTCTGAAGAAAACGTATTTCTCAGTATGCGGTGATTTTCCTGCACTTTAACCACGATTTCTTCTATTGTTGCTTTGCCCTTTTCTGTTAACTGAACCAGTTTGATTCTTCCATCTTCTGCAGAAGCACTTCTGGACACCAGCTCTTTATTTTCCAGCCGGTAAAGAGCTTTTGTCAGACCTCCGGAGCTGATGAGCATATAATCCATAATCTGAGTTGGTTTCAGCAAGTGAGGAGGAGGACTTCTTCTTAGTGCTGTAAGTAAACCAAAGTCAGCGCCTTGCAGCCCGTATTCAGTCATTATTTTGCTACGCCTGGTTTCATTGACCGACTGAATTTTATCTATACGTGGCAGAACCGTAGCCATCTCCTTATAGGCTTCAGGCCAGTTTTCCTCCATCAGGGAAAGGAAGGTTTCAAACTTCTCAATTGTCATTTTCAGATCTTCAGTTATTCAATGAAGCACAAATATATCTTGCCAGAAAGATATATTCAACCTAAGATATCTTCCTAGCAAGATAAATTTAAGTGAGATGTAATTATGTCTAAAGGACATTTTGTCGTTTTGATGGCAATGATTATGGCCGCCGGCCCATTTGCTGTAGATGCCTACCTGCCGGGGATCCCGTCTATGGCAGAGTATTTAGGTGTCGGTGTTGACTCCGTTGCCACCACGGTAAGTTTTTATATTTTCGGAATGGCATTAGGCCAGTTAATTGGAGGCCCGTTTGCAGACCGCTTTGAAAAACGCAGCATTATTATAGGCGGCCTTGTTTTATATGCAGCCAGCTCATTGATTATTGCTTCGGCAAGCGATCTGCACGTCATTCAGATTTCCCGGATACTGCAGGCTGTTGGTGGTGGATTTGCTGGCGTGTGTATCGCCCCTCTGGTAAGAATGCGGGAAAAAGGCAATGCCGCTGCCAAACTATTTGGCCTGATTGCCTTAATTATGGTTCTTGCACCGGCTATCGCTCCCAGTATCGGGGCATTAATCCTGCTTACCGGAAAGTGGCAGAACATCTTTTACTTTACCGCTGCTTATGCACTGTTTGTTGCAACACTGGTGGCAAAATCGCTGCCTAAATGTCCGCCTAAGGCTAGCCAGGAAAAAATCCCTGCATATCGTCGTTACCTCCAGGTAATGCAGAACCGTGTAGCTATGCGCTATCTTCTGGTTCAGGCCTGTGGCTATAGCGTCATGATGGTGTTTGTCACCAATGCTTCTTTTATCTATCAGGGACAATATGGCCTGAGTGAGCAAATATTCGGACTGGCATTCGCGGCAAACACTCTGGTTAATGTGCTGGTAAACAGGAGTAATGCAAAGCTTTTAAACTCTCTTGCCGCACATAAGCTACTGAGAGCCGCGATTGTATTTCAGGCCTTTTTTGTATTCGCACTGGTAATCTTTACCGCTATCGAAGTATCTGTGTATGTATTCGCACTGGGCATCATGGGAGCAGTCGGCATGCTGGGCGCAATTATGCCCAACGCCAATGCTTTGTATATGAGTCAGTTTAAAGAAAATACCGGCTCAGCTTCAGCACTTTTGGGGGCAGGACAATTTCTGGCCGGAGCTCTGATGGGCGGACTTACCACGCAGATTTATAACGGAACCCTGTGGCCTGTGGTTTTGGTTATGCTCTCGCTGGTAATAATCTCAAACATAGTGCTTCCCAAAGAAGTGGAAAAAGCTCCTTTTGCTGATATGCAAAAGCAGACCTGATTTACCAAAGCGCCTGATCGTTAAATGCAGAAACACACTGGGATTCACCGGCAATGGGTTCCAGCTTATCTTCAGTTAACGACTGGGCCTTTCAGTGTAAACAGCGTCTCGTAATGGTTCATATTAAAAAAGTGCTGATACGCGATATCAAACATATCAAGTTCCAGCTCAATACTGCCTCTGTTCAGATCCTTTAACAGGCCGCTTAGCTTTACTATTTCATCTCTGTTCATAACCCGCGGAGCAAAATATGACAGCGTGACATGAGGTCTGAACCCGTAATCAAGATAAACCACTTCATCGAAAAGACGATAAAGGTTAATCAGTTTATTGAAGTCCTGCTCAGTTTTAGGTTTAAAACCCAATAAAACCGATATATTGAGGCAGGGGTAAACGCTGCTCGACACCATTTTTATTTTTCTTTGATCTGGGTGCAGCTCTAAGTAGTGCCAGATCCTTTTCATGACCGCTTTTACCTTGACTTCATTCAGCGCGATCTGACTTGTTATCTGCAACTCTGACGGAGAATTCGACAAATCATGCAGAGTAAGGTGCAACTGCTTTCTATCAAGGGGAACCGCAAGCATTTCCTGTAAAGCAGTAAGGCGCTCCATCACACCGCCAATTCGCTGACGGGCCTCTTCAGGAAGTATGAAAACAACAGTGTCGCCATAAAAAGGAGCCAGTTCACCGTTGTTCCTCACTTTGTGCTTAAGAGAGTCAGGAACGCTCCAGTCGGCGGTTGCAGAATCAAGGTATTGTAGAGCTTCACTTTGTTCAATGTGCAGAGTATCGGTGTACTCAGCATACGATAAAGGCGGATCAAGAGGGGGAAAGTTTGGGAAATGGGGCATAAGCGGGCTTCTTATTCTGAATCTGTTCAGAAACCATACAACTAAAGAAGCCGTTTAACCTTAGCAGCTGTCACATAAAGAGCTTTCCAGCTGGTAGCGGGCCGCGGTGTTTACTTTTCTGTCATCGAAATTGATTTCAGCGAAAAAGCACGATAGAAAAACAGCAGCCAGCATGATCTTAAATAACATAAATCTTTAAATTCCGTTCAAAAGAGGAAGAATTAGCCTACAGGCCGGGCGGTCCCTCTGTCCACTAATGACAGAATTAACAGCCTGTTTTTTTGAACTGTCTCCTCTTCGCGCGGTATCAGACTCAAACAAGCTGTACTTTCCTATTTGCAGAAGGTATCAATATACAGTGCTTCAACCTTGTCTCTTGCCCATTGGGTCCGACGTAAAAACTTCAAAGACGACTTAATTGACGGATTATTGTAGAAGCAGTTGATCTGTATTTGTGCGTCCAAACCTTCCCAGCCATAGTGTTCCTGTAAGCGCACAAGGATTTTTTCCAGAGTTAAACCGTGTAGTGGATTATTGGGTTGCTCTTGGCTCATATTTATGGGTATTCCTGCAATGCTGAAGATGAAACGCGGAGTTTACCAGAATCAGTAATGGAAGATATCGAAACCTGTTGCTCCGCTAACAATGAGTTTATTTCTGTATCAGCCTGGCATTCTCTATCAGAAAATCAACAAGCACCCGGATCCTGCGGGCTTTCTGACTATTTTGAGAAAAATAGAGATAAAGGCCAGGATATTCATACCAATGGGAACGCAGGACGGGAACAAGTGTTCCCTGGTCGAAATACTTTTCCACCAGGGGGGTAAGGAAACGACCGATACCAATACCTTCGATCGCCGCATCTATGATGATATCCGTATCGTTAACTATCATCGCACTTGGCATTTCTACGGTAACCGTGCTGCCGTTTTTCTCCAGCATCGTCGGCGCAAGCCGGTTAGAGGAACCAAACCGGTATTGAATCAGCCTGTGTTGTTCCAGATCCTCTAACGACTGAGGCGTACCATACTTCTCCAGGTATGAAGGAGAAGCAAAAAGCGCCTCCTGAATTGGCGGGGTTAGCTTCCGGGCAACCAGCCCTTCTTCAATTCGGTCTCCGAAACGAATGCCTGCATCAACGCCTTCTTTAATAATATTAATGGAGGCTTCAGAGACAGATATCTCCAGTTCGATATCCGGATACAACCGGCAAAACTCGGGAAAGATCGGCCTTATTACGCTCTGATAAACAAACCGGGGCACTGTCATGCTCACTTTTCCAGAGGGAGCGTTACTGAGGTCATGTACCCCCTCCAGAGCATAATCCAGTGTTGCAATCGCTTCAGTGGTGTTCTCCAGCAGATACTTTCCTGCTTCTGTCAGGCTCATCTGACGGGTGGAACGGTTAAACAGCGGCAGACCAAGTTTAGTCTCCAGCAGCTTGAGAGACTGGCTGATAGAAGGCGCCGCCATTTCAAGCTTCCGGGCCGCACCCCGGATACTCCCTTCTTTTGCAATGGTATGAAATATCACTATCTGGTTATAGCTGGCACCGGCACCTTTCATCGTTCCACCTCAGAGACTTGTTGTGTAAGGAAAACACTAACAGTCTATTAGGACTAAGTCATCTAGAAATGTACACCGAAAACCCTAGAATAAAATCATTCATAATCCAAAGCTATCAGGTGATAGCGATATACATGGGTCTATTAATTAGAGGAATCATAAGATGAGAAACTTAGTTACTCGTACGTTACTACTTGCTGGCCTGGCTTCTGCAACTGCGTTCGCTGCTGACGTACCCGTTGAAAACCCGAAAGCAGCTCAGGATGCGGTTGAAATAAATAATCCTGCTTTATGGCCAAAACCTGCTAACCCTGTCGCTCCCGGCTCTGAAAACAGCAGTGCACTAAAGGTGGTTCAGGGGTTCTTTGCTGCTTACGGTAAGAGCGATATGGAAGCCCTGAAGCAGTTTGTTGCTGAAGATGTGGAGTGGCATGTTCCCGGCCGTCATCAGTTAGCAGGCACAAAGCGTGGCGTTGATGAGTTTGTTTCATTCTTCAACCAGTTAGGTAAAGCCGGTTTTGCTGCAGAAGTAATGATCCTTGCGGCAAATGATACCTATGTTATCGATGCCCACCGTGGCTGGAGTTCCAATACGAAAGACAATGTTGACCTGAACTGGATTCTTCTTTACCAAATCGAAGACGGAAAGATAAAGCGCGTACAGAATTTCTCAGGTGATTTATATAAATCAGACAAGTTCTTTAACGAATTTGTCCAATCAATGAAGTAAAAAACACAGGTAGCCTCTAATCAAACTCGGGTTGCGAGGCTACCGCTATCTATTTGAAGCCAGGTTAAGGACAAAGGGGGGAGCGTAAACTGATTGTTTTAGCCGATAACTATTCAAACAGCGTTGTATCAAAGTTAAACAGGTTCTCATCGAGCAGATATTGCCTGAGCGCTACTTCTGTTGCAGGAGAAACTCGCTTGATGATTGCACCAATCGACTCTATCTTATCTTCTTCAATTGGTACTCTGGAAACCACTTTTATATTTATTGTTACATCGGATAGTGGCGTTTCCGTTGCAGGTATTGAGCCTTCACTCATGGCATCATTTGGGTTTAGAATTTCAACATGCCGATTGAATATTGAATTTAAGGAATCTTGGAATCCCGTCATACTGTAACCGTAGTGAGTACAGCATAAGGCCGCATATAGTTTAGCCTCTTCACCTAGTTGGGCTTTCGTTTTAGCTTCCTGAGTGTACTGTTCAATCAACTCACGGACGATATCGCTATCAGGATCTGATTCAATTTTTTCTGCTAGACGTCCATACGATTGAGTAATTATTCTTTCTTCTTTAATGCCTGCCTTTAACAGGGCTTCTTTGTGTGTGTTTGCCTCAATCGTCGTTGGGGTAGCAGCAATCAACACCTTGCTATCAGGGTTGTCTGTTAGCTTGTCCAAAATACTGTTAACGCCGTATTCTATGATACCCACTGCCTTGGTATCACTCTCACGGGCAAACTCAGTTTGCCCAAGCAATACAGATAACGTATTACAGGCGATAAGAACCTTTTCTGGATTAAATGCTTCGGTTCCATATAAGGCGTCACTGAATACCTTCGTTTTTAGTTCTTGTGATGACATAAGGTTATATGGATATTTCAGGCTTGGCCAGGCATTGAAGAAGGTCAGATTGACGATAGGCTTAGGGCTGCTTTTTGATATTTTTTCTGCCAAATCTGCAAGTACAGAAAGACCACCAAGGCCGGAATCAAGCACGACAAGCGATAGAGTGTCAGACATAAAATCTCCCGGAATTATGCTAATTTTTAATAGGTTGAAAGTGTGTGAAATAGAGGCAACCTGGAGTAGATAGACCAGAGCTGCCTCCATACAGGCTACTTTTGTGGAGTAGTAGCCCGAGATAAGTAGAAGTGATTAGTTGGTGATTACAGCGTAGCCACGATATGCATCAATATCTTTAGTGTTCATAGACTTGATCACAAGGTCAGCATCGATCCATGCCCATGGGTATTTAGAACTGTTCACATCCATAACCAGGAAGGAGTCTGACTTTTGATCGTATGCAGCAATAGGGGAGAAGTGACCTCCGCCTTTTTGCTCAACACCTTTGCGTGCGTAGTTGATGACAAGGTAGTTATCTTTTTTATCTAGTGCTTTGATAAGATCTTGTTTTACTGAATTAATATCATCTAATTTAGCCAGTTCAACAGCCTTTACATGTGCGCCATTTGATTCTACGAGCGCAGCAAACTGATCAAGCTGTAATCCGTAATCGTTAAAATTGAATTCTGAAGTTGGTTTACCCATGATCTCCAGGCGTGTTTTTGGTGACTTGGTTAGCACTGTGTTTTGAGTGTAGCGGTGAAAGTATGGCTGCCAATTGTTTTTAGTCGGAAAATAGCCTTTTTCATGGGTTGCAACCAGGCTGTTGTCGTAAGGAATCTCTGTGGCTGCATCCAGTTCTTTCACTTTTAATGCGTTTAGCACGATAACAGTAGAAGCCACACCACAGAATACTTTGTTTTCCTGTGCTTCATAAAAATTTGCCAGTCTTGCAAAGTCTGTTTTGTGCTGCGAGGAAACCAGACGGTCAAAGCTTTCACCTGTTCCGAAATAGACTGGTGCGGCAAATGCGTTAAAAGCGGTTGCCAGAGTAACAGCAAGGATTGACCCTTTTGTGAATAGTTTCATAGTTAATTTACTCAATTATTATAGTGTTAAAATGTATTGGATTTAATGAGACAACCGTTTTCTTGCAATGCTAACCAATAGTGAGGCCGCATCTGACAAGCAGGTGTCATCAAAGTCAAAAGCTGAGGTGTGCAGGTTGGTACCTTTAGTTCCGATCATAAACCAGCAAACTCCTTCGACATCTTCAGTTACAAAGAACTGCATATCTTCTCCGCCGGGAGAAGCGGCAACATCAGTGACTATACTGTCTGTGCCATAGATATCTGTTGCGCAATGAATAACCGAATCTGTGTGTTCAATAGTATTCACGGTTGCAGGACAGAGGATTTCAAAATTCAGCTCGTAGCTTGCCCCATATTTCAGGCAAACTTCCTGAGCAATGAAGTGCATTTTGTCCCTCATATAATCGGCAATATGAGCTTCAAAATAGCGCATAGTGCCACCCGATTGTGCCGTCTCGGGAATACCATTAATGGTTGTGCCACTATTGAGTTTACAAGTAGCAATAATGGCCATGTTGTTTTCAATACCTGAGGTTATCTCGTTCCACAAGTTGACAATCTCGCATGCAACACTGATCGGGTTGATGCATTTTTCCGGTACTGAGCTATGGCCACTTTTCCCTGTTACCGAAAGAGTAAAGCATTCGCCTGCACCGGTTGTCGCGCCGTATCTAAGCTGAACGGTTCTATCCTCCAGGCGGGGCATATTATGGAATCCATAAAGCTCGCTGTACGGATGGGCCTTAAAAAGGCCATCCTTCATCATCGCTTTAGCTCCCTGGCCAGTCTCTTCATTTGGCTGGAACAGGATTTTTACGCACCCGCTGAAGTGATTATGATCTGATAAGCATTTAATCGCGGCGAGAGTAATAGCCATATGCCCGTCATGACCACAGGAGTGGGAGCATCCTTCATGGACAGAACTCCACTCTTTACCAGATTCATCGTCCATTGGCAGCGCATCCATATCGCAGCGAAAAGCGATGACTTTGCCTGGTTTTTGCCCAGGAATTGTGGCTACCAGTCCAGTGTTACCGTAACCTGTTTCATACTCAACACCCCAACCCTTTAGCAGATTAATCAGGTACTTCTGTGTCTTATACAGGTCAAAACGCAGCTCTGGAATCTGGTGTAAATCACGACGCCACTGAATGGCTTCCTGAGCCAAAGATTCATCAATAGTAAATGTTTCTGTTACCGTGAGCATGACTGTTACTCTCCCTTCTCTTATGCTTCTGCTTTTGCTTCTTGTAGTTGTTTTGCTTTCTTCTGAGCCATCAGGTAAAGCGGTGAGATAAGCGCCATAAAGCCAAGACCTACTGCAATCTTCATTGGTGGCTGGTCTGCAAGAAGATATAGACAGATAGCAACAGCAAGGATTGGTAATACAGGACCGAACGGAGCTTTGAATGAAGACTGTACTTCTTTGTCTTCTGCAAAGCGTTTACGGAATACAAGAACGCTCAAGCAAGTAGGAATGTACTGAAGGAAGCGGGCCGCTACAGACAGCATTGCTAACTGTGCAAATGTACCGCTCAGAGCAATTGGCACAGTAACCAGGCATGAAGCAATGATCGCAACAGTTGGGATACCGTTGTCATTCTTCTTACCGAAGAACTCTGGGATCATTTTGTCATCTGCAAGAGGAAGCAGTGCACGAGGGATGTGGAAAGATGCAGCCACATTGATACCACCGATAGATACGATAGAACCAATAGTGATTAACCAGTATCCGAAATCACCGGAAATAACGCGTGCCGCATCCGCAAGAGGTGTGCCTGAATCTGCAACAGACTCACCAAGAACACCCACAGTTACAGCCATAACCAGCGCGTAGAACATCATCACAATACCAAGAGACAAGCAAATTGCGCGAGGTAGGTTCTTCTTAGGGTCTTCCATATCTTCAGCGGCTGTACCGAATGTTTCAAAGCCAGTGAAAGAGTAGAAGGCTAAGATCAGAGCTGAAATAATGGTTTCTGAGTTCAGAGTATAAGTTGGGTTAACTGCTGAATTTGGAATGATATTTTCAGGAGTAATGTGCCAGATGCCAACCAGAATCAGGAATACCAATGGCAGCATCTTAGCTATGGTTGAAATGTTGTTTACGATTTTCGCTGCATCAACACCAAGCAGGTTAACGCCAGTTAACAGAGCGATTGTGCCAACCACAATACTGTTACAAAGTAACTGATCGTCAGCAAACCCAAATGTATTTGACAAAATATTCTTGAATGCCACTGCCATTACTGCCCAGGCAATACATTGCATAAACCATTTTAAAAAGCCAACTTCAAAACCGGCAAATTTACCGAAAGCTTCTTTGGTGTATACATAGGCAGCCCCGTTTTTACTAAAATAACTAGCAGCTTCTGCAAAACATAGAGCAATAGTAGCTACTATTGCTCCGGTAATAAATACCATTGCTACTGACCAGTCTCCAGCAAATTTATAAAGAGATGCTGGTAGTAGGAAAATACCAGAGCCAATAATAGAGTTAAAACCCAGAAGGACTATCGACCAGAGCCCAAACTTCTTTTGCTTTTCAGTCATAAATCAACCTTAATTAAATAACTTATATAGTGGTTTTTGTGTTCATTTAATAAGCAACAGTTAGAAGGTTATTCCCCTTATAAAAGGAGTAGAACGTTTTAGCCACGGAGCTGTATTAAATGCTTCACCTTTAATTCGAGAGAATCATACTCTTTAGAATGGAGAAAAAAATCACTCAATAACTGCATTTTGCGATAAAAATAGTATTTTTTTCTATAAATGCATTCATTTCATGGAATATTTTCTTGGCTTTGATCTTGAATATCTTTTGGATAATTAAGAGCCTTGTACTTTATGACCTGATTCAAATAATGAACAATCTATATTTATACAGTGCGTAAAAAACACTCAGCATTTATGTGGATATATGTCACATAAATATTTATCAATAATAACTTAATAAGTAATAACTAATGTTACGATGAGTTTTGTAATAAACAGAGGGCTAATTATAAATATAATTACGGGAATTATTGGTTACTATTTATCCAGGAGAATGTTTACGATAAACAGAGTGAATGATTAGGCTTGCAATTGATAGGTTATTTTAATGTGTGGTAACAAAAAAAAGCCCGGTAAATAACCGGGCTTGTAAAAGTTTGTTAATCTATTTGGTGGCGATGACTTCTATCTCTACCTTAGCATCCAATGGAAGCCGTGCTACCTCAACACAGCTCCGTGCCGGGAAGTTATCACCAAAGAACTCACCATAAATGCCGTTGACTACTGCAAAGTCGTTTAGATCTTTCACAAACACTGTGGTCTTGAAGATATCTTCTTTACTTAGTCCTGCTTCTTTCACAATTGCTTCAACATTTGCCAAAGATTGTCTGGTTTGATCTTCAACACTTTCAGGCATTTTACCTGTTGCTGGATCAATAGGTAGCTGACCGGAAGTGTACAATACACCATTGACAAGCTTAGCATGGACAAATGGACCTACCGCTGCTGGTGCGTTTTCACAATTTATTGTTTGTTTCATTTTTTCTTTCCAGATTATGTTTGTTTTTTAAAAAAGAGAGTTATTTACTTACCATGATATCCAGGATCTGGACATCAGTCTGCGTCATGGCACCGTTGGCCAATGCAGAAAGATTACGTATTGATTGATCCACACAGTCAGACACAATGCCTTCATTTCCGGTCACGCGGATTCCATCCAGAGCCATTAGCGCAGCCTTGAATGCAGCACTCGCTGATGAGGAGACTTTCATTGAACAGCTAGACTTCGCTCCGTCACAAATAATGCCGGAGATATCACCTATCATGCTGCCGACAGCGTAACTAATTTGGGTAAAGTTTCCTCCCATCAGCCAGGTCATCCCAGCTGCAGCCCCCATAGATGCAGTGGTTGCACCACAAAGCGCAGATAGTTTGTTCTGGTAGCTCTTAATGTAGATAGCTGTCAGGTGTGAAAGCATTAGTGCTCGTATCATCTGTTCCTTTTCTAGGTTCAGATGTTCTGCCACTACTACAACAGGCATGGTTGCGGCGATCCCCTGATTACCGGAGCCGGAGTTGCTCATAGCTGGTTTCATCGCGCCATCCATGCGGGCATCTGAAGCTGCAGAAGTACGGCAAAGAATGTTGGTCATTAAACCTTCCGCCAGCAGCCCTCTTTCCACATTACGCTTAAAAGTGGCACCAATCTGCAGGCCGTATTCACGTTCCAGACCTTCACGGGAAAGTTCATCGTTTAGCTGATAGGCCTGCTCGATAAATTCTATTTGTTCCAGTGGCGCATTCAGGGCGAAATCATAGATATCCGCGAGGCAGGCACCATGCATTAAATCGGTTTCAGGTTTCTCAGGTGCATCATTTTTTGTGCTATCGGTAAAGGTGGTGATGCCATCTTCCTCAATAGAAACGACATGCGTGTGGCTGTCTGCAATCGTCACCGAAACACACTTTTCGCCATTGCCTACAACTACTTTTGCATAAATCACACTACTAACATCAGCTACCTCGACTGAAACACAACCTTGCTCCAGAAGCGCTTTCGCTTTGGTAACATCTGCGGGAGTAATATCCTTAAGCACTTCAAGACCAGCATGAGCATCTCCCGCAATCACACCAATAGCAGCCGCGACTGGTAGTCCCACCATACCTGTACCAGGAATCCCTACACCCATACCATTTTTCATAAGATTCGGCGAAACATACGCTGCGATGGCTTTAACTTCTCCAGTCAACTTTTGCATAGCTATTGCGCCAGCCAGCGCGACAGATACAGGCTCTGTACATCCCAATGCTGGAGCCACATCTCTCTTTACTATACGGGTAAACTTATTCCAAAGTTCAGTTTTCATATTTATACCTTAGCCACTTAGTTCCTGCTTTTCAGGAACCAGAAAACATTACCGCCAGCAGTTGGCAGGGTACGCCGGATACCAGGCTGCTGTGGTTTCAAATCAGTGGCTACACTATACGAATTTTGTCATAGATGTTTTTTTCCTTATTTGCTTTAATTTTCACTAAAAGGAGGAAAATATTCTCTATTGTGGATTATGTTGGAAAGAATTCTGGCTAGATCATGTTTTTGGTATAAGAATCGCTTGGTGAAGACAAGTTCTTTAACGAATTTGCCCAGTCAATGAAGTAAAAAAACACAGGTAGCCTCTAATCAAACTCGGGTTGCGAGGCTACCGCTATCTATTTGAAGCCGGGTTAAGGACAAAGGGGGGAGTTACCTTTTCTTATTCTGCTGAACCAGTTTTTCATGCCACGCTGTGTTGCCGTCCCGCTTGCTTACGTCATACTCCGCGCAGAACTGAGATATGGTCATGTTGCTGTCACCCGTTGCTAATTTCAGTGCCAGTTCAACTCGCTGAAGTTTGCTTTGAAGGCGCAGAATCTGCCCGGCATTCGGGCTTTTTTCTTTGGCAAATTTTAGAGCAGCATGCTTGCGTTCTGCCGCACCAGCCCGGCGATCGGCTTCACCCAGCAGAAATCTCAGTTGAGCGACACTTTTTCCCTTTTTAAAAGCAGGGCCAATCCTTTCAACACAATCCTCAAATGAAGGGTCTTCAAGGTATGGATCAATCTTGCAAGCTTGTTGGCGCATCCACTCTAGCGCCAGTTTTTCATCTGACATAACGAAATTTTTTACAATAAAAGAGGCCTTATACTATCGCTTAATAGCAAACCGCTGCAATCAGAGATTGAGCCGGAAAGAGTTTACTGCCGGTGCCGGGCTTTCCGGGTTAATCTTCATCACAGTGCTTCTGGTACAGTTTCAGGATAAATTCCTCATATTCCTGCTGATAATTTTCCCGGATCAGCTCTTCAACCCAGCTCCAGGAAGTTTTCGGGGCGGTATTTGCCGGTAACCCTTTTTCCATTTCCAGCATCTGCTGATAAACCGGCTCTATTATCTTACGTGCCGCCTTTGGTGCATGACGACGTACCGAAAAAAAGCCAATCATTTTTCCGTTCTCATAATCAGGCGTGATATTGGCAAATACCCAGTAATAATTTTTGTCTGATGTGTAGTTTTTCACCAAGCCAAAAAACTCTTTACCAGACTTAATGGCTTTCCACATACCGTAAAACACGCCTCTCGGAATATCCGGATGGCGAATAATGCTGTGCGGTTCACCAAGCAGCTCTTGTTCTGAGTAGTTCGCAATTCTCATAAAGGTACGGTTCGCATAAGTAATATCGCCTTTAAGATCAGTCTTACTGACAATCAAATCATCTCTGCGAACGGGTACTTCTTTTTCTGACTTGTCTGACATCTCATCTCCTTCAGTCACTGATGGAAAGTAAGTAAGCTCTGGTTGTTTTATCAACTTATCAATAGAGTTTAGCTGAACTAAGTCAGGTTTTGCTATGTGAAGTGGGTTACAAACGCTTTAACTGCTTTTCAATATATTGTGATATATCAGAAATGAGGCTTAGAGGAGCATTAAAGTGCTTAGCTTCAGCTCTCCAGAGCTCTATTGATGTAATCACTTCATCAGCAACAATACGCGCCTCTTTTTCTTTTATATCCGCAACATTGGCTAAATACTTAATATCGTCCCAAGAGACATTTTTTCCTGAATTGCCAACAAGCATTGAGTGCTCACCCTGAATACCTGGGTTAAACGTGATGTCGTAAGCTGGTGAGTTCTTCCAGGCTCCCTTCTCATCCATCAGAAACGAAAAGTTCTTGGTATGATCATCCCGGTTACCGGTTATCACATTAAACAACATTCTCCGGAATAACTCTTTCACCTCTGCATGCGATTTAGTCACTGCTTTACATACATTAAACAGGCTTTCGTATGTAAAATCCGGGACTCTGAAATTAGCATTAACCAATCCTGCCAGAGTATGCATATGCACGCGTTGGTTATCACTCAAGCGATCAAACCTTTTGATAAGAAAGTATGCATTGTCATCTGTTCCTGAGACCAGCCTGGTTTCAGGAAAGTCGATCCCCGCTCTCTTTGCCATAAGAGAGTACAGATATTCAATTGAACCTTCTGATTTCTTTTCTGGGCTTGTACCTGTCGGAAACTTCGCTATCCAATGTTCAAATCCTGGTTCTAGATCGTATGCACCATAGATAGTTTCCGCTCCATTTATCCCAAGCAGTGCTTTCGGTCTGGCACCACCTGATGGCGTGCCGTTAATTGCCAGGTGATTAAGCACTTCTTCCGTTTCACCGGTGTACAGCTCTATCGACTCTTTAGCCAATCCATCCAGATCTATATGCTTACCTTGAGTATCAAATAACTTTATTCCTTCATCCGGCTGATAAGACAAAGCCCCCATGGCTCTGTCTCCGATATATGCCAAACGGTCTACTGGAGTAAATGAATCGATATCAACACCTTTTTTTCGAAGGTGCTTATCCATTACATAAAGCCCCCAGCCATCAGGAAGAGAGTCATTAAAGACGCCTTGAATCCCGTTAAAAGGCTCTCTCTTAGCTTCCTGCAGTTGATCATGAGGGTGCAGTTGAAATGGAGAAAGAGGCAGGCCTCTTTTCAGAAAATCACTGTCATATTCAAAGTATCCACGACTATCGTCATAGGCAAGTCGACCGACATAAATGGACTTTTCTTTTGGATCACCATGATAGAAAACAGATAAGATCTTCATCGTTCTCCTCCTTTCATCTTAATCAGTTCATCCATAGTTCGGGCTTTAGGCAGGCTAAAGATATCTTCGAAGCAGGACAGATCGCCATACACCTGAGTCAGCATCAGTAGTTGCCGAAATGAAATCTCTCCGGTGTCTTCAAACCTCCGGATAGTAGGAGCCGGAACCCCGGAAAGCTCAGCCGCTTTGTCCCGGCTATGCTTCATCCAGATGCGCTTTTTTTTCAGGCTGGCAGCAAGTTCTTTGGATATCTGACTTGTTGACTTAAATGACATAACCATATCAATATAGACCAAAAATAACGACTGATTGATATTATTATATCAAATGTGTATGTACTCATTACAGAAATAAATACACTCTGTATCAGGAAAGTACTTTATGATCTTCTGAGTGACCAGACCGGTCTTGTGATCATGAGATCTGACACGAACATAACTTACTCTGAGTTTATCTCGCATATGAAAATAAAAACCCCGGCAGTGAATTGTCACGCCGGGGCCGAATTAAGGAGGGTCAGATTATTTGAGATCCCACTTAATCACGATCTCTTCTGCTCGTTTAAGCAGTTCAGCACTGGCAGATGATTGCATAAACGCGGCGTTATCTTTCACCTGAGAAACCGTATGCGCTCCGGCGATAACCGGTCCGATTTCATCCTGAGCCACCAGCCAGTGAATTGCCAGGTGTGCCAGCGGAATGTTGGCTTCTTTTGCCAGCACTTTTAGCTCTTCTACACAGTTGAAGTAAGGTTCAAAGGCTTCACCATTCAGCTTAGGGTTGTTGCTGCGGTCATCCTTTTCATCCCAGTTTCCGGAGCGCTTGAGTGTTCCGGTTAGCAAGCCCTGCATCAAAGGTGAGTATGGCAGATACTTCATATCGTGCTCTTTACAGAAAGGCAGAGCCTCATCGCGCGCTTTATACTGCAGCGGGATATTGTGGTAATGGTCCGGGTTCTGTTCCAGTAAGTTGTACAGTCCCTGGAAGGTGGCCACTTCCACTTCTTCCATCATTTCTCTGGTCATATCCAGCGAATAGTTTGATACACCCACATGACGGATTTTTCCCTGACGCTTCAGTTCAGCCAGCGCTTTTGCCGTTTCGGCAATCGGTACATTCGGATCCGGCCAGTGCACCTGGTAAAGGTCGATGTAGTCGGTTTTGAGTCGTGACAGAGATTCTTCCACTTCCTGGAAAAGGCTGGAAGGAGTCAGGTTATTGGTTACCTTGTTATTACTGTCCCACACAAGGCCGCACTTGGTCGCGATAACCACCTTTGAACGGTCAATGCCTTCAAGCGCCTGTCCCAGTACGGTCTCTGCATGTCCCAGACCATACACAGGCGCAACATCAAAAAAGTTAATTCCCAGATCAATCGCTGAACGCACAGCGTTGATGGATTCTCTGTCAGAAACGTTATTCCAGGTGCCGCCCATGGCCCAGCATCCAAAACCTAAAGCCGAGCTCTGAATGTCTTTTATTCTTTTTTCTATCATTATTATGTCCTACCTGTCTTCTGACAGGTTTATTCCAGATCGATCACATCAGACTGACGAGCAATAATCTCTGCCTGATACCAGTTCTTGGCTTCGTAATTACGACGCTCCAATTTATTCAGCATCAGTTTAGCCATTTCTTCCCCCACAGCATGAGTGTCATATCGCAAACTTGTAATTGAGGGCTTACTATATCGGCTTAATTCATAGTCACCATAACCGGCGATGGCAATATCGGTTCCCGGCTGATAGCCCAATTCTTCACAGGCTGCAATGGTACCCAGAGCCATGATGTCGTCTGCACAAAGGATGGAAGTAGGACGTTTTGCCAGAGAAAGTACCTCTTTGGCCATCTTTAGTGCGGCCTCTTCAATCAGTTCACCATTGAGCAACAGCCTTGGGTCTGCAATCAGACCGGCTTCTTCTATTGCTCTCAGATAACCTCGCTTACGTGACCGGGAGAAATTCAGCTCCAGCGGGGCATCCAGGAAAGCTATCTGCTTATGGCCCATTTCTATCTGACGCCTGGTTAGCTGATAGAAGGCGTTCTCGTTGTCCACGTCAACAAAGCTGGCTTCGTCAAAGCTTTCGTCATGCCCGTGACAAACATAAGGAAAGCCCTTCTCATTTAACATGGCAATACGTGGATCATTCTGGCGAATACGCATCACAAACAGGCCGTCAATCAGGCCGCTGCTGATAAAGTCTGAGTAAACCTTAGTTTCGTCCTGAAATGCGGCGAGGGTGGTAACGATTAGCTGGTAATCGTGTTTAGCGAGGAACTCTGAGGTGCTGGCCAGCACTTTTGAAAAGGCAGGTGAGACAAACATGCGCGGGTTAGCTGGCAGAATAATACCCACATTACGTGACTTACCCGAAGCCAGCCTTTTGGCTGTAGGGTTTGGGCGGTATCCGATTTCCTGCGCCGCCTGCATCACTTTTTTCCGCGTTTCCGGATTTACATCTGAATATCCGTTTAGTGCTCTTGAAACCGTGGATTTTGAAAGGTTCAGGTGCTCTGCTAGTTTTTTTATCGACATATTATTTCTGTACTCGTTACCTCAGGCCCGTTGCCAACTGCTTATCTCTGATACGGGACAGTTAGTGTAACCTTCTATGTTTATTCGAAAAAGTGAAAACTCCATTTTAACGTCATTCCTGCGAAGGCAGGAATGACGTTATTTACTTAAATACGCTCTTCACTCTCCACATCAAACGCCAGCACGCGGGACAGATCCACCAGCAGTTCCATCTTTTCACCGCGCTGCACTTCCGAGCGCAGGTCCAGACGTGCTTTTACGTTTTCGCCACCAAGCTGGAACAGTACCTCTTTGTCAAAGCCCATCGGCTCAACCAGATCAATCTGGATGTGGTCAAAGTTAAACGTCGTACCGCTTTCTGCAAAGAAGTTCTTATCGTTAAAGAAATCCGGACGGATACCTACCTTAACCGCCATACCTTCTTCACCCACTTCATCTTTAAAGTGAACACTGGACAGCAGATTACGCGGCAGTTTGTAGTCACCAAGCTGCAGGTAATCGTTGAACAGGCGGCCATCAAGGATGTTCATGGAAGGTGAACCAATAAAGGTAGCCACAAAGATATTGTTCGGATTCAGGAAGATCTCCATCGGAGAGCCAACCTGCTCGATAATACCGTCTCGCAGCACAACCACTTTGTCAGCCAGAGTCATCGCTTCCACCTGATCGTGGGTAACATACACGCTGGTGCGGCCAAAGTTATTGTGAATCTGAGCGATCTCAGTGCGCATGTGGTTACGCAGTTTCGCATCCAGGTTCGACAAAGGCTCATCGAAAAGGAAGCAGTCAGCGTCACGCACAATTGCGCGCCCCATGGCAACACGCTGACGCTGACCGCCTGACAAGTCTGCCGGCTTACGCTTCAGATACTCTTCCAGCTTAAGCATCTTGGAAACTTCCTGAAGACGACGCTGAATTTCCGCTTCATCCATTTTCAGACGACGCAGTGCAAACACAATGTTCTCTTCCACTGTCTTGTGCGGATAAAGTGCATAGTTCTGGAATACCATGGCGATATTACGGTGCTGAGGTTCAACATCATTTACCACGCGATCACCAATGGTGATCTCACCGGATGTTGCCTGCTCAAGGCCGGCTATCATGCGCAGAGTCGTTGACTTACCACAGCCAGATGGACCAACAAGAACAACAAACTCACCATCTTCGATATCCAGGCTGATGTTCTTAACAACCTTGGTATCACCATAGTTTTTAACGATATTTTTTAATGAAATAGAAGCCATAATATTAACCTTTCACACCGCCATCAGTTTTACCGCCATCCATATGACGCATTGCGAATAAGAAGCAGACAAAGATTGGAGCCAGGGTCAGCATAGACGCTGCCATAATTCGGTCCCAAATTGCGTTTTTCGATACAAACAGCTCTTGCAGAGCCAGCGGCAATGTATAGAACTCTTTAAATTGTTTCAGGAATACAGAAGCAAACAGGTATTCGTTCCAGCCGATAATAAAGCAGTACATAAATACCGTTGCCAGCATCGGCAGCGACAGTGGCAGTACCACCTTCCAGATCGCTTCCTTACGGGAGTAACCGTCCATCATCGCCGCCTCTTCAAGGGCAAACGGAATAGTACGGAAGTAGTTACCCAGCATGTACAGAGCTACAGGCAGCGTCTGAACGATATAGATTGCAAACAGACAGAGCACACTGCCCCACATGCTGCTTGCCAGGCCTACATTCACCGCCATCTGATACAGAGGTACCATCAGAAGTACGCCACCGACCATGTAGACAAAGAGCACTGAACGCTGCACCACCACCTGACCGCTAAAGCGCAGCCTGCTGATGGAATAGGCGCCCATCACCGCAAATATCATGGATATCAGTGCCGCACCTGCCGAAAGCCCGAAGCTGTTAAGCATAAAGCGGCCAAATGGGAATACATCTTCAGCATCGGCTGTGTATTTCGCCATAATGGCATCTTTCTTCGCCTGAGAAAGCTTAGGGTTTTGCAGTACTTTCTGAATAGCAGGCGGGATTTCGATCTCCTTCTGCTCTGTCAGCCCCAGCAGCTCTTTGTACGCATCCAGATTAATCACCTGAGGGATCAGAGACGGGTTACCCCAGTCAAACTGATGCTTTAAAGAAGTAGACAAAATCTGGGCAAATGGCAGCAGGCAGAAGCTAACCAGCAGCGTGATAGCCAGTACGAACCCAATGCGTCCTTTAATAGTTGATTTACCTAACATAATCACTTACCACTTAAGAATTTTCTTCACATAGAACCAGATCAGTACGCACAGCACGCCGAACTGGATAACAGAGGTCGCCGCAGCAAGACCCTGGTCGATAACACCGGTAAACGCCTGGTAGTAGGTAAATACTGGCAGGGTCTCTACATTTGGTGCCAACAGGAATACATCTTCAAAACGGTTCAGGTTCCAGATCAGGCGAAGTATCACAACCGTTGCCAGCACAAAGTAAATTTCCGGCAGAGTAACGTGGAAGAAGCGTCCGATCGGGCCATAGCCATCGATAGCTGCTGCTTCATACTGATCCTTGGGAATAGAAGTCAGTTTTGACAAAATCAGCAGGTAAGCGATCGGGAAGTGTTTCCACACATCAAAGATAATCACCACCCAAACCGCTGTATCCGGCTCACCAATAAGGTTGGTTCTGGTATCCAGCAGATGCAGCACATCCACCATCAGCCAGTTAAATACACCGTTCACAGGATCGAACAGGAACTGCCAGCCGAATACAACCGAGATAACCGGTGCAAAATAAGGCATCAGAATCGCGGCACTCACAAGGCCGCGACCTTTAAACGGATTTTTCATCAACAGAGCAACAGCCAGACCTAAAAGCGTGGTACCGGCAACAGTACCAATCAGATAAACGGTGGTAGTGGCAATGGATGAGTAGTAGTCAGGGTTCGAAAGCAGCTTGGCGTAGTTTTCAATCCCGATAAAAGTTTTGTCACCGTTAAGCTTTACATCAAAAAAGCTCAGGTAGACGTTAAAAACGATTGGATAGAGTATCAGAAGCCCGATAATGCCTAGTGTGGGAGCCACCAGTTTCCAACCAAACCGAGCTTCTGCTCTCTCTAATGGAGTCATGGATATTTCCTTCTTAATTTGGAGGTGCTTTGCGGACCGGTTCTCCCCCTTTTGAAGGGGGAGTTAGAGGGGGTTAAACCCACCGAAATTAATCAGTAGCTCAGAACCATTTTAGGCCTGTGGAGTTAACCCCTCCTAGCCTCCCCTTCAAAAGGGGAGGAACCAAGAGCTAAAGCGCTCCGCTTTAAGTTTTTTCAATTATTCGAGAGTTATTCAGCAATAACTTTCTGCATCTCAGTTTCTGCCCAGTCCAGAGACTTAGCTGAATCCTGATCTTCGATTACCGCGCTGTAAACCATACGTGGAATGATCTGCTTGGAGAAAATCTCACCAGATTTAGGGAACGCCTTACCATCAACAACAGAGAAGTTTTTGATGTTGTCGAAGCCCGCGATGATTTCCTTGATAGACTCTTTACCGTAACGGTTAAAGATACCCTTAGGATCGTTCAGGAACTCTTCATCTTCAGCGATATCACGCAGCATTGGCAGGTGACCGCCAGGTGCCATATGAGAGTATGCCACCACCTGATCTTTCTCATTCAGATACTCGATAAACGCCTTAGTAGCTTCCACTTCGTCTTTGTTGTCGTTCTTCATGATAGAGAAACCAACAAGCGTACCGAAGGTAGAAGGTGACGTCTTAGTGATAGTGGTTGCCAGACGGGTATTTTTCGCCAGATTCGGATCAAATGCCGCGCCTTTCAGATCTTTAAAGTTCTCGCTGTTCAGAGAGTTAGCTGCCGCTTCTGCAAGTGCGATGTCATCCATGATGTAGGTGGAGTAGAAGAACATCGCCAGCTTGCCCTGCAGGTAGTAGTCACGTGCACGCCAGGTTTGTGGGCCCGGTGGTGTAAACTCAGAAAGATTTTTATAGAAGTCCAGAGTTTCTTTCTGTGCTTTTGAGTTAAATACCAGCTCACCGTCTTTGTTAAACTGAGCAGCATCGTTAGATAGCGCAAACTGTGTGTAAACCTGCTCAGCAAAGCTGTCTGCTTTAGTACCGATCAGGATGCCATACTGGTTTTCTTCAGGCTTATTAAAGTACTTAGCTGCTTTTTCGATGTTTTCCCAGGTTGTTGGTGGCTCAAGACCCGCGTCTTTAAACCAGTCAGCGCGGTACCAGATACCCTGAACCCAGCCACGGTAAGGAACCGCAACAAACTTATGGTTTTGTGGATCTTCAATCATCTTCAGAGCACCTTTATAGATGCGCTCTTTACCCAGTTTGTTCACTACGTCAGTGGTTGCATCCAGGTCAACAATGCCCTGTTCAGCAAACGCCAGAGACAGGTTAGAACCCACTTCAATCATATCCGGCAGAGTGTTCGCTGCCGCCGCCGCTGCAATCTGCTTAGGAATGTCGTTTTCGTCTACGCCTACAACCTTAACGTCAATGCCAGGGTTTAGTGCTTCAAACACATCCGCCATCACTTCGATTGTCTGCATACGGTCTGACTGAGTCAGAGTTGTCCAGAATTCAACCGTTGTTGCCTGTGCAACACTTGATAGAGTTAAGCCCGCCGCAGCAAGACCAAGAGTCAGAGTTTTTAGTTTCATCTTTAAGTATCCCTATAAGATTAGGATTCGTATAATTATAAGCTAAGCCACATCACCTGATATGGTTGAACGGTCAGCACGCCAGAAGCGCTCTCACCAGAAATCAGATCGCGTTGAATACCTTCCAGCAGAGTACTGCTGTCCAGCTCCACAACCTGATCAGAGATATTGATCACCACAGCTACTTTTTCGCCTCGAACGAAAGTGATCAGCTTATCTCCTGATTTCACCACACGCTGTGAAGCGCCCGGTGCAAATGCCTGTTCCTGCTTACGAATAGTCAGCAGTTGTTTGAAACGGTTCAGAACCTGTGAACGACGGGTCGCAGGGTCAGCCAGTTCAGCTTCAACCTTGCTGCGAAGCAATTTTTCACGGTTGATCGCGCGGTTGTATCCCAGCTTCTCCAGACCTTCCAAATCGTTCTCAGAGCCAAGCAGGCTATGAACATAGATACCCGGAACACCGGCCATGGAAACCAGAATAGACTGGGCTGCCATAAAGCGGTTCAGGTTAGTCTCGTCATCCGCGTCTGCATTGCGAATCGCATCAAAGTAATTAATGTTCAGCTCGTAAGGGCTCTGAGTGCCGTCACCATTATCTTTGTAAGAAACGCGGCCACCATTGGTCTGAACCACGCTAAGCAGATGGTCAACCTGTTCTTTGCTCAGAATGCCTTCCACCGGACGCACGCCGATGCCGTCATGAGATGCCAGGAAGTTAAAGAAAGTGGTCTTTTCAGTGCGTGGCTCAAGGCTATCCATCCAGTCTACGATTTTTGAGCTGTTGCCTGTCTGCAGGGTATGCAGAGTCAGAGGCGGCAGCGGGAACTGATACACAAGGTGTGCTTCGTTCTCGCCGTTACCGAAGTAACTGATGTTGTCTTTGTGAGGGACGTTGGTCTCAGTGATCAGTTTGACATGCGGAGCAACCGCATCCAGAACCGCACGCATCGCCTGTACCAGTGCGTGAGTCTGAGGCTGGTGAATACATGGGGTATCCAGCTCTTTCCACATAAAGCCGATGGCATCAAGGCGGATAAATGTCGCTCCCTGCTCTGCGTAAAACAGCAGCAGCTCAACAATCTTCTGGAACACCTGAGGGCAACGGAAGTTCAGGTCAATCTGATCTTCACTGAAAGTTGTCCAGATATGCTTAGTACCATGCGCAGTTTCAAAGGTGGTCAACAATGGCAGAGCACGGGGACGGGTAACTGAACTGTAGTCACGGTCCGGATTTGCTTCGGTAAAGAAGTCACGGTACTGCTCTTCACCTTTCAGGTAACCCTGGAACCAGTCACTGGACTGAGAAATATGGTTGATTACCCCGTCAAACATCAGGTTGTAGTCACCGGACAGCTGCTGAACGTTATCCCAGTCACCCAGATCCGGGTTGATCTTCCAGTAGTCAACCACTGAGAAACCATCATCCGAGGTATACGGGAAGCACGGCAGCAGGTGTACTGCAGATAAAATATCTTTTGCATTGTCGTTCAGAAACTCATTCAGAGTCTGAAGCGGCGCCTTGCCTTGCTCCTGAATCGAATCACCGTAGGTGATCAGCATAACGTCATTCTGATCAACCCACTGCTTTTTGCCCTCATAAGAAGGTTGCTTAGCAACCACTTCCATAAGGCTTGGGATAAGGGTACTTAGCTGTTCCGGTGAATAAACACCCGCAAGAGTCTGCTGCAGGTCCTTTGTTACACGTTCTAATCTTGTTTGTTCCAGAGCCATTTCTGTTTCCGCTTTATGATTGCCAAAACCACCAAAACCGGTTTTGAGCCAATTTAAAAATAAAGTGACACTTGTCTATACCAACTGGTCACTTTTGAATCTAAATTTAGTCTAACTCAGAAAATCGGCGCGATAACTTGCGCTAGATCGCATTTTCAAAATACACCGAAACCGGTTTTGACTTTACGTGAGAATGATCACTAATTGAGCTAAATATCATCAATTTTTCTCCCATAACAGAGGATTCTTCGGATAAATTACCTAACCAGAGAATGGCACTAACATAGGAACAGATAAAAATGAATATTCTGCTGGCACACTTCCGGGTAGGAGAAACCGATGGTGTTTCTTTAGAAATGGATAAATGGAAATGGGCACTGGAAAGCCTGGGACACAAAGTGTTCTACCTTGCGGGTAGCTCGGGCAGCTGTGACGCAGAGCTCATCCCTGAACTTCACTATTTAGAACCATTGAACGATGAGTTTATTCATAACGCCTATGTCGAACGTTCAGACTATTCTTCGGAAGCGGTTTTGCTGGAAGCCATTGATTCCCGTGCAAATGCCATTGCAGATGGAATAATTCACGTAATCCAGAAGCACGATATCGATATCATTGTCCCGAACAATATCTGGTCTCTGGGCTATCACCTTCCGGCCGCGTCTGGTCTGATGAAAGCTGTGGAAGCGACACAAACCAGAGTTATCTGCCATCACCACGACTTTCACTGGGAGAGGGTTAAGTACTCCAATCCGACTTCTGAAGGCATTTCAGAACTGCTTAACACTCTGTTCCCGCCTAAGCATCCTCTGGTCACTCACTGTGTTATCAACCGGATTGCCCTGAATGAACTGAAACAGCGTCGCGATATCGACTCGACTGTGGTTCCTAATGTGTTCGATTTTCACTGCAGTAACTGGCAGAAGGATGAATATAACAGTGATCTCAGAGAGCGCTTTGATATCAAAGAGCATGATGTCATCTTCCTGCAGGCAACCCGGATTGTGTCACGCAAGGGGATAGAGCTTGCCATCGATTTGATCGATCAGATCGCATCACAAAAAGAGCAGCTTCTGGGCAAAACCCTCTACAACGGCCAGATCTTCAGCGAAGAGAGCCAGCTGATTCTGATGTTCGCCGGTATGTGTGAAGAGCCGGAGTATCTGGAAAAGCTGGAAAGCAAAGCGCGTAAGCTCAAGGTTAAACTGCTGTTTATTAATGACCTGGTTGGCCATTCCCGCGGTGAAAAAAACGGACAGAAAGTCTACTCCCTCTGGGATGTTTACTGCCATGCAGACATTATCACCTACCCGAGCTTACTTGAAGGCTGGGGAAATCAGTTCCTTGAAGGCCTGGTTGCCAAAGTTCCTATGGCGGTGTACCGCTATCCGGTTTATGACCTGGATATTGCCGACTACAAGTTCAATATCATCGACCTTGGCAACAGCCACAATACCGATGAGCAGGGACTGGCAACCATTGAAGCTGACCAGCTGAAACGCGCCGCAGATGAAACGATCCGCTACCTTCTGGATGCGGATATGAGACAAGCCAAAGTAGAACAAAACTATCAGATTGGCGAAACACACTTCTCTTACCAGGCTCTGAAAGAGCTTCTGGCCATTATTTTTACTGACTAACGCCAAAAAGCAGATTGGTAGTAGCCATTTGGGGAGCCTGACTCCCCCTTTTTTATTAGCGGGACATAAAAATGAATCATCTCACTTGCTTTAAAGCTTACGATATCCGGGGAAAACTCGGAGAAGAACTGAATGAAGACATCGCATACCGGATTGGCCGGGCTTATGCCCAGTACCTGACCCCAAAAACAGTGGTGGTTGGCGGCGATGCCCGTGAAACTTCAGAAGCACTGAAACTGGCTGTCGCTAAAGGCTTAATGGATGGCGGCAGTAACGTTATCGATATTGGTATGACAGGAACGGAAGAGATTTACTACGCCGCTAAGTCGATGGATGTTTGCGGAGGTATTGAAATCACCGCCAGCCATAATCCCATAAACTACAACGGTATGAAACTGGTCCGCGAACAGGCAAAACCGATAAGTGGTGATACCGGGCTGAATGAAATAAAACGTCTGGCAGAGCAGAATCAGTTTAACCAGACGGAAGTCAAAGGCTCACTAAGCAAAGTATCGAATCTGCAAAGCTATACAGAACACCTGCTCAGTTATATCAGCCCGAAAAACATTACCCCGTTAAAGCTGGTTGTCAATGCGGGCAATGGCGCTGCCGGTCATGTGATTGATGCACTTGAAAAGCAATTTGAGCAACTGAATGTCCCGGTTGAGTTTATCAAGATCCACCATAATCCGGATCCTACCTTCCCGAACGGCATTCCAAACCCGCTGCTGCCGGAAAACCGCGCTGCGACCAGTCAGGCGGTGATTAAACACAATGCAGATATGGGCATCGCCTGGGACGGCGACTTTGACCGCTGTTTTCTGTTTGATGAAAAAGGTCAGTTTATTGAAGGCTATTACATCGTAGGGCTGCTGGCTGACGCTTTTCTGCAAAAAGATCCGGGTGCTAAAATAATCCATGACCCGCGTCTTACCTGGAATACCATTGATATCGTAGCAGGACGTGGCGGAACGCCTGTAATGTCTAAAACCGGTCATGCATTTATCAAGGAACGTATGCGCAGTGAAGATGCCGTGTATGGCGGAGAGATGAGTGCGCACCACTATTTCCGTGACTTTGCCTACTGTGACAGCGGCATGATCCCATGGCTCTTGGTCAGCGAGCTGGTTTGCCTTAAACAGCAACCTCTTTCTGCTTTGATAAAAGACCGTATTCAGGCCTACCCTTCTTCAGGAGAGATCAATACAACACTGAAAAGGCCACAAACCGCAATCAAAAGAGTATTTGCCACTTTTTCCAGCGAGGCAATAAACATTGACCGCACCGACGGCCTGAGCATGGAGTTTGATAACTGGCGCTTTAACCTGCGCAGCTCCAACACAGAACCGGTTGTGCGCCTTAATGTTGAAAGCCGGGCAGACCCGGCTTTAGTGGAGGAAAAGACAGCTGAAATAATAAATCTGTTGCGGATGTGATTCCTGCTATGCCTTTACAAGCCCGTCACTTGGCTGGGCTTCAGGCTCCAGGTGCCTCTTCAGCATCCACCAGGCATTCAGGCCGGCGAGCAGGTTGGCGACGGTTGCTGCAACAATGGTCGTTGTCACGCTTCCGTCCTGAGTACCCAGCCATATAGCCGGAATATAAAAGACAAAGAGACGAATAAAGGAAATGAGCGTTGCGCGTTTAGGCAATCCTAATGCATTAAATGTTGAAACCACCACCATACACAGCCCCAGCGGACCGTAGCTGAAAGGGATGATAAGCAAGGCAAATGCCATCCAGGCATTTAACTCAGGAACATCACTCAACAATGGCACAAACTGATCTGAGCCTAATGCAACGATAAGGGCAATCGTAAAGTGAAAACCAAGCAGAAATTTTGCTGTGGTGCTAAGCAAGTCAGAAATCTTCCCGACATTTCCCTCTCCTAGATACCGCCCGACAATCGGCGGAATCGACATGGTCAGCGACAGAGACAGCACCAGAATAAAGGTCTCAATTCTGGTCATCAGGCTCCAGAATGCAATGGCATCGGTGCCAAGGCCGGATATCAGAAACATGCCTAATACTGCGCTAACCGAAGGTAAAATCTGGTTGATTGTGGTCACCGCCGTCATTTTCAGCAACTGAATAAAATAGCTTTGATGCACGGCTGAAAACCGGGCAACACTAAACCAGTCTTTGCCTCTGGCTTTTAACAGCAGATAGCCGGTACAAAGCAGAAACGCCGTGCAGGTTGCAATCGCAGCACCATTGATACCTAAATCCAGAGCAAAAATAAGGATCGGATCCAAAATCAGATTAATGACACTGGCCGCGACAAGGATAAAGCCAGGTGTCTTTGTATCCTCATTGGCACGGTAAACAGCAGAAATAAGATAAAGTGCAGCCCCTGAAATGGCACTCACCAGCCAGATAGGCCAGTAGTTTACAAAGATGCGTTGCAAACCGGTAATATGCTCAGGACTGGTATCCGCGGAAATAAACAGCGAGAAAACAGCCGACTTAAACAGCCATAAAAGCAGGCTGATAACAGCGATTGCCGCGATACCAAATACCACAGAGATAAACGCAGTAACATTCGCCTTCTCTTTGTTCCGGTTGCCCAGTTCACGGGAGATAATACAGGTTGCGGCTACACCTATCCCCACCTGAAAACCAATAATCACTGTATTAAATGGTAGCGTAATTCCCTGCACCGTCAGTTCATCCACACCCAGCTGACCAATAAAAATGGTATCAACCAGTTGAACCAGCATCATCGCAAACACGCCTACAGTCAGAGGCAGTGTGCGGCTTAAAATTAACTTTAACGTTGCCGGGAGAACAAGCATATAGATATCCAGAAGCATTTTATAAAGGAGGTTATAACAGGTTTGATTATCTCTTAACGTCTGTCATCAGATAAACACTATTATTGCCAATTCACTATTGCAGAAAATGCAACAATCGGAAAAGACCATGTAGAGGGAGAGCTGGCCCCGACAGAGAATATCAGGGCCAGAGAGTATTAGCGGTCAGTGCTCAGGGTAAAGGTGTAGTATTCCTGGTTGTAGTAAATCTTTGATACTTCGAAGGGAATATTATCTTTCAGGAAAGCCACTGAAGTCGCGTTCAATACCGGCTCATCTCTTCTGAGTCCAAGGTGATTACGCACTTCCTGATTCGGCAGCTCTGCTCTTAACTGCTTCTGGCTTCCCATAATCTCGAGTCCATGACCAGAGACGTAGAGGTATTTTGAACCATTCAGCGCTTCTTCTGTCAGATCTTCAAAGGGGTCATAAAGCATATGTGTGCTTTCATACACAAAAGGAACATCCCGGATCAAGCGCAAACGGGTCATATACCAGACCGGTGTGCCCACTTCCACTTTCAGTGCCTCGGCGACCTGCTCATCGGCCTTCTCTTTTGACAGGTGAAGTAGCTTGTTCTGAATAGGGGCATTCATAAACTCCGCCACTTCACTGGATGTCAGGTGCTTATCCAGCGGAAGAGACATTTTGAACTCAGCCCTTGGCTGGGCAACAAATGTGCCTCTTCCCCGTTGCCTTTCGACGACTCCCTGGCGAACCAGATAGTCAACGGCTTTACGGATAGTCATCCTTGAAACGCCGTATAGTTCGGTCATTTCAGGCTCTGATGGCAACATATCCCCTGGTTGCAGCTCACCTTTGGTAATTTTTTCCGTAAGCAACTGCTCTATCTGAAGATAAATTGGAATTGGGGAATGTTTGTCTATCATATTTTACTGCTCTTTCCTAAAGCCCTTGATTCTGATTCATACTAGCCTGATATAGTCATCTAGACAACTAATTGAAGCCGACCACCATTGCGCCCACATTTCTGGAGGTAAACTCAATACCAAATGTGACATTAATCACATCGCCAAATGACCTGTATAGACAACTATACACAACGGGTATTTAATGCACCACATAAAGAACATCACCAATTTAAAAAAACAAAATTGCACATGGAGTATCTCTGTTATGAAAAATTTTGGTTCTAAGTTACAAGACTTAGGAAAGGCGCTAATGATGCCGATTTCGGTTATCGCGGCTGCCGGTATTTTCCTCGGACTAGCCGCTGCGCTGCAAAACCCGAACATCACAGGCCAGGGTTTTAACCAGCTTGAAATCGTTCAGCTAGTGCTTGGTTTCATCCGTAAAGTATCTGGCTCTCTGTTTGGTAACCTGCCTCTGTTCTTTGCTGTTGCTGCTGCTATCGGTATGGCGAAAGACGAAAAGCCAACGGCTGCATTCGCCGCTATCGTTGGCTTTATTGCCATGCATGTTGGTGTTAACTACAGCCTTCTGGCTCAGGGCCTTACCCCGGCAACCACTTCTGTCGATTACCTTGTAAGTCAGGGTATGGACCGCACTGCAGCTATGATGTATGCCGCTGAATTCGGCCGTACACTGGGTATCTTTACTTATCACATGAGTGTACTTGGTGGTGTTATCGCAGGTCTGATCACTGCATACCTGCATAACCGCTTCTACACCATCACGCTGCCAACTGCGATTAACTACTTCGGTGGTCGCCGCTTTGTTCCAATCATCACGGTGATCGTGCTACCGCTTGTAGGTGTATTCCTCTCGTTCATCTGGCCAACTATCGGTTCTGCTATCGCAAGCATTGGTCAGTTTATCGGTGAAGCGGGCAGTTTCGGTACCTTCCTGTTTGCATTTACAGAGCGTCTGCTGATCCCAACCGGTCTGCACCACATTCTGAACGAAACAGTACGCTTTACTCCTATCGGTGGCGTAGCGACCGTTGACGGTGAAAGCATCGTTGGTGCACTTAGCATCTTCAACACATGGCTTGCAGATCCAGCTTCAATGAGCCTTGATACAGTTCGCGAAGCATCACGCTTCCTGGCTCAGGGCAAGATCCCGGTAATGATGTTCGCACTTCCTGGTGCAGCACTGGCGATGTACCACTGTGCACGCCCGGAACACAAAACACGTGTAAAAGCTCTGGTTCTTGCGGGTGCGCTGGCTTCATTCACAACCGGTATTACAGAGCCTCTTGAGTTCAGCTTTATCTTTGTTTCTCCGGTTCTTTATGTGTTCCACGCTGTGATGACCGGTCTGTCATTTGCTCTGGCACAAATCTTCGGCGTGATTATCGGTAACGTACAGGGCGGTGTGATTGACTTCCTGGTATTCGGTGTACTGGGTGGCTCTCAGACTTCATGGTGGTACGAGCTTCTGCTTGGCGCTTGTTACTTCCCGCTGTACTACTTTGTATTCCGCACAGTAATCCTGAAGATGAATGTGAAGACTCCGGGCCGTGAAGATGAATCACAAACAGTCACAGTAAACGTAATGCCTGCTTCTGAAAAAGCAAAAGAGATTATCGAAGGCCTTGGCGGCTCAGAAAACATCCAGCTGGTAGACAACTGCTTCACCCGTCTGCGCGTAAAAGTACTGGATATGAACAAGATTAAGGATGACTCGCTGCTGGCTACAGGTGCAACCGGCGTGAAACGGGCAACAGATGTTGACGTGCAGGTTATCTATGGCCCGCAGGTAGAAAGCATTGCCAATGATGTAAAACAGGCTCTGGCTGTATAACAAATTCCCCCTCTTATATTTAAACATCCGACCCCGGTTTAGTTCGGGGTCCATTAAAATTTCAAAGTGAGATGTAATCATGACTAAAGCATTTAATATCGTACTGGTTGGCGGCGGTTCTACCTGGACTCCTGGTCTTCTTAAAGCACTATGTAAGCGTAAAGACACCTTCCCTCTGAAGCGTCTGGTAATGTTTGATGTAAACGCAGGCCGCCAGGAAGTGATCGGCGAATACGCCAAGCTGCTGTTCTCTGAAGAGTACCCTGAGCTGGATTTCGAATACACCACGGACAAAGACGTAGCTTACAAAGATATGGATTTCGTACTTTGCCAGATGCGTACCGGCGGCTACGAGATGCGTGAAAAAGATGAGAAGATCCCTCTGGCTCACGGCGTAATCGGCCAGGAGACTTGTGGCCCTGGCGGTTTCGCTTACGGTATGCGTTCTATCGGCGATATGATCGAAATGGTGGAAGATGTTCGTGCCCGCGCTCCACAGGCATGGATCCTAAACTACACTAACCCGGCTGCTATCGTTGCAGATGCGCTGAAAAAGCGTTTCCCTCAGGACGAGAAAATCCTGAACATCTGTGACCAACCGGTTAACCTGCTTCGTTCATATGGCCGCCTTCTTGATGTAAACCCGGATGAGTTTGATCCTGTATACTTCGGCCTCAACCACTTCGGCTGGTTCACCCACCTGTACAACCAGCAGGGTGAAGATCTGGCGCCTAAGTTAAAAGCGTACATCTCTGAAAACGGCTTTATGCCGGTTGACGCTGAGCAGCGCGACCAGTCATGGCTAGACACATATGCGGCAGTAGCGGATATGCTTCGCGACTTCCCGGATTACCTGCCAAACACTTACCTGCAGTACTACCTGTACCCTGAGTACAAGCTGTCTAAACTTGACCCAGAGTACACCCGCGCAAATGAAGTAATGGATGGCCGTGAGAAGCGCGTATTCGACGAGTGTCGTCAGGCAGTTATCGATGGTACAACGAAGAACTCAACAGTAGTACACAACGATGCACACGGCGACATGATTGTTGAGGTAGCTGAATCTATTGCCTTCAACCAGAAGCGTAAGTTTGTGGTTATCCTTGAGAACAACGGCCTGGTTGCAAACCTTGATGACGATGTGATGGTAGAAGTAACAGCGGAACTTGGCTTCAACGGCCCTCGTCCATACGGCGTTGGTAAGATCCCAACATTCTACAAGGGTATGATCGAGCAGCAGTTCGCTTATGAGCGTCTGACAGTTGAAGCATGGTTTGAAGGCTCTTACACCAAAGCACTTCAGGCTCTGACTCTGAACCGTACTATTGTTGATGCGAAGAAAGCCCGTCAGGTTCTGGATGCGCTAATCGAAGCAAACAAAGAGTTCTGGCCTGAATTAAAGTAACGAGACTATCGTCATTTAGAATAAAGCTAAAATTAGCGTAATTAGGATTACCTGTAAAACAAAGCCCCCGATAAATATCGAGGGCTTTTTTGTTCTAAGAAAGGCTAATTATTTCTTACGGGTACACTTATCTATCAGATAAACAATCGACTGATAATCAATGCCGGAGTGGTGGCTAAGACCGATTTCACAGGTACGGCTTGTGGAGTAACCGCTGCTGCATCCCTCAACCTGTTCAGCCAGCGTACTTAGCGCAGACTCATTCAGCTCTGGGGTGGTAAATCCTTTGTCACCGGCGAAACCACAGCAGGTGATTTGATCCGGAATAACCACATTAGTACTGCAAGCCTTCATCACTTCAAGGATTTTCTTATCCAGACCCATGCGACGTGCAGAGCAGGTAATATGCAGCGCAACCTTGTCATCCGTCGGCTCAAATTCCAGCTTATCCATCAGGAATTCATGGACAAACTCAACCGGTTCATACAGTTTTATACGCGGATCCTGATGATCTTTCAGCTGCATGGTACACGGGCTGGTATCGCAATATACCGGGATTTCACCGTTATTACTGGCTTCTAAAAGCATTTTCATGGTTTCAGCTGCTTTCGCTTCTGCCTGGTTAAACATGCCTTTACTCTTAAACGGCATACCGCAACACTGGTCCTTCAGACCCTCAGGGTAGATAACTTCATAGCCTGCTTTGCGCAACAAGCTTTCGGTTTTATCGACAAGCGATGTTTGCTCTTCTGCTCCCCGGGCCGGGCCCATAGTACGGCTTGAACAACTTGGCAGATAAATCACTTTTAGCGGGTTATCTGATGCTGCCGTCGGCTCAGTTATTTGCTTAATCAGGTTAATTTTCGGTGCCGGTGTCGGCATTTCAGGCGTCCAGTAACCCACTGCATTTCCCGATATCTTACGCGCTGTGCGAGTTACCGCGCCCATCGCTTTACTGCCCAGAATGCCATGAGTAACATTAGCAACACCAAACGCTGCTTTTGCCGCCCCAGCAACCGTGCCAAAGTGCTCGGCTATCCACTTAGAGGTGCCTTCTTTATCAATATTACGGTCGTGACGCAGCTGCCTTACCAGGTCACCGGTATTGATCCCAACCGGACAAACCGTCGAACATAATCCGCAACCAGCACAGGTGTCGATGGCCATATAATCATATTCGTCCGCAAAGGCCTGCTGATTTTCACCATCTAAAAGCGCCAGCTCACGTTTACCGATAATGCGCTGTCTCGGGCTGAGTGTCAGGTTACGGGAAGGACACATACGCTCACAGAAACCACATTCGATACACTGGTCAACGATGTCGCTCACCGCCTTCATCGGCTTAAGGTTACTGATATGCAGCTTAGGGTTGTCGGTAATCATTACATCCGGGTTCATAATGCCCTGAGGATCGAATATCTGCTTGATCTTCAGCATGTACTCATAAGCTTCATCACCCCACTCTTTGCGTACAAACGGTGCCATATTACGGCCTGTACCGTGTTCCGCTTTAAGAGAACCGTCGTATTTATTCACCACAATGTCGCAGACATCATCAATAAAACGTTCGTAACGGTCGATCTCTTCCGGAGAGCCAAAGCCCTGAGAGAAGATAAAGTGCAGGTTTCCATCCAGTGCGTGACCGTATATTACGCCATCGTCGTAACCATATTCCTGCATAAGCTGCTGCAGATCCGACAGAGCATCGGCAAGAGTTTCAATATGGAATGCCACGTCTTCGATAAGCGCTGTGGTACCTTTTGGCCTGGTTGCACCTACTGCCGGGAAGATACCTTTACGGATATTCCAGTACGCCTGATATTCTTCAGGTTTATCCGTAAAGCTTGCCGGAACAACAAGTTCCAGATCATCGATTTCAGACAGAATAGTTTGAATATGACTCTCCAGCTCGGCCTGCTCATCTGCCTCAGCCTGAACCAGAATTGCCGTCGCGCCTTCAGGTACACCCGCAATATAATCAGGAACCCCATCCATATGCTCAACGGCTTTCATTGCGTAATAGTCGATCATTTCCGCCGCAGATACCGGAGTCTTGTTCAGTTTGAAGCGGGTAACAGCAGCACTTGCGGTACGGATATCAGGGAATACAAGGAAAGCGGAAGCCTTTAGCGGATACTTTCGGATGGTGTTGTGCGTAATTTCCGAGATAAAGCCCAGTGTACCTTCCGAACCAATTAGCAGGTGCGCGATAATATCGATCGGATCATCCCACTCAAGCAGCGAGCGAAGACCGTAACCAGTGGTATTTTTAATCTCGTACTTACGTGCAACTCTCTTGCTTAACTCAGTGTTGCTTTTCATTTTCTGAGATAGTGCACCAACTTCATCAATCATCTTCGCGTGCGTTTTTCTAAACTCTGCACGGCTGGTTTCAGAGCCGGTATCAAGCACGGTACCATCAAGGAATACGATACGTGCAGATTCCATTGCACCATAGGTATCCATCGAGTTCATGCCTGCGGCATTGTTACTCGCGATACCACCGATACTTGCAGCATCGATCGAAGCTGGCATAGGTGCCAGTTGGTAGTCAAACGGATCTAAGTAACGGTTAGCGTCTCCACCTAATACACCACACTGCATGCGGATTTTGGTTCCGTCCTCAAGGATTTCATAATCCTTCCAGTCCGGAGTAAGAGACAGAAGAATGGAATCAGTAATCGTCTGCCCGGAAAGGCTAGTGCCTGAAGCACGAAATGTTATTGGCAGGCTCATTTCTGTCGCAAGTGCCATCAGACGAATCACTTCATCTTCATTTGCGACCTGTACAATGACTTTAGGTACCAGACGGTAAAAACTGGCATCCGTACCATAAGCCAGAGCGCGTAGGTAATCAGAGACAATCCTCTCCTCGGGGATAAACTCACCAGCTTTGCTGATGAACTCTTGGTAAATATCTTTCTCTTGCATCACATTAACCTGTTTATTCTGGTTTAATTATTTTTGTTTTAACAGATTAGCAGGACACCTGGCTGACGATTAGTTAGCCTGATTGCACTTGATTGTTTCTCAAAGATTAATAATATTCTTAAGTGTTTCTTTTTGTGGTGGAAAAATGGCATTTTTAACCAGTAAAAGGCAGGTAAATAGAAAGAGGCTGGCTGCTCCATTTATAAAATAGAGATATGCGTCATGCTTTTTCCAGCCGCTTTCTCAGCTTCAGCTATAGAACAGCCCAACAGCTATAAACATTCCCGTTGCAGCCATCAGCTTTTTCTTCCATACCGACATAGGCTGATCGATCTGAGTGCGGAAGAACACGAAAGCCAGTATTACCCCGATAACACCACGCAGTGACTGCACCACATTGCCGGAAACCACCCCTGCGATATTAAACCCGAGGATCAGGAAAACAACGGCAACAAACCAGGCCAGTGCAACCCACTTGGTCTGATACACGGTTTTCAGGTTTACTTTCTGCAACTTCAGCAATGGCAGTGAGCAGACGCCAAGCGCTAGGTAGTTAATACTGATGGTCGCCAGTGACTGTTCTACCGAAGTCCCTTCAAGTAACCGATGGGAAAACTGAGTAATCGCCATATCAGACAGGCTGTAACCCACACTGGAAAACAAGACTAACATCAGAGGAGCAAGCGTTATCTGCCCGGACATAGAAGAAAAATACCAGCCAAGCGCCAGGATCAGGGAGATGGCCAGCCACTGCATCGCGCCAAAATCAGCCTGAAAAAAGAGAATAGAGATAAGAGCAAGGACAGGGATCTTCAGTGCCAGCAAAGGGGAAACAATGGAAGCATCACTGAGCCGGATTGCTTTAATCAGAGAGTACTGAGCGAGCAGATAAGGCAGGTTGATCTTAATAAAGTCCCACCACTGATCAACTGCGAGCAACTTCCAGTAGCCAAACAGCAGCGTCGGTATCAGGGCAACAAAGCCCAGCCCGACATGCACTGCCACCAGCAGCTTTACACCATCAATATTGTATCTCTGCTGGCAGCTCTGCGTCAGGGTGTAGTTAACCGCCTGAAACGTTGCTCCAAGAAAACTGGCCAGTACACCCAAAAACATCGTTCAATCCAACCTTAGTCAATAATTCTGGCAACCACTTTGCCTACAGTACGCTGATTTCTCATATCAATCAGTGCATCACCGATCTCTTCAAGAGAAATAACCTTAAGTTCAGGTACAACGACTTCGCAGCAAACCAGCAGCTTAGAGACTTCACTACCGGACTCAACCAGAGTTTTCCTTCCGGCTTCACCGTTAACATGACCGGACCCCAGACTTAGCTGATGAAAACTCAGGCCTTTAAGAAAGGCATTATCATACAAAGCAGGCTCAACGGTTTTCACCAGTTCAACCATCTCACCTTCGTATCCGAGTACCGATGCTGCAATCACATCGTTATCGCCACCCACGCATTCAAGCGCAACGTCCACACCCTGTTGCCCGGTGATCTCCATTACCCGCTCAGTAACATCTTCACTGCGGTAATCAATAACATGCGTTGCGCCCAGACTGCGTACAAAATCGTGATTCGCTGCAGAACAGCTGGCAATAATAGTCTGAACGCCAAAATGTCTGGCCATCTGAATGGCAAAGCTGCCAACACCACCGGAACCACCAGAGATAAAAATCGACTTACGTGTGCTGATATTTAGCTTATCGACTAAAGCGCGATACGCAGTCCACGCAGCACATGGAGTCGCTGCCGCAATATCTGTACTAATAGAAGGATGCGCAATCAGACTTCTGGAATCCTGTATCGCATACTCAGCGAAGCCACCATGCTCTCTGCGCATATCTCCGTGATACAGCACCATATCGCCCACATTCCAGTCAGTAACAGCATCACCTGTCGCAACAATCTCTCCGGATACATCAAGGCCGCCAACAAAATTGTCATCCATATCTGCGACCATGCCTTGCCAAAGATGTACTTTCGCATCCACAGGATTCAGGCCTACAGAGTGAACTTTGACCAAAACATCAAACGGACTCTGAATCTGAGGCTCCGGCAACTCAGTCAAAGTAAAGGTGTCTTGAGATTTCTGGTAAGTAACGGCTTTCATATCTTCCTCTGGAATGCATGCACAATAACGTATAAGAATAGTGAATTTTCACATCAATAAAAAATTATCATTTTTTATGTACATAATAATTTTTATTTATTAATGAATGGCAAAAGCCCTCTATTTTTGCAGTTTTTACAAAAATAATTTGTTTTTATTGCTATCAATACAAACTGGCTGGCTTGATATTATTTCGGCAACTCATTAATAAGGTAGATATGACCGCGGCGCAGAAAAAGGCCTGACTGATTACCCTACCTATTCAAAATAACCGGAGAAACAAAGATGTTGTTTGATTCCTTTAAATCAGGTGATTTTGCGGTTGAGAACCGTATCGCCATGGCACCCATGACACGTTCACGCACCAGCCAGCCTGGTGATGTGCCAAATGATATTATGGCAACCTATTACGAACAGAGAGCAACCGCAGGCTTAATCGTCACTGAAGGTGCTCCTATTTCAGCGGTAGGCCGTGGTTACTCTATGACTCCGGGTATTTACACCAAAGAGCATATCGAAGGCTGGAAAAAGGTAACCAAAGCCGTGCACGATAAAGGCAGTAAGATCTTTATCCAGCTATGGCACGTAGGCCGCCGCAGTCACTCATCGATATCTGGTGAGCAACCATTCGCGCCTTCTGCTATTAAAGTGCCGGATCAGGTTTTCGGCCCGCTTGAAGAAGGTGGCTTTGGCATGATTGAAACGGAAACACCGCGCGCGATGACACTTCAGGATATCGAAAACACGATTGCAGACTTTGTTCAGGCCGCCAGAAACGCGGTTGAAGCAGGCTTTGATGGCGTAGAGATCCACGCTGCGCACGGTTACCTGTTCGACACCTTTATGCGTTTAGAAAGTAACCAGCGTCAGGATCAATACGGCGGCAGTCAGGAAAACCGCATGCGCTTTATGCTTGAAACGCTGCAGGCAGTCTCTGATGAAATCGGCAGCGACAAAGTAGCGGTACGAGTTTCCCCACATGTAATAGAAGGCTTCGCGGAAGAAGATCCTGAAATTGTTGATGTGACCCTGAAAGCACTTGAAAAAATGGCACCAATGAATCTGGCGTACGTGCACTTCTCCGAGCGCATTTCACGCTATGTTGAAGTGCCGGAGTCATTCCGCAAACAGGTGAGAGAAGTGTACCCAAAACCGGTTATGATTGCCGGCAAGCTGACAGCAGAACTGGCAGAAGAGTGGCTGGAAAAAGGCTATTGTGATTTTGCAGCCTTTGGCACACCCTTTGTCACCAACCCTGATTTGGTAGAGCGCTTCAAAAAAGGCTGGCCGCTAGCAGAATTCGATGCGGATGCCCGTTTGACGCTTTACGGCGGAGATGAAAAAGGCTTTATCGACTACCCGGCTTACGCTTAATCCTCAGTGAGCCTCATCAATTTCTATGAGGCTCACGCTCCAAACTCCTTAATACAATTTAAGGAGAACGCTCGCGAGATTGTTGTTCAGCGCTCTCTGATTCGAAAAACGATGCAAATCCGCCATCAAGTCCTTTCATTCCCAATGCTCTGGGTTTTCTATTTTTATGATCTAATCAATATTGGGTAATTTAATTGAAAATTCGGTTATAATACGCGCGACGATTTGAATTTCACATAACAATAATGAACTCTACACAAGATGACAGCCCTGCTATGGCAGCCACAAGTGATACTACCTTTTCTCTGGACGAGAATACCGGTATCACAGTAATCCAAAAGGACAACTGGAAACATGTCGCGTTTCCCGGTGGTTTTAAAACCTCCTATGCCTTTATTGAGGATGCGATTTTACTGGTTCAGGGAGAAGGATACTCTGACCTCAAAGATGAAACCTACTCGGTGGCATTCGGGGATGCCATCCTTGATGCTCATCTGATTCCGGATAAAAAGTACATTATGATCCAGGACTGGACACGGTACAAAAACTCTTCTGCAGGCGCCCGCCAGTATTTTATCGATTCTGTCGTTAAGAATGACCAGCTCAAAGCCATTGTTTTCTGCAACATGACCTGGAAACAGGCAATGACCATCAAAATTGCAGGCAAGCTAAAAATTCTGGATCTGGATATTCATATCTGTAACTCCGTTCAGGATGCGGTTACCACAGCAATAGAGCTAAATGGTTCTGCGCAAACAAACAGAGAAGAGGAACCCTCTTCCGCTGTGAGAAAAGATCCGGAAATAAGCTCAAAAGAGGCTCAGCCTACCTCGGCTCATATACAGGATCTGATTGATTACCTTGATGCAATCGACTGGCAGACAGGCAAGCTGGTAAAGAAATATACCGTAACACCTGAGCATCCGATGTTGCCGGTTTTTGATGCCATTACCTTCATTAAGTCTCAGTTAGATAGAACATTTGAAGAGCGCAACCTGATTGAGCAGCAGCTTATTCATCACAGAGATAATCTTGAAGTACTGGTTCAGCAAAGAACTCAGGAGCTGGAGCTAAGCAAGCAGAAACTTGCGCAGCTTGCTATCCGGGATGAGCTTACCGGCCTGTATAACCGCCGACATTTTATGCAGATTCTGACAACGGAGTTTGAGCGTGCAAAACGTTACTGTTCCGATATGAGTATCATGATAATCGATGCAGACCACTTCAAATCCATCAATGATACCCATGGTCATATGGGCGGTGATGCAGCATTGATTCAGTTAGCTCAGATTATCCGGAAAACTTTTCGGGAGCTGGATACGCTATTTCGTATCGGTGGTGAAGAGTTTGCTGTGATTCTTCCACAAACCCGGATTGAGGAAGCACTGACAGTGGCTGAGCGTCTGAGATCCAATGTCTGGGAAACTGAAGCAGTTTTTGAGAAAAGACCAATCTCTCTATCCATTAGTATCGGCGTTGCCATGGTTACCCATGGAATATACAGCAAAGAAAACCTATTAAAAGTTACCGATGACGCTCTGTATCAGGCCAAACGAAATGGCCGAAACCGAATTGAGCGTCATAACATATAGCCTCCTCTTTATACGCAAAAAGCCCTGTCTCCAGGGCTTTATCTGCTTTAAGTAAGACTTAAAGATTCGCTTCGAAGTGCTTAGAAATAGCGTCTACTGCGTTTTTTACTGCTTCTGGCTGGTCGTAGAAATCAAACTGAGTTACTTCGTCTAACCATACTGCGCCTATGTTATCACCGGCATTGTCCAGATACATGTGAGCACCCGCCGGCAGAGCCATTGATTCAGAAGCAACCATCAGAGCAGGCTGAGCCAGTTTATCTGCACTTAGCTGAGCGTTGTAGTTCAGCCAACCGGCCCATGATGCAACGTTGAATTTGTTGTCGTACTCAGGGATAAGACCACGATCTGTTTCTGTGTAGTAAGGAGCGTTAAACATCAGAGCACCTTCGTTAGTTGTGCTTGCAGCTTCAAGGTAAACCGGCTCATCCGCATTTTTTGCTTGTTCCGCAGCTGCCAGCAGGCCTTTCACACTCTCTTCACCACCGTAGATAGCTGTTGCCATAGCAACATCATGCAGCCATGGTGCAACCACTGCCACAGCTTCTACTTTGTCATTACCTGCAACGGCATCCAGCATATAGCCTGCTGATGCACAGATACCAACACCTGCAATGCGGCTGCCATCAACCTGATCCAACTGCGCAACGGCATCAATCACAGCGCGGATATCTTCAATTTTGCGGCTTGGATCTTCAAGGTAGCGGACAGAACCTTCTGACTGACCCCAGCCACGGAAATCAAAAGTCAGGGTTGCATAACCTTTGTCTGCCAGAGCTTTTGCGTATACCGCCGGCATTTGCTCTTTTACCGTGGTCCAGGCACCGGTGATAATCACAACCGGTGGCTTCTCAACACCTTCAGGAAGGTAAAGGTTAGCGGCAAGTTTGCCTACTCGGGTATCTAGCTGAATTGATTGCATTGTCGTCTTCTCTGAAATTTGAGTTGTAGTCTGTTTTGCATCATCGCTGCTTGAGCATGCTGCAAGAGAAAGTGTTCCAAGCACTAACATAAGTAGTTTTTTAAACATGGGTGCGTCCTCTGGTTGATAATCTGTTTTGTCCGGCGTTTTCGCCGTTCGCTTAACTTGGGTATAGATTAGCAACGCACCGGAAATGAAGATTGAAGATTACTGCTTGGGTTTTTGTACTTTATTGCACCGGGGTTTGATGATTTCTTGCTATGCCGGATAAAAAAACACCCCGGATGCGATGCCGTATCCGGGGTGTTTTCTGGTAGAGAACTGAAGAAGGCTCAGAACTTAGCAGCGACCACAATGTCACCACTGGTGCTTTCTTCAATCAAGTCTACGTAATACTGCGCAACATCTGCAGCCGGCAAGCCCGGCTCAGGATCCATGCCCATTGCCACCATAGTCTCGGCCACCCAGCCAGGCGATACTGCGTTAATACGGATACGCTCAATCTCAGTAACAGACGCTTTTATTGCCGCCTCTACCGCTGCATTCACAGTAGTCAGAATACCGCTGCCAGCCATAGGGTACTGAGCCAGAACACCGGTAGAAAGAATAATCGCACCACCATCATTTACATACTGCTCACCAAAGCGGATTGTGTTGATCTGGCCCATCATCTTATTGTTAATGCCAAAGTCCCACTTAGCATCGTCAGCCTGAGCCCATGGAACAAATTCCGCCATACCGGCAGTACAAACGATAGCATCCACTTTGCCCACTTTAGCAAACAGCGCCTTCAGAGATTCCGGGTCTGAAATATCCACCTTGTTCTCCGGGTGGCGGAATGATGCCTCAACCACTTCCGCATTACCTTTCAGCAGCTCAGCGATAGCTGTACCAATTAAACCAGTCGCGCCAAGAATAAGTACCTTTTTCATTTCTTTCTCCGTTTGTTTCGAGTCAGGTACATTATTCACTCTGGCAATACTCTCGTGTAGAGGGGTAATAGTTGATTTACCTTCAACCTGAGGTTGAAAGTGCAACTAAAAGTTGAATCACGCCCAGCCAGAATCACGACATAACACAGGCAGAAAGCTCCTTCTTCAATTCCTCTATCAACACCTTAGCCACTCTGGAAAGTGCCCGGTTCGGATATACGGCATAAATCGCTTCTTCAGCCAGGAATGTTATCTCCGGCAGCAACTGAACCAGCTCTCCGTTTCTGATTTTATCGGCCACCATAAAGTTGGTCGGCACAAAATAACGGTTCCCCTTTGCCACACTTATGTTTAGCTGCTCAGCATCGTTAATACAGAGATTGGCATTGATATCGAAAGAGCGCAGATCGCCGGAGGTATCAAAATAGTTAAAGGCTTTATTTGTATGCCCCTTCCTGCCATAAACAATTGCCGGTAACGGCTTTATCTCCTCCAGTGTTTGGGGCATTCCGTGTTTACTAACAAACTCCGGGCTGGCTGCAATCAGGAAGTGCACATCCAGCAATTTCTGACCTATCAGGTCAACACTTTTTGGCTTCCATACCCGAATTGCCATATCAAACTTGTCTTTAATAATATCCACCTGCTGATCGTTCAGTTGCAGTTCGATATTAATATCCGGGTACTGGTCACACAGCCTTTCAATAATCGGAAAAAGGAACTTTCTTCCCAGATAAACGGCGCTGGTAATACGCAGTGTTCCGCTTAACTCATCTGACTGATCTTCTGCGATAGTGGAAACATTTCTTACCAGTTCATTTATCTGCCGGGCATTGTTATAAACCTGCTGGCCTGTTTCCGTTAAAGAGATCGCTCTGGTTGAACGGTTAAGTAGTGAAACCCTTAAATCAGACTCCAGCTTTTTTATCTGCCGTGTCACATAGGATACGTTGGTCTCCCTGACATCCGCAGCACCGGTAAAGCTTCCCTGGTCAACCACATCAGCAAATACCTGCAGTAACTTAGGATCGATTTTCTTCATCACTTCACGCTTATTGTTTCCAAAAAAGACAATTTCATTGTGTCATTTATTGCATTTTTCTTAAATAAAAACTTGCTTACAATCCCTGTTTTCAAGTTAACTCAGATGGAGAAAACACAATGATTATTGTCACTGTTGCGGGTAAGGTTAAACCAGAGTTTCGCGATACATTTCTGGAGCATATGGCAGAACTTGCTCATATCGTTCGTCAGGAAGAAGGCTGTATTAAATATCAGCAAAACATCACCGCTGAAGATCCGAACACTCTGTTTCTGTATGAAGAGTGGGAATCAACCGGGCACCTTCTTGCTCACCTGGAAACAGAACATATGCAGGAGCACTTTGCCCAGGCTCGCCCGTGGTTTGAGTGGGTTGATATGAAAACATCTGAAGCCACTGAATTTACATTAGGTACCGAGAACAATGGATAACTACTCCCCGACACTGGAATACACAACGCTGATGGAAGCATTCCGCAGCCATAAGTTTACCAAAAACGACATCAAGAGCTTTGTCCACAAAGTGTTCTCAATGTACGAAAGAGCCACATGCAACAACGTTCATCTGGATGCTGAAGCCTTCCATGACCTTGTTGCGGAAGATGTATACGTCGATTTCCCTGACTACAAAATCCGCTCACGAGAAGAATTTAAAGAGTGGCACAGATGGATTCATTCACTGCTGAACTCTGATGACCATGAAATTGAAAAAGTGAACGTTGAGTATCTGGCAAACGGTAAGTATCAGGCTCAGTTTTATGTCCGCTGGCGCGGTGATTTTAAAGATGGCCGCTTTACGGATCTGCGTGTAGAACAGCTCTGGATTATGCGTGAAGAAGCAGACAAAGAGCTGCCGGTTATCGAGCGCTACATTGTCGGCCTGGCCAACCCGATCCCGGCCAATACTGCTGGTACTGTTGAAGGTTAGTGCTTTCGCACCGTTTTAAATTGAACATGATCAGAAATAAAGGTGCATACTTATTCCAAATTTAAGTTTGGATTTTGTTTCCTCCTCAAAAAAGCTCACTACCAAGTTGTGATAGTGAGCCGTCTTATTACTGCAACCTTTAGAGTCTTACTGCAAATGACTCATAAGGTTTAAGTACTAGTTTGCTACCAAGTTTGCTGATTTCTTGATAGTTAGATATCAATGATTCTACCTGACGATTTGCCAGCCCTTCCGGAAGAACAACTGTTTGTGGCTCTATACCAAAGTTACTGACAACAAGTACCTTTTCTTCCTCCATTTCCCTGATATAAGCAAAAACATAGTCATGTTCTTTATATATAGGGATAAAGCGGCCTTCGGTTAATACAGGAAGTTTTTTACGATACTCAATCAATTTCTTGTAATGATAGAACACCGAGTTTTTGTCTTCCAAAGCTTGCACTGCATTAATCTCAGGGTAATTGCTGTTTAGCCCAATCCATGGCGTTCCTGTTGTAAACCCAGCGTTCTTTTCGGAACTCCAGTGCATTGGTGTACGGGCATTGTCACGACTGTTCTTGTAGATGGCCTGCATCATCTCATCATGAGGCATACCAGCAGTGGTTTTTACTTTGTAGAAGTTCAGCGTCTCAATATCTTTGTATTGATCCAAGGTCTCAAACTCAACATTTGTCATGCCAATTTCTTCACCCTGATAAACATAAGGAGTTCCCTTCAGGAAGTGCAGCGTGGTTGCCAGCATTTTTGCTGATTCAACCCGGAATTCCTTATCGTTACCAAATTTGGATACCGCTCGTGGCAGATCGTGATTATTCCAAAACAGAGAGTTCCAACCCTCGTTTTCCAGAGCTAGTTGCCACTTGGTTAGCACGTCTTTGAGCTTTTTAACATCCAAATCTACCGGCAACCACTTATCTCCATCCTTCCAGGTCTGGGTGATATGTTCGAATTGAAAAACCATGGAAAGTTCTTCACGGGAAGGGGATGAATAGAGCTTCGCCAGTTCCGGAGTTGCCCCCCAAGTCTCTCCCACTGTGACCAAATCCGTGGAACCAAACGTCGCTCTATTCATTTTTTGTAGCAAAGAATGAAGGTTCGGGCCGTTGTCTGTGATCCCTTTATCCACCTCTTTGCCAATTAAGTCGATTACATCCAGACGAAAACCACCAATACCTTTATCAATCCACCAGTTCATCATGGAAAAGACTTCTTCGTGCACATTGGGGTTTTCCCAGTTTAGATCTGGTTGACGCTTAGAGAACAGGTGATAAAAGTACTGACCGCTCTCCTCATCCCATTCCCAGGCACTTCCGCCAAATATAGATTGTTGGTCATCGGGTAATGAGCCATCAAGAGGTTCATCCCGCCAGATATAATAATCGCGATAATCATTACTCTGAGAGCTCTTAGCTTCAATAAACCAAGGGTGCTCATCAGAAGTATGGTTAACAACAAGATCCATTACGATGCGAATGTTTTTATCTGCCGCTTCCTTAATCAGTTGCTCCATATCCGCCATGGTGCCGAACTCCGGAGCAATATCCTGATAGTCAGAAATATCATAGCCATTGTCGTCCATTGGTGATTTATATACAGGAGAAAGCCAGATCACATCAACGCCCAGATCTGCTAAGTAATCCAGTTTAGAAATAATGCCCGGAATATCGCCAATTCCATCACCGTTAGAGTCGCAGAAGCTTCGGGGATAAATCTGATATACAACGGCGTTGTGCCACCAGTGCTTGTTCATAGTAAGTTCCGATCCAAATTGATTTTTTAAAACTATAGAGCAACTGATGTCAGATAAATAATGAATACAAGCCGAGAGTAATATAGATAAAATCTATAAAGGGGCTAAAAGGGTGATTTAAACACCTCTACCAGCCCTTTTCAGTGGGAGGCCTGGGTATAAATTTGTGATTGAATGCTCAAATATTATTCTTTCAACTAATCAAGAGTTACAGGTTCTCGTGGGCTGCTTTGGATATCTTCTCAACGACATCCTGCAAGTTTTTGTTTTCTGCTTTCTCTTTAAGCATATAGATACCGATAGTTGAGGGTGACATTGGCTCTCTCATCTGCAAGGGAACGATATCCAGTTTTTTAAAGAACGCCTTCATCGATTGAGGATAAGGAAAAATACCATCAGTTTCTGAAATCCAGTCGATAGCCACCATCAATGAATTGGTATAGTGCGAGGTATTTTCATCAAACAGAAACTGGCTGTGTATTCCTCCCATGTTTGTGGTTGTATCTAAGAGATATGTGAGCTTTTTGTCTGGGTGACCAATATTGATAATAGGAAATCTCTCCAGATCCGTATTTTCAACGAATTGTTGCGCTAAAGGATGGCCCTTTCGCACGTAGATGTTGTCTGGCTGCGTTATCATCGGTTTAAAGATAACTTGTCCTGTTCGGGTCAATCCTGCTAATTCATGGCCAATAAACAGGTCAATTTCGTCAGAAAGCAATTTATCCATTAGAATAACTTGGTTTCCAATTTCAGTGTGAATGTTAGCGTTCGGGTAATCCAGAGAGTATTGATGAACGGTATCTTTTAGAAAAAGAATCCACCATGCGTCACCACTGCCAACCCTAAGCTCTTTTTGATGATGCAAGTTCAAGTTGTCCAGGGTAGAGGTCATTGAATCCTGAATACGCTTCATAGCTCGCGCTTTTTCAAACACGATATCCCCGGCGTGGGTAAGCTGGATCCCTCTGGCTGTCCGCTCAAATAACTTTACTCCTAACGCTTGCTCATATTTTTTCATATTGTGGGTGAGCGTTGGCTGGCTGACACACAGCTTTTTTGAAGCGACGGTGATTGATAGGTTTGAGGCAATTTCAAGGAACTGCTCCATAAATTTATGCATACTCTAGCCTGTTTAATAGATAGATTATTTCTATATCAAAACCTAAAAACAGTTACATATCAATAAAGATTTGTTTGTGTGCCTCACTCACATATGACAAACCCCGAAAATTCGCTTCTGATACCAAAAATCGGCTCCTGATCACACTTATTAGCCAGTTATAGATAACATCTATATTTCTGGGGTGTGAAAAGCATTTCTAAATTACCCCCCATCTTTTTATTGTGTCACCAACTTTTTTGTACTTCCCACACACTATCAGGTGACACGAAATGAAAATGAATAAAGTACTACTGGCTCTGACGACTGTTTCTGCTTCGACTGCATTTCAGGCAAATGCAGATACTGTAAAGCTTGATTGCGAATACACTGGCACCAATGCTGAATATTGTCAGTACATTAAGGATCGCTTCGAGGCTGAAACAGAGCACACACTTAAGTTCGTGGAGCTTCCACCAGCGTCTGACGAAAAACTAGGCATCTTCCAGCAATCTTTCGCGGCAAAAAGCAGTGATGTAGTGGATCTTTTCCGGATTGATACAGTTTGGCCGGGTGTTCTAGGTCAACACCTTCTTGATCTGACAGAGCATTACGCTGATCGTAAAGACGAGTTCTTTGTTGGTGTTTGGGAAAACAACACGGTTAATGGCAAATTGTTAGCCGTTCCATCTAATGTTGACTCAGGTATGTTGTACTACCGCAAAGACCTACTAGAAAAATATGGCAAACCTGTACCTAAGACCTGGGCTGAGATGAAAGAAACAGCCACAGAAATTATGGCGAAAGAGCGTGTTGCAGGGAATAAAAACTTTTGGGGTTATGTTTTCCAGGGTAAAGCATACGAAGGTCTGAGCTGTGACGGTATCGAGTGGGTATCTTCATTCGGTGGCGGCACTATTGTTGATGCAGATGGCAACATTACTGTTAACAATGAAAAAGCAGCAGCAGCGCTTGATATGGCTGCATCATTCGTTGGCTCAATTTCGCCAAAAGGTGCGCTTGGTTACATGGAAGAAGAGTCGCGCGCGGTTTTCCAAAATGGTGATTCTCTGTTCATGCGTAACTGGCCATACGCTTACATCTTAGGTAATGGCGACGAGAGTCCGGTTAAAGGCAAGATTGGCATTGCGCCACTACCATCTTCAGACGCTAGCACGTCAGGCGCAGCAGCACTGGGCGGCTGGCAGTACGCTATCAACAAATACACTAAGAGTCCTGAAGCGGCAATGCAGTTGCTTGACATCATTCTTAGCCCTGAATCTCAGAAAAAACAGTTCATGGTAGGAGGGCAAAGCTCAGGCATGCTTGCGATGTATGACGACCCTGAAGTTCTTGCAAAAGCGCCTCACATGAAAGATCTAAAAGACATCTTTGTTGGTGCTGTCGCTCGTCCGTCAACACCTACCAAGCGTCAATATCCAAAAGTATCGAAAGCATTCTTTAACGCATCTTACGATGTTCTCTCAGGAAAAACAGATGGAACTAAAGCCGTTGTTGACCTTGAAAAACGTCTGAAGCGCATTAAAGGAAAAGGTTGGAAGTAATTAACACCTTCCACACTCCGGCTCGTAAGAGCCGGAGATAATTTGATATCAACGTTAATAATCAGTTGGGTGTATATATATGACAAATTCAGACATTTCGCTTTCTGCCGAAGGAAAGCAAACACCTCGGAAAAAAAAGGGGCTGCACCAGCAGCGGGTTAAAACTGCCTGGATTCTGATAGCGCCTACGCTGCTTCTCCTGTTTGGTGTAGCGGGTTGGCCTCTGCTAAAAACGTTCTACTACAGTTTTACTAATGCTGCATTAGATGCACCAGAGTTCTACGATTTTGTAGGATTCGACAATTATTTTACTACATTTGAGGGCGAGGCTTACGGGGTCTTAGCTGACGGCCTTTGGTGGCAAGCAGTTGGAAATACACTCTGGTTTACATGCTGGTCAGTGTCTTTCGAGTTGGTCATAGGTCTTCTATTCGCGCTCTTAATGAACCAAAAGTTTAAGGGGCAGGGTTTGATGCGCGCCGCTATCTTGGTGCCTTGGGCTATCCCGACTATCGTAACAGCAAAAATGTGGGGTTGGATGTTCCATGACCAATACGGTGTTGTTAACTACGTTCTTAACTTTTTCGGAATTATCGATACTAATCTGGCCTGGATCGCAGAGCCAAACTTATCGATGTGGGCTGTAGTTGTGGCCGATGTTTGGAAAACAGTGCCATTTATGGCGCTAATGCTTCTGGCTGCGCTACAGACTGTGCCGGGAGACTTGCACGAGGCTGCGCGCGTAGATGGCGCAACAGCCTGGCAACGCTTCTGGAAAATTACTCTACCTCTGATAATGCCAGCAATGGTCGTTGCGCTTATTTTCCGAATCATGGATGCGCTGCGAGTGTTTGACTTGATTTACGTACTGACCTCTAACAGTGAATCAACCATTTCGATTTCTGGTTACGCACGCGATCAAATCGTCGCTTACCAGGAAATGGGTTCAGGCTCGGCAGCATCTGTTCTGGTATTCATGCTTGTTGGGGGTATTGCGGTTTCATTCCTTTACGCTAGCCGTATGCATAAGTTGGAGGACTAATTATGAAGTTTACTCGTAAACAAAAACACAAGTTACATCAGGCAATGCTTTATGTTGCTTCCGCGTTTGTAACTATTTTCTGCGTGTATCCATTTTACAACGCAATCATTAGCTCACTAAAAACAGGTAATGAGCTGTTCCATGTTAGCTTTTTGCCAACGTCGTTTAATTGGGAAAACTACGTCACTGCGCTTGTATCAAACGGTGTGGCAAGAAGCTTGTTTAACTCAACGTTTGTTGCAGGTCTAACGGTAGGCGGGTGCCTGTTGGTAGCAATTATTGCCTCTTTTGCTCTTGCTCGAATTCGCTTTAAGGGTAAGCAAGGCATCATGTTAACCATCTTGTGTGTATCCATGTTCCCGCAAGTAGCCGTGCTAACGGGTATGTTTGAGCTGGTGCGTTTCTTCGGCCTTTATGATTCGCTGTTCGCTCTTATCGTCTCATACATGACGTTCTCGCTACCGTTCACAGTATGGGTACTGACTACATTTATGAAAAACATGCCACTGGAAATAGAAGAGGCTGCGATTGTTGACGGTGCCAGCACCTGGGTAATTATCTCTAAAGTGTTTGCGCCAATCATGGGGCCTGCACTGGTAACAACAGGTCTGCTTGCTTTTGTCGGTGCATGGAACGAATTCATGTTCGCAATTACCTTCATTATTTCACCAGAAAATCGCACGGTTCCGGTAGCCATCGGCATGATGCAAGGTGCATCTCAATATGAGCTGCCGTGGGGCGCAATTATGGCGGGTTCCGTCATCGTAACAGTGCCAATTATCGTTATGGTACTTATCTTCCAGAAACGAATCGTCAGTGGACTAACCAATGGTGCCGTAAAAGGCTAACACCGCTATTTGAGTAAAAAATTCGAGGAAAAAATCATGTCAGAACTTAGCCTTAACAATATCTGTAAAAGCTATAACAGCGATGCAACCATCATCCCTAACCTGGATCTGGATGTAAAAAGCGGCGAGTTTGTCGTTATCGTAGGCCCATCCGGTTGTGGTAAATCCACTTTGCTACGCATGATTGCAGGACTGGAAGACATTACTTCCGGTGATATGAAGATCGACGGCAATATTGTAAATGATGACACACCGTCAGAGCGCGGTATCGGTATGGTATTCCAGTCATACGCACTCTACCCACATATGGACGTTCGCCGGAATATGGGCTTCGCGCTGGAACTTGCAAAACTGCCTAAAGAAGAGATCAAACAGCGCGTAGACAGCGCAGCGAAAATACTTCAACTGGAACACCTGATGGACAGAAAGCCAAAGGACCTTTCTGGTGGTCAGCGTCAGCGAGTTGCAATTGGTCGTTCTATTGCCCGTGAGCCAAAGCTGTTCCTGTTTGATGAGCCGCTATCCAACCTGGATGCCAGTCTTCGTGTACAGATGCGTATGGAGATTGCCAATCTGCATAAGCGTCTGAAGTCGACCATTATTTATGTTACTCACGATCAGGTAGAAGCAATGACATTGGCTGACCGCATAGTGGTATTGAACAGAGGCAACGTTGAGCAGGTGGGGACACCTCTGGAGCTTTATGACCATCCGGAAAACCTGTTCGTGGCCCAATTTATTGGTTCACCAAAAATGAACACGGCTCCGGTTACCATTACCATGGTAGATAGTGACTCATGTACAGTTCAGACACGTTCCGGGGATTTTATAACACTTCCGGTTTCAGCTTCACACCATGATATTGGTAAGCCAGCGATTCTTGGCGTTCGTCCTGAACATCTGGATTTTACCGAGTCTAATAGTGAAAAAGCCGATGAAGTGATGTTCGTAGAGCAAATGGGTAATGAAACCTACCTCTACGTGGACAAGGGCTATGATGAGCCATGGGTTGTACGTATGGGAGAGCGTAACCTGACCAAAGCTGGTTGCAATATCGAGCTTAAGATGGATCCATCCTCCTGCTATCTGTTTGATGTGAGTGGTCGCGCCTATCAGCGTCTGGAAGTTAAGACCCAACATTAATACGTGCACATAAGGTCATCAGGGATGATGCCTCCTGGTGACCTTCTTATTCAAAGAAAACTACTACCCTTCATGCACTTTCTTTGTGCACTCATATGATTACCGAAGCGCACGAGCAGGCGCTTATGAGCTGCGTAATCTGCTGAATGAAATCAAAATTAACCTAAATAATAAATTAAATTCTAAGTGAGAGATAAATTATGAAAAATCAGGTTCAACTGATCACTTATGTTGATCGGTTAACAGCCGGTGGGATTGATGATCTTACCAACATGCTTAATAAGCCACTTGAGGACCTGTTTGCAGGTGTTCATATCCTTCCTTTTTTCTATCCTATTGATGGCAGCGATGCAGGGTTTGACCCAATTGATCATGCGCAGGTTGATGAAAGACTGGGAAGTTGGGATAGCTTAAAAGCGTTAGGCCATCAATCTGAAATTATGGCGGACCTTATTGTAAACCACGCTTCAGGACAGTCTCCGGAGTTTCTGGATGTGCTTAGTAAGGGAGAGGGTTCCGAATACTGGTCAATGTTCCTGAAAGAGCAAGATGTTTTTCCTGATGGGATAACAAAAGAGCAGGCGCAGCAAATCTATCGTCCGAGACCCGGCAGTTGTTTTAGTGAGAAACAGCTAGAGTCAGGAGAAAAGATCAATTTCTGGGCCACATTTACGGATAACCAGATTGATATCAATGTGGAATCTCCGGCAGGCAAAGCGTACTTAGAAAAGGTACTTAAGTTGTTTTCTGAAAATGGGGTGAAAATTATTCGTCTGGATGCAGCCGGCTATGCTATCAAAAGAGCGGGAACCAGCTGTTTTATGACAGATGAGGCGTTTGCTTTTATCAATCAGCTTTCTGAGCGCGCTAATGAACTTGGAATGGAAACCGTGGCAGAGATTCATAGTTATTATAAAACACAGATTGATGTCGCTAAGAAAGTAAACCGGGTTTACGACTTTGCTCTCCCGCCACTCATTCTGCATTCTCTGTTCACCAACAATGTGGATGCGTTGGTATCCTGGCTGAAGATCGCACCGAGAAACTGCTTAACCGTCTTAGATACCCATGATGGTATTGGGATCATTGATGCAGGCCCTCAAGGTGATAAACCAGGTCTTTTAAACGCTGATGAAATCGATAACCTGGTAGAGAGTATTCATGAAAACAGTCAAGGACAGAGCAGAAAGGCAACGGGAGCTGCTGCGAGCAACGTTGATTTGTATCAGGTTAACTGTACCTATTACGATGCTTTAGCCCGAAACGATCTGCACTATATTTTTGCTCGAGCTATTCAGTTTTTCAGCCCTGGTGTTCCGCAAGTTTACTATGGTGGATTATTTGCAATGCAAAATGATATGGATTTACTGGAACGAACCAATGTAGGTAGAGATATTAACCGGCCATATTTAACTCCTGAAATTGTTGCTGATCGGAAAGAGCTGCCTGTTGTAAAGGGGCTGTGTAAATTAATTGAAATCCGCAATAGCTCATCGGCATTTGATGGGAAGTTTTCCGTCAACTATATAGACAATCAATTGGTTCTGGCTTGGTTAAATGGTACTTCTGAAGCGGCGTTATATCTGAACTTAGAAAATCAAAGTGGTATTGTCGCTATCAAAGAGGGGATAGCTATACGTCACTACGATCTGGTGTCATTGGCCGCAGGAGAGGCGAAATAAAAGGCTTTCACACTATGAGCATGGTATTGCCGTGCTCATTTTCTCCCAATTTCTGTGCAAGAGCGGGGTTTCTAAGAAGCCGGCCATCTTTGAATTGTTATGCAAGATCATTAAAAAGCGTAGCTGAGAGCTGTCCATCATTAATACGGAATGCAACTTATTTTATACAAAGCTAAAGTAGTTGATCATGCAAAGCATGAAGCGTATAGTTAATCGCAATTCGACGATTAACTATACTGGTAATAATATGAGTTCATCCTGCTTAACTGGAGATTCTCGGGCTTTTGTTTCTACTAAGCATCAACTTGCACAGGAAACAGAATTTGCGATTCTGTCGAAAGCACTATCCCACCCTGCAAGAGTCAGAATCTTGAAGATTCTACTCACTATGGATAATATGGATGCGTGCTTAAACAGTGATTTAGTATCTGAACTAGGACTTGCACAGTCCACAGTTTCTGAACACTTGCGGATTTTGAAGCAGGCAGAGTTTATTACAGCAGACCCGATTCCACCTAGAATGTGCTACAGAGTTAATCGTAGAAAAATTGAGGCTTTTTCTGATTTGTTTTCAGCTATATACAACTGAGTAATAGTATGTGGAGCTTTGGCCCCAGTTTTATTAAATTAATCAATCGTATTTCGACGATGCACGAATAAAGGTTAAGCATGACCACTGAACAAGTAAAACCAAAATTAAACTTTTTAGACCGCTACCTGACACTTTGGATATTTCTTGCAATGGCTACTGGTGTGACTATAGGAGTAGTGTTTCCACAAGTTGCTGATTGGAATGAGGTAATGTCTGTTGGAAGCACGAATATTCCTCTAGCAATAGGTCTGATTCTTATGATGTACCCACCTCTTGCTAAGGTTAATTACCGTCTACTTGGCAAAGTCACCAAAGATAAGCAAGCTATAACACTGTCATTGGTCATGAACTGGATTGTCGGTCCTATTTTGATGTTTATCCTGGCTTTGATTTTTCTTGGTGATCAGCCCGGTTACATGGTCGGCATCATCCTTATTGGTCTGGCGCGTTGCATCGCTATGGTTTTGGTTTGGAATGATATCGGTGGCGGTAACCGTGAATATGGGGCAGCACTTGTTGCATTGAACAGCGCCTTTCAAATTGTGACATACAGTTTTATGGCCTGGCTGTTTATCACGGTATTGCCTCCAGTATTTGGTTATCAAAGCATGCTGGTAGATATTTCTATGGGTGATATTGCTGAAAGCGTGATGATCTATCTCGGTATACCTTTTCTGGCGGGTTTTGTAAGTCGAGAAGTACTTGTAAAAGTGAAAGGTGAAATCTGGTACAACAACATATTTATTCCAAGAATATCACCTATGACACTGATAGCACTTCTGGGAACAATTGTTCTTATGTTTAGCCTGAAAGGTGAAATGATTATTGAGTTGCCAATGGATGTAGTTCGGGTGGCAATTCCACTAACAATTTACTTTGTAACGATGTTTTTTGTCAGCATGTATATCGGCAAAAGACTAGGTATTCCATATGATAAAAATGCATCTATTGCTTTCACTGCTACCGGTAATAACTTTGAATTAGCAATCGCCGTGTCCATTGCTGTATTTGGAATCAACTCAAATCAAGCCTTTGCCGGTGTTATTGGCCCACTAATTGAAGTGCCAGTCCTGATAGCATTAGTTAATGTCGCACTTCGAATGAAAAGCCAGTATATGTTAGCGAGAGCGTAACTAATCCACGAAACCTAGTGATGAAAAATGCCGTGGGTAAGTTTAAACAGACTGAAGAGTACAAAAAAATTCTGGGTAAATACTTGATAAGTTATTAAACGTGTCATCACACCTTGCCCATATATTGGTGCAGCTATCCGTCTCATTTCTGCCCCTGAAAACATCACGGTTTATTACTAGACTAACAAGAGGAATCGGTACCACCTCAGGACGACACAATTTATGCGCATCCCCATTTTTTGTTTTCTTATCAGCGTATTTTTTTTCACAAACGCAACGGCACAACCTGAACTGACTATAGTGCGGGGTAACAAAAACTATCCGCCTTATGAAATTTATCAGCCCGGAGAGCCTGTGACTGGCTTTCATATCGACCTCGTTACGGCTGTGGCTGAGAGGTTAGGGGTAACGGTTACTTTTAACAGCGTTCCTTGGCGCAGAGCGCTCTACATGATTGAATCTGGTCAGGCTGATGCTATTACCTATATGGGGAAGACACCAGAAAGAGAGCAGTTTGCCATTTTTGAACCGGGTAACAAAATAAGCCATTCCATTAATGCCTTTTTTGTTCGTCAGGGGGAAGCAGAAAAAATAGGTTACCAAGGAGATTTTAGAAAACTGAATGGCTATATGATAGGTAAGGTTCTTGGTTATAGCTATGGTACGAATTTTGACAACTTTCCTTGGCTTTCTATTACCGACAATGCCAAAGACGAAAAGCGTCAGTTGGACATGTTACTGGCACACCATATTGATATTGGTATTGCTAACAAGGATAGAGTGGCGTACTTTGCCTCTCAGGCTGGTATCAGGCAAAAAATCGAATTTTTAGCTCCTACTTTTTCACCCATTCCGCAATATCTGGCCTTTTCAAAAGCGAGTCCGAATCATGAATGGGCCACTCCGTTTGCCCTGGCAATGCTTGAGTTTATTCAAAGCGAGGAGTACCAGCTATTGATTAAAAAGTATCAGATAGAGTAACCATGAGGTATACGTTAATACTAATATTTTATTCCCGGCACTCCAACCATTGATTAAACTCACTATAGGGAATGGGTTTTGAATAAAAGTACCCTTTGTTCCTCTCCTACATTAGGTCAATTAATTACCTGATATTTTTCGATTTCAGCAGCGTTCATCCAGTGGATATCTTCGGCTGAAGCCGCGTCCAGAGTAAACCAGTAGAAGCCGGAGTCAATATCAATGTAGCGGTAGTAACTCAGATACTCTTCATGCAGAGGATGAGACTTAGGTATCCGATTTCCTTCCATATCATCCGATGTGCTCCAACTATGAACACCTATTCTGGGCTTAACATCATCCGCACTTCTCTCAACTCCGGAAAGAAACAGATCCACACCACCGCTTGCAATCATGCCGTCACTGTTCAAGTGCGTGCTCATACGTTTGTCATGTATTCTCCGGGACAATTGCAGGTTTACCTCGTCATCGGCACTGCCTTCAATTACATCTATATTCAGCTTCCGGATATCAGGAAACCTGGCCGTTAAGTGATTAAACGCATCCAGAGATCCCGAGCAAATCACCCCATCCAGCGTGGCTTCTGTCGGACTGTTCATTGTGAAAGTCAGTGGCTTGTCACCCTGAAGTTCAAAATACCCGCACTCAGATGCAAACGAATCAGGGTCGCTGCTCGCACAGGCAATTGTGGTAAGGGAAAAAGCAGTGACGAGCGTCAATTTAAGTAACTGCATAAAAACACCGTATTAGCTGGGTTTATCTTAATGTGTCCATTGTAATCATACCCGGCACAGAAATAAGTAACAGTGAGTATGTGAATGTACGAATAAAAATGACAAAGGAATTTATATATAATTCACAGCATCTTTATACATGCCAGAAGGTTATTGCCGGGATGACACAACAGAGAATGCTTATTGTTGAAGATGACCTGAAGTTACAGCAGATGCTTAAAGATTACTTTATACAGCAGGACTTTGAGGTAACAACGCTAAGCGACGGAAGTGAGGCTATTGAACAGATACTCACACAGCAACCGAATATTGTACTACTTGATCTGATGCTGCCTGTAAACGACGGGCTTACAATTTGCAGACAGACGCGTACTAACTTCAGGGGTAAAATTCTGATACTGACCGCAAGTGACGACGACTTCGATCATGTTGCCGGGTTAGAGACGGGAGCAGATGACTTTGTAACCAAACCGATAAAACCCCGCGTACTGTTAGCGAGAGTACGCAGCCTGTTAAGGCGTCAGGAAGATCCGGCAGAAGCCGTCAATAGTGACGAGCAACTGAGCTTTAATAAGCTCACATTAAAGCTCAGATATAAGAAGTGCGAGCTTAACGGAGCCATTATTTCTCTGACAGACAGTGAGTTTGATTTACTATGGATTCTGGCCAGCAACCCCGACACCGTTTTATCCAGGGACTACTTAACCAAGGCATTGAGAGGAATTGAGTACGACGGATTTGACCGGACAGTCGACAACAAAATTGTACGGATCCGGAAACTGCTGGGTGATGATAAAACACCGCCAGAGAAAATCCAGACACTCAGGGGAAAGGGATACCAGTTTGTCTCCACCAGTTGGAAATAGTGATAAATCTGTGTGTCGCGGCACACATGGCTTTTAAAGGTGTGAGTTATGCGACGAATTTATCTGGAATCGATTTTTGGCCTGATAGCCTGCTTTATGACCAGCCTCATTCTCTACGAGGTAACTGTCTATCACCTCAATACCGACTACGAGTACCTGCTTCAGGACTACGAAGCTCAGGCCTATCAGGAACTGGCTCAGAATATCGCTGACAATCAGGGACTCGAAGCAGCCCACCAGGCCATAAACCGGTTTGCACAAACCGCCAGAAGTACAGTCACTATCTATACTGAGCAGGACTCTTTACCCGATGATGTAACTGTGTACTTTGCCGACTTTCCCGGGAAAACCATCTACCATGATGAAGACCGGTTACTCTGGTTTCGTTTAGCGCAAAGTCAAAACGTCTACTTTTATCAGCCGGATGAACAGGCACTGATACACAGAAAAATCGAACTTGAGGAAAATCTGTTATGGGGCTTCTTTTTATTTGCTTTTATGGCCTATGGCATCGGGCATCTGTTCATTATTTTCCGTCGGGTCAGACATCTGGAGCAGGCTACATTGCACTTTTCTGAAGGTGACTTCTCCGTCCGGGCTCAGACCGGTGGAGGGAAAGCAATCGGCACTTTGAATCATTCATTTAACCTGATGGCCGACAGAATATCGCAACTTATAGAAAGTAACCGCTCACTAACAAACGCGGTTGCTCATGAACTGCGAACACCGGTATTCCGTATCCAGTGGCAAGCTGAACTACTTAAAGACAGCAGACTGGATGCAGTACAAAACGAAAAAATAGACAGCATCATTGAAGATACTGAAGAGATGGAACAGATGATCGATGAGCTGCTTCATTACGCCCGGCTGGAGCGCGGACAATTACAACTGGATATCGAAACCATTCATCTGAATGACTACTTTAATAAGGCAATCCATCGCTGGAGCAAAGAGAGCACACTTCCCATAGAATCAATGCTCACGACGCAGGTGATGCAGCTTGAGGCGGACAAAAAACTTCTGGGAAGAGCGCTGGATAACCTGGTACGTAATGCATTTAAGTTTGCTAAAAACAGAGTCCTTATCAAAATTAAAGAAGCAGAAAATAACGTTTACATCAGCATCCATGATGATGGCCCGGGGGTAGCAAAGGAGCACCGGGAGCACTTGTTTGATCCTTTCTATATTGCGGACAAATCAAGAAGCAAATCAAAAAGCGGCTACGGGTTAGGACTATCCATAGTAAAGAAAATCTGCGAACAACATAATGGCAGCATTCAGGTAGGCGACAGCGAAGCCTTAGGTGGCGCAGAGTTTTCGCTTCAGTTTCCTGTTTGTAATACGCCCGGTGACAAATCCTTACAGTAAATACAAAGCTGTCAGGACATAATTATCTCCAACAGGCAGATGTATAAAATGAACAATGCATGCTCTGCCCTACCGCTAAGATATTCAGGAGATACGATGAAAAAACTACTGCTAATGGCTGCGCTTTCTGTTGTGGTGACCGGCTGTGCACAACAAACTTTTGTAATGGCTCCTCAGGAAAGTGAGCCTACGCTAACCGAATCGCAGCACTTCTTTATTGACGGTCTGACTCAGAAAAAAGAGCTCGATGCTGCTGCTATCTGCCACGGCGCTGACAAGGTTGCCAAAGTAGAAGTGCAAAAAACCTTTGTGAATGGCCTGCTGGAAGTGGTGACTTTCGGTATCTACAGCCCACGCGAAGCGCGCGTATACTGTAAAGCATAAGTTCTCACTCCACTTTTGTAGCCTGTTTAAGCTCTGCCCTCTCGCAGAGCTTTTTAAGAAGCCCGGGCAAAACTCTCTTTCGGAGAGTAACTAAAGTGACGCTTAAATTCTCTGCTAAATTGTGAGGGACTGTTGTAGCCTACCTTGCGGGCTGCATCAGCGGCGCGCAGGCCTTCTGCGATAATCAGCTCTCTGGCTTTGGTCAGCCTGACTTTCTTTAGATATTGTAAAGGCGATTCTGCCGTCACCTGCTTAAAAGCCCGGTGGAAAGCCGGAATGCTCATATGTATTTCATCGGCCAGATTTTCCACCGTGATAGAGTCGGCAAAGTGCGAGTGGACAATATCCAGCGCTTTCGCCACTTTGGCATAGTTACCGTCAACGTTAGCCCGTTCATAAAGGATATGACCCATAGGCCCCTTCACCACCCGGTAGACGATTTCCCTTACTATGCTCTCTCCGAGAAACTCCGCTTCTGCATCGTTGCCCAGAGCTTTAATCAGCCTTAGAAAAGCCTCCTCAAGGGGATCGGATAAACATACACACTGAACACCAAGCAGTTCGCTGTTCTTCCCGCTGCCGGAGACCGCCTCGTGTTGCTGGATATGGTTAATTACCGAGTGCAGCATCTTTGGTAATACATCGATAGTAATACCCAGGATAGGTTTACCGTCTTCCACTTTGGTATCGCACTCAAGAGGAAGCGGAACGCCCAGGACCACGTAGTCACCCGGCCCGTAACTCATCTTATGCTCACCAAGATAAATGTTTTTATATCCTTGACCCATAAGAATGATGCCTGACTGATACATCAGAGGAATCCTTTTTGCAGCCTGTGAAGAACGGTAAAACTTCACGCCGGATACCGCCGTTTCCACCATTCCTTCCAGCTCCTGAAGCTGTTTTTTCTCAACATAGGCGTTCATGTATTTTGCTATCTGTTTCACGGCAATCCTCCTGCGTTGATAGGGAAACTAGCAAAAATGATAATTTTAGGCAAGAAACAGAAAGAAATGTGGCTACAAATAAAGTTAATTGACTACTATTATGCAATAGTACTTTCAAGCACCGATATATAAACTTTATCGGAACGAAAACAATAACGGAGAACAGTGATGCAATTTACCTATGGCAACTCAACAACAATCCTGTTTGGACAGGGACAGATTGCAGCAATAAAAGAACAAATTCCTGCAGATAACAAAGTACTGGTTATCTACGGTGGCGGATCTATTAAAAAGAATGGTGTTTACGATCAGGTAGCTGAGGCACTGGCGGGTCACAAATGGATGGAGTTTTCTGGCGTTGAGCCAAACCCGACCGCAGAAACAATGAATAAAGCAGTGGAAATCATTAAAAACGAAAAGATCGATTTTGTACTGGCTGTAGGCGGTGGTTCGGTTATCGACGGTTCAAAATACGCTGTTGCGGCAGCAAAATACGATGGTGACGGCTGGGATATCCTGATCGGCAAGCACAAAGTGACAGAAGCGGTGCCACTTGCAGCTGTACTTACCCTGCCAGCAACCGGTTCAGAGTCTAACTCCGGCGCAGTAATCACCAAAGCTGCAACCAAAGATAAACTGGCATTTATGGCGCCTGCCGTTCAGCCCCGCTTTGCGGTAATGGATCCGGACACTATGAAGTCTCTGCCGGAAAACCAGCTACAAAACGGCATCGTTGACGCCTGGGTTCATACCTGTGAGCAGTACGTAACCACTCAGCAAGCTGATATCATGGTTCAGGATGGCTATGCAGAAACACTGCTGAAAAACCTTCTGAAGCTTGGCAAGACTCTTGGGGAACGCGATGACAGCTGGCGTGCCAACCTGATGTGGACAGCAAACCAGGCACTTAATGGTTTGATCGGCGCAGGCGTGAAACATGACTGGGCAACTCATATGATTGGCCACGAACTGACGGCACTTTATGGTGTTGCTCATGGCCGCTCACTGGCAATCATTCAGCCATCTTTGTACCGCAATCAGATTGAAGCGAAAAGAGCGAAACTGGAACAGATGGGACAGAATGTATTCGGTCTTGAAGCAGGTGCAGACCTTGCGGAAAGAACCATTGATGCCATCGAAGCTTTCTACCACAGCCTTGGCGTTGCAACTCAGCTGACAGAACACGACAAAGAGAAGGCCACAGCAATTGATGAAGTGATCAGCCAACTTGAAGGTCACGGCCTGGTGGCTCTGGGCGAACATGGCGCAATTACCCTTGAAGAGAGCCGTAAGATTCTTGAATCTGCAATAGCCTAAATCAATAACTGACAGAAAAACTCAAAAGCCTTGTTCCGGAGCAAAAAACCGAGCAAGGCTTTTGCTTTAACGGCCACTATTTCACTTTAAGCTCACCCTGAAAACCAACCAACAACCGCACTTTCACCCAACAAAACCCCACGCTTTCATATACAGCTCACGCCAATGAAACAATTTAATACAGTATTTACATACTAAATAAATCTCATTCGTCATATCATCCAGAAAAATGACAAGGCAAACGTTTGCTGAGCTAACAAAATAGTAATAAATAGATGGAGTTGAGATTCAGTATGCTTATGAATCTTCGATTGAGGACCAAAATTGGTCTGGGTTTCGGTATTGTACTGACACTGCTGACGCTTGTATTAAGTGTCGGGATACTGGCTTTAAACCGGGCCGATCACGGAATAACCGAGTACCGGGAGCTGGCCCGTGATACGAACCTGGCTGGCAGGTTACAAGCCAACATGCTGATGGTTCGAATGAGCGTAAAAGATTACCTGATAACAGAAAGTAATAAAGACCTGCAAAAACACAGTGATTATCTGAACAAAATGCAGGGATTTTTAATCAATGCCAGGCAAAATATTCAAAAGCCGGAACGAGCATTGCTCGTATCCCAAATTAGCTCTTCGATAACCACCTACGAAAATACCTTCCGACAAGTCGTAACGCTAATCAATAAAAGAAATATCGTGAATGATACTCAACTTCTCCCAAACGGCGAAAAAATGAGGAAAATCATCAACGAAATCATAGAGTCGGCTCATCACGACGGCAACAGCGAGGTCTCATACCATGCAGGACATGTCCAAAAGAAGATGCTAACCGGAAGCCTTTTTCTGGTTAAGTTTCTTCAAACAAACTCACAGGCTGACTTTGAGGTTGCCAACATCAATATGAGCAGAGAGGTTGGTATAGAAATCAAAAAGCTCATTCATCACCTTAAAGACAGCAGGCGCAAAAGTTTACTTGCTGAATTTCAGCATGCTCATTCAAACTATGTTCTGGCAATGCATGATATCCACAAGCTAATTGCAGAGCGCAATGATCTTATTACTAACACACTGGATATTATCGGCCCGGAAGTCGCTAAAGCAGTTGAAAATGTAAAACTATCAGTAATGAAAGATCAGGATAAGCTTGGTCCGGAACTAAAAGCAAATACACACAAAAGCGTACAAATCACAACAATACTGACTCTCATTGCTGTCGCGCTGGGCATAGGCTCCGCATACTTGCTGACTGTTAACATAACCAAACCTATTAAACAGGCTGTAGAGGCTGCGAGCCAACTCGCTAAGGGCAATTTAACCGTAAACATCAGCCAAACGTCGAAAGATGAAACAGGACAGCTATTGAACGCGGTTCAAAATACAGCAAGCAACCTAAAACAGATGATATCCACCATTTCCGGTGCAAGTGTGGCGCTATCTTCTGCTTCAGAAAACCTTGCTGTTATTACCAGCCAGACTTCAGAAGGCATTAGCCTGCAAGAGCAGGAAACGGAAATGGTCGCAACAGCAATAAACGAAATGACGGAAAGTATTCATAGTGTTGCCGGCAGTAGCGCAAATGCAGCCGGAGCTGCATCCAAAGCAGATCAGGAAGCTTTAGCTGGTTCAAAAGTTATTGGACAGGCAATTCAGTCAATAACATCCCTGTCAGAATACGTAAACCAGTCGTCAGAGAAGCTATATTTGGTTCAAAATGAAGTCATCAACATAAAATCCATCTTAGACGTAATTCGAGAAATTTCCGAACAGACCAACTTATTAGCCTTAAACGCAGCAATTGAAGCAGCCAGAGCCGGGGAACACGGACGCGGATTTGCCGTTGTTGCCGATGAAGTGCGCTCCCTGGCATCCAGAACACAAAACTCAACCACAGAAATCCAGAGTATTATCGATCTGCTGGCAACAAGTACTCAAAACACCGTAGAGGTAATGACTCTGGGGACAACTCAAGCTGGAATGTGTATCAAACAGGCAAACAAAGCTAACTCTGCACTGGAGGCAATTAACCACGCAATTAGGGTAATCAATGATATGAATATGCAAATCGCCAGCGCATCAGAGCAACAAAGCAGCGTTGCCGAGGAAATCAACATGAACGTAACAAATGTTAAGCAGATTGCTGAAAATAATGCCGTGGCATCTAATCAAACCCGCAATTCAAGCGCAGAAATTGCGGATCTGGCAGAGGAGTTAAATCAACTGGTGAAACAATTTCAGATTTAAACAAATAAGCTCCACCTTATAGCCTTTAGGTGTGACAGCACTTCCGTTGAGGAACATAGTTAAGTGAACCAATATGAACGGAACATGAACGGCAGGCTCAGTATTGGTTAAGCCAGGCGCAGGTATTCTTCTCTACATCAAATAAACGAAGTGGAGAGAGCGATGAGTCCGTTAAGTATTGTGATTATTACCCTGAATGAAGAGAAACGAATTGACCGTCTGTTAACCGACCTGTCTGAGCAGACTCACCAGAACTTTGAAGTGATTCTGGTGGACTCAAACAGTGAAGATGCAACCTGCGAAGTGGCACAAGAGTATCAGGAGGTTCTGCCTGAACTGACCGTGCATAAGATGGAAACTCGTGGTGTCAGCCTGGGGCGCAACACCGGAGCTGCTCTGGCAAAACATGAACGAATTCTGTTTCTGGATGCCGATGTCTGCCTTGAGCCAAACTTCCTTATAAAGGCGTTAGAACAGTTGGATAAAAAAGGGCTTGAAGTCGCAGGGGTTTATCTTGGCTCTTCAAACCTTCCTATGATGTACCGCCTTGGTTATAACGCAATTAACCTGGGGATGTTCGCAACTCAGTACGGTTTCCCGACGGCAGTGGGAGCCTGTATTTTCTCAACCCGCAGAGCTCATCAGCATGTTGGCGGCTTTGATGAGAATATCAGCCTTTGTGAAGACTGCGACTACGTGAAAAGGCTGTCCCGAACTTTCCGTTTCCGCTTTATACCCGTGACTTTCCAGTTCGATGCCCGCCGCCTTGAGCAGGATGGTTTGTTCTCTACAGGACTGGTTTACCTGAAAGCAAACCTGAGACGTTTCTTCTTTGGTGAAATTCGGAAAAATGAAATCGAATACCGCTTTGGTCACTATGAAGATCAGAAGGCAATATAGGAAAGATGATGCTTAGCAATCTGTCACTATTTCTTGGAGCGTTTACCGATGCCTTCATCGGCCCTAATCTTCTGGTACCCGGTGAGCCCTTTATGATTGCAGCCGGGTATCAGTTGTATGCAGGAAGCTTGTTGGGGGTCGGACTGGTTCTGGCCGGTGGTTTTCTGGGCGACCAGGCAAGTTTTGCTGTTGGTCGCAGATATGGACGGAATATTCAGAAAGCGATTCTGAAAAAGCGTCCGTCACTGCGAAGAAGAGTCGCTCAGGGAAAACTGATGCTAAAGCGTAACGAAAAAAAGGTGCTTATCACCGCCCGCTTGCTGGGGCCGGTTGCCTGGGTGATTCCCTTTATCGCCGGGGCGAACGGCACAAACTGGAAGCGCTTCTCTCTTTATTCTTCCATTGGTTTGATTCTGGGTGTGGGTCAGTTTGTTTTCTGGGGTTATCTTCTTGCTATGGGAATTGAGAATTTTCCATTTATTAATGGAATGAATGTGTTTATCTCTGAACACAGTTCGTTGCTGATACTTATCGCCTCAGTGGCAGGCTTTTATCTGCTGGCGCGCCGTTACTGTATGCGCTACAAAGGACTGGCGGCAAGCATGCTGCTTATTGCCGGGCTCGGAGGGCTAAACTACAGCCTGTTTTTCGAGCAACTGGACGATTTTGCTGGCAAGAACGAAGTTCCCCTTATCAAAGATGTTTCTGAGATTGAGTTTAAAGCCTATGCCGGCGAATCTTCCTATTTTAACGCTCAGGCAATCAACGTTATTTATGTCGGCGACTCGCCCGAAGCCATGATGCTGGAAATGGGCTGGATAAAGAACCGGACATTCTCCTACGATGACATCAGTATCACAGATTACGTCGGACTTTTGAGAACCAAAACGCCGCCCGTTTCCGATCTTTACTGGAATGGTCAGCCTCAGCATCTGGCATTTCAGGAGCCGGGGACGTTAAGCAAAAGGAATCATATCCGCTGGTGGCCGGTAAAACTTCCTGTGCAAAGCGAGCAGGAAACCCTCTGGCTTGGAGCGATCAGCTACGATGACGGACTGGGAATTTCAGCTTATTCCGGGCTTATTACGCTGCTTCATACCATAGATGCGGATGTGGACCAGCAGAGGGATAAGCTTGCCAGCTCAATAGATGACAGTATCCGATGGCAGGGGCGGTTCAGGCAAATGACCGGGCCGGTGGCCGTTGATGAAAACCACGATTATTTCACCGACGGCAGGGTATTAGTGATTGAACCGGCTCTGGCCCTGGGCCGTGTTGATCTAACGGCTGAGATTTAACAGCAGGCTCGCTTTAAGACCGCCCATTGAAGAGCGCTCGAAACTTAAAGAGCCCCGGTAGCTGTGCGCCATTTCCGCTACAATATTAAGCCCCAGACCAGAGCCGGGCCTGGATTCATCAAGGCGAACACCTCGTTTTACAATCTCGCCTAATTTATCCGGCTCTATACCTTCACCATCGTCCTCGATAATAAGCTTCACCTGAACCGCTGCTTCCCCGGTGCCTTTTTCCGAATAAACGCGGATAAGCGAGCTCGCCCATTTGTAGCTGTTTTCTATCAGGTTCCCCAGCATTTCATCCAGATCCGCATCCTCAACAGCGACAAAAATCTCATCATCCAGCTCGTTAACCAGAACCAGTTCTCTTTGTGCATAGACTTTATCAAACGCGCTGGCGATAGCATCAACCCGTTCACACGGATTAGATTTCACCGAAAGAATGTTCATTGAACCGGCCATTCTTGCCCGGCTAAGATGGTAATCAATCTGCTGCTGAAGCTGGGATATCGTTTCTGAAAGTGCTTCTTTCTGCTGCTGTGGCAATTCAGCGGTTTGATTTTTGAGTACAGAAAGGGGGGTTTTAAGGGAATGTGAAAGATTCCCTGCGTGATTTCTGGCTCTTTCCAGCAGCTCCTGATAGTGAAATAACAGCGCATTAAGGTCGGTGATCAGCGGCTCTATCTCTCCGGGATATTCAGCGGATAACTCTTCCCTCTCCCCTTTTTCCAGTGCCTTTAGCTCAGCTTGCAACTTATTCAATGGTCTGAGCGACCAGTTGACCTGCACAAAGGTAAATATCATTAATCCTAAAAACAGTATGAACAATATGCTTGTCAGCCCTTCGATAACGCTGTCCAGAGTCTCTTCTACAGGGTCTTCATCAGCAGCAACAATAATGGTTAAAGGATGCTGCAATTCAGGAATGGTAATCTCCTGGCGGACGAAAATAAGCTTTTCTCCGTTTTTTCCGGTCAGCCTGTAGGAATATTTTCCCTTTGCTTCAATATTTTTGTCCCGGAGTGAACGGGAGCGAAGTATTTGTTCTTTACCGGTCACTCTCCAGTAATAACCGCTATGGGGCTGATTAAATCTCAGATCTGAAATACCCTGCCGGAGAGTGAGAGCGCCTTTATCGTCCAGGGTCAGGTTCGAAATAATTTCGTCACCGGTAATTTTTAAGTTAGCTTTAGCAGTATCAACAAGGAAGGAATTGACCAGAATAGGGACAATGGCACCGGCAGCAAGAATAAGCCCGCCAATCCAAAGCGATGCTGTCAGTAACAGCCTTTGACGAATACTTAGCTTTTTTAACCAGGAGATTTTATTCTGCATTTAACTGATATCCTAACCCTCTTACCGTTTTGATAATCGTCGGCGAGATCTTCTTACGGATCCGGCCGATAAAAACCTCTATGGTGTTTGAATCCCGGTCAAAGTCCTGCTTGTAGATATGCTCCACCAGTTCAGTACGGGAAACCACCTTTTCGCTGTTATGCATAAAATAAGCAACCACCTTGTATTCTAAGGCGGTTAGGTCAACACTTTGCCCTTTCCACAACACTTTGGAAGCTCTTGTATCAAGGCTCAGGTTACCAAGCTGAAGAACCGGAGAAGCCTGACCGGATAAGCGCCTTAGCTGAGCACGGATACGGGCAATCAGCTCTATCATCTCAAAAGGCTTGGTCAGGTAGTCATCAGCACCGGCGTTCAGACCTTCAACCCGTTGTGGAAGGGTATCGCGGGCACTGAGAATAATTACCGGTGTGTTGATGCCTTCATCGCGGATGCTTTTCAGCACAGTCAGGCCATCAAGTTTTGGCAGCCCCAGATCCAGCACAATTGCATCCCACTCTTCCGATGTTGCGCGATAAAGCGCATCAATTCCGTCTGAGGAGGTTTCAGTCACCCAACCTGCCTGATCCAGAGCAGAAGAAATCTGCGAGGCTAACTGCTGCTCATCTTCTACAACAAGTATTTTCATAGGTTTTATCTCTTAGAATGCCCTAAATATTATTTTTGCCATACAGCCGCCACGTTGGCGGTTCGTCAGACTAAATTGCCACTGATAGCGCTGGCAGAACTCTTCCACGATAAGCAGGCCCAGACCATGGCTGACGTTATCTGGTGTGCCGCTATCGGGCTGCAAACCCACGCCATTATCCAGAACCGTTAACGACTCACTGTGCATAATTATCTCAATTTTTCCCTGGCTGGTTGCCGCAATAGCGTTACGGACCAGATTACCAACCACCATGTTCATTATAGCCGGAGTAGCCACAACAAGCGGCTCCCCCTCAACAGTGACCTCCAGCGGAATGGATTTATCTAAGGTATGCAGGGTATTGTTGTCTACAATGGCGCAGAGCTCTTTTTTGCTGAACGCTCTTGTCTCACTCTCCTCTCCCTGTTTTTCGTAACGGACCAGACTGAGCAGAGCATCAACCATGGCGGTCATCTGTTTTGACGCATCATCAATTCTCTGCAACTGCCTGCCCTGAAAAGAGTTCTGCCCATTTTCTGACGCCTGATTTTTATTTTGTAATAACTTGTTGGCGCCACGGATGATAGTCAGCGGTGTTCGAAGCTCATGGCTGGCATAGCGGGCAAACGCCTGCTCCCGCTTTAGTAATCCGTTTATCTCATCACGATAGCGGTTAAGCTGATTAGCCAGTTGCCTGAATTCCAGTGCCGCGGAAGGGTTGAGAACAAAGGGGGATTCAGTATCACCGGCATTGGCCTCCAGTTGTTCGGAGAGCGAGTTAATCGGCGAGATCAGCCTCTGCGATAGCCGGTACAACAGCAGGCCAAAGGCAAGCAGAAGCAAAGCGATAACAGTGAGCGCAACAGACAGTGCTGTGGCAAACTCTTCGTCACTGAACTCAACGGTATCGATATCACTGATCAGGTAAATTGTTTTAACCGCGCCCCGGATGGTGTGCTCACCAACATAAAGCATTCTTTCATTGGGCTTGGTTCCGGTCTCCCCAAGGTAATCCGTTTTTCCATCCACCATATCCCTGAATTTCTCCGGAATATAGCGTATATCATCATAGGAAACCGTTAATGAATCGATTCTTAGCGCACCGGTCTGCCCCAGTTCGTATTGTACTATCGCCAAATCCCTGTCGAGCAGAATACGTCTTTCACCAACCCTGTCTTCAGACCACATGATTGCCACATAGAAGATGGCATAAACTGCCAGACCGATAATGACAGAGGCTGCTGTAAAAAAAAGTGCCAGCCGCCCGGTCATACTATGCGTGCGGTCAAGAAGGGAAAAGCGCATCCGTTATTCCTCCAGCCTGAAACCGACTTTAGGAACGGTAATAAGCATGGGTTTGGGAAAAGGTTTGTCTAATTGATTGCGCAGCTGGTAAATATGGCTGCGTAAAACATCGTTGTTTACTTCGTCCTCTTGCCAGAGCTTAATTGCAATCTCGGACTTTGTAACCACATCCGGCGCTCTGAGACAAAGTAATTCCAGAATGGTGTAAGTGGTTGGATTCAGTGCCAGCAGACGGTCATCCCGGTATGCGGTTCTTGTTTTCTGGTTGATTCTCAGACTACCGTAACTAAGCTCTGATGAAGCGACATTGCCCCGGTACCGGTTGATCAGGGCATTCATTCTTGCTTCCAGGATATCCAGATCAAAGGGCTTAGTCAGATAATCATCCGCGCCATGGGCAAAACCCTCCAGCATATCCTCTCTGTTATCCAGGGCCGTCAGCATCAGAACGGGCGTGCTATTTCCCTGCTCTCTTAGTTTGTTGCATACTGTTAAACCGTCCATTCTCGGCAGCATCAGATCCAGCAGGATAATATCGAAATTGTTATCCATGGCGAGTTGAAATCCCAGTTCACCGTTATCGGCGTAGTCCAGTTCCATATCCATACTTTCAAAGTAGTCGAACAGAATCCCCGCAACCTCACGGTTATCTTCAATCAGCAGTATACGTTTCATAATGGCCCTGTGTTTTGGTTTGATTATCCGTGGCTGGTGTGGAAAAAACGTGAATGACATTTCTTACACGCAGGCTGATTCATAGTACCTAAAACCATGTTTAGGGTATGTAGTAATGATTGAAATAATTGACCACAAAAGCCATATTGAGCCTCCGGTAATCCTCTCCGTAGTGGTGCCTGTCTACAACGAGCAGGAGGTTTTGCCTGCATTTCATTCACGTCTGACCCGTGTTCTGGATAAGCTTAGTGAAAACTGCGAGATAATCTATATCGATGACGGAAGCCACGATAACAGCCGGGAGATAATAGAATCCGCACCAGGCTCTTCCAGCCCAGTCAAATATCTCTGCCTCAGCCGCAACTTTGGCAAAGAAGCTGCAATGAGCGCCGGCCTTAAGCAGTCGCGTGGAGTCGCTGTCGTGGTGATAGACGCCGATCTCCAGGATCCACCAGAGCTCATTCCTTCTATGCTTAAGCGTTGGCGGGAAGGCTATGATGTGGTCAACATGCAGCGAAGCTCACGGGCCGGAGAGAGTTTTTTTAAACGTTTTTCTGCTGCCTGTTTCTACAAACTGCTCAATGGTATGTCCGAGCTCAACATCAGCGAAAATGTAGGTGACTTCCGTCTGCTAAGCCGTGAGGTGGTAGACCGAATTAACGAGCTGCCCGAGCGCAACCGCTATATGAAAGGCATTTTCGCCTGGCCCGGTTATAAACAAACAAGCATCCAGTTTGAGAGGGATGCCCGTTATCTGGGCGAAACCAAGTGGAACTATTTCAAACTGTTCGGCCTGGCGATGGACGGGATCAGCTCTTTTTCCATACGTCCTCTGAGAATCGCTACGGTACTGGGTTCGCTTATCGCCCTTGGTGCTTTCGGTTTTAGTATGTTTATCGTCGGTAAGACTCTGCTGTTTGGAGAAGCCGTGGATGGATACCCGTCAATGATCGTGGTGCAACTTGCCTTAGGTGGGGTTCAGTTGCTGAGTATCGGGCTGTTGGGTGAATATATTGGCCGTATCTTTATCGAGTCCAAACAGAGACCCCTGTACCTGATTCAGGAAGTTGTCGAAAAACCGGCGGTTTTCTCTAAAAGAACGGGCTCTGACAAGCTGATTCGTCTGGAGGATATAGCATGATCCTGTCAAGACGTTTTCTCTGGTCACTGCTTGCATTCGCCCTGCTGATAAGGCTGCTATCGCTTGGCGGTTATCCGCTTATGGACACCACCGAAGCACGTTACGGTGAAATGGCACGGCTGATGGTAGAGACCGGCAACTGGCTGACGCCTCAGTTTGACTATAATGTTCCGTTCTGGGGAAAGCCGCCGCTATTTGCCTGGATCAGTGCGGCAGGTATTAAGCTGTTTGGCACATCTGAATTTGCAGTACGGATGCCTCACTGGCTTACCGGAGTATTAACCATCGCACTTGTTGCATTTTTTGCCGCCAAAAGGGGAATCAACCCTTTGATTCCGGGCATTGTGATGGCCAGTTGCGGCATCTTTGCAATCGCGGCAGGCGCTGTAATGACGGATATGGTATTAACCTTTTCCGTTACCCTGAGCATGGCAGGATTCTATCTCTGCTGGGCAGATCAGACTCTTAAGGGCCGGCTATGGGGATATGCTGCATTTACCGGGCTGGCACTGGGGCTGCTTGCCAAAGGTCCGGTTGCTCTTGTCATTATCGGACTGGCTGTTGTGCCATGGCTAATCATGCAACACGGTTTTTCCGGCGCCTTTGCTGCTCTTTGGAGCCGGTTCCCGATGGTTAAGGGATTTGGCCTGATGTTGCTGATAGCGCTGCCATGGTACATTCTGGCCGAGCACGCCACACCCGGATTCCTGGACTACTTTATCGTCGGTGAGCATTTTATGCGTTTTACCGTTAGTGGCTGGGAGGGAGACCTGTATGGCACCGCCCATGATCAGCCACGAGGGACTATCTGGATTTACTGGCTTGTTTCCTCTGCACCCTGGTCTTTTATCCTGCCCGTTTTGCTGCTGAAACGACGTGCCCTGACTAAGGCCATGAGCGAAGATCGTCCGGGGCTGGTAAGCCTGCTGTTACTGTGGATGATTTCTCCGTTAATGCTCTTCTCGCTTGCGGGTAATATTCTTCCCGCTTACGTTCTTCCGGGCGTACCAGCTTTGAGTATTTTAATCGCCATTTTGCTAAAAGACGGAGATGAAAAGTGGTTTAAGCCAGTTGCGCTGTTTATTCCTGTCCTGCTGATTGGCGCCGTATTTTACCTTAACCTGGGTAAGGCGGAATCACGCAGCGATCGGGTACTGTTTGAAAGCACAGATAAGAATGTTCCTGCCTATTATGTCGGCCACCGACCGTTTTCCGGTCAGTTTTACAGTTCGGGTAAAGCCAGGCCACTTACCGAAGATAGCCGGCTAACAACCAAGTCTTTCTATCTGATAGGAAAAGAGAAAGAGGTTATCACGCAGATAAATAACGGCAATTTTAGTTGCAGTAAAGAGCTCACGGCAGAGTCAGGGCGCGCAAGATATCTATGTACGCACTAAAGGCATACTATCCGCTGCTCTCGCAATACCTGGCGGAGAAAATAAAAAGCTCAGCACTATTTCGCTTCGCCCTGGTGGGCGGAGCGGGATTTATTGTCGATAGCCTAGTTTTTACTGGTTTATTCTATCTACTGGAAGTTCCGCTTATTCCGGCCAGGGCTGTGGCCTTCTTTTGCGCGGCAACAACAACCTGGTGGGGGAACCGTATTTTCACCTTCAATTCGGTAAGCAAGCACATATTCAGGCAGTGGCTGAGCTTTTTTTCCGGCGCCTGTCTGTCAGCAATCCCAAATTTTGCGGCCTTTAGTATGGTCATTGAACTGTTTGGCAGCACCGGAGTCATTCCTTACTTAGCCTTAGTCAGCGGAATAGTCGCAGGAATGTTCTCTAACTACTTGCTATGCCGGGTTTGGGTATTTGCTGAATAATACCAATCCCGGCAATTATCTGTTCAGTGATTACGCTCTTATCCAGCTTTTCACCAGACAGTATTTTGTAGCCCAGCTCTTCTTTACAACCGGTTGCACGGTCGATTACCGCAGAAACCTGAGGACCGTTCTGGATAAGTGCTTATAGATCTCTGACTTCTTTAAACGTATTACGCTTTGAGGGCACCTGACATGTCTATGATGTGATTGAAGTAGTTTTCTTTAGCAACTGAATCCACAACCCCATTAGCATGGATCAGAACAGGACACACCGTTAGGGTACTATCGTAAGTTAACTTCGCGACTTTTTGTTCAACTTCTTTAATGATGTTTTTCTGAACTTTGCCTGCCAGCATCTTGCACTCACAGACATACAAACGATGCTTTGTCTGAATTAGCAGATCTATCTGACACCCATCTTGACGCTGCGTTTTAGTCTGAAAATACCCACCCACAAACACAGGGTTGATAATATTCAGCTTTTCCAGGATGTAGTATGTATTGTTAGAGACCAAATTCTCGAACTGCAATCCTAAAATGCTGGCTAAGTTATCAGGCACACTTTCACGCTTGGTTCTTTCAACTACCTCATTTTGCTTTGAGATTGAGCGAAAGAAAAATGCCGTATAGTTGTCGGCAATTTTATACTTGGCAGCTCGGCCAAACTTTGTAGTTTTAGTATTCCAGGTATGCTCTTGCTTAAGAAAACCGACTTCACATAAATCTGATAACGCTTGGTTTATTCTACCCGTGTAATGCCTCTTTATTTTCTCTGCTATTTCTCGTGCTGTCATTGCAGACCGACTCGTACCAACGGCTTCCAATATGCCACGGTACTTCTTGTTATCATCAGAAAATAACTCATTAAACATCTGATTAAACTCATTGTTAAAAGCCCCTGTTTTCTTGAAGGCAAGTTTCAGTAAGTTATCTTCAGCAGTAAGGTTAGGATTAATATGATTGAGATATAGCGGAACACCACCAAATGCACAGAGCAACTTTATAATGTCTCTGTCAGGCAATTTTTTATACCCCGCACCAAACAGCTCACATACATTGTTAAGTGGCAGTTCACGCAATACCATATTTACAGAGATACGGCCAACAAAGCCCTCACTCGCAATGATATTTTTCTCCATCCATGAAGCCAGCGAACCGGATAAAATCATCATAAAGTTGCTCTTGTGGGCGCATTCACGCTCCCAAACTTCCCATAAGACTTGCTCAAGCGACACTGAAGACTTCCTAGCTAACCAGTTAACCTCATCAATAGCTAAAATGGTGTATGGCTTATTACATTGACTCACTATGAAATATATAAGTGCAGCCCATGTTTCGTGCGGGGGCGTGTAAGGCAGGCTAAACTCGCGCTTCACCTGTTCTGCATAAGCGATTCTCTCTTCATCATCAGAAACTTCCTTTTTGGGCGGTGGAGATGTCAGGTAACGCAAAGTTACTTTGGAATCCCTGATGGGGAGCTCTTTAATTAACGTACTTTTCCCAATTCGGCGGCGACCTTTAATAACGTTTAACGTCCCCTTCGAGGAATTGAATGACTGAAGCAATGTTTCAATTTCTTCTATTCGACCTACAAAACGATTCATTCTGGCTACCTTACCTCTGGATGTTCATGGAATTAACAACACGTCGATCTCATGAACATAAATATAGCCTAATTATATGTTCATGAAAATAACATCATGTCGATTTCATGAACATTCATTATCCCAATCTGGATGTTCATGAAATTAACAATATGTCGATCTCATGAACAAATACACTTCACGTTTTCCACAAACACATACCCAACCCCACACTCAGTTCTTATGTACTTAGGCTTTTTAGGGTTAACCTCCTGTGGGAGAGTAATAAAGAAACATACTGAGTATTAAAGTATCATACTAAATGGCAGTGATCGGTACGCTGCCATTCCTAAATCGACAATGCCCCTTTTCTTAGTCAGTAAGATATTAGACCGATAAATTTCGCCCCGAACTTATCGGCACAGGCTGAATGAAGGAAAGCTAAAACAAGGTGAAAGATTTCTCCCAATTTTGAGCTCGTTCAGGATTTAGTTGACCTATCGAATAATTGAATAGTTACGCAAAACTCTCGTTCCCATGGTCCTCCGTGGGAATGTATATCAGGCTCACCAGAACTTTGATTTCCTTGTAAAGGCGTTATTTCAGCCACCCTTCAACCTGCTCCTTATTTTCAGTGGTAACAAGCCTGGTCGGAATCAATTCAACGGCCTTATCCTCCGCTGAGCCATTCAGTTTTTGCATGGCCAGTTCCACGGCTCTTACTGCCATTAAACCAGGAAACTGACGTGCACTTGCAAGCAGATTTTGTTTGCCCTCTTTAAGGCTCTCAATAAACTCAGGCGAACCGTCCACTGAAACAATTTTTATCTTTTCATTGCCAGACTGAACCGCCGCCTCCAAAGCGCCCAGAGCTGCTGGATCATTGATCGTAAACACGCCACCCAATTCCGGATACTGTAAAAGAAGGTAAGTCATACTCTCCAGTCCGCCACTATATGTTCCGCTGCTATTTCGGGTTGCCGATACCACTTTTATCCCAGGGAACTTTTCAAATGCGGATTTGCAGCCTGATACACGATTTATCACTGATGAGATCGGCTGACCATTGATAATCGCGACCTCGCCGGTCTCCTTCAAATGCTGTGCAAGATAGTGGCAGGCAGAGAAACCGGCCTGATGATTATCCGAAGTGACACTAATATCAGCCCCCTCAGACTCAATATCCACCGCGACCACAATTACTCCCTTCTGCCGGGCTGTGTTAATAAACGGAGCAATGGCTTTACTTTCCGAGGCTGCAATAAAAATCAGGTCAATGTCGTCCTGTAAAAAGCCTTCTAACTGAACAATCTGCTTACTGAGGTTATAAGCACTGGATTGCACGTAAATTTCCACTTCACCGTCATATTTCTCTTTAACAGACAGAGAGAGTTTTTCTGCCAGAATAGAAAAAAACGGATTAGAAAGATCAACCAGGCTAATTCCGACCTTAAGTGGCGCAGCCAGACAAACCGGAGAAAAAAGTCCCCAGAGCAAAACCCTCAGTATTTGTTTAACCATCTGCTTTTTCATACGACCCGCTTAAGCCTCATTTTTTCTCAGTAAATCCCACAGCGCAGGGAGTGTCACTGGCTTGCTGATAAAGTTTTCATCCAGAGTACAGTTAAACTGCTGCTCAATACTTGTTTTTTCCATCCCCGAGTAGAGACAGACCGGCAGCTCAGGCAGCACGGTTTTCAGCTCTTCTTTGAGCTCCACTCCGGACATAGAATTCACCAGGTGAACATCACTAAGCACAGCAAATACTGTCTGTTTATGAGATATCAGCCAGTTAAGTGCGATATCCGCCCCCGGAAAGTGAATAACGTGCTCTGCCTGTTTATCAAGCAGATCTATCATAGTTTGCGCGACCTGCTCATCATCTTCCACCAGCACAAGCGTGCCCCTGAATTTTGATTGCGATTGTTCTTCACTGCCGGATGGCATAACCGTTTCCTGCACTTCCGTTACCGGCCACTGCATCCAGATGGTGGTGCCTTCATTTGGCTGAGATTCTACCCCAATCTGACCACCGGACTGCTGCACATAACCATGAACGGAGCTCAGCCCCAGCCCGCTACCCGATCCAATTTCCTTAGTGGTAAAAAAGGCTTCAAACACACGGTGCTGAATCTCCACGGGGATTCCCTTACCGGTATCAGACACAGAAATTCTCAGCCAGGGCTTATCTTCAACCCTGATGGTCTGAGTGGAGATGGTAATTTCGCCTTTCTCAGCAATAGCGCCGTTTGAATTGATGGTCAGATTCAGCAAAGCATTTTGCAGCTGAACTTTATCTACCCTGATAAAGCTTCTGCAATCAGCAAGAGAAAGATTAAGCCTGACGCCTGCTGACACACTGTACTCCAGTAAGTCTTCTGACTCACTGATAAGCTCTTCCACACAGACAATTTCAGGAGTAAGCACTTGCTTACGGCTAAAAGCGAGCAGTTTGTGAACCAGCTCCCGGCCACTCTCGCTGGCCCGGATCGCTCTGGATACAAATGTCTGAGACTGTGGCGAAAGCTCATCCTGCATTTCAAGTAGCTGCAGGTTACCCAGAATCGAAGTGAGGAAGTTATTAAAGTCGTGAGAAACGCCGCCGGTAAGTTGTCCGAGGCTTTCCATTTTAACCGCCTGCTGCAACTGGTGCTCCGTCTCTCTGCGGTAGGTCAGATCCTGAGTCAGGGTAATAAAGCCACCGTTGGTCATCGGCTGGCTACGGAACTCAATAATCCGTCCCTGACTGTCGTGCCACTCAACGCACCTGTCTTCGCTGTGACGGCTTGTATTCCATTGCACCTGATCAATCAGATGACCTTCGATATCCTGAAACCTCTCTCCATGCTCACCAATACGTTCCAGGATCTCTTCCAGTGGCATACCGACATACACCTCTTTCGTATCAAGTTTCAGAGCACTCAGATATTGCTGGTTCCAGGCCAGAAGTTTGTTCTCTTTTGAGAAGACGCTGAGTCCGTCATGCATGCCGTCGAAGATAGATTCCAGCAGCTGCTTCTGCTGCTCCAGATTTGAGCTCACTTTCTGGATCCGGTAGGTATACGCCCTGAACACCTGATAGGCATTAAGCAGATCACCAATTTCATCATCCCTTGGCCTGAACCGGCTTACCTTGCGGGTGTCACCGTTAGACAGCCGGATCATATCGTTGGTAACGTTAGTCAGCTCCTGTACGGTTTTGATGTTAATTCCGTAGTTGACCGCCACAGCCAGAATCAACAGCAGCATCATCACCACCATGCTCCAGAACACCTGAGAAATCTGTCTCTGCACCTGTTGCTGCTGCTCAAGTACCTGCTGCTGAATATCATTTACGTAAGTGTTTACAAACTCACTTAAATACTCAGACTGTGCACGGATAGAAACCAGAAGAAACTGCTTTTTGTTCTTAATCGCTTTGCGTTTCTGAAAGTTATCCCGGGCATAGTCCACAAAGTCTTTCAGGGCACTCTTTCCATCCTCAGCACCACTTGCAAGGCTGCTTACCACCTCTTGCGCCATGTTCAGTCTGGCCTCATCCTGACTGGTCAGCAGACCCACCAGATGATCAATCTGTTCTGATACGGGAATATTAACTGTGAGTGCCTGAATCCCGGAGTTTTCAGAAGACAGCTGCAGCTGAAATCGCTGACTCAAAAGCTCTTCAGATAAAAACAGGCTTTCCGTTGTCACCTCGCCAAGCTGGCTGGCACTTTGTTCAATGGCTTTAAGTTTACCCACCAGCTCTTTCCGGAATGCCTGATCGGAAATATTCCGGGTCACCTTTAACAGCTTTTCAAACCGGGTGGCAAAGCGCTTTTTCTGTTCATCGAGTAAGGAAGGCTGGTTAATAGAAGCAGAATAAGGAGCAAAAGCGGCAAGCTGTGCGACGCCTTCTGCGAGCCCTAATGCGACACGCACATCAGGCAAGGATTTTGACTCCAGCTTGGTGATCACCATATTGGTATGGTGCAGACCGGTTGCAGCAACCAGTACCAGCGCCAGTGACATCACAATGGCTGTCACCATTGCAGTGAGTTCTCTGCTTTTAATTCCTTTTCTTCGCACCTAAGTATTCCTTATACCAATCCCAGCAATTATCTGTTCGGTGATTACGCAAACGGCACAAAAACAAAAAAGGAAGCGAGGTCAAAAGCAAGCTTTTTCACACACTTCCAGAGGAGCTATGTTAAGGAAACAGCAGAAAAAAGAAAGATCGTGACTCCCGTTTTGAGAAATCTAAAGCCTGAGTCACGATCCCTGCCACTGCTGCCTAGCGAACTGCATCCCATCCCTGGTAGGCATCCACATTCGAACGGTCAACCAGCGCTGAAGGAAGCAACATCACGCTCTTATCCAGTTTCTCACCGGACATAATTTTGTATCCAAGTTCAACGGCTTTTTCTGCCATGTGATACGGGTCCTGGCTACCAGATGCCTGAATCATTGGAGAAGAAGGATCTTTAAGCGCGGCCACGATATCCGGCGCACCATCCACAGAAGTGATAATGATATCCTTGCGCTTAAGCTGCCTAGCCGCAAGGTTAGTACCGATAGCCTGTGGATCATTGATAGCAAATACCGCATCAATGTTCTGGTAGCGGGTCAGGTGACCAAGCATTACTGACATGCCGCCATCACGGGAGCCTTTACCATCCTGGTCGTCAGAAAGGACATTGATACCCGGCGCTTTCGCCAGCTCTTCTTTACAGCCGGTTACACGGTCGATTACCGCAGAAACCTGAGGACCGTTCTGGATAATCACGTCACCTTTACCATCCAGTTTCTCTACGATGTATTTACAGGCAACGGCACCAGCACTTACGTTATCCGTTGTTACGATCGCATCAGAACCTTTCGCCGCGGTATCCACAGATACCACAACAATACCGGCTTTCTGAGCACGCTTGATTGCCGGTTCGATAGCATTTGGATCGCCCGGATTCAGAAGAATGATATCAACGCCCGCTGCAATAAAGTTATCTATCTGGTTAAACTGTTTACCCAGGTCATAGTCGTAACCCATAGAAAGAACTTCTACATCTGGGTTTATCTGCTTAGCCTGAGCTTCCGCACCATTTGCCAGGGCAACAAAGAAAGGGTTACCCATTGAGCCAAGAGAGATACCAATTTTATTCAGGTCAGCGGCATTCGCTCCGGCTGTCATTGATGCCATCATAGCGCTGGCAATAGCAAGACGTTTAAATAGTTTCATTCCATTCTCCATGTCACATTATTGTTTGTTTCACATTTAGTGGCGGACCGTTTCCGGCCTCACCGTTATTTCCATCTCTGGATGTATAAGTCAGGTTTCGATGTGTATAAATTAAGTGTGTGAGCTGCCAAGGCGGTATCTGTCCAGTGCCACCGCACCGATAATAATCAGGCCCTTGATGATGTACTGCCAAACATCCGGCACACCGGTCAGAATCAGGCCGTTGGTCAGTACCGCGATAATTAAGGCACCAATCAGTGTTCCCCAGATAGTACCGATACCGCCGACAAAGCTGGTTCCCCCAAGAATTACCGCAGCAATGGCATCCAACTCGTAGGCAACCCCCAACTGAGTACCGTTTGCGGCATACAGTCTTGCTGCCGACATCGCACCACCAAGGCCGGATAACAGGCCGGACATGCCGTACACAAACAGAAGCACTGCTGCGACGTTGATACCGGACAGGCGGGCCGCATTTTCGTTACCACCAACAGAGTAGATATGGATACCCAGCACAGTACGTTTCAGAATAAACCAGGAAATCAGGATGACCGCTGCGGCAATGATGACCAGCCATGGAATACCAAACAGCGAACCGTTACCGATAAAGTCAAATGGCATTTCCGGGTTAAATACCGTGGTGTCGTTACCCAGAAGACGAGCTGCACCCCGAACAGCGGTTAACGCACCAAGGGTTACAATAAACGGAGGCAACCGGAGGAAGGCGATAAGACCACCGTTAAGCAGGCCAAACAGGGCGCCCACCAGCATAGCAGCCGGCAGACCCAGCATGCCAAAGGCCGGGATCTTAGATACGATAACGGCAATCATGGCAGCGGCAGCCAGTATGGAACCAACCGACAGGTCGATACCACCAGTCAGGATGACAAAGGTCATCCCTGCTGCCAAAACGGTGTTGATTGACGCCTGCTGCGCAACAATGGAAAGGTTATCCAGGGACATAAAACGTCCGCTCATCACCTCAAATCCAATGCACAGCACGATAAGCACCGGTAGCATACCGACAGATTTCAGTATGGCCTGCAGTGAAAATTTTTCTTTATCAGGCAATGCGCCGGGGTTAGTAACTGACTTTGTTGTAGTGTTCATATTATTCGCTCTCGAAATTCATCTCTTCCCTGAGCAAGTGCCTTAAGCACCTGCCGCTAATTTCATAATGTTGTTCTGGTTCATCTCTTGTTCACCATGATGATCCAGCTCACCCGCTATATGGCCTTCATGCATCACCAGCACACGGTCTGCGATACCGATGACCTCCGGAAGCTCACTGGAGATCACCAGCACACCCACACCGTTTTTCACCAGTTCATTGATGATCTTGTAGATCTCGGACTTAGCACCGATATCCACACCACGGGTTGGTTCATCGAGGATCAGCACTTTAGGTTTTACCTCCAGTAAGCGTGACAGCAGCACTTTTTGCTGGTTACCGCCGGACAAAGATCCCGCAGCCACTCTGGCGTGCGGTACCCGGATATTCAGAGATTTAATTGCTGATTTCGCTCTTTCATCTCTTCGCTTAAGATTCAGCACTTTCGACGGGCTGCAATCCTGAGAGAATGCAAGCAGGTTGGTGTTGTTACACACGTCCATATCCAGAAACAGCCCCTGAGATTTCCTGTCTTCAGTCAGATAAAGAATGCCCTGATCAATGGCGTCTTTAGGCTTTTTAATCTCCATCTTCTCACCGTTCAGGAACACCTCGCCGGACGCCTTATCGTCAGCACCAAAAATCAGCCTTGCCAGTTCAGTACGCCCGGAGCCAACCAGGCCTGCGATTGCCAGCACTTCACCTTTATAAAGACTGAATGAGTTCGGCTTAACCTTGTTCCCATCGCTGAGATCTTTAACCTCAAGAATCTTGTCCGCTCTTTCACACTCCTGGTGATCTTTTTTGTAGAAACCGGAAATATCACGACCAACCATCATCTTCACCAAAGCTTCCGATGACAGATCTTCACGCATTAGTGTGCCTACATAGGTACCATCACGGAGCACGGAGCAGCGGTCAGAAAGCTCATAGATTTCCGACATACGGTGAGAGATATAGATAATCGCCAGACCTTCTTCACGCAGACGATGAATCAGTTCAAACAGGTGGTTCGTTTCGCGGGTAGACAGCGCCGTTGTCGGCTCATCCATGACCAGAATCTGGGCGTTAGCGTGCACCGCTCTGGCAATCTCAATCATCTGCTGCTCCGCAATCGAAAGCTCAGAAACCAGCGTCTTTGGTGAGAATGTGACTCCCAGTCTGTCCAGAGTCTGCTGAGATTGTGCTTCCATGGTTCTGCGGTCAGCCAGTCCGTTACTGGAAATTTCGCTGCCAAGAAAAATATTTTCTGCAATGGAAAGGTTCGGAGCCAGTGACAACTCCTGATAGATAACCGCTATGCCCTGCTTTTTCGCCGCCAGAGGGTCGGTAATATTTACCTTGTTGCCGTTAACAAAGATTTCACTGCCTTTATCAGCATGGTAGGCACCGGAAAGGATCTTCATCAACGTCGATTTCCCCGCACCATTCTCCCCCATAAGAGAGTGAACTTCCGACGGATAAACCGTTAGCTTTACGTTTTGCAGCGCCTTAACGCCGGGAAATGTTTTCGATACATTCTTCATCTCCAGAACAGGAGGGGCCGAATGATGTGTGTCGCCTATCTGAGTCATGAGAGTTCCATTTCTAGTTATATCAGAGCGCAACCTTTGTGCTCTGCCGGATACTGAACTCACTTTAACGCCGGACTATTAACCGACTATCTCAATTATTAATGGCGTGTTAACGAAAGGCGTTAATTTCAGTTAATGGTCATTTTTTGTGGTATAGCTCAAACTACAAAACAACTTTTTCTGGCTACCTTATTTATGAATGTTCATGAAAATAACATCATGTCGATTTCATGAACATTGGGAACTCCAATCTGGATGTTCATGAAATTAACAACATGTCGATCTCATGAACAAATACACTTCACGCTTTCCGCAAACACATACCCAACTCCACGCTCAGTTCTTATGTACTTAGGCTTTTTCGGGTTGGCTTCCAATTTGTTTCTCAGGCGGGAAATCAGCACATCTATGGTGCGGTCAAAGGAGTTAGCTTCTAAGCCGTGCAGCTCTGTCAGGATCTGCTCTCTGCTCATGACCCTTTTCGGGTGCTTTGCCAGCAGTTCTAGGATGGAATATTCACCGAATGTCAGCGGGACGGATTCGCCTGCTGCGCTTTTAAGCTGACGTGTGGAAAGGTTTAGTATCCAGCCATCAAAGCTGAGGCAGTCATGCTCTTCTACCAGCTCCTGCGGCTTTCTGCTATGGCTGAAGGTGGAACGGCGTAGCAGTGCGTTTACTCTGGCTACCAGCTCACGGATGTTAAAGGGCTTCATCAGGAAATCATCGGCAGCAAGCTCTAGGCTGATGATGCGGTCTGTTTCTGTTCCTTTACCTGTTAACATCAGGATAGGTACTTCGCTCTCTTCCCGGATCCTTCGGGCAAGCTCAAGGCCGTCTTCCTGCCTGAGTTTTAAATCGATAATGATAAGATGATAATCCCTTTGACTCATTTCGAGCCTGCAGGACGCTCCGTCCTCAACCGAATCACAAGGATATCCCGCCTGACTAAGCACATCACAGACCATCTCTCTGACATCTAATTCATCGTCTACGACAAGAATCGGCTTATTGCTGCGGTTATCCATAACTCATCTCCAGAACAGATAATAAAGAGTAAAAAAAAGGGACACTCTATGAGCGTCCCAAAATGTCTTACGGGGTACCCCTGCTAAGGGATTGAGACATAATATGATTTACAAACAAGGATTAGTTATTGTGTTTGTTTCCTTATGCCGCTGCAGCTTCCTGTTCAGCTGTACGTTTAAGGAACGCATAACCAAAGCCGGTTACTGCTGTACCTGCTGCAATCGCTACCAGGTACATTAGTACAGGTGAAATTGCGTTAGGGATAAGTAGTACAAACAGACCACCGTGTGGAGCAAGCAGTTCACAAGTAAACAGCATTGAAAGCGCACCTGCTACCGCACCACCAGCCATAGTACATGGGATTACGCGCATTGGATCGCGTGCTGCGAACGGGATTGCACCTTCAGAGATAAAGCACAGACCCAGTACGAATGAAGCCACACCACCTTCGCGCTCATCTTCAGTAAACTTGCTCTTAGCAAGGAAAGTCGCCAGACCCATACCCAGCGCAGGAACCATACCTGCTGCCATGATTGCAGCCATTGGCGCGTAAGTTTCAGAAGCCAGAAGACCAACACCGAAAGTATAAGCCGCTTTGTTTACCGGACCACCCAGGTCGAAACACATCATTGCGCCAAGGATAATACCCAGCATGATTGCGTTTGCGCTGCCCATGTTTTGCAGGAAGTCAGTCATCGCACCCATGATGCTTGCTACCGGACCACCAACTACGTAAATCATTACAAGACCGGTGAACAGTGTTGATACAAGCGGGATGATCAGGATAGGTTTAAGTGCTTCTAACGTTTGTGGAAGCTGTACTTTGTCAGCAATGAATTTCGCTGCGTAACCTGCAATGAAACCTGCTGCGATACCACCAAGGAAACCAGAGCCGATTGAAGAAGCCAGCATACCGCCGACAAGACCCGGTGCAAGTCCCGGACGGTCAGCAATAGAAAATGCAATGTAACCGGCAAGAACAGGGATCATCAGAGCAAATGCGCTGCCGCCACCGATTTGCATCAGTGCTGCCGCCATTGTGCCTTCTTCTTTAAATGCTTCGATACCGAATACAAAAGAAAGTGCGATAATCAAACCACCAGCAACAACAACAGGAAGCATGTGAGATACACCTGTCATCAGGTGCTTATACACGCCTTTTTTCTCTTCTGTTGCAGATGCAGCCGCACCGCCGGTATGAGTGTAAACCGTTGCCGAAGCAAAAGCCTTGTCCATCTCTTCTTCAGTTTTCTTCAGAGCAGGGCCTGTGTTCGTTTTGTAAAGTTTCTTACCGTTGAAACGGTCAAGAGGAACATCGATATCAGCAGCGATGATAACCAGATCCGCTTCTGCAATTTCCTGATCAGTAAGCTGGTTTTTCGCACCTACAGAGCCACGGGTTTCCACCTTAATCTGGTGGCCGCGACGCTTACCTTCTTCTTCAAGTGCTTCTGCAGCCATAAAGGTGTGAGCAACGCCTGTCGGACATGCTGTGATAGCAACGATTTTCTTCGCGCCATCAGAAGCTGCCGCTGCAACCGCTGTCGCTTTGTCTGCTGTCAGTTCAACCGCTTCTGCTGCTGCTTTTTCCAGGAATGCTTTTGCATCCGCAGTCACATCAGAGATGTCAGCCTGATACACTTTCTTACCAACGAAGCGGCTGGTATCCACTTCTGTACTTGCAGCGATAACAACAACTTCAGCCTGAGCGATGTCATCAGCACTTAGTGGCTCACCACCCATCACTGTAGACTGACACTCAACTTTTGCGCTCCATGAAAGTGACTGTGCTGCCTGTGTCAGCAGACCTGCTGCGATAACACTGTTAGCAACCCCGCTCGGACAAGCTGTAATAATTGCAATATTCATAATAATCGACCTTATATTTATATTCGTTTAACTCTGCCAGCGGTTACTGGTTAAGTTCATAACATTCAATTTTTTCTTGTAAGGATTTGAGCTCTTCAAGGCTCTTAACACCAACACCGACCTGCGATACCGCCAAAGCAGACAGTGCTGTTGCAAAAGTCAGTAACTGCGGTTTATCCATCTCCTGCATATGTCCCCAACAGAGACCAGCCACCAATGTATCTCCCGCACCAACCGTGCTCACTACTTCCATACGAGGAGGCTGTGAGCGCAGCCATTTTCCTTCGTTTAACCACATCACACCGTTTGCTCCCATGGAGACAACAATGTTCGCGATACCTTTATCTGCAAGCTCCATCGCCGCTGCCTGACACTGTTCAGGAGAAACCAGATCGCGGCCAACAAAATCCGAAAGCTCTTCATCGTTTGGTTTAATCAGCCAAGGGTTTGCATCCAGACCCGCAACTAAAGCCGCGCGGCTGCTGTCAAAAAGCACTTTTTTGCCCATTTCATGCAGCTTTTGAATCCACTGAGCACACAGCTCAGGTGAAATACCTTTTGGCAGACTGCCAGCGATGACAAAGTAATCGTGGTCTTCAGCCAGGCGGAACAGCGAGCTTTCAAACTGTTCGATATCCACCGGCTTAACCTCAACACCAGGGAAGTTGATATCGCTGGTCGCGCCCGATTTTTCCACCAGTTTTACGTTAATACGGGTTGAACCGCGAACACGTACAAACTGATCGTTCACACCAAGCTCTTCAAACAACTGGCAGAACATCTCTTCGTTATCAGTGCCTAAAAAACCGGTTACTGTCACTTCTGCGCCCAGGTCACACAATACCTGAGCCACGTTAACACCTTTGCCTGCAGCATGAAGATTACCTTCATCAACCAGACTGACCGTACCCACATTCAGAGTGTTCAGGTGGCCGGTCAGGTCCAGCGCAGGGTTCAGGGTAACGGTAACGACTTTCTTAGTAGCCATAATCCGCTCCTTAACCTTCACCCAGACCAGAAGCAATCGCAGCACCGATAGCTTCTAACGCCTGTGGAGCATCCACGCCATCTGCAACAAACTGAAGCTCATGACCCTGCTTAACTCCCATTGCAATCACCTTCATCAGGCTCTTCGCATTCACCTGCTTGCCTTCGCCATTCAGGTTTGCCACCTTGATGCTACATTCAAATTTCTTCGCTTCCGCTACCAGCATTGCACCAGGGCGGGCATGCAGACCGTGCGGGTTTTTAATCTTAAATACTGCAACATTTGCATCGCCGTCAGCAGCAGCTTCACCTGCATCTTCACCGCTGAACATGCTTAGCAGTTCAGTTGCATTTGCTTCTGCTACCGCCTTTTGTCTCTGCTGGAAAACAAGCTGAGTCAGGATATCCAGCTGCTTCTTATGCGCACCATTACACGCGGCAAAAGCGATCAGAGCCTTAACCGGCTGGCCTTCTTCTTCAAAGCCGTTTTCAGCAGAAACAAAAGACATCGCTGTGCGTGATACGCCTTCGTTGCCACTTACCAGCCACAGGCCGTTGCCAAGATGAGTCGGCTTTTTCGCTACCAGTTGCGCCACAAAATCGGAAGTTGCCGCTTCTGTGTTTTTGATAAGACCGGCTGCAACTGCGCTCATCTGAACCATATCCGTTGCAGGGAAACCGGCCTGAATCAGAGACTCATTAAAGTCCGCTTCAAACTGAACTTCACCGTTTAGCAGCGCCATAATCTCTTCTTTAGACCTGGCGTTTTTCAGCTTCTCTTCCACACCATCGTCAGACAGAACTTTTGTCAGCTGCTTTAGGATGCCAAGGTGTTCATCCGATTTTGCTGCGATACCGATAGCAACATAAACCGTGTTACCGTCGCCCCAGTTAACGCCCTGAGGGAAATGGTGAACCGCAACGCCGGTATTGATTACCAGGCCGCGGGTATCTGTTGTACCGTGAGGAATCGCAATACCGTTACCCAGAAAAGTCGAGTTCTGTGCTTCACGGTTTAGCATGCCTTCAACGTAACCGGCATCAACAAGACCTTTCTCAGAAAGGTCAGCAGCCAGTGCGCGGATTGCACTCTGCTTCTCGTCAGCGGCCTGTTGCAGTTTGATATCTGTGGTGGTCAGTTTTAGCATCGTCTTTTGCCTCTTTTGCTCTGATTCAGAGCCATTAAAAATAATTTTCTTACTTGCTGAACCCTTCAGCACTGTTCAGCTCAATTAGACTGAATCGGTTCAGCATTACTTTAAAAAAATTCAGCAAAGCGTATTAATCGGTTGCTGATGGGCCTGATTATTAATCTAGGTGACTTCCGTCATATTTCAAGTTTTGCTGAATGCTTTCAGCTTTAATACTGAAACGGTTCAGCGTATAATTCAACTCAGAATAGAAATTGAACGATAAATTTATGATCAGGCGCACACATTAAGGTAAACCCAATGACACTAGATGAAGTTGCCAAACTGGCCGGCGTCTCAAAAACCACTGCCAGTTATGTAATCAACGGGAAAGCAAAAAAGTACCGGATAAGCGAAAAAACACAGAAGAAAGTGATGGCGGTTGTAGAGGAATATAACTACAAGCCGGACCATGCAGCCTCATCTCTGCGGGCGGGACACAGCCGCTCATTTGGCCTGATCATCCCTGATCTGGAAAACACCAGTTACGCCAAACTTGCAAAGCTGCTTGAGCAAAACTCAAGAAAAGCGGGCTATCAGATCCTGATTGGCTGCTCTGATGATGACCCGAAAACAGAAGAAAACCTGTCCGACGCGCTGGTCAGCCGCCGGATTGAAGCCCTGTTTGTGGCAAGCTGTCTGCCGGATGCCAGCGAGTATTACCAGAAGGTACAGAAAAAAGGCACACCGGTTATCGCCATTGACCGTCCTTTAGATGATGAATACTTCTCTTGCGTGATCAGTGAAGATTTCAGTGCTGCCTTCGAGCTCACCAAGTCGGTTATATCCGATCAGGTGGAGACCGTTGGCCTGATCGGAGCCCTGCCTAAGCTGAACATTTCCAAAGAGCGTCAGCTGGGTTATGAATCTGCGCTGAAAGCCAAGTCCAGGCAGGCAATCGTAGGATATGGCGAGCACTTTAACCGCGAAGAAGGAAAGAAGATATTTAAGGGCTGGATAAAAGCCGGTACTGTGCCTGACGCTATCGTCACCACGTCATACACGCTTCTTGAAGGCGTTCTGGATGTTCTGCTTGAACATCCGGCACTGATGAATCAGCTTAAGCTGGGCACCTTCGGTAATAACCGTCTGCTTGATTTTCTGCCGATGAAGATTAACTCACTGCCTCAGCAGTTTGAGCTTATTGCTGACAGCGCGCTGGCCTCAGCACTCAACGCTTCAGCAAAACGCTATCAGGCGGGAATAGAACTGATCCCGCGTAGTATTGTGATCCGCTAGAAAATTAGTTTTATCAATGAAAAGCCCTCCTATACTTAAAGGTATAAGTATGGGAGACTTCCTTTCTCTTTTACGTCAGTTTTATTATTGATTCCGTTGCAGACCGTTAAAACTCCTTTAAAAATAGAAACGTAAATATGTAACATTAAACAGGTAAACTGGTCAGCAAACACAAAAGCGATATCGCCTATGTCCGGAACATTTAAACACAGCTACCATTTTGACCCCAGCTATGGTCATGATGCTGAGAGTTTACTCAAAATCAAACCAGGCAGAGCGCCTGCCGGATTTGCCCGATTCTGGCAAAATAAATATCAGCAGGCCCTGGATGTAAAACCTTACCTGAACATTCAGGATACCGGACGTATTGAAAACGGCTGGCGGATCTTTGACTGCTATTTTGACTCCACAGATAAAATGCGGATTGGCGGCTGGCTTTTGCTTCCTGTCAAAGGCCGGGTAAATGGCGCTCTCATCTGGACCCATGGATACGGTGGCATTGAGGAACCGGATACCAGCTGGAAACTCAGCAACACCGCATTACTGGTTCCCTGTATAAGAGGCATCAGCCGCAGCGCCTGTGAGCCGATATCCAGTGAACCAAACTGGCATGTATTGCATGATATTCAGGACAAAGAGAAGTATATTATTGGTGGCTGTGTTCAGGACATTTGGTGTTCAGTTTCGGCTATGCTGAGTCTGTTTCCTCAGATAGAAGAGCATATTGGTTTCTGCGGCAGCAGCTTTGGCGGAGGACTCGGGATATTCGCCACTGCTTTTGATTCCCGGATCAATCTGAGTCACTTTCATGTACCGACATTTGGCTGCCCGAAGGTTCGTATGGCGCTCCCGTCAGTGGGAAGCACAGAATCACTGCGTGAGTTTGAAACCAGACACCCTGAGCTAATAGCGGCAACACTGCCCTACTTTGACGCATCCTGTGCGGCTAAGCATATTAAACAGCCCACACACTGGGCTCTGGCGATGTTTGACCCCTTTGTCGCACCACCGGGACAGTTTAGCATTTACAATGCCTGCGAAGACCATAAAGAACTATACCGGCTCAAAGCCGGACATTTTGATTACCGTGGCGAGGTAAAGCAACGCAACGAGTTGCGTCAAAAACTCGAAAACTATTTTTCAGTCTTAGGAGGAGACGATGCATCGTGAATACCACAACTGGTGGAGCCCGAATCTGGAACGTAATATGGAGCTTCTTGTCTTTGGCCATGCCGGCGCAAAGGTATTGGTATTTCCAACCAGAGGTGCACGTTTCTACGAATATGAACAGCTGGGGCTGGTAAATTCAGTTGCAGAAAAAATCAACAAGGGTCATCTGCAGCTTTACTGTGTGGACAGTATCGATACTGAAAGCATGTACTGTTTCTGGGCTCATCCCCACGGACGAATCAACCGGCACAAACAATACGAAGAATATATCCTCCAGGAAGTCCTGCCACTTATGGCACAAATGAACAACCATGAATGCACCATTTCACATGGCTGCTCCCTTGGCGCTTTCCACGCTGCAAATATCTTTTTCCGCCATCCACACCTGTTCCAGAAACTGGCTGCGTTCTCGGGGCGTTATGACCTGACCTGGTCAATCGAGTCCTTTGGCGACCTGTTCGAGGGTTACTATAACGAAGATATTTATTACCACACTCCAGCCCATTTTCTGCAAAACCTGAATGATCCCGAAAGACTTTCTCATATCGCCAATAGCGATATTGTCTTTACCATTGGTAAAGAAGATCCCTTCCTGCAGAACAACCATATGATTAGCGAGATCCTTAACCAGAAGGGGGTTTCTCACCGCATGTATGAGTGGGATGGACGGGCTCACCGGGGTCGTTTCTGGCGGCAGATGGCTCCGCTATATTTATAAAAAAAGCCCCTCAACTGAGGGGCAATAATACCATCGCTATTTTTATCGTTTTATGCCAGTTAATACTGCTTCTTCTTAGAATCCGGGTCGGTCAAATTAACCGAAATCACCATTTACATAACCCTTAGTACGGTCGTCCTGTGGGTTATTGAAGATGTTTGCTGTTACGTCATGCTCTACAAGCTCCCCCATCAGGAAGAACGCAGTGCGGTCAGAGATACGACGTGCCTGCTGCATTGAGTGAGTTACAATAACGATTGTGTAGTCTTTCTTCAGCTCTTCCATCAGCTCTTCGATTTTGTGTGTCGCAATCGGGTCAAGCGCTGAAGTTGGTTCGTCCATCAGAATAACTTCCGGCTCCATCGCGATGGTACGGGCGATACACAGACGCTGCTGCTGACCACCGGAAAGACCGAAAGCGTGAGACTTAAGGCGGTCTTTAACTTCATCCCAAAGCGCCGCGCCACGCAGAGAGCGCTCAACGACCATATCAATGTGCTTCTTATCTTTGATGCCCTGAGCACGAAGACCGTATGCAACATTCTCGTAGATGCTCATCGGGAACGGGTTTGGCTTCTGGAATACCATACCTACTTTGATACGCAGGTCAGCAACATCGATGTTGCCATATACATCTTCACCGTCCATATCCAGCTTACCGGTGATTTTTACGCCTTCAATCAGGTCGTTCATTCGGTTAAGGCAGCGAAGCAGCGTAGACTTACCACAGCCAGAAGGACCGATAAGTGCGGTTACCTGACGAGTAGGAACCGGCAGGTTGATGCTTTTAAGAGCCTGGTTTTCGCCGTAGAATAGATCCAGATTTTCAATGTTAAACTTGTTCATTTTTTCAATCTCTCAATTCGTCAATTCTGTCTAAATTAGTAAGTTGCTGAGTTAAAGCGGCTGGCAATCAGCTTAGTAAGCATATTGATAACCAGTACTACTACGATAAGCACTGTCGCGGTACCGTATGCCTGATTCCATTCATCAATAGTGAACAGCTCAGTTGTCAGCTTATAAAGGTGAACGGTTAGCGTACGGCCTGAATCCAGCAGAGACTCAGGAATACGTGCCACCATACCCGCTGTAAGGAATACAGGAGCAGACTCACCGATTACACGACCAATACTCAGAATGACCGAAGTTAAGATACCTGGCATTGCACTTGGAAGAATCAAACGCCAGATTGTGTAAATTTTTGAAGCACCCAGACCGTAAGAACCTTCACGGTAAGTCTGAGGAACCGCCATCAGTGCTTCTTCCGTTGTACGGATGATTACAGGCAGGATCAGGATACTCAGTGTCAGTGCACCAGAAAGAATCGAGAAACCAAGGCCCAGAATCGCCACAAAGAAGGTCATACCAAACAGACCAAAAATGATCGATGGGATACCAGCCAGAGATTCAGTACAGAAACGAATCACTTTAACCAGCTTGCTGCCTACTTTTGCGTATTCAGTCAGGTAAATCGCCGTCATGATACCCAGCGGAGCCGCTACAGAGATCGACGCGATAACCATATAAATTGTTGAGATGATCATCGGGAAGATACCTTTCTCTTCACCGGTTGCTGTGTACTTGTCGGTGATAAAATCCCAGTCAACATACTGCAGACCGTTTGAAAGGATGTACCAGATAATCCAGAACAGGAAGCCAACTGTTAAAGCAGCTGCAATCCAGATAAGACCATTTAGAAACGCGTCTTTATTTTGACGAGCCTGTTTTAATTTTACTCTATCCATCTTACTTAGCCTTCTCACGATTCAGGTAAAGCAGTGCAGCATTAAGCACCATGATAAATACAAGAAGAACAACACCTGTTGCGTATAGTGCGTTTGCGTGTACACCACTTGCGTAAGACATTTCAATCGCAATGTTTGCTGTCAGTGTACGAGCCGAGTCAAGAATGCCCTGTGGCATCGCAGGCGCGTTACCCATAACCATGATGATTGCCATGGTTTCACCAAGAGCACGGCCGATACCCAGGATAACTGCCGTCATAATACCTGAACGCGCTGCCGGAACGATTAGCTTAAAGATGGTGTAGATTTTTGAAGCACCAAGCGCCAGTGAACCTTCTTTGTATGTACGGGGTACAGCGCGGATTGATGTTTCAGATACTGTGATTACCGTTGGAAGAATCATCACACCCAGAACGATAATACCGGCCAGAATGGTGTTACCCGCCGGAACGTTAAAGATATCCTGAATAAGAGGAACGATAATTACCAGGCCGAAGAAACCGTATACCACGGAAGGAATACCAGCCAGCAGTTCTACTGCTGGACGGATAATGTCCGCCGCTTTTTTCGGTGCAATTTCTGCGATAAAGATGGCTGTCAGTACACCGATAGGCACACCTACCAGAACCGCGCCCATTGTCGAAACAACAGAAGCGACAATCATGGTGTATACACCATAAAGCGCAGGTGGCAGCCAGTTTTCATCCAGTACGATGCCTGCAACACCGACTTCCTGGAACGCTGGGATACTTTCTACAACAATAAAGTATGCAATGATAGAAAGAGAGACTATACCGATTACGGCACTTGTCAGAAACAGGCCATGAAAGATTCGCTCTTTCCAGTCAACACGCTTTTGAGCGCGCAGACCTTTATTTTTTTCGCTAGTCATAGGCATTTCACTGTTTACGATGGTCATAACAAAAACTCACATACCAAAAAACAAAATACTGAATAAGGATGTAAAGTAAAAAGCCCAGCCCAAATAAGCAGGCTGGGCAATAAAATTATTAGGTTGTTAACTTAGTTAACTGAGATGTAGCCTTTCTTAGCTACGATTGCTTGTGCATCAGCAGAAGTCATCCAGCTTAGGAACTTCTGAGTTTCAGCTGATGGCTTGCCTTCTTTGTAAAGAACCAGGAAAGGACGAGCAACTTTGTAAGAACCGTTCTTAACGTTGTCTACAGAAGCCGGTACACCGTCGATATCCAGAGCGTGTACAGAAGAGTCAACTGTACCCAGAGAGATGTAACCGATAGCGTATGGGTTAGAAGCTACGTTAGTTTTCAGAGCACCGTTACCGTTAGCAACCTGAGCACGCTGAGAGATAGCAGACACTTTCTTACCAGAGATTTTCTTCTTAAGCTTCATGATGTCTTCGAAAGCACCACGAGTACCAGAAGCAGTGTCACGAGTGATTGCTACGATTGGCTTGTCAGCACCACCAACGTCTTTCCAGTTAGTGATTTCACCTTTGTAGATTGCAGAAACCTGCTCAGCAGTCAGACCCTTTAGCTTGTTCTTAGGGTTAACAACTACAGCGATACCGTCACGAGCAACGACCAGAGTTTTAAGCGTTGGCTCTTCTTCTTTAGGCTTAAGGTTACGAGAAGCCATACCCAGGTCGGCAGATCCATTCTTAGCTGCCTTAACACCAGCAGAAGAACCAGGGCCTTGAACTTCGATGAATACGTTAGAGTTAGACTTCATGTAAGTCTCACCGAAAACTTCCATCAGTGGCGTTACACTTGAAGAACCTACAGCCGAGATTGTTTCTTTCGCTGATACTGGAGTTACTGCTAGTGCGCCCAGAAGAGCGATCGCACCGAATACTGTTTTTTTCATCACTATTTCCTATTTGGCGTTTTTGCCGTTTCGTTTGAACGAGTGCTACTTTAGAAGGGAAATATGACGCTTGTGTTACACAATGTTGAAGCCTCTATGACAGAATATATTCGACTATTCGTATATAAAACCGGTATTAAACATAAAAAAGGCAACATATAAGCCATTGATTTACATAATTTTTTTATTTTCACACCTCACGTAAAACAGTCACCTGTCACCATCGTAATAAAACAATTACTGTCACAAAGTAAAGACAGGGACATAAATAAAAAAGGTCATTTCTGCCTTCGCAAAAATGACCCATTACTAACCGATAAGCTAAATTTTAATGACTGGTATGCATATCATGACTATGGTCGTGCTCTTCAACCCAGTGCTCATACTTGCCTCTGAGAACAATGGTTACCAGACCATAAACCAGACCAATTACGCAGTAAGTTAACTCGGTAATGGTGGCTGTCACATAAGTCGCACCGCCAACGTAAGACATAATGCCAAAGAAGGTGCCGGCACCGACAAACAGCGCAGGAACAAAATCAAACATTGGTACTTTTTCCAGACAGATGCATGGAATCACCACAATAAAGATAGCAACCGGGAATGCGAAGAAGCCAGCAGAGCTAAAGGCCGCACCACACTCCATAATGGCAACGGATGCGACAATACCTGCGATATAGCCGGCAAAAGTCTTCTTACCACCTTCCGGGGTACAACCAGCCATAAAGTACATAGCCCATGCAATAAAGGCGACCCAGCCAAAACCTGCGTTACCGGCAATAGGCATCATAGGGGCCAGCAACTGATCCACTATCTGAATGGTGAATGCCAAAAACGCCACGATTACTGGTATTACGATAAATTGTGAAAATCTCATATTCGCCTTCCTTAAGCCTGAATGCTTTTTTCAGTTTGATATAGATCTAGAGCCTGCTCTGCGGTCAGTCCGTCATGAACCACACCGCTTACTGCTTTAATCATTGCCACCGGGTTTTCTGCCTGGAATACGTTACGGCCCATATCCACGCCGGCAGCACCTGACTGAATAGAACGGTAAGCCAGTTTTAGTGCATCCAGTTCAGGCAGCTTCTTACCACCGGCAACCACAATAGGAACCGGACATGCCGCAACCACTTTTTCAAAGTCATCACAGTAGTAGGTTTTGACAATCTGAGCGCCCAGTTCAGCTAGCACACGGGTTGCCAGCATAAAGTAACGGGGGGTACGCTCCATCTCTTTACCCACGGCGGTAACGCCCAGTGTCGGAATACCTAAACGCGCACCGGCATCTATGGTGTTCACCAAATTTTGCAAGCTTGAGCATTCACCATTTGCCCCCACAAACACCTGAACTGCCTGACATGACGCATTAATTCGGACGGCATCATCAATATCAACCCCGACCACCTCATGGCTCATATCATCCTTCAGTACTGTGCTGCCTGCGCTTGCCCGCAGAATCACCGGCTTATTGTGTATTGGCTGGATGCAGCTTCTCAGCGCTCCACGGGTTGCCATCAGCGCATCGGCATATGGCGCTAAAGGTTCAATGGTTAAGTCCATTCTTTCCAGTCCTGACATCGCCCCGGCCATATAGCCGTGGTCAAATGCCAGCATTACGGTTTTACCGGTGTCCGGCCGGAAGATGCGGCTTAATCTGTCTTTCATCCCCCAGTCCACATGATCCATGCCTTTTACATGAAACGCCTTCTGCTCTACAGGCCGGTCTAATCCATAATCTTTTCCGGCTTTTAGGCCATCATTATCTGCCATTGTTTTTTCCTCTGAATTCTTTTTGTTCCGTGCAATACAGAACTTAATTAATGCTTTTCGTGAATTGCCTGATTAAACGACTCAAACAAAATCGCCATGCTTGTCGCGCCCGGGTCGATATAGCCAACCGCTTTTTCTCCCATGTTTTTAGCGCGGCCACGGGTCGGCACCATCTCTTTGGTTGCCTCAGCCCCCTCACGGGCGGCCCTGGCGGCGGACTCAAACATGGTTTCAAGGTCAGCACCTGAAACGGCCTCTTTCTCCAGCGCTTCTGCTGCCGGGATCAGAGCATCTAACATGGTCTTATCACCCTGATGAGCACCGCTGAACTGCACGACCCGGTCAACACCACTTTTGATCGCAGCGGCAGCTTTCTCCGGCGGCAACTCTTCTTCCGTCAGACCTGAGCCAATTCCCATAAACAGGTTTCCCACCAGCATTCCTGCTGATCCCCCGTCCTGACTCATAATGGCCCAGCCAAGCTCATCCACCTGCTTACTCCAGGCTTCAGGCTCTTTGTGCAAAGCGTCTTCAATACAGTGACAAACACGCAGCATGGTTGTGCCGTGGTCTCCGTCACCGGTTTTTCCGTCCAGTTCATTTAGCAGTTGTGCCTGAGCCTCAATATTTTTGGCTGCAGTTTCAAACATGCCGAATAACAAATCCTGATTAAATACAGTCATGATTCTCCTCCTGACTTATTTGCCCTTAAATTCGGGCAAAAAGACTCCCTACGCCACACGCGCATTTTTGTGTAAGAGATAGGGAGCTTAGGAATGTGCTGCACCAAACCCCGGTTGGTGCAGCAACCTACAAGTTACTGCTGGGTCCAGTAAGGAGCGTTACATGGTGCATCCCAGAATGTCAGTGTTTCGCTGTCAAACTTACCGATACACATCTGGAATCCGGCCATTTCCTGAACCGTCAAGATTTCTTCAACTTTAGAGCGGGCGACCGTTGCCTGTTTTTCCTGCAAAGACAGGTGACAAGCGCGGGCCACAATAAACATTTCCATCAGAGTGGTGGCACCTGAGCCGTTAATCATCAGCATAAGATCATCGCCAGCCTTAAGATCAATGGCTTTACATACCTGATCAAGCATAATGTTTGCCGTATCATCCGCTGTCTGGATCTTCATGCGGCCGCCACCGCCTTCACCATGCTGACCCATACCGATTTCCATCTCATCAGCCGCCAGATCACCAATTTCCATACCTGACTGAGGGTGAGTGGCGTTACTCATAGCCACTGCAAGCGTTGCCATGCTCTGGTTGAATTTTTCAGCAACACGGTAAACCTCATCCAGAGAAAGACCCGCTTCAGCGGCACCACCAGCGATCTTGTAAACTGGCACGCATCCGGCAAGACCACGGCGGTCTTTCACATCCGCATCAAGACCGGCGCTGATATCTTCGTGAGTCAGCAGCATTTTCACATTAATGCCTTCACGCTTCGCCATTTCCATCGCCATGTTGGCAGACATCACATCACCTTCATGGTTAAGCACGATAAACAGCACGCCTGCCGGGCAGTCAGCCATTTTCAGAGCCTCAAATACCTTAGGTGCACCAGGAGCTGCAAAGATGTCGCCCACGACTGAGTAATCCAGCATACCTTCACCAACATAACCGCTTAACGCAGGCTCATGACCAGCACCACCTAAAGTGACGATGGCCACTTTATTTGGGTCTTTTGGTGTAACACGGGCAACAATCTTTTCAGAGATGATTTTTACTTTTTTAGGGAAAGTCATCGCATAGCCCTGAAGAAGTTCAGTAGTGAGGTTTTCTGCGTTGTTAATAAATTTTTTCATTATCGGGTACTCTTTCACGTTATTGGATTAGGCAGTTTTGTTTTATTTCGGATCTGCCTTTTTTGTATTGGTTTGTTTCAGTCAGACAAACTGCATCAGCTCTACCGGTGCTTCATCTTCCATTACAAATGCAATTTTCAGGGTATCACTGGCATTAAAGGGTTCCATCAGTACTTTCTTGCCCTTCATCGCTTCTTCCAGGTCATCCACTTCATAAGCCACATGTGCTGTCGTTTTCAGCTCTTCCGGCATAGGACTGCCTTCAGCAAAGCGCAACCATTCAATACGGTTTTCACTGTTCATAAAGTCGGTCACATACAGGCCCATATCTTCAGAGAAGACTTCACCTTTATGTTCTGCTGTCGTTGGAATGCCCACATGGTTAAATTTTTTCATTCCTTGCTCCTTATCTTTTTACCTTCAACCTTAGCGGTGAGTTAAATATAAAGAGCCAGAGGAAATAAAAACGTGATATTGATCACACCCAAAAATTAAGTGTATTTCATTAAATATCAATAACTTACACGCAGCCAGCAAATAAACCAGTAGCAAGTGCAACAAAAGTTCCGGGATTACATTTCAGAGCAAGTGCAACACAAAAATAACCAGAAATCCTTTCTCTCGCGTGCAATGAACAGGCAAGTGCAACAAACCGTCTGACACGAAAAATTCGGTGGACAGAGCAAGTGCAACACGTGAAACCGGTCACATATTTATAACATTTTCTGTTCTGATTCGTTCACACAGGCGTCAATAAGCTCATTAAGCTGCTCAATGGTGATTTCCGGGTGGTGATGAAGAATGAATTCCTGACACTGCTCTTTGTTCAGCCCCATATGAATGAGCCCATCCAGCAGCTCTTCATACTGTTTCTCCACGATCTGTGTGTGAAATTTTTTACGATAGGCCGCCATCCGCTGAGCCAGTTGCGGTTCATACCCATACGGGCCTGAGTTACGGGCAAGCTCTCTGCTAACAGTGGATCGGTGAATATTCAGGTACTTGGCAATATCTGACTGATTCTTGCCCTCTTTACGCATCGCCCAGATCTGCAAACGCTTCTCTTCTGATAGTTGACGATACATGGCACTTTCTCCTTTCTACATTGATATTAAAGGAGATTTTGCGCTTAAATTTGCATAATTTCTGTGAATAGAAAAGCAGAGCCGGAAGGAAATTAACTTAATGTTCACATATTTATAAAAAAACCGGAGATACTGATCTCCGGTTTTTATTCGACAAAAGAGAGAGTTACTCTTCTGACTCAGGCTTAACAGGTTTCTTCTTCTTAGGGATAAATACAGAATCACCAACAGCCACATTCTGGTAAAAGCCTTTATCTCGCTTGGCCGGCTTCTTAGTTGTGCGCTTAACCTTGCTGTTTTGCGACTTCATCGCAGGTTTACCTTTCTTAAAGCCAGGTTTCTTAGCCTTAAGGCCTTTAAACTTGCCTTTCAGTCCGTCCAGCACAGAGAACTCAATGGATTGCTGCAGGAAGGCTTCCACGCGCTTAAAGCTGTCCCAGTCTTTTGGTCCCACAAGTGAAATCGCTGTACCTTTGTTACCAGCACGGCCGGTACGACCAACACGGTGGACATATTCTTCTGTATGCTTTGGCATATCAAAGTTAATTACATGGGTCACATTGGCGATATCCAGACCACGGGAAGCCACATCGGTGGTCACCAGAATCTTATAAACCGCGCGCTCAAACTGGCTCATAATGGCATTACGCTGAGTCTGGTTCAGGTTTCCGCTCAGAGCAACAGCCTTCAGCTTCTTCTCGTTCAGCTCTTTAGTCAGCCTGTCTGTATCAGCACGTGTCGCAGTAAAGATGATGATCTGGCGGTATTCGGCTTCGCTGATAATACGTTCCAGAATCGCCTCTTTATGATCCAGGTGGTCACAAAGGTAGAAAGACTGAGTAATGTCTTTATGTTCTTCGTTAGAAACACCAATGGAGATTCGCTTCGGCTCATTGAGCATTTCTGATGCGATATCGTTCACTTCAGCGTGGTCCAGCGTTGCTGAAAACATTAGTGTTTGACGGCGTCTGTGCTTCGCAGCATTGTGAATGCGTCGCAGCTCAGGTGCAAAGCCAAGATCCAGCATACGGTCGGCTTCATCCAGGATCAGTGTATCCACACCATCTAAAAACAGAGAGCGGTGCTCAAGGTGGTCAGCCAGACGTCCCGGAGTCGCAACGATAAATTTAGGAAAACGGCGCAGCGCTTTAACCTGATCGTTAAAATTCTCACCACCTAAGATCAGAGCTGCAGTATAAGAGAGACCACCCAGCATGCTACGAAGCTCACCATAAACCTGCTTAGCCAGTTCACGGGTTGGCGCAAGGATAACAGCACGAGGATCCTTTGCAGAGAAAGCCTTGGTTTTTAACGCTTTATGAAGAACCGGTAAAACAAAAGCCAGCGTTTTACCAGACCCTGTTTTAGATGACGCAAGCAAATCCTTTCCTGCAATAGCGACAGGTATCGCTTGCTGCTGGATTTCAGTCGCTTTTTTGAAGTCATAATGATTAAGGTTCTTTAATAAGCGATTATCTAGACCTAACTCTTTAAATTGCAATGGACGCTCCGATATTCATAACTGGTGAAAAATAGCGCGACATTCTAACTCAAAAGGGGGCAAAGGTCACACTAGAAATGCTACTGTGCAAGTGCATTAGAGCTTAGGTTCTGGCAGAAAATTATTCAAAAAAAGTACCAACCTCTCGGATTGATACTTTTTTTCATACAAGATACTGATATCACTGGTTTTCAGTATTTTTCGCGCTAAACTAGGAAATTATCAGGATCATAAATTTATAACTGAGTCCTGGTGATCCCCAGAAAAATACAAGGAGTTAACATGAACAAGAAGTTAATGCTTGCAGCAGGTTTAAGCTCAGTTGTGCTACTGGCAGGTTGTGCATCAGGTCCGGACCAGGCAACAACTAACCAGCTAAACGAACTAAGCTCAAAAGTGGCGCAGCTAAGCCAGGAAGTCACGGCTCTGAAATCAGCTCAGAGCACAGCAGTCTCAGCAAGTGCTGATGCTCGCAGCGCACTTTCCAGGGCAGCAGATGCGAAGCAGGCAGCAATGGCAGCTCAGGCAGAAGCAGAGCGCGCTAACGAGCGTATCGATAATATCGCTCAGTCGTATACTAAGTAAGACAAGCTAAATTTATAAAAAATGCCGCGCAGGTTTTTCTGTGCGGCATTTTTATTTGCAAGTCCTTTAAAGATTCGGCCCCGCAACCTCAGTAGGCACCCCGCTCTGCACCAGAACAGCCGCTCTTGCCTTAGTCATCGGATACCCAAACTCATCCATCCACCACTCAAGCTCTACCGGCATTTGCAGCGGATCTTTGTTTCCTTTGCTGTCGGTTAGTGGTTCGTGTACTTCTATAAATACAGACCGGTCTGGCTCCAGGGCAATTTTGATTGGGTTATTGACCACCTGCACTTTCTCACCCCGCTTAGCCTGACTAAACAGCCATTCAATATGAGGCGGCTCCATACGAATACAACCGGAGCTGACGCGCAGGCCGATGCCAAAGTTCTTATTGGTGCCGTGGATTAAGTACTCACCAACCCCGTGCGCAAGGCGCATGGCGTATTCTCCCAGCGGGTTATTCGGACCGGCGGGTACAACGTCAGGCAGTTCTATGCCTTTGCCAAGGTATTCCTTACGAATATTATCCGTAGGAGTCCAGGTCGGGTGGGCAATTTTTTCATTTACATAGGTGGTCATTACCGGGGTATCACGCCCAATACGACCAATGCCCACCGGAAAGATATGAACAACAGGTTCATTTTTATCGAAGTAATACAGACGCAGTTCGGCAAGGTTGATGACGATACCTTCCCGGGTTTCTGTGGGCAGAATAAACTGAGAAGGGATAGTCAGAATAGTCCCGCCATCAGGCAGGAACGGGTCGACCCCTTTGTTTGCGGCCATTAGCGAAAGGAAGCCCACATCATATTGTTTGGCAACTTGCGCCAGAGTTTCACCCTGCTTAACTACATGGTTTTGCAGCTTACCTACCATTTGACTGCCATCAGTAGGAAGCGGGTAACTGGCAGCATTGACCAGACTGCTCAATACCATTCCGGCTAAAGCGATGACACCTCGAAACTTCATCAACCTATCCTTTTGCGTTTTTGTACATTGCCAAGGCTATCTCTCTTTGTATCTTGTGATCAACTATTGGCTGCGGATAATTGATCAGCGTACTGTTTGGCCAGAGCCAGGGCTTATGAATGCACTTGTCCGGGACCTCTTTCAGTTCTGGAATCCAACTGCGGACAAACTGACCTCCGGGGTCGAATTTTTCACCCTGAGTCACCGGATTAAATATCCGGAAATAGGGCTGACCATCACAGCCTGTGGACGCACACCACTGCCAGCCACCATTATTCGAGGCGTAGTCACCATCAATAAGCTGACTCATAAACCACTCTTCTCCCCAGCGCCAGTCCACCAGCAAATCTTTCACCAGAAAACTGGCGGTGATCATTCGCAACCTGTTATGCATCCAGCCGGTCTGGCTCAGTTGGCGCATGGCAGCATCCACAATGGGAAAACCTGTCCTGCCCTGTTTCCAGGCTTCAAACCAGCTATCATTCTGTTGCCATAAAACTGAGCGGCCCCAGGAATGAAAGGGCTTACCACGACTAAGTGAAGGCATAGCTGCGCTCAGGTGAATATAGAACTCACGCCAGATTAGCTCATCGAGCCAACGCGAAGCCCCTTCAGAAAATGGCTGCTTTAGTGAAACTCTGGCAAGGCACTGACGCACGGAAAGCGCCCCGATAGCCAGATATGGCGACAGCCTGCTTGTCCCTTCCATTTCTGGAAAGTCCCGGATCTGATGGTAAGCGTCGATCTTTTCACAGCAGAAGCCTCGTAGCAGGCCAATTATCCTGTCATCGGAAACCGGATACGCTGCACTGCTTTTTCTCGGGTAAGTAAAAACCGGATTTTTATCAAACAGCGGACAGCCGATATCCTGCAACTCCGCCTTTTCTACCGGCTTTGGTTTTTGAACCTGCGCTCCGGCCTGAAAATACATCTCCAGCCACCGCCGCTTATAGGGGGTAAAAACTTTAAACATCTCCCCCTGTTTCGTCAGAACAGTGCCGGGGGAAAACTGGCAGCGGTCATGATAGCTTTTGACTGAAATATGAGCCTGGCTGGCAAGACGAGCCAGCGCAGAATCCCTCCCGACTTCGTTAACTTCATATTCACGATTGAAATGTATTGTGACCGGCAGATCATTGCGCATCAGCTCTGAAGCGATACGGTAAACCTCTTTTACTGAGCTCTGATAGTCCGGACACTCGCTGTAATAGAGCGGAATATTTAAACTCTGTAGCTGCTGTTTAAGCTCACTAAGACGGCGCAGAATAAGATCCGCCTGAACCGGAGAGTGCTGATGCGCCTGCCACTGCTCCGGTGTTGCAATATACAAAGCAATCACCGGCTGACCGCTCTTCGTTGCCTCAACCAGCGCGGTATTATCCAGAGTTCTTAAATCTCTGCGAAACCAGACCAGATGCATAGTGCCTCCGTAAGCGTAAATGCAAGTTAGTACTTACATAGTCAAAGCCTTCGATTTATTCAGGCATTAACTAGTGCAGAGGTCTCAATATCAACCTCGGTTTTGGCCCTGAGAGCCAGAATGCTCTGTTCGGTTTTCGCCGGTAAACCACTATTTGAAAACAGGTAGATAAGGTCGTAACGGGAAATATCCGTCATCTCTGTCAGGCCGGAAATATCATCCACGCCATCTAAAAAAGAGATACTGTAGCCACGGTCACTCAGCTCAATGGCAGACATCCAGGCCGGCAGGCTCCCGGTTTCATCCAGATTGATCACCAATGCTTTTAGTTTTTTAAAGGCGCGGTTTTCCGCTTCCAGAATGCTGGTCGCTTTACTTATCATCAGAGACTGCAACAGCGCTTTCTGCAATGAACGCTGAGAAGCTTTTACCCTCTCAAGAGACTCCAGCACCGGATAGAAAAACTGCTCCATAACAATATTGAGCGGATACTCTTTCAGAACGGTTGAAACCACGCTTTCAGCCCTGCCCCGGTTAAGCGCGGAAAGTGCAATAAGTAAATCCTCACTCTCAGTAAGCACCGCAGAATCCGGACTGCTCCCGATATCTTCACCACTTTCAATCAGCGCTTTTACTTTGCCGATGGCAATACCTTTTGCCAACCACCTCTGGATAAGTTTGATTTTTTCTATATTCTCTTCGGTATAAAGGCGGTGACCCGACTCCTTTCTTTGCGGCTGTATCAGGCCATACCGCCTCTGCCATGCCCGCAGCGTGACCGGCTTAATTCCGGTGATCTCTGAAACTTCTCTGATTGCATATAACTTCATCTGCAACATCCAACTGATTTATAGTGAGAGCCTTAAGCGCAGCTCATGCGGATAAGGCTCAAAGTAATTTTGTTCGCTTAAATAGGCATCAGGGTGACGGCCCAGGTAATGCCGGATTAACGTAATTGGCGCAAGTATTGGCAGCATACCTAATCTGTACTGCTCAATCACATGCGCCAGCTCCTGTTTCTCATCAGCCGACAGCGCTTTTTTGAAATAACCCTGAATATGCATCAGGACATTGGTATTGGTCTTGCGGCTGGCTCTGTGTTTCAGCGCATTCATCAGTCCTGAGCGGTAGAGGCTGAAAAACTCATCACTGCTGTACTCCTTAACACCAGCAACCAGCCTGCCCAGGCTTTTGTATGACTCGGGGTGACAAGCCATCAGAGTGAGTTTGTATCTGGAGTGAAAGGCAACAATTTTTCCCGCTGTCGGCTCTCCGGCCATGGAGTCATAAAAATCCTTTAAACAGAATACCCGAAGAACAAAGTTTTCCTTCAGTACAGGATCATTAAGCCGTCCATCCTCTTCAACCGGCAGCCAGGGCATCTGCTTCATCAGCTCGCGGGTGTAAATGCCAACCCCTTCTTTATCTGCCCGGTTTTGTTTATATACCTTTACCCGCTCCATACCGCAGGTTGGTGACTTTGCGCAGACGATATAACCGCAAAGATCCTGGCTCATCAGCTGACTGGCTGTTTTTTCCGCATAGGTTTGCATCCGCTCTGTATAATCTTTGCTCTCATCTTTTGTCTCAACCAGAGCGATACGTTCTTCATCGGAAATCAGCCTGATTGTCGGCCTTGGCACCGGCAGACCTATCCCCACTTCAGGGCAAACTGATACAAAGGAAAAATACTGCATAAGATCTTGTGTAACAAACCGATTCTCTTTATGACCCGAGTCAAAGCGGACTTTCTCGCCTAAAACACAGGAACTTATGCCAACTTTTGCAAGATTTGTCATAACTCAACACCTATACAAAATTATTTCTTGTATAGGTATAGTAAACAAAACCACATCCTGCAAATTTTCTCCCGCTCTGCGATCCAGTTAGCGCTGTATAAAAATTGCAGTCACGACAAATCGATTGCTTTCTCCGTTTAAACAAATTTGGTTATCAAGGTCAATTCTTATTACTCTGCGGATTTTTTTTGTGATCCAACTCTCTCTTATGGCTCAAATTAAGCACTAATATTGCCAATAACAGAGTATCCAACAAACAACATATTCAGTTATTAGTCGATACTGTTTTATCAATAACCCAACCGGAGAACCTGACATGGCAACCCCTCACATCAACGCACAACCTGGTGATTTCGCAGAAACCGTACTGATGCCCGGCGATCCACTGCGTGCAAAATACATTGCAGAAACCTTTCTGGAAGATGTAAAGCAAGTATGTGATGTACGTAATATGTTTGGCTTTACCGGAACTTACAAGGGTAAGAAAGTATCCGTAATGGGACACGGTATGGGTATCCCTTCATGCTGTATCTATGTTCATGAGCTGATTGCTGAGTACGGCGTGAAAAATGTTATCCGCGTAGGCAGCTGTGGTGCGGTACGTGACGACGTAAACCTGATGGACGTTGTTATCGGTATGGGCGCATCGACAGATTCAAAGGTAAACCGTATCCGCTTTAGCAACCACGATTTCGCAGCCATTGCTGACTTCGGCCTTCTGGAAGAAGCGGTAAAGCAGGCGCGAGCTCAGGAAGTTCCGGTAAAAGTAGGTAACGTATTCTCTGCAGATCTTTTCTACACTCCTGAAGCAGACATCTTTGAGAAGATGGAAAAGCTGGGCATTCTGGGTGTGGATATGGAAGCAGCCGGTATCTACGGCGTTGCAGCTGACCTTGGTGCTAAAGCTCTGACAATTCTGACCGTTTCTGACCACATTATCCGTGGTGAAAAACTAAGCTCTGAAGAGCGCCAGAAATCTTTCAACGATATGATGAAAGTGGCTCTGGAAACCGCAATTAATCTTTAATACCAATACCAGTAATTAGCTGTTCAGTGATTTTGACAAGCAAGGATGAACAGATAATTGCTGGGATTGTTATAACAGTCTTCCCAGGGGGCGATCGTGTCGAATGGCAAACTGCCGGTGGACGCTGACGGTTTACAACTCAACTTTTGTAAAACATTGGCGTGTGACAACTTTGGACTGAGCGATGCGAAGCGCTATGTGCTTCAGCATGTAAACCCGAAGCGTCCGACGATGGTATGTCGTGAATGTGGTGCTTTCCCCCCTCTTCTCAACAATCAGGAAGTTCTGAACGAACTTCAGCGCTTAAGACAGCTCCATAGCGACGGACTGCCGGCATGCCGCAACAATGACTGTGAGAACTTCGGGCTTTCCGTCCACACCCATAAACACCTTTATCATGCATTTGGTTACAGCGGCGACCGTCAGCGCTACCGCTGCAAGCAGTGTCAGTCGACCTTTGTGGATAAATGGTCCGGTGTAAACTCAAAACTGGCATTTCAGGAAAACCTGCTGGCGCTCTTGTTTACCGGCTATTCGGTGCGTGAAGTCTGCCGTAAACTGAGTATCAATCCCAAGACCTTCTATGATCACCTTGATCATATAGCCAGCCGCTGCAGGCGCAAACTGGCCATGTTTGATGCCCGCTGGGTAAATCATGAAGAGCACTATCACCTGGCCTCCGTTTTTATGCCCCTGCAGCCATACAGTGATAACGGCGTACTCTGGTTTGCAACGGGCGAGGCGAACTCAGGTTATATCCTTTCTCAGCATATCAATTACTCCGCCAGCGAAGAGCCTGCGGGCCCGGTTGATCATAACTCCTATGAAACTCCGGCACGCTTTGTTTCAAAGGACTATTTCTCTGAAGCAAACCTGTCTATCGGTGTTCCATCCCCGAATCTGCGCCAGCGTATCGACCAGAAGTATCAGATGATTCTGGCCCGGGGAAATGTAGAAGATCCCATGGGCAATATGACTCGGTTTAACTACCCTTCCAAGGGTGCAGTAATCCGTGCTCCGTATACCTCATACGCTCACTATATGCACGTGCTTGAGATGTGCAAAAGCGATAAACGTGTCACCCTCTACCTGCCACAGGATCCGGTTTTGCGCTCGGCCGCTCTGACCATCTGCCTGCAGAGAATCAAGGATAAATCCGTGGATCTTATGTACGTGGATGAAGACGAGAAATGGGACAGCTCTGCGCTTCCGGAAAAAGTCGATATTGTGCACGTTGGCTGGTGGCGTGATAAATGGGCTATTTCCGAACAGGACAACGCCGCCAAAGGCATCTGCTATCTTGCCGGAGATAACCCGGCTCCTGAGCAGTGGCTGCACAGCGCATCAATCAGGCAGGTCAAATTTTATCAGGACAGATTCCAGCTGCTGTTCGACTCCTTTATCAACGAGCCGAGAAGAAAACTTCGTCCGGGAGGTATTACCCCTATGCTGGATATATTCCGGGCATGGCACAACCTCTGTTATCAGGATAAGGAAGGGCTTACTCCGGCTCAAAGACTGTCTCTTGCTGAGCAACCATTAACCTTAAAACACCTGCTGGCCTGACCAAGTTTGTGAACCCAGACGTATTTTTAAGCAGGAAATAGTTATTAATAAAATATTAATTAGCTTGTTGAATCGATCTAACCATATAATCAACGGTAATTTCCGTTAACTCATGGATTTATAATTGGAAAAGGCGCACGTTCAACTTTCAAATGAGCTGGAGCAGCTCAAAACCCGAATTGACATGGAACCGGAGGCGGTACTCAACCAAGCTTCTCAGTGCTTGTTGCGCTCGGACCAGGTGCTTTTTCCTGAAGGTGGTATCCTAGCCTGCATTATCATTTCTAAGTGTTACAAAGAGATTCTGGACTTTGCCCAGGGCTTAAAGTTCATCAAAGAAGCCATTACCCGCTTAAACCGTCTGGATACCGACCTTTATCTTCCTGAAATACTCCATATTCATGCCCAGCAATTCTGGGGGCAGGCAAAATACTATTCTGCTCAACAGTTCTGGATCAACGCCCTGGAACAGGCGGCACTGGTCGGCGAAACCGAAATTGAGATTGAATGCCTGATTGGTCTGGGCAACGTCTGGCGCATTACTGAAGAGCACAAACTGGCGCTCTCTACCCATGATTTAGCCGTGCAGGTTGCGAACAACGCCCGTATGGACTGGTTAGAAGGTAAAGCACGGATTCTGCTTGCGCGTGACCATTACCTGCTCAATGAGTATACGGAAATGCTGTCTGTACTCGATGAAGCAGAAGAAGTACTGAAAAACTATACAAAACCTGCATGGGAAGCGGAAATCTGGGATTTTCGCGGCTTGGCTCTTTTGGGACTGGAGCGGATAGACGACGCCGAAAAAGCCGCCATCAAAGCCTATGAGCTGGCGATGGATAATGATCTGCTATGGATGAAGACCCACTCATTTATCGCCCGTGCCAGACTGGAAGTCATTCGAAACGACCTGGATAAAGCCAAGGACTTTCTGACCAGTGCAGAAGAGTCAGCAAAAAGCTTTAACCAGAACGAGCTTCTTTCTCAAATCTGTTTCCAGCAGTCAGTGGTTGCGGAAAGACAAAGGGACTATGAACACGCCCTGGTCTCATTCAGAAAGTACCGCAAACACTCCATGCAGCTTTTAAAGGATCAGACCAACAAGCTGGGAACCGATAAAGCACGCAGTTCAAAGCGCCAGCTTGACCAGCGTGCCAGAAAACTTATCAACCGGATCCGCCGTCAGGTTGAGTTTAACCATGGCGACCGGGGCTACTCCAACCTGGTTTCTGAAACCTACTGGTGGGAGCAGTTGATCCTGTTCAAAAGTGAACTTGCCGCCTCTAACCACGTAGTTGTGCTTATTAAGCATGACAATTCCGGTTTTCTGGATGTCTGCATGGAACTGGCGCAGTGCCTGTGTAACCGCAATGATTTGATATCCAGAATCAGTGAAGAACGCATCGGGATGCTGATTGCAGAAAGAGGCGACAAAGCCGATGCCATCTTTAGCTTCCTGGACCAGATGATCCGCAACTATCCATGGGAACGAAAGGGACTGAAGGGCAAATTGCCGGAAGTTAAGTTGCATGACATTCTCTTCTTCCCATTCACACTGGAGCAGTTGGAAGAAAGCGAAGAAACAGTGGAAGAAGAATAAATATGGAAAGATTGCTAAGTAAAGTATCCGAAGCAGGGCTGGATCCTTCTTCCGTTTCCGGAGAGGAAGCGCTTATATTCTGGGATCACATCAGGCAACATATTGCGACTTCTCCCAACGAAAAAGCGTTTTGCTATCTGATAAGCTCTGAATACCGCACCAGACTTAACCAGCATCTTCAGAGTATTGAAGAACTGAGAAGTGCTTTATCGCTGCTGTCTCTGCCTGATGAAGTTGACGATATCATCACCATTAAAGAGAGCCTCAGCTTTAAGCTGATGGAGAACGGCAACTATGCTGAAGCTCTGAAAGAGCTGGTAGACCTCTCTTCTCTGGCGGTGGAATACGGCCAGATCGATGACTACGCCTCAGCAGTGCTGGGAATGGGAAGCCTGTGTGATGCCTATGGCGATCACGCCCGTGCCCTTCGCTACTATCAGAAAATTGACGGTATTGATCACGCCATTGACAGCCGCGCTCTGAGACTCAGATATAAACTGCACATGGTCGCCTGCCTGATCTCCATGGGCCGAATTTCAGCGGCGAATAATCTGCTTAAAGAGTGTGAAGAACTCAGCATTCTGGTCAGCAACAAGGTACTTGCCGGACAGATTATTCTTTACCAGGCAAAGATTCAGAGACGCCAGAAAAAATACCACGACGCGCTGAAAACCCTGGCAAAAGCTCACTACTCCATCGACGGGCACAACTCATCCTGGCTCTCGAATATGCTGCGTCTGGAACTGGTCAACAGCTTAAGCTCTCTGGGATATGTGAACTACGCAGAATTTGCCCTTGAGCGTGCCACAAAGCGTATTGAAGAGTCCTCTTCGCCCGTTCTGCAGCAGCAGCTTTATGATGCGATAAGCCGGATTCTGGGTAAGCGGGGACACTTTAAAGAAGCCCTTAGCTTTGAGAAAAAAAGCTTTAGGGTAACCAATGACCTTATCAAAAGTATCCCTATCGGAGATTTAGGCCCTACTCAGCTAAGACGGCTGACCCGCTTCGAGCTGCAACTGAAGCTGATAATGTCTGAGCAGGAAAATAAAGAGCTGAAAGAGACCACTGAAAACCAGAAAGATCAGTTTGCTAAGTTGCAAAAGGACGTATTTACCGATCCTTTAACCACCTTGCACAACCGGCGCTGGCTGGACATCAAGCTGAAAGACCTTCTGCTGCATAAAACACCTTTCGCCTTTCTGGTTGTGGATATTGACCACTTTAAGTCCATCAACGACGAGCTGAGCCACCTTGTGGGCGACAAAGCGATTGTTAATGTATCGAAAGAGCTGAAAGAGCACTTTAGCTTTAAAGGGGCTTCCTGCGTTCGTTTTGGTGGTGAAGAGTTCCTGGTGATTATTGAAAACTGCACCACTGAACGCGCCCAGTACTATGCAGAACAGTACAGGGAGAGAATCTTTAACTTTGGCTGGAAAGAGATCCTTGGTGAACGAGGACTGACCGTCAGCCTGGGCATCACCCTGCACAAAGACGGAGAAAACACTCAGAGAACCTTCCACCGGGCAGACAAAGCCCTCTACCGGGCTAAAGCCAACGGACGTAATCAGGTTTGCGTTGAGCTCTGACACTCAAATACGCAAGGGCTTACTCAAATGAGCAAGCCCTTCCCCTCCAGAACCTGAGCTGATTAATAAAACGAGATCCCCGTTACATTTTGAAACCAGCGTTACATTTGTTACATATTCAATGTGATATTTATTCCAAATAATCCATATTCACCGATTGAACAAATGAACTTTGTTGAGCATTATCCTAGAGCATAAACCTTAACGGCCTACCGTTTTGTTTAATTTTCAGGCTCCATTTGAGCCATATGAAACATTTTATTTCTGGAGAGGATAACGTGATGACCCTTGGCATAGCCCAAAGCGCAAGATTTACCTGTGAATGCTGCGGTCAGGAGTACGAACTGGAGAAGGACGATATTCAATATAAAATTAACCGCCGTTCATCTGGGGAAGGAATCCACTACACGGCCGATATAGAAGAGCTCTGTTTTGAGTGTGGTGCTGATATTCAGATCCAGTTTCATGCCTGGGAACATCCTAAAGGCACCATTGGCAAATCTAAAGAAAACTCTTTTGGTGTTGAAAAACTGGTGGCCTGTTACACCGAATCGGTAAACCAGCTATTCAGAAGCATACAAACCAGCCCGCTTGCTAAAAAAAAAGCCAGCGATTAACTTGCTGGCTTCATACACATCTGTCATGGTTTATTGCAAATTCAGATTATCGCTGATTGCTTTAACCATCGCTTTTTGCTGCTCAAGCATAACATTGAGCTGGCTAACCTGATCACAAACAGATGATAACTGCTCATTGACACCCTTAATGGTGTCTCTCTCACCGGTTGTCGAACCCACAGCCAAATCAACATTACCGCTGATTCTATCCATGGCTACAGCCGACGATTTCGCCTGTTTGATAACAGATTCAATACTCTTCTCGATGCTGCCACTGGATGCCTGAGCTCTGTTTGCCAGTTTTCTTACCTCATCGGCTACAACCGCAAAACCACGTCCCTGTTCTCCGGCACGCGCAGCCTCAATCGCGGCGTTCAGAGCCAGAAGGTTGGTCTGATCGGAAATATCATTAATCTCAAGAGCCAAATCATTAATGGTTGCAACACTGTCTCCCAGCGCTGAAATATCACCCTTAAAACCACCGATAAACTCAGCATCAGACTGAGTTCCGGCCGCCATCATTTCCAGGTTTGCGCAGCTATTGGTAATTGTCGCTTTTATTTCACCCACGGCATTCGATGTTCCTTCAGTCAGCACTGAGAGCTGCTCAAGGGTATCAAACATGTCAGCGGCAACAGTTGCCATCTGCTGAATACGGGCATCTTTCTCTTCACTGCTCTGTTTTTTTGCCAACTCCAGACTGGAGATCTCTGCCTGAAACTCACTGTTTTCACGCTTAAGCGTTTCAACTTGCGCCTGAGCTGACTCATACACCCCCATCAGAGACTCGACTTTACCTAGCAAGTCAGCTTGGCTTTCCTCCCCATAAACTGAATTAAGCTGGCTGAGCTTTTTATTCACCTGAGATATCTGACCTGCAATAGCCTGATAAACCACTGCAGCATTAATTCCCATCAACACAATAATTCCAAACAGATAATAAGAAACAGGCATACCGCCAGTTAACAGATAATGCGTCAACATTAATAGCAAAACGCAAACGTTTGCTATTAAAAGTTTTGGCGTAATCGAAAGGTTAAACAACATGATGAGCCCTTTAGGTTATTCAAATTTAAGCTGGTTACTGCTGGGGGTCTGCAGTCAGACGAATTGTATTATATAAATATGACAAATACATTCTACGGTTAGAAATTTATTTATCAATAGCAGATGTGCTTTCGGCTATCAGAACCCGCAACAGGCCAATACGGGCTCACTTCAAAGGCTTATTTTATCTGAGACCACTTGTCACTTACCCAGCCATCAATGCGTTCATCATAATGATGCCCGGCAAACCGGTTTTGCGGATTAGTCTCGGTATCGGAACTGGAATGCTCTTCAATAAGAGTTTCGATATGTCTTACCATGGGGTCGCTACTACAGCGGCGTTCATGCCTTAATGCGCTCTCCTTAATCAGTTGCAGACGATAAGATTTACTGTTTCTTTTCATAGTGCACCTCCCTATGGTTGATTGAATTATAATCAACCATAGAAAGAGATCATAAAAACGTCAAACTAGTTTTATATACTATTTAGTTTTAGCTATATAGCTCTAAACTCTGATTTATCCCAGAGGGTTCGTTTAATAAACAGACAACTCAATGGACTGCATAGCGCGATAGCAAGGTATGCCAGCTCTGCTTTCTGGTTTTCAGGCTTAGCTGAATTTGCTGATATCTTATTTTTAATACTGCGCGCTCATATCGCTTAACGATATCGCCTTTTTTACTTTCCATTAGCTGCTTTTTCACTTCGTAGTACTCTTCCATTGTTGCTACAAGCGCATCGAATTCGCTCTGTAACTGGTCAAGCACCCGGTCAGATCCTGACTTTAACGCGATTCTGGCTTGAGCTTTTTTCAGCAGCATGGCCTCTTTGGCTTTTGCTATCTTAAAACTGGATGTTCTGCGAAGTTTGCTGGTGAGCCCAACCCAGGTCCCGGCTTTGATCAGCCACTTAGTCGGATCATAGTCCCACCAGTGGATACCGTTACGGTAATCATTTTCAAAAATATGGTGGAAGTTATGGTAACCCTCACCAAATGTCAGAAGCGCCAGAACGCCATTATCCCGGGCGGTATTTTTATCAGTAAAGGTCTGCTTACCCCAGACATGGGCCAGAGAGTTGATAAAAAAGGTACTGTGATGACTCAGGGTTAAACGAAGCGCCCCGACAATCAGAAACATACCAATGATGTCCTGATGCAATAGCCCTAATGCCAAAGGAATCAGAACGTTTGTTGCAACCGCTAACGGCACATAATACTTGTGCTGCCACATAACAATTTTATCGCGCTTCAGATCGCGGCAGTTTTTGTAGTCGTTATTGTGGGACTGATTATAGTCACGCAGCATCCAGCCGATATGAGAAAACCAGAAGCCACGTTTGGCTGAATAGGGATCCTTGTCATTATCATCCACAAACTTGTGATGAACCCTGTGATCCGAAGACCAGTGAAGCGCACTGTTTTGCAGCGCAAAGGCTCCGCCTAAAGCAAACAGTACTCTTAACACCGGATGGGCTTCATAGGCTTTATGGCTCCATAACCTGTGGTAACCCGCCGTAATAGACAGGTTGGTAAAACTAAACGCCACTAACAGCCAGATAAGGTGCTCTATCCCATACCCATGGGTAAATCCATACCAGGGCGTAATAATCACTGCCAGGCCCAGACTGACAGCAAAAATAATAATATTTAGCCAGATCAGAGGCGGCTTTCGGTTACTTTGAGAAGTCATAATCCATTCACTTAACTTTCAGCTTACACTTGTACGCTAGAATATCAGCGTACAGGTGTAAGTCAAACTAATTTGGCTGTTTTATTAACCAATTCTTAATACTGTTTTCGCAACAGCGTACTGGCTGCATAAACCAGCCTGTGTCATTATTTTATTTATCAAGAAGCCCTATATCAGATAAGTGATTATCAGGACAAATAATATGCAGAAGAAAAAAGTCTTAGTGCTATATGCACATCCGTCACAACACCGCTCTGAGGTGAATCAGCCTCTGTTTGAAGCCGCCAGACAGATCAGTGAGGTGACCGCAGTGGATCTTTACGCGGAATACCCAACACTAAACATCAATATTGAACGGGAGCAGAACCGCCTTATCGAACACGACGTGATCATTTTTCAGTTTCCTCTGTTCTGGTACTCCACTCCGGCAATTCTTAAAGAGTGGCAGGATCTGGTTCTGGAATATGGCTTTGCTTATGGCCACACAGCAACCGCGTTAAAAGGAAAAACTTTCCTGTGCGCCCTTTCTGCCGGAGGCAAAGAAGATGCTTACCAGGCTGAGGGATTTAACCACTTCACCATTAACGAGCTTTTACGCCCTATGGAGCAGATGGCAAATATCACCGGAATGAATTACCTTCCGCCTTTCGCCCTGTTTGGGTCAAGAACGGCAGCAGAAGAGGGCCGGATAGAAGAACATGTGGCGCAATGGGTAAGATTCCTTTACGCCCTGGTTGGTGATGAGATTGACCTCAACGCTGCCAGAAAAGTCGACAAATTAAACCGCCACTTAGACACCATCATTACAGGAGACGAGGCATGACGGGAATATTTCTTCAGGCGTTTGTCTATTTAGTTGCAGCCGTTATTGCCGTGCCAATCGCCAAAAGACTCGGCCTTGGCTCTGTGCTTGGCTACCTTATTGCCGGTGTTGTAATCGGTCCGGTAACCGGTCTGGTGGGCTCTGAAACCACAACCATTCAGCACTTCGCTGAATTTGGCGTGGTTATGATGCTGTTTCTGGTGGGTATGGAACTTGAGCCGAAAATGCTCTGGAGCATGCGCAACAAACTTATCGGTCTGGGCGGACTTCAGATCGGGGCCACCGCTGCCGCAGTGATGGCCATCGCTATGGCCATGGGCCAGAGCTGGAGCATTGCTCTGTCCATTGGTCTGATTTTCTCTCTTTCTTCAACGGCGATTGTGCTCCAGACCTTCAGTGAAAAAGGCCTGAGCCGTACTGAAGGCGCTCAAAATGCCTTCTCTATTCTGCTGTTCCAGGATATCGCCGTAATTCCAATGCTTGCCTTTATCCCGCTTCTGGCAATTCCTGAGCTGGTAGAAGCAGCAAGCCACCTTGCTGAAGCCGCCGACCACCATGATCAGCTGAACCTTGTCGCCGGACTGCCTGGCTGGGCTTATGGCCTGATTATCGTCGCTTCCATTGCCGTCGTTGTGGTTGGCGGACACTTTTTAAGCCGCCCGCTGTTCCACTTTGTTGCCAATTCCGGGTTAAGAGAAATCTTTACCGCTACCGCGCTTATGCTGGTTATCGGTATCGCTGCGCTGATGAGCCTGGTTGGGCTCTCTCCTGCTCTGGGCACCTTCCTTGCCGGTGTGGTTCTGGCAAACAGTGAATTCCGCCATGAACTGGAGTCCGACATCGATCCTTTCAAAGGACTGCTGCTCGGTCTGTTCTTTATCACGGTAGGTGCTGGTATCGATTTCTCGATTCTTGTTGATGAGTTTGGATTTATTCTGGCCATGACGCTGGGTGTTATTCTGGTGAAAGCCGCCGTGCTTTTTGTTCTGGCGCTTGTCTTCCGCATCAAAGGCAGCGACAGATGGCTGGTAACCCTAAGCCTTGCGCAGGCCGGTGAATTTGGTTTTGTTCTGCTTGGTTTTACGGTTCAGAACCACGTACTTCCGCCAGAACTGGCTAAACCGCTGTCTCTGGTGGTTGCCCTGTCTATGTTCCTGACTCCGGGCCTGTTTATTCTTTTCGATAAGGTCATCCTGCCAAGATTCGAAAAACAGTCTAACGATAAAGAGCAGGACAACATTGATGAAACCGGCAGCGTGATCATTGCGGGAATCGGCCGGGTTGGGCAGGTAGTTAACCGCCTTCTGATCGCCAACGGTGTAAAAACGGTGGTTCTGGATCTGGAAGCCGCTCAGGTGGATATGATGAGGCAGTTGGGCACCAAGGCCTACTTTGGTGATGCAACCCGCCCTGAGCTTCTGCATACCGCAGGAATCGAAGATGCCGCAGCATTGGTTGTTGCCATAGACAATCAGGACAGCAGTGTGGAGCTGGTTAAGTATGTGAAGCATACCTACCCTCAGGTGAAGGTTGTCGCCAGGGCGTTCGACCGTGGTCACGGCTATCGTCTGCGTCAGGCTGGCGCTGATATTATCGAGTCAGAAACCTATCATTCCGCTCTTGAGCTGGGCACCCATGCAATGAAAACGATGGGACACCATCCGTTTATGATTGAACAGCAGAGAAACGCATACAAAAACGTTGAGGATAAAAAATCGGATCTGCTTTATGAAGCATGGGCTGATGACTCAGAAGGTGAGCGTTTTGACAATCACTACCGCAAACTGTTTATGAAGCTTGAGGAGCACCTTGCAGAAGCCATGGGAACCGATAAGCGCGGTGTGCACTCGCTGTCTGAACGTGAATGGACTCCTCCACCAAAAGGTTATGCAGAAAAATTCGAAGATAGCGAATAGAGCTTCCCGACAGAAAATCCGCCATTGTGCGGATTTTTTTCTATCGGTTTCAAATCATAAAATCTGAATCAAGATCTTATGAAACTATTTATCTCAATAATGGATCTAAAAAGCTGAAAAGATTTAGGTTAGGATGTATCAGTTAAACTGTCAGATACGTGAGTAGCTCAACAAAACGAAAGATTATTGAATTATGTATAGGAAACTGTATAAGAAATTCGCTAACATTAATCTAGGCTAGTAAAAACAGATTTTCGGTTTATCCGGCTAAGTTCAGAGATAGATGAATAAAGAAGAATTCCATAAAGCAACAGAAAACCTGCGGAGAGCTGTTCCGCTGATGATCAAAAACCAGGTACCCACAACGCCGACAAACTATGCGTTGTGGTACACCTATGTTGATCAAACTCAGCCCGCTCTGAATGAAGAACTTGATGAAATCATCAGTGAGTATGGCCTGTGTCTGCCAAGTCACAATGAGGAGCTGTATCGCAGGTATATTGCCAGTCAGACAGAAGCGAATGTCCGTGAGTTAAAAACCAACCTGGAAGTTCTGGTCAGTGAGATTTTTCAGTCAATGAAAGATACGCTTGATGACACCAGCGCATTTCAGAACATGATCGACAAAAACTTCGAAAATCTGGCCAAAATAGAAAATGATGGCATTACCTTTGACGAAGTGATGGGCATGCTGAAGGAGTTTGTCGCAGAATCAAAAGAGATCCGCGACTCTACCAAATACTTTAACTCTCAGTTAAACAGCGCCAGTAAAGAGATATCCAATCTGAAGAAACAGCTGGAAGAAGTACAGAAAGATGCTCTGTATGACAGCCTGTCGAGCCTGCTTAACCGCGGAGCCTTTGACAAGGATATGTCCAGCTACTGCAGCAGCCCGGATTCACATCCGCTTTGTCTGATTTTAATCGATATCGATAAGTTCAAAGATCTGAATGACCAGTATGGCCATATTTTTGGTGATACGGTAATCAAAGCCATCGCCAAACGACTGCAAATAAGCTGCCGTGAGGGCATTGCTGCATACCGCTACGGCGGTGAAGAGTTTGCAATGCTGGTTCCGAACAAATCACTCAGAGTGGCACGCCAGTTTGCTGAATCAGTCAGACGCGCTATCGAAAAAATCACAGTGAAGGATAAGCGCACGGGAGAGCAGATTGGCAATATTTCTGCTTCAATCGGTGTCGCTGAGTTTGTACCGGGAGAAAGCCCTATCGCACTAATTGATAATGCAGACAAACAGCTCTACAAAGCCAAAAGCCTTGGAAGAAACAGAGTAATGCCTCTGTAAAGCTGCAAACCAGGGGCTATGGTGTTATCCCATAGCCCCACAGCCATATTCTCACCGCTTCTTCACCTTAACCTCATACATATCACTATTAGCCAGACTAATCAGCTCGTCCGAGCTAACCTCCATATCTAAATATATTGCATAACCAATACTGACTTCCGGATAGATCCGGCTATATCCAAACTGAACCGGATGCTTAACAATCACCTCTTCTAAATTACGCACAATACGCACCACATCCTCTTCCTGGATCACCCGGGGAAGAATGATCAAGAACTCATCGCCACCCACTCTGGCAACAATATCTGATGCGCGCAGAGCGTGTTTGATCCTGCGGGAAATCTCAGCAAGGAATTTATCCCCGACAGCGTGACCATAGGTGTCATTCACCGACCGGAACTTATCCAGATCCACATCTAAAAGCGTAAAGCCACTCTCTTTTTTACGCACATCCTCCATCATCTGTTCCAGGGTATAAATAAAGTAACGCCGGTTTGGCAACCCCGTCAGATCGTCTTTAAGTGAACGCTGACTGACAAGCTGATACTGATAATAGATGCCCGCTGCCATCAAAAGCAGAACGACTAAAATCGGATAGCCTATCAGACGGGAGGTGTATTTCTGATGCCATTTAAGCCCGGAAAATACAGAATCAAGCGAGACGGCCATCTCCCAGGAACCAGAAGGAAGGCTAACCCTTTCACTGACATAGGTACTGTCAAATACCCCGGGATTGCCCCAGAAGATGTCCCCCAGAGAGCCTAAGCTGTCTTTTCCCCGGATAGACAGATCATATTTCTCCTGCAACTGATTAACCCCGGCAGCCTGAAACAGGCTTTCCAGATCCATAACAATGCTGGCTGTTCCCCAGTACTCTTTATGATCCGGCGGATCAGTAAATATCGGCATACGGGCAATCAGGCCAACTCCCCCCTGAACCAGGTTAATAGGACCGGCCAAAAATATTGACTGCAGCTCTCTGGCTTGTTTCACCGTTTCCCACTGAGCAGGTACAGTTCTAAAATCCAGCCCCAGTGCCTTTTCATTCTCTTTATGCGGATAAATAAAACGGATAACGTCATCGGGAGCCAGTGCGATATTCTTCAGATGCTTTGCCTTGTCGTACAGCTCTGCGGAAAGCCTGTCCCAGTTTTTAATCGCAGAATCCGGAGAAACACTGGCAAGCGTTGCCACACTATTGGCATAAAACACGTCAGAATAAATATCGGCTTCAAGATTGGAACGAACCACCAACAGCTCCCGCTGTGCAGAGCTCAGCACTTTTTGCTGGGTCAGCCCTTCATCACGAGAATGCTGATGTTCAATTATGAGTATCGCGAGAGCAGTAAATGCAGCCAGAAAGCCCATTACTGTTGCCCGCTGTCCTAATACATACTTCATCTTCACTGACCTAAAGGCTCAGGTGTTATTATTAAAAAGAATAGTAGACAAAGCGTAAAATTGACATTAATTCAAATGACTATGCCTTTCCTCACACCACATTGGCTATTCCTGAACTAAAATGCTTCTATGGTATTCAAAGACCTGAACACGATGTTAATAAACCAACATCTGATAAGGAGCTGAGATAGCAATGATAATAAAAAGGACCCTATACTCTTTTCTTCTCTCTGTGGTTTCACTACCCGTATTTGCAACATCCTACGGGCATCCCATAGCAGGGCTGACAACGTCAGATGTCGGATACGCATCACTGGCTATTTTTGTGATTGCCTATGCGCTTGTGATGGGTGAAGAATTCCTCAAGCTAAAAAAGTCCAAACCCGTATTACTGGCAGCCGGACTTATCTGGATAATGATCGGCTATGTCTATCAACAGCATGGCCAGATGGAAGTGGCCCATGCCGCCATAGAGCACAACCTGCTGGAATATGCCGAACTAATGCTGTTCCTGCTTGTTGCCATGACCTACATAAACGCCATGGAAGAGCGAAGGCTGTTTGACTACCTCAGAGCCTGGATGGTGGGCAGGGGGTTCAACTTCCGGACTCTGTTTTGGTTAACCGGCTTTCTCTCATTCTTTATCTCCCCTATTGCCGATAACCTGACAACCGCTCTGCTTATGTGCGCTGTGGTACTGAAAGTTGGCGGAAACCATACCAAATTTATTAACCTTGCCTGCGTGAATATTGTAGTTGCCGCAAATGCGGGGGGGGCATTTAGCCCGTTTGGAGATATAACCACGCTTATGGTCTGGCAGGCCGGATTAGTGAGTTTCTCCCAGTTTCTGCACCTGTTCCTCCCTTCTGTGATCAATTACCTGGTACCTGCGCTTATCATGTCTTTCTTTATCCCTAATGAGAGCCCTGAAGCCACAAATGAATATATAGAACTAAAGCGAGGTGCCAAAAGAATTGTCGGACTGTTTTTACTAACCATAATGACGGCGGTTGGCTTCCATGGCGTTCTTCACTTCCCTCCGGTTATCGGCATGATGATGGGACTGGCCTATCTGCAGTTTTTTGGCTTCTTTCTGGTCAAAACCCTGCCCGCTTCATTAGCGAAAAAACGGGCACGGGCTGTGGCAACACACGATGAAGCGGCATTGCAGCGTTTAGGCTCAGTCGTCCCCTTTGATGTATTTAAACGGGTATCGCATGCGGAGTGGGACACCCTGCTCTTCTTCTATGGCGTGGTAATGTGTGTGGGCGGTTTAAGTCTGCTTGGCTATCTGGAACTGGTTTCCAATGTAATGTACACCCAGTGGGACCCAATCTGGGCCAATGTTGTGGTGGGCATTCTTTCCGCAATTGTTGATAACATTCCCGTGATGTTTGCGGTATTAACCATGAGCCCGGACATGTCTATGGGTAACTGGTTATTGGTGACACTGACCGCCGGGGTTGGCGGCAGCATGCTATCTATCGGCTCGGCAGCCGGCGTGGCGCTGATGGGCGCGGCGCACGGCAAGTATACCTTCTTCGGGCACCTGAGATGGACGCCGGTAATCGGCTTTGGCTACGCCGTCAGCATAGGTGTGCATCTGATGCTTAACTACGCCATGTTTTACTAGAAAAACAGATTCCCGCTTAAATGCGGGAATCATAAAAACGAATAAGAAGTGCTTACTTGTTAAGTGCTTCTACTTTTTTCAGGAAGCTGTCACGCAAATGCTCCTGATCATATTCAAGATGATAAGTGTTGTGGAACCCTACTTTCAGTTCAACACCATTACCACGCATAAATACGTTGTAACCATCGTAATCAGAGAAAGCCTCAAGGCCCTCATAAAACTTTCCATGCTCTGTCGGAGTACCGCGATCCATAATTAATTCATAAGCTCTTAGTACTTTGCCCGGATCAAGTTCATTCTTCATAACAAACTCCCATCCAATTCATCATTACACACAATTTCATCCTCGGTATAAGTATGGTTAGCAGACTACGAATTTTCCAGCCCCCCTATTTACACTGTAAAATCATCAGCAAACATCAAATCAGCCAGGAGCATTCCCTTTCAAAAAAGCAAAAAATTAAGTTAACCTAATAACAAACCTAACTGACAATACCCGCAACTATGACTGAGAAAGTATCCACAACCGCGCTGGCAAAGTTAAAACAAACAGAACCGAAAGCACTCTTCTCAGAGCTTGCTAAGTTCGGCTATATAGTGAGACATGAAGATAAGTGGGTACTGACTGACTTAGGTGAAAAGTTCGGTGGCGAATACGTTAATCATTCCAAATATGGCCAGTTTATTGTGTGGCCTCAGAACCTGCTGATTGATACTGCAATAAGTGCCGGAAAGCACTACTCGGCGACTCAGCTTGGAGAAGTGTTAAACCTGAATGCCAAAAAGATTAACCAGCTACTGAACGAGCTGGGCTGGATAAACAGAGAAGAGGACGGCTGGCATATCACCGAACTGGGCCTGAAAGCCGGTGGCGAGCAGAAGTTCAGTAAAAATAACGAGTCATACTATACCGTCTGGCACGATACCGTTTTAAAGAATCAGAACCTGAAAAACTCCGTCAGGGAGTTTCAGGGAA